>NZ_CP009247.1:1953114-2604152 GCF_001941485.1 Corynebacterium frankenforstense DSM 45800 | reverse complement strand
GCGGTGGCTGAAAATCCCACGGAAATCCCACGGACCCGGGCTCCGGGCCCGTGGGGGCCACCGCGCACCGCCGCGGCGGGGTGCCGCGGCTTCGCGTCTTGCTCATGAACTTGTCATTTCGAGGTCACTCGTTGTGCACCGGGCGCCCCACAGGGCGATCTGTGCGCCGACCTCGTATTCCACACCGTTATCCACAGGTGTGGACAGCGGCGCGGGCCGGAGTTCTCCACAGGCCTCACTCTAGCCTGTGGAGAATGTGGTTCTCCCAAATCAGAGCCATGACCTGCGGTTTCCATCCGGCCCGCGGAAACCCTCAACTCGATGTTGAGAGTTATCCACAGCCCGGTGATTAACCGGCCTGTGGGAATTGTGGGCGATAGCCCCATTGTTCCCCATCGCCCCCGATCACGAGACATCGCCCGCCTGTGGAGTTTCCCGCGGCGCGCCGCCGGGAGCGCGACGCGCCGTGTGGCCTGCCCGCGGGCCGGAGCGGACGGGGAAATTACAAGAAAGGAATTACAGGGGCCCCCGTCTGAGCGGCGCGTTCTCACCGGCGTGTCGATTTGGCCCGGGCCTGCGATCTCCCGTAGTCTGTCATGGTCTGTCGCACCGGCTAACCACGTGCCAGCGGCCCCGGGTCCCCGGGGTCGGAGGTCCCCGGACCGAATGGCCGACGGTTTGTCCCGGTGCGCTCTTACGGAGCCCGGCCGCCTGCGGCGCCGCTCCGGAAGTCATGTACGTGCGGCTCCCCTCCGGGAGGGGCCGGGATGAAAACTTTGAGGAGACCACTGTGAGCAAGGGCAAGCGGACCTTCCAGCCCAACAACCGCCGCCGCGCCAAGAAGCACGGCTTCCGTACCCGCATGCGCACCCGCGCCGGCCGCGCCATCGTCGCCGCCCGTCGCCGTAAGGGCCGCGCGAAGCTGACGGCCTAAGGTGCTGCCCCGGCACCTCAAGCTGACGTCCCCCGCGCAGTTCACGCGGGTGATCCGCGGAGGGACCCGGGCCGGAACCAAGACACTGGTCGCCCACCTGGGCGACCCCGAGACCGGGCCCCGGATCGCCACCCAAGGCGGTCCGCGGTTCGGTCTCGTCGTGTCTAAGGCCGTCGGCGACGCCGTCACCCGCCACCGCACCTCGCGCCGGCTGCGCCACATCTGCCGGCGCCTCGCCGAGGACGGCACCGTCGTCCCCGGTGAGGGTGTGGTCGTCCGCGCGCTGCCGGCCGCCGGCACCGCGGACTCGCAGCGTCTGGAACGCGACCTGCGCAAGGCGGTCGCCAAGGCGCGCGGGCGCGGGCGTCGGCAAGCGGAAGGCACCCACGGTGCCTAGTGTCGCCGCGCGGGCCGTGGCGGCGTCGATACGCTTCTACCAAAAGTACATCTCACCCCTTAAAATGGTGGCGACCTGCCGTTTTCAGCCCAGCTGCAGCGCCTACGCCCTCGAGGCGGTCCAGACCCACGGAGCGGTCAAAGGCACGGCACTCGCGCTCGCCCGGCTGGCCAAGTGCGGCCCCTGGCACCCCGGCGGCATCGACCCGGTCCCACCTCCGACCCCCAAGGAGCCCTGAACCTTCGTGCTCAACTTCATCTACTGGCCGATCTCCGCGGTCCTGTGGTTCTGGCACAAGATCTTCGCCTTCCCCTTCGGCGCGGATTCCGCTGTCTCGTGGATCCTCGCGATCATCTTCCTGACCTTCACCCTGCGCATCCTGCTGTTCAAGCCGATGCTCAACCAGATGCGCTCGAGCCTGAAGATGCAGAAGATGGCCCCGAAGATGCAGGCCATCCGTGAGAAGTACAAGAACGACCAGCAGAAGATGATGGAGGAGACCCGCAAGGTCCAGAAGGAGATGGGGGTCAACCCCGTCGCCGGCTGCCTGCCGGTCCTGGCCCAGATGCCGGTGTTCATCGGCCTGTTCCACGTGCTGCGCTCCTTCAACCGCACCGGTGACCAGGCCGGCGGCCTGGGGCTGAGCCCCGAGGAGAACGCCAACATCCCGAACTACATCTTCGGGGTCGACGAGGTGCAGTCCTTCCTGGGCGCCAAGCTCTTCGGCGTGCCGCTCTCGGCGTACATCTCGATGCCGCAGGACATGTACGCCGCGTTCCCGGACTCCGAGTCCCTGTCGCGCGGGATGATCATCGCCGTCGCCGCGCCGCTGATCGTCATCATTGTGCTGGCCACGCACTTCAACGCCCGCCAGTCCGTCGAGCGCATGAACCGCCGCCGCGAGTCCGGCAAGACCGCCGCGCCGAGCAACGACATGGCCGCGATGCAGACCCAGATGATGTCCAAGATGATGATGTGGGTCATGCCGGGCACCATCCTGTTCACCGGCTTCATCTGGCACATCGGCCTGCTGTTCTACATGGTGGCCAACAACATCTGGACCTTCTTCCAGCAGCGCTACATCTTCGCCAAGGTCGACGCCGAGGAGGAGGCCGAGGAGGCCGCCGCACTGGAGGCCAAGCGCGCCACCGCCCCGAAGCCCGGCCAGAAGCCGAAGCGCAACAAGGGCAAGGGCGCGGCCAAGGCGAACGACGCGGCCGCGAACACCGCCACCAAGACCGACGCCCCCAAGGCCGGAAACGCCGGTAACGCGGGCGCGGCCAGCAAGCCGAAGCCCGGCCAGAAGCCGCAGAACGCCAAGGGCGGCAAGAAGAAGAACAAGAACAAGGGCAAGAAGGGCGGCAAGCGGTGAGCCAGTCCCCCGAGACCGCCGGCGACGCCAGGGGCGCCGCCGCGGACGACGGCACCGACGCCGCCGACACCCTGACCGGTGACCTGGCGCGGGCGGCCGCCCGCGTCTTCGGCGACCGCCTCGATACGGCCCGCGAGTACCACCGGATGCTGGCGACCACCGGCTCCGAGCGCGGCTTCATCGGCCCGCGCGAGGTCCCGCGCCTCTGGTCGCGGCACATCCTCAACTGCGCGGTGGCCGGCGAGGCCATCGAGTCCGGCGCGCGCGTGACCGACGTCGGCTCCGGCGCCGGCCTGCCGGGCATCCCGTTGGCCATCGCCCGGCCCGACCTGAAGATCGTGCTGCTCGAGCCGCTGCTGAAGCGGTCCAACTTCCTTCACGACGTCGTCCGCGAGCTCTCCCTGGACAACGTCACCGTCGCGCGCGGTCGCGCCGAGGAGAAGAACATCCGGCGGGCCCTGCCGGCCGCCGACGTGGTCACCTCCCGCGCCGTGGCCCCGCTGGGCAAGCTGACCCGCTGGTCGCTGCCCCTGGCCAAGCGCGGCGGCGCGATGGTCGCCATGAAGGGCACCAGCGTGGCCGAGGAGCTCGAGCGCGACGCCCGCGAGATCGCCGCCGCCGGCGGAACGGACGCGGAGATCCTCACCGTCGGCGAGGACGTGCTCGCCGAGCCGACGACGCTGATCCGCATCGTCCGCGGCACCGACCGGGTGCACTGAGGCGCAGACGCGCGCCGAAGCCGCGGCGCGCAGGCGCCCGCCCCGGCTCCCGGCAGGCCTGGCCGGTGTCCCCCACCCGCCCGTGAGCGGCGGGCCCGGAGTCACCTCTCGGGCACCCGGCGCGAGCGGATAGAGTGGGGTGGGTAATCCGCGGCCGGCGCCCGGGCAGGGGCACTCCCCTCCAGGCGTCCGCCGCGGCGCGATCGCAGCGAGACGGAAAGGGGCAGATGCACCAGCATGGCCGATGAGCACAGCGCGCCCGAGGCCGCCATCCCGGAGCGCGCCCGCCTGGAGCGCCCGGAGCGCCCCCGGCTGATCACCGTGGCCAACCAGAAGGGCGGGGTGGGCAAGACCACCTCCGCGGTCAACCTGGCCGCCGGCCTGGCCAGCTGCGGGATGAAGGTCCTGGTCATCGACCTCGACCCCCAGGGCAACGCCTCCACCGCGCTCGGTGTCGAGCACCGCGCCGGGACCACCTCCAGCTACGAGCTGCTCATCGGGCAGGCCACCGCGCAGGAGGCCGTCCAGGTCAGCCCGCACCACCCGAACCTGCACTGCATCCCCGCCACCATCGACCTGGCCGGCGCGGAGATCGAGCTGGTCTCGATGGTGCGCCGCGAGTACCGCCTCTACGACCAGCTCAAGGGCGGGGTCCTCGGCGAGCGCGAGTACGACTACGTCTTCATCGACTGCCCGCCGTCGCTGGGACTGCTGACCATCAACGCGATGACCTTCGTCGAGGAGGTCCTCATCCCCATCCAGTGCGAGTACTACGCGCTCGAGGGTGTCGGCCAGCTGCTCAACAACATCTCCATGATCCGCGAGCACCTCAACCCGATGCTGCACATCTCGGCGATCCTGCTGACGATGTACGACGCGCGCACCAAGCTCGCCGAGCAGGTCGCCGCGGAGGTCCGCGAACACTTCGGTGACGTCACCATGCGCACCGTCATCCCGCGCTCCGTGCGCGTCTCCGAGGCCCCCGGCTACGGCATGCCGGTGCTCGCCTACGACCCGTCCTCGCGCGGCGGGATGGCGTACGCGGCGGCGGCCGAGGAGTTCGCAAAGCGCGGTGACTACACCCCCGGCGAGGGCACGGGCCCGATCGGCGTCAGCCCGGCGACCGCCGAACAGCTGAAAGGTAACGAGGAATGACGAAGGCGCAACCGAACCGCCGCGGGGGCCTGGGCCGTGGCCTGGCCGCCCTCATCCCCACCGGCGCGGAGAAGCCGCACCTTTCCGACGCCGCGGCCGACGCCGTGTTGGGCCGCTCCCGCCCGGCGCGTGACCCCCGCGACCCCGACCCGCGGGACGCGGATCCGCGCGACGCGCGCGATCCCCGGGACCCTGACCCGCGCGACGCCGCGGGCGAGTCCGCCACGTCCGCCGAGAACGGCAAGAACGGCAACGACAAAGGCGCCGGGAAGTCCGGCAAGGGCGCGGGCAAGTCCGGCAAGGCCAAGGACGCGGCCAAGAACAAGGACACCGGCAAGGGCGCCGGGAAGGCCGGCAGGGCCAAGAACAAGGACGCCCCGAACGGCCGCGCCCCGCACGCCCCGCACGTGACCCCCGGCCCGGCCACCCCCGGCCTGGACCGGCTGATCGCCGAGGCCGGCGACCGCGACCCCGCCCCGACCACCCAGGACGTCGGCGCGACCTACCAGGAGATCCCGGTCGGCGAGATCTACCCGAACGAGCGCCAGCCGCGCCAGGTCTTCGACGAGGACGATCTGTCCGAGCTGGTCCACTCCATCCGCGAGTTTGGCCTGCTGCAGCCGATCGTCGTGCGCCCGGCCGACCACGGCTTCGAGATCATCATGGGCGAGCGCCGCTGGCGCGCCGCCGGCAAGGCCGGCCTGGGCCGCATCCCGGCGATCGTGCGCGAGTCCGACGACACCTCGATGCTGCGCGACGCGCTGCTGGAGAACATCCACCGCGTCCAGCTCAACCCCCTCGAGGAGGGCGCGGCCTACCAGCAGCTGCTCGAGGAGTTCGACGTCACCCAGGAGGAGCTGGCCCGCCGCCTCGGTCGCTCGCGCCCGACGGTCACCAACACTATCCGGCTGCTCTCGCTGCCGGTGCCCGTGCAGCGCAAGGTCGCCGCGGGCGTGCTCACCGCCGGCCACGCCCGCGCCCTGATGGGCCTGAAGACCGGCGCCGAGGCCCAGGAGGCCCTGGCCGAGCGCGTCGTCGCCGAGGGGCTGTCGGTGCGCGCCACCGAGGAGGCCGTCACCCTGCTCAACCGGGGCGACCAGCCCAAGAAGCGCGCCGCGCGCTCGCAGGTCGAGCAGCCCGAGGCGATGACGCACGCCGCCGAGCGGCTCGCGGACGCCTTCGACACCCGCGTGACGGTCACCATGGGCAAGCGCAAGGGCAAGATGGTCATCGAGTTCGGCGACGAGGCCGACTTCGAGCGGATCATGGCGTTGATCGAGAAGCACTGAGGCGATGATCCCCCGGCTGGCCCCCGTCGCGCAGGAGACGCTGACCTCGGTGCACCCGCAGGCGGCGCGCAGCGTGTTCTGGGAGCTCGGGGATCTCGACGCCGGTGACCCGCTGCTCGAGAAAGAGGCGTGGCTGACCACGGTCCTGCTCACCTTCGGCACCTGCGGGTTCAACCTCGACGCCGGCTCCGGCCTGCGCGGCCGGGCCCGCGCGACCGTGCTCTTCTGCCCGCCCGCCGACGCCGCCGGCTGCGCGCGCATGCCCAGCGGCCCCGTCAGCGCCGACGCGCTGGTGCTGACCAGCCTCTTCGTCGACCCCGACCTCACCGTCGGCGCGAGCCACGTGCTTGTCGACGCCGCGCTGGCCGAGCTGACCGCGCGCCGCACCCGTGTCGTGGAGGCCTTCGGCTACCGCGACGGCGTGGAGTGCTCGACGCTGCCCGGCTCGCTGGTCGGCCTGGTCGCCGACCCGCAGGCCGTGGGTCTTTTGCCCGCCGAACTGCTCGCCGCGACCGGCTTCGAGGTCGTCGCAGAGCACCCCGTCTTCCCGCGCTTCCGCCTCGAGCTGCCGCCGCCCAACGGGCTGCTCTCCGCCGCCGAGGCCGAGGAACTGCTCGCCCCGGCCTAGCACTCCGACCTAGCGCCCGCGGCGCGTGCAACGAGCGCCCGCGGCGCGTGCAACGAGCGCCCGCGGCGCGCGCAGCGCGCCGCACACGCGCAGGAGCCGACGCCCGTGCGCGCACGGGGCGCGACGGGACGTCGGCAATTGATGGGGGTCTAGCTGCTGCGCTTCTCGTCGCGGAGCAGCTCCGCGAAGCGGTAGGTGCCCGTGCGCTGGGTGTCGTTGTCCAGCAGGTAGAGGCGCTTGACGGCGACCACGACGGCCTCGGCGATCGCGTCGCGCTTGGCCGGGTCGGTGATGATGGCGACGTCGCCCGGGTTGGTCAGGTAGCCGGCGACGACCTCGACGGTGGGCATCCGCGTCAGGCGCAGCACCTCCCAGGTGCGGCCGTGGTTGCCGCAGTTGGTCAGCTGCGTGCGCGCGACGATCTCGCGCTGGATGTAGCCGGAGAGCGTCTCACCGGTCAGGGAGTTCGCGCCGATCTCGGAGCCGAAGTAGAAGGTGGCCACGCCGGCGGCCTTCTCGTTGGGGTAGCTGTCGCAGGCCAGCGAGATCATCAGGTCCGCGTCCATCGCGTTGGCCATGTCCGCGCGCGCCTTCGCCGGCGGGTCGTCCTGGCGGGTGCGCGACAGCGTGGCCTCCATGCCGGCCGCCGTCATCCGGTCGCGGATGCGCTCGGCGAGGTCCCAGAGGATCTCCTCCTCGGTGATCCGCCCGTAGTGGCCGTCGACGGTCTGCCCCTGGCGGCCGTTGCCCAGCGCCGGGTCGATGACCACGCGCTTGCCGGCCAGGCGGGGACCCGCCTGGCGGACGTGCTCGCGCTCGCGGATCGCCTGGGCGGAGCCGCCCGTGATGCGCCGGCCCAGCAGGCTCAGCGCACGGGCGGTCTCGGGGCCGAACTCGCCGTCGGCGTCGATGCCGGAGTTGAGCTGGTAGGTGCGCAGCGCGTGGGCGGTGTCCGGGCCGAAGTGTCCGTCGATGCGGTCGGAGTAGAAACCGAGCTCCTGCAGCTGCTTCTGCAGCTGGGCGACGTCGTCGCCGAGCACGGGCTCGGTGTCGTTGAAGCGCAGCACGCGCTCGCCCAGCGTGTAGGAGGCGCCGCGCAGCTCGCGCAGCGTCATCTCGTCGATGCGGCCCGTGGGCATGATGCCGCGGGTCTGCTGGAAGGCCTTGATCTGCTGGGCGAGGTCCGCGTCGAAGTAGGTGTCCTCGTCGGAGTACTGGCGTGAGGACGCCGAGGTGTCCGGGATGTCACCGGCGTACCCGCTCAGCAGGCCCAGACGGGCCAGCGTCATCCTCGCCTCGGCCACACGCGGGCTACGGTCGCCGACTCGGAGAACGTCGGTCACGGCACTCCTTCCCAGACGTCGCACGTCTGTTACCCGGGCGTCGGGGCGCCCGGTCATCGGGCGCGGTCGGCCCGCCTTCCAGGCGCCGGGGCGCCTGTCCTAAAGATTAGCAGCTACAGAATCTTTTCCACGCGCCGGAGGATCTCGCCGGCCGGGCGTGCCCCGGTGAACTCGTCGACCTGCCTGCCGCCCGAGTAGATGACCACCGTGGGGATCGAGAGGACCTGGAACATGGCCGCCAGGCCACGCTCCGAGTCGACGTCGACGGAGACGACGCGGGCGCGCTCACCGAGCTTGTCGGCGACCTTCTCGAGCTCCGGGCGCAGCGCCTTGCACGGCCCGCACCACTCGGCCCAGAAGTCCACGAGCACCGGCACGTCCGACTCGACGACCTCCTTGCGGAAGGTCGCCTGGGTGACCGGGGTGACCGCGGCGCTCACGCCTCAGCCTCCGCACCGAGACCCAGGGTCTCGATGTAGGCCTGCGCGTCGAGCGCGGCGCGGCAGCCGGAGCCGGCCGCGGTGACGGCCTGCTGGTAGTGGTCGTCGACCAGGTCGCCGGCGGCGAAGACGCCGGGCACCGAGGTGCGCGTCGAGGGCTCCTCGACCTTGACGTAGCCGGCCGGGTTCAGCTCGACCTGGCCGTCGAGGAACTTCGAGCGCGGGTCGTGGCCGATGGCGACGAACAGCGCGGTGGCGTCCAGCTCGCTCTTCTCGCCGGTGACGGTGTCGGTCAGCTCGAGGCCGGAGACCTTGCCGTCGGCCTCGTGGATGGTCGAGACGGTCTTGTTGACCAGGAAGTCGATCTTGTCGTTCTGGCGGGCGCGCTCGAGCATGATCGGCGAGGCGCGGAACTCCTCGCGGCGGTGGATCACGGTGACGGACTCGCCGAAGCGGGTGAGGAAGTTGGCCTCCTCCATCGCGGAGTCGCCGCCGCCGACCACGGCGATCTTGTGGCCCTTGAAGAAGAAGCCGTCGCAGGTCGCGCAGGTGGACACGCCGCGGCCGGAGAGCTCCTCCTCGCCGGGGATGCCCAGGTGACGCGGGGCCGCACCGGTGGCCAGGATGACCGCGCGGGCGCGGACCTCCTCGTCGCCGACGTGCAGGACCTTCTCCTCCCCGTCGAGCTCGACGGAGTCGACCAGCTCCTGGCGCAGGTCGGCGCCGAAGCGCTCGGCCTGGCTGCGCATGGTCATCATCAGGTCGGGGCCCATGATGCCGTTCTCGAACCCGGGGTAGTTCTCCACCTCGGTGGTGTTCATCAGCGAGCCGCCGAACTCGAAGCCTTCGAAGACCACCGGTTTCAGCTCCGCGCGCGCGGCGTAGAGCGCGGCGGTGTATCCGGCGGGGCCGGAACCGATGATCGCGAGGTCGTGAACGGTCATTGATGTCTCCTTGATGGACGCGTCTGTGCCGAGGAGCCATCCTACCGTGCACCCCCGGAGACCCGTGCTTGACGACGTCGCGCGCGGCGCCGTCGGCGCGCACGTGCGGGTTGCGGCTCGTGCCGCAGCCTGCGCTGCGGCACCGTGGGCGCGCGGCGCCTCAGGCGACGAGCTGGCCGGGGCGCGCGGCGGTGGAGTCGTCGCGGGCCAGCGCGGGGTCGAGCACCTCGCGCAGGCGCTCGCGGGCCCGCCAGGCCCGCGACTTCACCGTGCCCGGGGCGACGCCCAGCAACGCGGCGGCGTCCGCGACGCTGTAGCCCGCGACGTCGACAAGCACGACGGCCGCGGCCTGGCCGGGTGTCACCTCCTTGAGCGCGCGGCGCACGGCCATGCGCAGCTCGGCGCGGTGCATCGGGTCGTGGCGCATGCCCAGGCGGCGGTGCGCGTCCTCGTCGAGAACGGGCGTCTCGACGCGGTTGCGGGCCCGCCCGATGTGGTCGAGCGCGGAGTTGGCCACGAGCCGGTGCAGCCAGGTGCTCAGGCGGGCCTCGGCGCGGAAGCCGTCCAACCCCTGGCTGGCGCGCAGGTAGGCGTCCTGGAGGATGTCCTGGACGTCCTCCTCGCGGCGGGCGTAGCGCCGCGCGACGGCCTGCATGCGGCGGTGGTGTCGGTTGAGTATCTCGGCGAAGGCCCCCTTCTCGCCGGCGCGGTACGAGCGCACGAGTTGCACGTCGGTGTGCTGGTCCATGTGTGATTCCCCCCGGAATGTTTGTTACGCCGACAGTAAACCGCGCCCCGGCCGCCCGCGCCCGGCGGGCCCGCCCAGTGTGGTGGTCACGGCGTCCCGGGCACGGCGAAGGCCCGGCCCCCGTCGGGGAGCCGGGCCTGGGCGGTGCGGTGCGGGCCGTGGGGTCGCGCGGACTAGCCGCGCTGGCCGACCACGCGGACCTCGCTGACGGTGACGTCGCCGTCGAACCAGATGCGCACCCCGGAGCTCGGGGCGGCCTCGGCCAGCTCGATGACGTTGCGGCCCGAGGCCAGCTCGCCCGCGGCCAGCTGCTCGCCGGCGCCCTCCCGCGCGGCGTCGGGACCCTCGGCGGCCTGCGAGCCGGCGGCGTCACCGCCGGAGCCGGGGCCGCCGGTCGCGCCCGCGGCGTCCTCGGCGACCTGCTCGATGCGGTAGCCGACGCCCGCGTCGCCCTGGGTGACCACGACGGTCTGCACCGGCACGGCGGCCTGGAGGGTCAGCTCCAGGCCCTCGCCGCGGCCCAGCGTGACCGAGGTCGAGGTGTCGCCGTCGACGGCCGCGTGCGCGTCGCCGCCGTCGGGAAGGGTCTCGGCGGACTCGAGGGACTGCACCAGCGGCAGCGGGTCCGGGCCCCGGGTCTGCGAGGTGCCCGGGCGGCTGACGGGGGCGTCGCCCTCGCCGTCGCCGAGCACGCCGGCCAGGTAGGTCGCCGCCACGGCGATGCCCACCACGGCGCCGAAGACGAGCACGGCCAGCACGCCGGTGCCCTTGCGCGTCAGGCCGCGCTCGCCGAAGCCGGGGCGCTGCTCGACGGTCGGGGCCTCGTCGGTGTGCACCTCGAGCTCGGCGGGCTCCTCGTCGGTCTCGCCGAGGCCGGCGCGGCGCAGCCGCTGACCCAGCTCGATCGGGTCGGTCTCGCCCTCGTGGGCGGCCTGCAGGACGCCGACGACGTCCTCGGGGGCGCTGTCGGTGTCGACGAGCAGGCCGAGCGCGGAGGCGACCGCGGAGGAGTCCTCCTCGCGGGAGGCGTCGGCGAGCACCGCCGGGAAGGCCAGCACGGCCTGGCCGGAGGTGTTGATGCGGATGCGCGACCAGTTGTCCAGGCCCAGCGGGGTACCGGCCTCGTGGGCGCGGCCGACGGCGTCGGCGAGCGGGCTGAGCGCGTAGGCGGCGGCGCGCGGGTCGGCGCCGCCCTCCTCGGCGACGGTCTTCAGCGGCGAGCCCTCGACCCAGTCGGCGACGATCAGACAGCCGTTGCGGTAGGCGGAGACCGTCACGTTCGGCGCGATCGACGGGTGGTTCAGCCCGGCGAGCTTGCGGGTGCGGCGGGTGACCTCGGCGGCCGCGCCCGCGGCGGCGGCCGGGGTGGCCGGCGCCAGCGGCGACATGCCGGAGGTGTCGACGAAGACGAGCGCGACGCGGCGGCCCGTGGCGCGCTCCTTGGCCTCCCAGAAGCGGGCGCCGGTGGCGGAGCCGTGCTCGGCGAGCAGGCGGTAGCGGCCCGTGTCCACCGAGGCGCCGGGCACCAGGCGGGGTCCGCGGACCACGCCGGCGGACATCGGCGGCGGCACCGGGGTGGCCGCGAAGGAGTCGGAGACGAGGTACTGCTCGGAGATCTCGCGCACGGTCGGCTCGCCGACCTCGAGGCCGCGCTCCTCGTCGACGCGGATCAGGCGGCGCAGGCCCGGCACGCGCTGGACCAGGGCGCCGAGGTTCTGCACCTCGGGCAGCCTGGAGAAGCTGAGCACGACGCCCGTGGCGACGAGGAAGATGACGCCGACGACGCCGAGGCGCAGCAGCTGGCCGATGCTGCCGAGTGCGGCGAGCAGCGGCGCGGCGACCACGTCGATGAGCCAGCCGGTCAGCAGCGCCGCGGCCACGCCGACGATCGAGGAGGCCAGCGCCCACACGGAGGTGCGCAGCACGGAGCCGGTGCCCAGGGGGCCGAGCTTGCGGCGCAGCAGGAACCAGCCGATGAAGGCGCCGGCGATGAAGCCGAAGCCGTTGGCGGCGCCGAGGAGGATGACCACGCGGTGCGGCGAGGAGGCGACCATCGGCGCGCCCACGGAGAGCACGACCTTGGTGGCGGTGATGCCGGCGATGATCCACGTTGGCGTCCACGCCTCCTCGCGGGCGTAGAAGACGCGCAGGTGCAGCAGCACGGTGGCGTACGGGATCAGCGTGAAGGCGGAGAAGCTCAGCGTCAGGCCGAGCAGCTCGGAGGCCTCGCGCTCGAAGGCGCCGTAGTGGAACAGCGCGATGCCGATGTCCCGGCCGAAGGCGGTGAAGAAGAGGACCACCGGGATCAGGGCGATGAAGGTCAGCTTCGTCGCCAGCGTCAGGTCGCGGACCACGCCCTTGTCGTCGCCGTCGGCGGCGTTGCGCGAGAGCCGGGGCATCAGGGCGGTCAGCAGGGTCACGCCGATGATGCCGTAGGGCACCTGCAGCAGCAGCCAGTGCTGCTGGTAGATGTTCGGCGCGGCGGCCGAGGAGGCCGACGCGATATTGGTCGTGATCACCCAGCCGGCCTGGGAGATGGCCACGTAGACGATGATGGCCATGGCCATCCCACCGAAGGCCTTGAGGCGCTCGTCGATGCCCCACAGGGGGCGCAGGTCGACGCCGGCGCGCTTGAGCGGCGGGATGAGGATGAGCATCTGCACCACCACGCCGGCGGTGGTGCCCAGGCCCAGCAGCAGCACGTGCGGGTCCGTGATCGGGCTCGGCGCGTTCGGGTCCAGCCCGCCGGGCAGGAAGCGGTAGAGCAGCAGCACGGTGATGGACACGACGTTGTTGGCCACCGGGGCCCACGCGCCGGGCCGGAAGACGCCCTTGGTGTTGAGCACGGCCATGAACAGGGAGAACAGCCCGTAGAAGAGGATCTGCGGGAGCACCAGGAAGGCGAAGGACGTCGACTGGGTGACGTTGACCTCGCCGTCGCTGCCCAGGGTCAGCCGTGTGAGCAGCGGCGCCCCGACCACGGCGAGGACCGTGACCACCCCCAGCAGGGAGAACGCCAGGGTGAACAGGCGGCGCACGAAGGCGCTGCCGTGGTCGGCGTCCTCTTTCTCGGCGCGCACGAGCACGGGCACCACCAGCGAGGTCAGCACCGCGCCGAGGACGATCTCGGTGATCAGGTTCGGCAGCGTGTTGGCCGTGTTGAACGCCGAGGAGATCGCGGGGCCCAGCGAGGCGCCGATGAGCACGTTGCGCAGGAACCCGGTGATGCGCGAGAAGAGCGTGGCCACCGCCATCGAACCGGTCGAGCGCACGACGTCGGCGTCGGAGGTGCCCTCGCGGCCGTCGTCGGAGCCGCCGGCGGCGGAGCTGCCGGAGCCGGCCGCGCCGGAGCTCGCTGAAGCGGAGCCGGCGCCGGAGCTCCCGGCACCCGAGGTGTCACCCGGGCCCCGCTCCCCCGCCGGGGCGTCGGCCTCGGCGACGGGGCTGCCCGGCGCGGCGGTCAGCCGCGAGCGGTCCTCGGTCGGCTCGTCCGGGGTCTCCGAGGCGGTGGTCGCCGCCGAGCTCGGCTCCGGCACGGGGGCGGGCGGGGCGGCGGCGCGGAAGCGGCCGCGCAGCCCGGGTCCGTTGGGACTGTCAGAGGGGTTCACAAAACCCCATTGTGTCCGCCGGGGGACCCGAACGGAAACTGCCACGCGCCCGGGTTATCGCCCGGAGCGCTTTAATTTCCGACGTCGCGCCTGCGCGCCCGTGGCGCGCACCCGGCGGCGGTGCCGCCGCCCGGCGCGGAAGAGGGCGGCCAGTGCGAGGCCGCCGACGAGGGTGACCCCGGCGACGGTGGCGCCGATCAGGCGTGCGCGGGTCTGCACGGTGATGTCGACGCGGTTGGAGATCGCCGCGCCGTCCGGGGTGGACAGCCACAGCTCGAGGTCGGTGCGCCGGTCGTTGTCCGGGATGTCCGCGGTCATCGACACCGTCAGGGAGCCGCGCGCCGGGATGCGCACCTCGTCGGGCGTGTTGAGGGTGGCCTCGCCCTCGGCGACGTAGTCGATGCGGGTGCGCGTGGGCAGCGGCAGGCCGTTGCGCGCGACGATGATCAGCGGCGAGGACTCCGAGGAGCGGGTGTAGACGTTGCCCGGGGGCATCAGCTCGACCGAGGAGCGCAGGTCCTGCAGCATCACCCGGTTGCCGCCGAGGCGCCCGGCGGTGGCGTCGACGGCGGCGTCGAAGCCGGCCACCGAGCGGCGCCGCGCCACCGTCAGCGCGGTGAGGATGTCGCGGCGCAGCGGGGCGGTGAAGCCGTAGCGCGTCAGGGCGATCGAGGGGTCGTTGGCCATGATGCGCGTCAGGTCGTCGGTGTAGGTCGCCTGCTGGGTCGCGCGCAGCACCTCGGCGTCGGAGTAGACGCCCGGGTCGGTGAACGGCGCGCCGAAGCCCTCCCCTGCGTCGGCCCCCGTGGCCGCGGCGGCCTCGGAGGCGGCGGCGAGGTCCGCGCCGTCGGCGCGGTCGACGGTCAGGTAGTCGGAGAGGGTGACGGTACCGCCGGCGGCGGCCACCGCGGCGTCGAGAATCGCGGCCGCGGACTCGCCGTCGGCGTGGCCGGGGACGGTGACCAGCACGGGGTCCTCACCGCGCAGGGCGAGGTCGACGGCGCCGGCGGCGGTGGTCTCGCGGGCCACGGGCGAGTCGAGGCGGTAGTCCAGCCGGGTCTCCGGGTTGGCGTAGCCGGCGGTGACCGGCTGCTCGCCGACGGTGGCCAGGGTCGCCGTCAGCGAGCCCTGGTGGGTCACGGCGCGGATGCCGGGGGCCAGCTCGGCGAAGTGGCCGGCGCGTGGGGCGGACCAGACGGTGTTGTCGGCGACGAGCACGGAGACGGTCTCGTCCGGCGGGCCCGGCACCCCGGAGCCGGCGGCGGGCAGGCCGGGGTCGTCGAGGGTGGAGCGCCCGGAGGCGTCCGAGCGCGGGGCGTCCGAGGCCTCCCAGGCCGGCTCGATGGCCGCCGCCGAGCCCTCGCCGGTGTCCGCCCAGGCCAGGGCGGGGGCGGTCGCGGGCTCGACGTAGCCGGCGCCGGGGAGCACGACGTCCTCGAGCGGCTCGGCGCCGAGCACGGAGCGCAGGGTGTCCGGGCCGCGCTGGAGGGCCTCGCGCATCAGCCAGGGGTCCCCGGTGCGCGCCACGGCGTCGAGGTCGGTGTCGGCCCAGGGCATCGCGACGGTGCAGCCCTGAGCGAGCGCGCGCAGGCGCTCGAGGAAGGCGGCGGCGTCGTCTGCGCCGCGGCCGGGCTCGCCTGTGGAGTCGTCGTCGAGCGACCAGGAGTCGCGCAGCCGGCGCTGCTGGGTGGCCTGGGAGCGGCGCGTCTCGGCCACGGTGTAGCCCTGGGTCATGCGCTCGGCGGCGTCGACGAGCGCGGGGTCGATGGCCAGGCAGAGCCCGTCGCCGAGGGTCTCGTGGCGGGCCTCCACGGCGCTGAGCAGGCCGTCGAGGCGCCCGCCCGGGGCCATGGCGTCGGCCAGGGACTCGTCGCGCAGGATCAGCGGCGCGGCCTCCGGGGCCTCGCCGGTCTCGCCGGGGACGGTGTCCACCTGGGCGGTGACGCGGACCAGGACGGTGGCGGGCGCGCGCTCGTCGTCAATCTCCCCGTCGGCGGCGGAGTCGGTGGTGCCGGCGCCCGCGCCGGTGCCCCCGCCCGCGCTCGCACCGGACTCCCCCGTCGGGCCCGCGGCGTCGCCGACGGCGACGAGCATGCGCTCGCTGGTCACCTCGGTGCCGGCGCGCACCTCGACGGCGACGGGGTAGACGCCGGAGGCGGTGCCGGGCAGGTCGACGGTGACCTCGCGGGTCTCCCCCGGGCCCAGGTCGGCGGCCGGTTCGGCGGGCCCGGCGGGCGCGTAGGCCGAGCGGTCCTGGACCAGCGCGGTGCGCGCCTCGGCGACGTCGCCGACCGCACCCGCGCGCAGCGGGGTGAGGCTGACCGGGCCGAGCTCGTGGTCGGTGGCGTTGCGCAGCTTCACGGTGATCTCGGCGTCCTCGCCGGCGGCCACGGACCGCGGGGCGGAGACGGTGTCCACGAAGAGGTCGGTCTCGCGCTCGTCGGCACGCACCGCCGGGTTGACCCACGTCTCGCGCGACTCCGGCGCGGACGGGGACATGGGGAACCCCTGCCCGGCCGCCGGCGCGGCCGAGGTCACGGCCAGGGGCAGCGCGACCAGGGCCGGGACGGCGAGTGCGGCCAGGCGCCTCATCGCGGCGTGTACCTCTCCTCCTTGAGCGCCAGCTCGGGCAGGAGGTCGTGGGCGCGGCGGGCGAGCTTGCGCTCGTCGGCGTACGCCAGGCGCTCGATGAGGCGGTCGGCGGGCACCCAGGTCACCTCGGTGACCTCGGGGTCCTCGTCGTTGAGGTAGCCGTCGACGAAGCGCAGCAGGTGGTGGTGGACGGTCTTGTGGATGCGCACGCCCTCGGAGACGAACCAGTAGTCGATCACGCCGAGGTCCGCGAAGACCTCGCCGTGGATGCCCGTCTCCTCCCAGACCTCGCGCTCGGCGGTCTCGTGCGGGCCCTCGCCGGGCTCGACGTGGCCCTTGGGCATCGACCACAGCAGGCGCCCGCGGCGGTCCAGCCGGCCGATCAGCGCGACGTAGATGCGCGAGAGGTCGACCTCGCCGTCGTGGACGGCCTCGCGCAGACCGGACACGACGAGGCCGCCGGCGGAGGTCTCGTCGCGCGTGGGCATCGGGGGGCGCTGCGGTTGGCGCCGCCGCCGCTTGTCCGACTGCTGGGGGCGCGGCCGACGCCTGCGCCGGCGCCGACGCCCGCCGTGGCGCTGGTCGTCGTTGGTACTCATCATCTGTAGATCGTATCCTGCAGGGGTGACTTCCCAGGACTCACCCGCCGCCAATCCCCTGCCCGCCGGTTCGGCGGCGATGCTCGCCCGCGCGGAGGCGACGGTTCTGGGACTGAAGGACGTGCTCGGGCCGCTGGTGGCGGACTTCGCCGCCCGCGGCGAGTCGCTCTACCTCGTCGGCGGGCCCGTGCGCGACGCGCTGCTCGGCCGGCTCGGCCACGACCTGGACTTCACCACCTCGGCGCGCCCCGAGGTCATCCAGGAGATCCTCGCCGCGCACTCCTCGGCCGTGTGGGACACCGGCATCGAGTTCGGCACCGTCTCCGCGCAAATCGCCCACCAGCAGGTGGAGATCACCACCTTCCGCGCGGACACCTACGACGGTGTCAGCCGCAACCCCGAGGTGCGCTTCGGCGACAGCCTCGACGCCGACCTCGTGCGCCGCGACTTCACCGTCAACGCCATGGCCGTGGAGTTGCTTGACGACGCCGCGTCGGGTTTCTCCTGCCGGTTCCATGACCCGTTGGGCGGGTTCCAGGCGCTGGTGGACGGCGTGCTGGACACCCCGGACGCGCCCGAGCGCTCCTTCGACGACGACCCGCTGCGCATGCTGCGCGCGGCGCGCTTCGTCTCCCAGCTGGAGTTCCGGGTGGCCGACCGCGTGGTCGCCGCGATGACGGAGATGGCCGGGCAGATCAAGCGCATCACCGTCGAGCGCGTGCGCGCCGAGCTGGACAAGTTCATGGAAGGCCGCGCGCCCTGGCTGGGCTGGGACCTGCTGGTGGCCACGGGGCTGGCGGACCTGGTGCTGCCCGAGGTGCCGGGGCTGCGCATGACCCCGGACGAGCACCTGCAGCACAAGGACGTCTACGCCCACTCGATGACGGTGCTGCGCCAGGCGATGGACCAGGAGGAGGACGGCCCGGACCTGGTGCTGCGCTGGGCGGCGCTGCTGCACGACTGCGGCAAGCCGGCCACGCGGGCGGCCAAGCCGGGCGGCGGGGTCAGCTTCCACCACCACGAGGTGGTGGGCGCGAAGCTGGTGCGCCGCCGCATGCGCGCGCTGAAGTACTCCAAGCAGATGGTCTCCGACGTCAGCCAGCTCGTCTACCTGCACATGCGCTTCCACGGCTTCGCCGACGGCGAGTGGACGGACTCGGCGGTGCGCCGCTACGTCACCGACGCCGGTGACCTGCTGCCCCGCCTGCACAAGCTGGTGCGCGCCGACTGCACCACCCGCAACCGCCGCAAAGCGGCGCGTCTGCAGGCCAACTACGATCGGCTGCAGGACCGGATCGAGGAGATCCGCCAGCGCGAGGACCTGGCCAAGGTGCGCCCGGACCTCGACGGCAACGAGATCATGGCCGTGCTGGGCATCGGCCCGGGCCCGCAGGTGGGCAAGGCGTGGTCCTTCCTCAAGGAGCTGCGGCTCGAGGAGGGGCCGCTGGAGCACGACGACGCGGTCGCGCGGCTGAAGGACTGGTGGGCCGGTCAGGACGACGCCTCGGGCGCGGACGCCTGAGCGGTCTGACCCGGCCGGCCCGTCCGATCTGTCTGGTTTGTCCGGTCTGTCTGATCTGCCCGCGACGGGCATGAGCGAGCGAAGGGAGCTGCAAGCGGTGGAGGACTTCTACTCCGACCGGCTGTTCAACGCGCTGGAGCGCACGGAGCCGGAGGCTGGCATGCTGCTGGTCGCCGCGCCCGGCATGCCCTCCCCCGAGTTCGCCCGCTCGGTGGTGCTGGTGGTCCAGCACACCGAGTTCATCACCTTCGGCGTGAACCTGGTGCAGCGCAGTGACGTCGCGATCGCCAACGTGCTGCCCGAGTGGGTCACCGCAGCGGTGAAGCCGCAGGTGATCTACCTGGGCGGGCCGGTGCAGCCGCAGTCCGTGGTCGGTCTGGGCGTGACGCGCCCGGGTGTGGACATCGGGGCGAACCCGCGGCTGACGCGGCTGGCCAACCGGCTGGTGCACCTGGACCTGCGCGGCGAGCCCGAGGAGATGGTCGAGGACCTGACGGGGCTCAGGCTGTTCGCCGGCTTCGCCGAGTGGGCGCCGGGTCAGCTGCAGGAGGAGATCGAGCGCGGCGACTGGTACGTCACCCCGGCGCTTCCCGGCGACGTGATCGCCCCGCCGCGCGCGGACCTGTGGTCCGAGGTGATGCGCCGTCAGCCGATGCCGCTGCCGCTCTTCTCCACCTTCCCGACGGATCTGGTGGACAACTAGGTTCGCGGGCCCGGGGGCGCGGGGCTGGGGCGCCTCCGGTTTCGGGGCTCCGGAGGTTGGGGTCCCTCCGGTTTTTGGGGCTCGGGCGTCTGGGGGCTCGGGCGTCTGGGGGCTCGGGTGTTTGGGGACTCGCGTGTCCGGTGGCTTCGGCGATTGTCGCGGGACCCGGTGCGCCCTGAATCTAAGCGCTCGTCGAACTGAACCGAGCGGTACACTGTCACGCACGCCTGTGCCGGATCCCGTCTGTCGGTGGTGCGTGCGGGGGCGTGACTCCCCGTCCGCGGTCGACGGGGTGTGCCGAGGACGGAAGGGATGGTGAGCATGCCGAGCGGCGTTTCACGTGAAACACTCTCGGAGATCAAGGGTGGCGTCAAGGAGACATGGGCGGTGGGCCTGGGGCTCATCCCGCTGGGACTCGCCTTCGGGCTGCTGATGGTCCAGTCCGGTTACGCGTGGTGGTGGACCCCGATCTTCTCCACCGTCATCTACGCCGGCTCCATGGAGTTCCTGGCGATCAATCTCGTCGCCACGGGCATCGGCCCCGGCTCTGCGGCGCTGACCGGGTTCATGGTGAACTTCCGGCACATCTTCTACGGGCTGACCTATCCGCGCGACCAGATCGACTCCGCGGTGGGCCGGGCCTACTCCACCTATGCCCTGACGGATGAGAGCTACGCGATCGTGTCCGCGCGCCCGCCGGGGCACATCACGGGTACCCGGGTGCTGACGATCCAGATCGTCTGCCAGCTCCTGTGGGTCATCCCCGGCATCATCGGCGCGCTCGCCGGCGAGGTGATCCCGGACAACATCACGGGCATGGAGTTCGCGTTGACGGCTCTCTTCGTGGTGCTGGCCTGGGAATCCTTCGCGAACAACCGGGACTGGTCGCTGCCCCTGACGGCGGTCGGACTCGGCGTTCTGGGCGCGGTGCTGGTCCCCGGCCAGATGCTCGTCCTGGCGCTGGTGGCCTACTTTGTTCTGCTGATCCTGCGCTACCGCATCCCGCGGCTGGACGACGCGCTCAAGCTGAAGGTGGGTGAGGCGTGATGCTCGACTTCCACGTCGCCGGCCTGCCGGCGGACATCACCCTCGGCATGGTGCTCGCCGTCCTCATCCCGGTCGGCATCGTCACGGTGCTCATCCGCCAGGCCCCCTACTCCGCCCGGAAGCTGCTGAAGAACAACTACTTCGTCGGCACGCTCGCGTTGACCATGCCGGTGGGCGTGATGGTCATCCTCGTCGTCTACACGCTCATCGGGCAGACCGAGGCGCCCGGAGGTCTGCTGGCGAGCGGCATCGCTCTCGCAGTGACCGTCGGGCTGCACGCCTGGCGCCGCGATTCGGGGCTGTCGATCCTCGGCGGCACGGCGACCTACATGATCCTGGTGAACCTCGTGTTCTGAGTTTGGTGGCTTGCCGGTCCTCGGGCTCCCGGGGTTCAGGCTCTCTTCGTCCTGTGCCGGAGGGTCGAAAGCGGGCCAGTGTTTCACGTGAAACACTGGCCCGCTTTCCTTGTGCGGAGGGATCTCGGGACTGCTGTGCGGCGGGAACTCGGGACTGCTGCATGGCGGACGCCCCGGTACCGTCGCGGGGCCGGTACCCGGAAGGTCCTTTGCGGCGGGTCCCCGGGTCGGCGCGTTCCCCACCACCGTGGAGCGCCGGTGCTCAGTTCAGGCCGGGGAGAATGGCGGCGGCCTCAGCCCAGAGCGCCTCGAACTCGTTGGCGTCCAGACGGGTCGCCTTCAGATCCGGATAGTCGGAGTAGGTGTCCGGGTGCGGGACAGTGCTTCCCGGGACGGCGACCTCGCCGTGCGGTGTGCCCTCGACCCACGCGCCGGTGACCGCGAACTCCGCGGTCTGCTGGACGAGGCGGACCATCCGGGCCGTCTTTGAGTCGATCTCCTCGACCTCGGCGGTGTGCACCATCGGCTCGGCGCCGGGCACGGACAGTTCGGTTCGCACGTAGATCTTGCTCATGGGTCCCGAGACTACCGCGTCCGAACCGGGTTCACGTGGGTGGCCTGTGACCACTCCCCCGCCCGCAGAAAGGGAGCGCCGGCCCGACAACCGAGGGTGTCAGGCCGGCGCTCCGGTGCGAACTTCGACGGGTCTCAGGCGGTCGCCTTCTCGGTGCCGCCTTCGGCGGTGTTGTCACGTGCGTAGCGGGCGGCGAGCCAGGAACACATCATGAGCTGAACCTGGTGGAAGATCATCAGAGGGAGGATGAGCAGGCCCAGTCCCCCGCCGGTGAAGATGACCGAGGCCATCGGCAGGCCGGAGGCGAGCGACTTCTTGGTGCCGCAGAACTCGATGGCGATGGTGTCCTTGCGGTTGAATCCCATCTTCTGCGGCACGAAGCGGGTCAGCCACAGCATGAAGGCCACGAGCACGACCGAGAAGATCACGAGGAACAGGACCTCCCACACCCCGGTGGTGCTCCAGATGTTCTCGACCATGCCCTTCGAGAACGCCGCGTAGACGACCATGGCGATCGAGCCCCGGTCGACGATCTTGGTGCCCTTGTTGGCGGCGAAGTCCTTCACCCAACGCCTCGAGAGCTGACCGAGGATGAACGGCAGCAGCAGCTGCAGGGCGATGTCGCGGAAGACGGTCGCGTCGATGTGGATGCCGCCCTCACCGCCGGTCATGAGCAGAAGCACAAGAACCGGGGTCAGGAACACGCCGGCGAGGTTGCTGGCCGAGGCGGCGACGATCGATCCGGCGACGTTGCCCCTGGCGATCGACGTGAAAGCCACCGACGACTGCACCGTGGAGGGCACCAGCGTGAGGAAGAGGATCCCCATGTAGAGGTCATGGGAGATGAAGGAGGTGAGCGGCCGGAGAGCCACACCTATGATCGGGAAGACGACGAAGGTGAAGCACAGGATCACCAGGTGCAGCTTCCAAGCCTTCACTCCCTCGAGGGCCTCGCGCGGCGAGAGGCGGGCACCGTAGAGGAAGAAGAGCAGTGCGATGCCGATCTTGGTCGCGACGTCGAAGGCGTCGGCGAAGGCACCGCGGGCCGGCAGGATGATCGCGATGATGACGGCCAGGATGATCAGGACGATCAGCGGGTCCGTGCGTTTGAGACGGTCGAGAAGATTCACTCCCCCATGGTAAGACGCGGGTCACGTTTCACGTGGAACCTTCGCGTCGCGGATGGGGTGTGGAGTCTTTGGGCAGGGTGCCGAACGGTCCGACGCCCCGGAGAAGGCGTCTGCGTGCCGGAGGGCACCCCTTCTGGGCTAGTCGGTGACTGCGAGGGTGTCGCCGTTCTCCGAGATCTGAGCCTCGGTCAGCGGGTCGCGGGCCGGCCCGTTGAGGACCGCACCGTCGGAGATGCTGAACATCGAACCGTGGCCCGGGCAGCGGACCTTGTCGCCCTGGACCTCGTCGATGTGCTGGTTGGCGTGCGGGCACAAGGTGGAGTAGGCCTTGTACTCCCCCGCGGTCGGCTGGGCGATGATGAAGTCGCCGACGATGACGGCGCTGCCCACCGGGACGTCGGCGGCGGGGACCTCCTCGGGCTCCTTGGAACCACAGGCGGCGAGGAAGGCGCCGGCGAAGGTGGTCGCGGAACCGAGGAGGAAGAGGCGACGGGAACACGTGTGAGTCATGATTCCAGTATGCCCGCGCGGACGTGGAATGGAAAACGTCTGTGACAAAATAGGTATGTGTGTGCAGTAAATATTGAAACGTCACTGTGACAGAGTACGGCGTGGTTCCGCCTAGGCTCGATATGGTGACAAGCTCCGAATATTGAATAGCTCAATCGTTGGCGAATCCTGTATACGGAACTGAAGTCGGGCTTCCGTGTCCGCCGCGTCGCGATCGAGGCCCAGACGCTCCGAACCCGCGGCAGGAAGGCGACCGTCATTCTTCCGAGGTGAAGTTCGCGTTCTGCGCTGTCCCGTCGAGCCCCTTCGGGCCCCCGGGTGGGTCGCGTGCTCTCGGCCGCGAGGTGAGTCGAGTGCCCTTCGAGCCCCCGGGGTGAACCGTGCGTGACAGTCCCCGTCCACGAGCCGTGCCTTGCGGTCCGCTCTGGCCGAGTCAGTGCGAGCCTACTCCCCCGCCAAAGCCATTGACGAGCCCATTACCCTCCCACGCCGGCGCCTCGCTCGTCGCCTTCGGGCGAGGCGATTTCACTCCCTGACCCGTCTGGTGCGGTGCCGCTCCCTGGCTGGAGGCAAGGGCATTCGTGACGGACTGCGACCCTCCCCGAAACGCCGAAGAGCCCCGAGGTTTCACGTGAAACCTCGGGGCTGACCGGCGCCTAGAAGGCGGCGTCGAACGCGTCCCGGCACCGACGGCAGCGCTCCGGCGGCCGCAGCGGCGAACCGGCGCCCCGGTGGCGAAGCCCGCACCTACTCGGCGCGCGTTGCCGCCTTCATCGCGGAGACGTACTCACGCAGCTCCTTGGCGAGCGCGTCCCAGTCGCCGACCTTCATGGCCGGCACGTCGTGCAGCGAGTGCGACTCGCGGGAGTCCTCCACCAGGTGCTCGGCCACGATGTTCGTGATCGCCGAGCCGGTGATGGCTCCCGAGGCGCCCGAGGCGATGACCTCGCGCACGTGCTCCGGGCGGGAGATGCCGAAGCCGACGAGAACCGGCGGGGCGCCGGCGGCCTTGAGCTCGTCGATCACGGCGTCCAGGCCGGAGTTCGTGGCCTCCAGCTCGGTACCCGTGACACCGTCGCGGGAGATCGCGTAGACGTAGCCGGAGGACTGCGTGGCGACGTCCTCGAGGATCGCGCCGCTGGCGTGCGCCGGGGCGATGAAGACGGTGTCGACGCCAGCGGCGTGCGCCGCCGGGACGAACGGACCGGACTCGCGCAGCGGGACGTCGGGAAGCAGCACGGAGTCCGCCCCGGCCTCGTGGAACTCGCGGTAGAAGTTGTCCAGGCCGCGCGTGACGGGGACATTGCCGTAGACCAGCATTCCGATGGGCAGGTCCGGGAACTCCGCGCGGATGGTGCGGATCTCCTCGAGCACCTCCTCCACGGTCGAGCCCCCGGCGAGCGCACGGGTGTGGGAGGCCTGGATGGTCGGGCCGTCGGCACTCGGGTCGGAGAAGGGGACGCCGAGCTCCAGAGCGTCGGCACCCGCGGCGACGACCTCGCGCACGATGCGCAGCGAGTCCTCGACGGAGGGGTCGGTGGCCATCACGAAGGGGACGAAGGCCCCCTCGCCACGCTCGGCCAGCGCGGCGAACAGATCGGTGTAGCGGGTCATCGGTTCTCCTTGTAGACGAGTTCGGGGTGCTCCTCGAGGGTGCGGCGCACGTGGGCGACGTCCTTGTCGCCGCGGCCCGACAGGGAGACCAGGATGTTGAGCTCCTCGGTGGCGGTCTTGGCGCGCTTGAGCGCGTAGGCCAGCGCGTGGGAGGACTCGAGGGCCGGGATGATGCCCTCCTTCAGGGAGAGCAGCTGGAAGGCCTCGAGGGCCTCGGCGTCGGTGATGCCGACGTAGGTCGCGCGCCCGCTCTCGGAGAGGTAGGCGTGCTGCGGGCCCACGCCCGGGTAGTCCAGGCCGGCCGAGATCGAGTAGGACTCGTCGATCTGGCCGTCCGCCGAACGCATCACGTAGGACCGTGCGCCGTGCAGGACACCGATCTGCCCGTTGTTGATCGTGGCACCGTGCTTGCCGGAGTCCAGGCCCGCTCCCCCGGGCTCGGTGCCGACAAGCTCGACGGACTCGTCGTCGATGAAGTCCGCGAACATACCGATGGCGTTCGAGCCGCCGCCGACGCAGGCGACCACGACGTCGGGAAGCCGACCGGTGCTCTCGAGCATCTGGGCGCGCGCCTCCTCGGAGATCACACGGTGGAACTCACGCACGATCGTCGGGAACGGGTGCGGGCCGGCGGCGGTGCCGAGCAGGTAGTGCGTGTCGTGGAAGGTGGCGGTCCAGTCGCGCAGCGCCTCGTTGACGGCGTCCTTGAGCGTGCCGGAGCCGGTGTCGACGGGCACGACCTTCGCGCCGTGCAGCTGCATGCGGTAGACGTTCGGCTGCTGGCGCTCGACGTCCTTGGCGCCCATGTAGATCACGCACTCCATGCCGAGCAGCGCGCAGGCGAGCGCGGTGGCGGTGCCGTGCTGGCCGGCGCCGGTCTCGGCGATGATGCGGTGCTTGCCCATCTTCTTGGCCAGCAGGATCTGTCCGATGACCTGGTTGGTCTTGTGGGCGCCGCCGTGGACGAGGTCCTCGCGCTTGAGGTAGATGTTCGCCGGGCCGTCTAGCGGCAGGTTACGGCAGCGCGTGATCGGGGTGGGTCGACCGAGGTACTCGCGCAGCAGGCCGCGGTACTCGGCCATGAACTCCTCGTCCTCGAGCGCCTCGACGAAGGTGCGCTCGAGCTGGTCGAGAGCGGGGATGAGGGCCTCGCCGACGAACTGGCCGCCGAACTGGCCGAAGTAAGCCGGCAGAAGCGTCTTTCCGCCGATCGTCCGTTCAGTCATGGTGTTCTCTCTGTCTCGTGGTGTGTGGTTCTAAGTAAGTGGTGTGTTTCGCGTGGGTGCGGTGCCGGGCCCGATCGCGGCGCGGCCCTGGGCGACCGCGCGGCGTCGACGGTTCCGTCGCTCTCAGGCGCGGCGCCCGCGGATGATTTCCGACGCCGCGCGCAGGCGTGCGGCGTCCTTGTAACCGGCCCAGGATCCCGCGTCCTCGCCGTACTCGAAACCGGAGTTGAGGTCGACACCGGCGCAGCCGGCCTCGAGCGCCTCGGCGAGGTTCCCGGGGTTCAGACCCCCGGCGAGCAGTGCGTGGGCCTTGACGTCGTCGGGGATGGCGGACCAGTCGAAGGCCGAGCCGGTGCCGCCGTCGCCGGAGTCGAGGACTAGGCGGTCGACCTCGCCGACGAGCGCGGCGGCGGTCTCGGCGGGGGTCGCGGCCGCGGCACCGGCCTCAGCGTGGGCAGCGCCGGTGCCCGCGCCGGCACCGGCCGGGTTCTCCCCCGCCGGGCTCATGGACACGGCGCGCCAGATCTCCACGCCCTCGGGCAGCTCGGCGCGCACCGAGGCGATGAACTCCTTCTCCGCCTCGATGGAGCCCTGGTACGGCGCGTGCAGCTGCGCGGCGTCGACACCGGTCTCGCGGACCAGCTCGCCCCAGCCGGATGTTTCACGTGAAACGGCGGCGAAGCGCAGACCCGGCTCGGCGGCGATGATCTCCTTCGCGGTTTCACGTGAAACATTGCGCGGGGAGCCCTCCGCGAAGACGAGTCCGCCCCACGTCGCCCCGCAGGCGCGGGCCACCTGGGCGGCGGTCTTGGTGCGCAGGCCGCAGACCTTCACGGTGCCGAAGACGAGCTCGCGGGCCGCGAGGTCGATGTCCGGCTGCGAGGTCAGCTGCGAGCCGACCAGGAACGCGTCCGCGTGGCTCAGTGAGCGCACGGTCCGGTTGTCCCGGATGCCGCTCTCGGCGACGATGACCGCGCCCTCGGGCACCAGCGGCGCCAGGCGGGCCGAGCGCGACAGGTCGATCGAGAGGTCGTTGAGGTCGCGGTGGTTGACGCCGAAGATCTTCGCGCCGAGCGTGGTCGCGCGGGCGACCTGCTCCTCGCTGATGACCTCCGTGAGCACGTCCAGGCCGAGACGGTCGGCCTCGGCTGAGAGCCGGGCGTACTCCTCGTCGGAGAGCACGGAGAGCATCAGCAGGATCGCGTCGGCGCCGAAGTAGCGCGCGGCGTGGATCTGCACCTCGTCGACGATGAAGTCCTTGCACAGCACCGGCAGGTGCGTGGACGCGGACACGGTCGCCAGGTGGTCGTAGTCGCCGCCGAACCGCTCCGGCTCGCACAGCACGGAGATGCCGGCGGCGTAGCGCGAGTAGATCCGCGCGATGTCGCCGGGGTGGTAGTCCTCGCGGATCATCCCGAGCGACGGCGAGGAGGACTTGCACTCCATGATGAAGCCGGCGCCGGGCTGCGAGAGCGAGTCGAAGAGCGAGCGCGTCGAGCGCGGCAGCGTCTCCGGGTCCACGTGGGAGATGCGCGCACGGATCTCCGGCAGGTGGGTGCGCCGGGAGGCGACGATGCCCTCGAGCACCGTCGGCAGCGCCCCTCCCCCGCCGCCGTGCGCGGCGTCGGTCGAATCAGTTCGCATAGTCGGCCTCCTCGTGCTTGTGCAGCCAGGCGTTGACCTCGCCGGAGTCCATGAGGCCCAGCGCCTTGTCCACGCCGGCGCGCAGGGACTCCGCGGCGTCGGAGATGTAGAACATGCAACCGGCGGAGGCGGCGATCGCGGCGCGGTGCGCGGCCGGGCCGGAGCCGTCGAAGGCGGCGTAGAGGTGCCTGGCGTTCTCGGCGCCGTCGCCGCCGACCATCTCGGCCAGATCGTAGGTGTCCAGGCCCAGGTCGCCCGGCGTGATCTCGTACTCCTTGATCTCACCGTCACGGGTGAGCTCCCAGACCTGCGTCGGGCCCCACACGGCGACCTCGTCGGTGCCGGCGCCGTGGACGACCATCGCGCGGCCGCGGCCCAGGTCGCGGAAGACCTCGGCGATCATGCGGCCGACCTTCGGGTTGGCCACGCCCATGATCTGGAACTCGGGGCGCGCCGGGGAGAGCACGGGGCCCAGGGTGTTGAAGAGGGTGGGCACCTTCAGGGCGCGGCGCACCGGCTGCACGTGCGAGACGGCCGGGTTGTAGGCCGGCGCGAAGAGGAAGGTGAAGTTCGAGGCCTCGAACTGGCGCACCGCGCGGTCCGGGTCGAGGTCCAGCGGGATGTTCATCGCCTCGAGCACGTCCGCCGAGCCCGACTTGGAGCTGACCGAACGGTTGCCGCACTTGATCATCTTCGTGCCGCCCGCGGCCGCGACCAGCGAGGCGCCGGTGGTGATGTTGATCGTGTTCTTGCCGTCGCCGCCGGTGCCGGCGGTGTCGAGGATGCCCTCGCCGGTGATCGGGAAGGGACGGCCGGCCTCGATGAAGGCGCGGGCCGCACCCAGCAGGTCGGCGTAGGTCTCACCGCGGGTGCGGATCATGGTCAGCAGCGCGGCGATGTGCACCTCGTCGTAGTCGCCGACGGTCAGCGGCGTGAAGACGGAGCGCGCCTCCTCGACGGTCGGATCGGGGTTGTCCAGGTACTTGACGAGTGCGTTCAGTGCGCTCTGGGAGGTCATTGTCTTGTGCGTCCTTGTCTGTTTCGTGTGGGTTGCAGTCTTGCTTGCCGACGCCGCGTCAGTCGCCGTCGCCGGTGGTGTCGCCGCCCGCGTCGTGGGCTGCGTCGTGGGCCGTGCCGTGGCCTGTGCCGTCCGCGAGGCGGGCGATGCACCGGTTGAGCAGTACCGGCCCGTCGGGGCTCAGCAGCGACTCCGGGTGGAACTGCAGGCCGATGGCGTTCGCGCTCTCCCCCGCCATGACGACGGGTCCGGTCTCGGAGCGGCAGTAGCCCAGGGCGGTCATGCCCTCGGGCATCCCGGTGGTGCCCAGCGAGTGGTAGCGGGCCACCGGGACGTGGCGCCCGGTGGCCGGGTCGGCCAGGCCCGCGAAGAGCGGCGAGGCGGCGCCCTCGTCGGTGAGCACCATGTCGTCGGTGATGCCGTGGACCGGCCCGCAGGCCGCCACGGTGCCGCCGTGGTACTCGAGCAGCGCCTGGAAGCCGAGGCAGATGCCGAGCACGGGCACCTGCGTGGCGTCGGCACGCGCGATGACGTCCATCAGGCAGCCGGCCTCACGCGGGTGGCCGGGCCCGGGCGAGGCGACGATCAGGTCGGGCTCGAGGGCGAAGACCTCGTCGACGGACACGGTGTTGCGCACGACCACGGTCTCGTGGGTGGCGGCGAGCGTGTCGACGAGGTTGTAGACGAAGGAGTCGCGGTTGTCCACGACGACGACCCGGCTCATCGGATCACCTCCAGTTCCTTGTTCTGGGCCTCGGCCAGCGCGTGCAGCACCGCGTAGGCCTTGTGCAGGGTCTCGTCCGCCTCGGCCTGGGGGTCGGAGTCGCGGACCACGCCCGCGCCGGCCTGGACGGTGGCGACGCCGTCCTGGACGAACGCGGAGCGGATGACGATGCAGGTGTCCATGTCGCCGGCACCGTCGAGGTAGCCCACGGCCCCGCCGTAGGAGCCGCGGCGCACGCCCTCGGCCTCGCGGAGCAGCTCGCTGGCGCGCAGCTTCGGCGCGCCGGTCAACGTGCCCATGTTCATGCAGGCGCGGTAGGCGTCCAGGGCGTCCAGCCCCTCGGCCAGGGTGCCGGCGACCTTGGAGACCAGGTGCATGACCGCCGAGTAGCGGTCCACGTCCATCAACCCGATGACCTTGCGGGTACCGGGCTCGCAGACGCGCGCGACGTCGTTACGCGCCAGATCGACGAGCATGGTGTGCTCGGCGAGCTCCTTGGCGTCGGTGCGCAGCGTGAGCTCGTTGCGGATGTCCAGCTCGTCGGTGGCGCCGCGCGGGCGGGTGCCGGCGATCGGGTAGATCCGCAGGGTGCGGTCGGCCGCGGTGTACTTCAGATTCGACTCGGGCGAGGCGCCGAAGAGCTCGAAGGGCCGGTCGGTCGCCCCGCGCAGGTAGAACATGTACGGGCTGGGATTCTCGGCGCGCAGGCGGCGGTAGGCGGCGAAGGCGTCGGGGCACTCCGTGGTGAAGGCGCGGGCGGGCACGACCTGGTAGATGTCGCCGGAGTAGATGTTGCCCTTGAGGCGCTCGACGGCCGCGCGGAACTCGGCGTCGGACTGCGTCGCGCGCGCCGGGAGGGTGCCGGCGTGGCCGCGCTCCCCCGCCGTGGCCTGCGCGGTGACGGCCGGGTCGTCGGCCGTCGCGGCGTCGGGGGCGTCGGTGAAGCCCTCGGCGAGGCGGGCCAGGCGGTCGAGCTCGGCGTCGAGGCGGTCCTTCTCCCCGTCGCCGTAGGCGAGGGCGTAGATGCGCGCCGAGTTGTCCCGGTGGTTGATCTCGAGGACGATCTCGGCGAGCAGGAACTGGTAGTCGGGGAACGTGTTGGGGCCGTCGGGGACCTCGGGCAGCTCCTCGAAGGTGCCCAGGTAGTCGAAGGCGAAGCCGCCGACGAGCAGGCCGCCGGAGTTCTGCAGGCGGCGCAGCGGCTCGACGGTGCTCGCCGCGGTGAGGCGCTCGCGCTCGTCGGCGGCGGTCGAGGCCGGGAAGGTGTAGCCGCCGGCGTCGATCTTCGCGGGGGTCTCGGCGAGCTCCTCGTCGAGACCGGCGTGGCGGGCGGTGCCGCCGGCGGAGAACTCCTCGACGGTGACGCGGTCGCCCGTGCAGGTCAGGCGCAGCGAGGAGGCCAGGATCCCGAGCGAGGAGATGCCGGAGCGGGTGGTGATGTCTGCGCTCTCGAGGAGCGCGGTGGTCGGTGCGGTGGCGCCGCCGAGGTGGGCGAAGAGCCCGGAGGCGTCTTCTCGGTAGGCGACGGTGCGTTCCAGCACGGTCGGTTGTGGTGCGGGCAACGGCGGACCTTTCTCACGTCGTCAGTTCGGGTCTGTGCGGCTCGGGCGGCCCGGATACGACGAAACGGCCCGCCGGATGATGCGTGCGAGCCGTGGAAGGTGTGGGTGCAACAGGGTGCAGGAAATCGGTGGCCCGCCGGTTAAGCGCGCCACCACCACTGCTGAAGAATGTTGCTCACGGGAAAGAGGATAGACCCCCGGTGTGCCGTGTGCAACACCGGGGGTGACGGGGTGGATCAGTCGTCCGCGCGCTTGGCGGCGCGGCGCAGGGCGTCCAGGTCGACCTTCGGGGTGTCGTCGGTGCTCTCCTCGGCGATGCGGCGCGCGTCGAGGGCGGCGACGGTGTGCGCTCCCCTGCCGGCGCCCGCACCGATCGCCGCGACCGCGCCGACGACGAGGGCCACGGGGACGATCCACCCCCAGCCGCTGACGATGGAGCTGAAGGCGGCGGCGAAGGCGAGCAGCACGCCGGCGAAGACCCACATGGGCCCGGCGATGCGGTGGGCGGTGACCCACAAGTCCTTCGAGCGGCGTACCTCGGGCACGCGCAGGCCGATCACGGAGTTGCCGGGCAGCCTGCCGGTCCATGCCAGGGCCCCGACGATCAGGACGGCGACGGCGAGGACGGCGAGGACTACGGTGACGGCGATGCTCATGGTCGTGATCTTACGGGTCACGCCGGTGGGCCCGGCTCTCGGGCGGACGGGCGCCAAGGTGGCCCGGGGCGGCCGATGAGCCGCCGGAGAGGACGGAGGAAGCACCGGTCGGTGGACCTTTGAATAGCGTCACTGTGGCGATATGTGCGAAAGGGGCGCCGCACGCGAGCCCGGCCGTCGGTGCGCGGGAGCAGCCCGGGTGGCAGACGGGAGTCGGCCGGGACTCGACCAGGAGAACCGCCCGACCCGTCCGGGGGCGACGTCCGGGGGCGGCGGTCCAGCACCGATGGCGGATTCCCGCAGGACGCCGAGTAGTCTCTTAGCCACCGCACAACGAACCGTGCGAGTATCCCAAGTCATTTCAACCACCCGAGAAAGCACTTCCCGCCATGGATCTCAAGCGCCTCTCACAGTCGTTGCTCTTCCGCGTGGTCGTCGCGATCATCCTCGCGGTCATCTGCAGCCGGTTCTTCCCCGAGGGGCTGGCCCGCGTCTTCGCCACGTTCAACGGACTGTTCGGCAACTTCCTCAGCTTCTTCGTCCCCGTCCTCATCTTCGCGCTGATCACCCCGGCCATCGCTGGCCTGGGCCGCGGCGCGGGTAAGTGGCTGGCGATCACCACGGGCATCGCCTACACATCGACGATCCTCTCGGGTTTCCTGGCCTACGCCCTCGCGCGTGGGGTCTACCCGGCGATGCTCGGCGGCCAGTCCGTCGCCGAGAACGTCGCCGACGTCTCCGACGGTGAGCTCGAGCCCTTCTTCAGCATCGAGATGCCGCCGCCCTTCGAGGTCATGACGGCCCTGCTGCTCGCCTTCTGCGTCGGCGTGGCCATGACCGTGGTCAAGTCCGACACGCTCTACGCGGCCAGCCGCGAGCTCGAGCGCGTGGTCATGAAGGTCATCTCGGCCTTCGTCGTCCCGCTACTGCCGCTGTTCATCTTCGGCATGTTCCTCGGCCTCGGCATGAACGACAACCTGCTGGACACCTTCGTCCTCTTCGGCAAGGTGCTGCTGCTGTCGATCGCCATGACCGTCGTGTACCTGATCTTCCAGTTCGTCGTCGCGGGCATGGTCGCCGGGGTCAACCCGTTCAAGGCGCTGGTGAACATGCTGCCGGCCTACGCGACCGCGCTGGGCACCGCCTCGTCCGCCGCGACCATCCCGGTCACGCTGCGCTCCACGCTGAAGAACAACGTCGACGCCAACGTCGCCGGCTTCACCGTGCCGCTCTGCGCGACGATCCACCTCGCCGGCTCGATGATGAAGATCATGCTCTTCGCCTTCGCCATCGTGTTCATGGCGGACATCGACGTCTCCGTCGGCCTGGCCATCGGCTTCGTGCTCATGCTCGGCATCACCATGATCGCCGCGCCCGGCGTGCCCGGCGGCGCGATCATGGCCGCCGTCGGCCTGCTCGGCTCGATGCTCGGCTTCGACGACAACCAGATCGCCCTGATGATCGCGGCCTACATCGCGATCGACTCCTTCGGCACCGCCGCCAACGTCACCGGCGACGGCGCGATCGCCCTGATCGTCGACCGCTTCGCCCGCGGCAAGATCAGGGCCGCCCGCCCCGAGGAGTCCGTCGCCGCGGACCTCGAGATCGAGGGCGCGGAGAAGGCTTAAGCCCGCTCCCCCCTCCCCCGCGCACGGCAGCGCCCCCGCACCGAGTGGTGCGGGGGCGTTTCGCTTGCCGACGCCGCGTCGGTCACCGTGGGAGCACGGGTGGCGCCGTGGGCGCACGGGCGCGGCGACGCCGCGCCGCGCGGCGTCGGAAAGCGCCCTAGCGGCGGGCGCGCTCGTACTCGCGCGCGGCGGTGCGCCAGTCCAGGTCGACGTGCTCCGGGGTCAGCGCGTGGATCGAGTCCACGCCCATCAGCCCCAGGGCGCGCTCCATCTCGTTGCGGAAGATCTCCAGCGCGTGGGAGACGCCCTCGGCGCCGGCGGCCATCAGCCCGTAGAGGTAGGCGCGGCCGATGAGCACGGCGTCGGCACCCAGCGCGCAGGCGGCGACGACGTCGGCACCCGACATCACCCCGGTGTCCAGCAGGATCGTGGCGTCCTCGCCGAGCGCCTCGCGCGTCTGCGGCAGCGTGTAGAGCGGCACCGGGGCGCGGTCGAGCTGGCGGCCGCCGTGGTTGGACAGCACCACGCCGTCCATGCCCTCGTCCATGCAGCGCACGGCGTCCTCGGTGGTCTGGATGCCCTTGACCAGCAGCGGGCCGTCCCAGTTGCGGCGCAGCCAGGCCAGGTCCTCGAAGTTGAGGGTGCGGTCGAAGAGCTTGCCGATCTCCGAGAAGGACTTCAGTCCCCCGCCGACGTTGGCGAAGCCGAGCGGCTCGGTGCTCAGGAAGTTCAGCCACCACTCCGGGCGGTAGGAGGCGTCCAGGAAGGTCTTCCACGTCAGCTGCGGCGGGAAGGTCATGCCGTTGCGGGTGTCGCGGTGGCGCGCGCCGGTGACCGGGCAGTCGACGGTGACCATCAGCGCGGTGAATCCGGCCTCCTTCGCGCGGCGCATCAGGTCCTCGGAGAGCCCGCGGCCCTCGGCCTTGGTCAGGTAGAGCTGGAACCAGTGGGCGCCCTCGGGGGCGGCCTGCCGGACCTCCTCGATGGTGGCGGTGCCCATGGTCGACAGGGTGAAGGCGACGCCGGCCTTGGCCGCGGCGCGCGAGCCGCCGACCTCGCCCTCGGCGTGCATCATGCGGGTGAAGCCCGTCGGAGCGATGGCCAGCGGCATCGACAGCTTCGAGCCCATCACGGTGGTCTCCAGGGTGATGTCCTCGACGTTGCGCAGCACGCCCGGGCGGAAGGACAGCTCCTCGTAGGCGGTGCGCGAGCGGGCCAGCGAGAGCTCGCGCTCGGCGGCGCCGTCGACGTACTCGAAGGGGCCCTTCGGGGTGCGCCGGCGGGCGATGCGGCGCAGGTCCCAGATGTCGGCGGCCTTCTTCAGGCGGTCGGCGCGACGGTCCGAGCTGGGCAGCTCGAGGTGCAGGTAGCCGGCGATGTCCGCCAGGGCGGGCAGCCGGTGGGTCAGGGGCGCCAGGCGCTTCGCCGTGGCGGGCTTGGGCGCGGGGTTCTGCGAGGTGGGCATGGGCGGGACTTTCTGTCGGGTTATCGGTACGACACGTCTGACGTTACCGGCCGCGTCAAGGGTCCCCGCCGTCGACTTCCGACGCCGCGTCGCTCACCGCGGGCGGGTGCGGGGCGCGGCGTGGCCGGCCGGGCGCGTCCCGGGCGGGGCGCGCCGCGGGCGGGTGAGGGGCGCGCCGACGCCGCGCCCCGGGACGTCGGCAAGCACGCAGGACACGCCGACTAGACTGTGTCAGCATGGAAACGCCGAGCACCCCCGCCCACCGCTACACCGCGGAGCTGGCCAACGAGATCGAGAAGCGCTGGCAGCAGTTCTGGACCGACAACGGCACCTTCGACGCGCCGAACCCCGTCGGCGACCTCGCGCCGGCCGACGGCAAGCTCCCGGAAGACAAGCTCTTCGTCCAGGACATGTTCCCGTACCCCTCGGGCGCGGGCCTGCACGTGGGCCACCCCCTCGGCTACATCGCCACCGACGTCTACGCCCGCTACAACCGCATGCTGGGCAAGAACGTCCTGCACACCCTGGGCTACGACGCCTTCGGCCTGCCCGCCGAGCAGTACGCCATCCAGACCGGCACCCACCCGCGCACCACCACGATGGCCAACATCGAGAACATGCGCCGCCAGCTGGGCGCCCTGGGCCTCGGCCACGACCAGCGCCGCAGCGTGGCCACCACGGACCCGGAGTTCTACCGCTGGACGCAGTGGATCTTCCTGAAGATCTACAACTCCTGGTTCGACGCCGAGCGGCAGAAGGCCCGCCCCGTCGACGAGCTGATCCCGCTGCTCGAGAGCGGCGAGATGCCGCTGCCCGAGGGCTTCGAGGGCCCCTACAGCGAGCTCTCCCGCCTCGACCAGCAGCGCGTCGTCGACGAGTTCCGCCTGGTCTACCGCGCGAACTCGACGGTCAACTGGTGCCCGGGGCTGGGCACGGTGCTCGCCAACGAGGAGGTCACCGCCGAGGGCCGCTCCGAGCGCGGCAACTTCCCCGTCTTCCGCCGCCGCCTGAGCCAGTGGATGATGCGCATCACCGCCTACGCCGACCGCCTCATCGACGACCTCGACCTGCTCGACTGGCCCGAGAAGGTCAAGACGATGCAGCGCAACTGGATCGGCCGCTCCCACGGCGCCGACGTCACCTTCGACGTCGCCGGCAACGACGTCACCGTCTTCACCACCCGCCCCGACACCCTCTTCGGCGCGACCTACATGGTGCTCGCCCCCGAGCACGAGCTTGTCGACGCCCTGGTGGCCGACGCCGGCGCGTACGGGGACGTCGACGGGCGCTGGACCTACGGCTGCGCCACGCCGGCCGAGGCCGTGGCGGCCTACCGCCGCGACATCGCCGCCAAGTCCGACCTGGAGCGCCAGGAGAACAAGGAGAAGACCGGCGTCTTCCTCGGCGTCTACGGCACCAACCCCGTCAGCGGAGCCCAGGTCCCGGTCTTCATCGCCGACTACGTGCTCACCGGCTACGGCACCGGCGCGATCATGGCCGTGCCGGCCCACGACGAGCGCGACTACGAGTTCGCCCACGTCTTCGGCCTGCCGGTGATCGAGGTGCTCTCCGGCGGCGACATCGACAAGGAGGCCTTCGTCGGCGACGGCCCGCACGTCAACTCCGCCAACGACTCCGGGCTGGACCTCAACGGCCTGGGCAAGGCCGACGCGATCGCGAAGGTGACCGCCTGGCTCGAGGAGCAGGGCACCGGCGCGACGAAGGTGCAGTACAAGCTGCGCGACTGGCTCTTCGCCCGCCAGCGCTACTGGGGTGAGCCCTTCCCGGTGGTCTACGACTCCGAGGGGGTGGCCCACGCGCTGCCTGAGTCGATGCTGCCGGTCGAGCTGCCCGAGGTCGCCGACTACACCCCGCCGACCTTCGACCCCGACGACGCCGAGAGCGAGCCGCACCCGCCGCTGGCCAAGGAGAAGGACTGGGTCACCGTCGAGCTCGACCTCGGCGACGGCCCGCAGACCTACCGGCGCGACACCAACGTCATGCCGCAGTGGGCCGGTTCCTCCTGGTACCAGCTGCGCTACATCGACCCGACGAACTCCGAGGCCTTCTGCGACCTGGAGAATGAGCGCTACTGGACCGGCCCGCGTCCCGCGGAGCACGGGCCCGAGGACCCGGGCGGCGTGGACCTCTACGTCGGCGGCGTGGAGCACGCGGTGCTGCACCTGCTCTACTCGCGCTTCTGGCACAAGGTGCTCTTCGACCTGGGTTACGTCAGCTCGAAGGAGCCCTACCGCCGCCTGTACAACCAGGGCTACATCCAGGCCTACGCCTACACCGACTCCCGCGGCGTCTACGTCCCGGCCGCCGAGGTCGAGGAGCGCGACGGCAAGTTCTACCGCGACGGCGAAGAGGTCAACCGCGAGTACGGCAAGATGGGCAAGTCGCTGAAGAACGCGGTGGCCCCCGACGACATCTGCCGCGACTACGGTGCGGACACCCTGCGCGTCTACGAGATGTCGATGGGCCCGCTGGACACCTCGCGGCCCTGGGCGACCAAGGACGTCGTCGGTGCGCACCGCTTCCTGCAGCGCACCTGGCGCCTGGTGGTCAACGAGGACACCGGCGCCGCGCAGCTCTCCGACGCGGAGCCGACCGAGGACGACCTCAAGGCGCTGCACCGCACCGTCGCCGGCGTGCGCGAGGACTACGAGCACCTGCGCGACAACACCGTGGTGGCCAAGCTCATCGAGTACGTCAACCACCTGACCAAGGCCTACCCGGACGACGTGCCGCGCGAGCTGGTCACCCCGCTGGTGCTCATGCTCGCCCCGCTGGCGCCGCACCTGGCCGAGGAGCTGTGGCGCCTGCTCGGCCACGACGAGACCGTCGCCTACGAGCACTTCCCCGAGTTCGACGAGAAGTGGCTGGTCGACGACGAGGTCGAGCTGCCGGTGCAGATCAACGGCAAGGTGCGTGCGCGCATCATGGTCGCCGCCGACGCCTCGAAGGAGGACGCGGTGGCCGCCGCGAAGGCGGACGCCAAGATCGCCGGCCACCTCGAGGGCAAGACCGTGGTCAAGGAGATCGTCGTGCCCGGCCGCATGGTCAACCTCGTGGTGAAGTGAGTCTGAACCGGTGAGCTCGAACCCCTGGGCCCTCTACGAGGAACTCGCCGCGGGCGTGCCGGCCGACCTGACCGTCAAGGACTACCAGGTCGCCGGCCGCTGGGCGTGGGTCGAGGCCTCCGACGGACAGGTCGGCATGGCCGCGGTGTACCCGGGCGACGGGCGGCCGGTGTCCTTCAACTCGATGGACGGCCTGTTCGGGCTGCCGCTGCGCGAGGCCGCCGGGCTGGCGAAGTCCTGGAACTTCACCGAGGCCGGCATCGGTGTGGCCGCGATGAACGCCTGGTACAACCACCCGGACCGCGGGGGTGCCGTGGGCACCGACGTCGCCGAGCTCAACCCGGGCCGTGCCGCGCGGGTGCTCGGCCGCTCGCACGGGGACTCCTTCCGCGTCTTCCGCGACCGCGTCGCCGGGCGCAAGGTCGTCGTGGTCGGCCACTTCCCGGGCCTCGAGGAGATGCTCGCCCCGGTCTGCGACCTGGCGATCCTGGAGCGCCACCCGCAGCGCGGCGACTACCCGGACTCGGCCTGCGAGTTTCTGCTGCCCCGGGCGGACTGGGTCTTCATCACCGGCTCGGCGCTGGTCAACAAGACGATGCCGCGGCTGCTCGAGCTCGCCGGGCCCGCGATGACCGCGGTGGTCGGGCCGAGCACCCCGATGACCGGGCTGCTCTACGACCACGGCGTGGACGTGCTCTCGGGCTTCCTGCCGACCGACTGCGAGCGGCTGACCGTCAGCCTGCGCGGCATCGGCGGCGGGCGGCGGTTCAACTACGGCCGGCAGGTCAACCGCGCGAAGGAGTAGGGCCGGCCGGTCCGGATCCCGGGCCAGGACCAGCTGGCCCGATCCCGGTCCCACTCCCCCGCCCGGCCAGGGGCCTGGGCCCTCGGGGCCGGCCCCGGACCCGTCAGAGCGTCCCCGCGACGTCGGGGATGAAGAGGGACGCCAGCACCAGCAGCACCACGACCACCCCGGCGACGATCCCCCACCGGCGCTTCTCCAGCAGCGGCAGCTCGGAGTCGGGGCGGGCGAAGAGCTCCTTCTCGTCGGCGGTCAGCAGCGCCCAGTCCTCGGTGTAGGCGTCGCGGCGGCGGGCCCACTCGGCGACGTGCCGGGTGTCGCGTCGGTTGCACCACAGCCAGTAGGCGCCCGGCACCGCGAAGACCAGGAAGTAGAAGATCGACGCGATCCAGCTGTTGACGGCCTCGGACTGCGGGTACTCGCCGGACACTCCCCCGCCGCCGACGAGCATGACCGCTCCCATGACCACCGCACCCCACGCGGCGACGCGCTTCCAGCCGGCGGGTCGGTAGGCGCGCAGGCGGGCGGCGGCCTCCCCGGCGCTGACCGGGGCGGTCGAGTCGGCACCGCCCTTCTCGAAGTGGCGGTCGTTGTACTCGACGTAGGCGGCCGCCGGATCCTCGTCGTCCCGCGCCGCGCCGTCTGCATCCCTGGTGCTCATACCCGAAGGCTACCGGTCCCCCGCGGCACGGAGAACCGCAGATCTCGCCGCCGCGCACGTCCGTTCGAATCGGCGCGCCCCGCAGGCCACCACGACCGGCCCCGTCATCACCATTCCCCCGCTCCCAGTCCCCCGCGCTCTCCCCGCACCGCCTTTAAAGTAAGGGCAGCCACAGCTACACTTGCTGGCATGGACACGAACCGAGAGATCCGCGCGCGACGCCTCGTCGCCCAGCATCTCGCCGGTTCCGCCGCGCGGCCGTCGACGGCGGGGCCCGTCGAGGTGCTCCGCGAACTGCTCGCCCTGCGCGCCCGCCGCTTCTGGCCGGGCGTCACCGCGTTGGCCGAACGCGCGGGCTGCCGCCCCGAGGACGTCCTCGACGAGGTGCGCGCCGGGCGCATCGTGCGCACCCGCACCGGCTGGGGCAGCGCCGTGCTCGTCGCCGCCGGGGACGCCCGCTGGCTCAGCGCGACCCTCACCTCCGCCGGCGCCCGCCTGGCCGACCTCGCCCGCGCCCGCCTGCTCGACCTCGCCGCCGAGGACATCGACACGGCCCGCGAGGTGCTGCTCGCCGAGCTCCGCGAGCGTCCCTTCGCCGATCCCCTGCGCTCCGCCGAGGCCTTCGCCCTGCTCGCCGAGCACGGCGTCGACCCCGACGGCGGCCGCGGCCCGCACCTGCTGACCATGCTCTCCCGCCGGCCCGAGGTCGTCTGCGGCGCGACCCGCCGGGAGGCGACCTACGCCCACGTCGACTCCCTGCCCGTCGCCCAACGTGAGCTCGCCGGCGACGCCGCCCTCGCCGAGCTCGCCGCGCGCTTCCTGCGCTCCCACGGGCCCGCCGACGCCGCGGACCTCGCCTGGTGGGCGGGACTGAGCCCCGCCGTGGCCGCCCACGCCGTCGACGCCGCCGAGGGCGTGGTGCCCTTCTCCCCCGTCGCGGACGAGACGATTGCCGACGCCGCGCGCGACGCCACCCCCGGCTTCGAGACAGGCGTGCGCCGGGGCCGGTGGATGGCCGACTGGCAGGCCGAGGTCACCTCCGGCGAGATCAAGCGCGCGCTGCGGCGCACCGTGGTGCTGCCCGCCGTCGACGAGTACGTCCGCGGATACGCGGACACCTCGCTGGTGCTCGGCGAGGCCGGCCGCCCCGAGGCCTTCTACGGCGAGCGCGGCATGCCCGCCGCCTCCCCCGGCAACGCCGGGCTGCCCGCCGACATCTTCGGCCAGCTCACCGTCGCCCACGGCGAGGTCATCTCCCCCGCCGCCTGAGCGCGGCACCGTCCGGGGCCGCCCGTCTCCCCCGCCGCCTGACCGCGCACCGCGATGCGCACCCACCGACCCGCGGGCCGCGCCTGGAGCTGCCACGCGGAACTGCCCCGTGCGGGCCGTGAAAGCACCCCCGAAAACCCACCCACATCTCACATCTGAACTCTCGGTGAGTTCCGCCCACCTCTGCGTCGGAAATCGGCCGGGGTTAAGCTGGAAGTTGACTGTGAACTCAGACTCTTTCTCCGGTAAAAACAGAGGTGATCCACGGTGGGTAAGCGGACGGCGGGCGTCCTCGGCGCGGCGGCGGCAGCGGTCGCCGCACTGGCGGTACGCGACTACCGCCAGCCCAAGCACTCCATCCTGCGCAACTACCCCGTTCTCGGGCACGCGCGCTACGCACTCGAGGCGATCCGCCCCGAGCTGCAGCAGTACTTCATCGAACGCAACTGGGACGGCCGGCCCTTCGACCGCAACACGCGCAGCCTGATCTACTCGCGGGCCAAGGGCCAGACCTCCACGAAGGCCTTCGGCACCGAGGAGGACGTCAGCGCCCCCGGCCACCGCACCTTCGTGCACTCCATGCGGCCCGTCGAGGTCCCCGAGACCCCGCCCCGGGTGCACATCGGCGGCGACCGGTGCACCAAGCCCTACGACATGGCGCTGCTCAACGTCTCGGCGATGAGTTTCGGCTCGCTGTCGGGCCGTGCGATCCAGGCGCTCAACAAGGGCGCGGCGATGAGCGGGTTCGCCCACGACACCGGCGAGGGCGCGATCTCGCCGTACCACCGCACCTACGGCGGCGACCTCGTCTGGGAGCTGGGCACCGGCTACTTCGGCGCGCGCACCCCCGAGGGCGGCTTCGACGAGAAGGTCTTCGCCGAGAAGGCCCAGGACCCGCAGGTCAAGATGGTCTCGCTCAAGCTCTCTCAGGGCGCGAAGCCGGGCCTCGGCGGCGAGCTGCCGGGTTCGAAGGTCACCGAGGAGGTCGCCGAGATCCGCGGCATCCCCGTCGGCAAGACGTTCCTGAGCCCCGCCGGGCACACCGTCTTCGACACGCCCGAGGGCCTGCTCGAGTTCGTCGACCTGATGCGCAGGCTCTCCGGCGGCAAGCCCGCCGGCTTCAAGCTCTGCGTGGGCTCCAAGCGGGAGTTCCTCGCGGTGTGCAAGGCGATGCTCACGACCGGGCTGCTGCCGGACTTCATCATCGTCGACGGCTCCGAGGGCGGCACCGGTGCGGCGCCCCAGGAGTTCGAGGACCACGTCGGCCTGCCGCTGACCCAGGGGCTGACCTTCGTGCACAACGCGCTGGTGGGTGTGGGCCTGCGCGACAAGATCGCGATCGGCGCCTCCGGCAAGGTCGCCGCCGCCAATGACGTGGTGCGCCGCCTGACGCAGGGCGCGGACTTCACGAACTCGGCGCGCGCGATGATGATGGCCGTCGGCTGCATCCAGGCGCAGCGCTGCCACGTGGGCACCTGCCCGGTGGGCGTGGCCACGCAGGACCCCCGCCGCGAGCGCGCCATCGACGTCGAGGACAAGGCCATGCGCGTCAAGCGCTACCAGGAGGCCACCGTCCACGAGGCGCTGCGGCTGATGGCCGCGATGGGCGCCGGCGAGCCCGCCGACCTGCGCCCCGACATGATCCGGCTGAACACGGCCGCCGGGGTCTCGCGCACCTACGGCGAGACCTTCGACTGGCTCGAGCCCGGCTGCCTGGTGGACGGTGACGTGCCCGAGAAGTGGCGCGAGGACTGGGAGGCCGCGGACCCGAAGAGCTTCTGAGTCTCGGTCCAGGCGGCATCCGCGATCCTGGCGTGAGCGCCGGACCTGCGGAAACAGGCCCCGGGGCGCGCCTTTAGTGGGCGTGCTCCATCTCCGCGGTCGCCCACGGAAGCGCGGCCGCGATGTCGGAGGCGACGATCGGCGCGGGCCCGTAGGGCGTCTGCGCCGCCAGCCACGCCGCCCGCGCGTGCAGCGCCGCCGCCGTGACCGCCGCGGCGTGCACCTGCCCGCCGCGCGCGAGCCAGGCCCCGCACAGTCCCGAGAGCACGTCGCCGGAGCCCGGCGTGGCCGCCCACGAGTGGCCCGAGTCGACGACCGTGGCCAGCTCCGCGGAGGCCACAACGGTCAGCCGCCCCTTGAGCAGCACCGTCGCGTTGAGCTCGCGGGCCAGCGCCCGCGCCGCCGTGATGCGGTCGGGGCCGGTCTCGCCGCCGATGCGGGCGAACTCCCCGGCGTGCGGCGTGAGCAGGCAGTTGCCGTGCTTGACGACGTCGCGCCGCAGGGCGTCGTCGCCGGCGAGCACCGTGAGTGCGTCGGCGTCGATGACTAGCGGCTCGGGGCGCGCCAGCAGCTCGGCCAGCTCCGCACGGGCTTGCGCGCCGGTGCCGCGGCCCGGGCCCACGACCCAGGACTGCACCCGCCCGGCCGCCCCGACGGTGTCACTGGCGACGACCTCGGGGTGGGCGCGCACGACCTCCTCGCGGCAGCCGCCCGCGTATCGCACCATCGCCGAGGTCGCCCGCAGGGCCCCCTCGGTGGCCAGCACGCCGGCGCCCGGATAGGTCGCCGAGCCCGCGGCGACGCCGGTGACCCCGCCGGTGTACTTGTCGTCGCCGGCGCCCGGCTCCACGGCCTCGAGCAGGCGGTGGGCGGCGACCGGGCGCGCCGGGTTCGACGCCGACCACCGGAAACCGGGACGGTCAATGGCACGGGTGAAAAACTCGTCGTCGGCAATCGGCTGCTCGGCCAGGATGCCGGAGAGCATCCTGCCGCCGAGGCCGATGTCGGCGAGCAGGACCTCGCCGCAGGCCGGGGTGAGTGCGTGGACGCGGCGCAGGCCGCCGAAGGTGACGGTGACCGTCGCGGTGACGTGGCGCGGGGCGCCGGTGTCGGGGTCGGCCCCGAGGCGCTCGCCGGTGTCGGCGGCGATGCCGCTGGGAACATCGACGGAGAGGACCGGCACGCGGTTGGCCTCGAGGTCGGCGACCACGGCGGCGGCGTCGGGGCGCAGGCCGGGCCGGCCGCCGATGCCCGTGACGCCGTCGACGGCGAGGTCGGCCTGCAGTGCGGGGGAGCGGTCGGTGTCCCGGCCGCTGTCCCGGCCGGGGTCCGCGGGGTCGAGGATGACGCCGCCGGCGTCGCGCAGGGCCCGCAGGGCACGCTCGTGCGGGTGGGAGCCGAGCAGGACGGCCGTGACCCGGTGGCCGTCGAGCTGGAGGCGGGCCCCGGCGTAGAGGGCGTCGCCGCCGTTGCCGCCGGAGCCGACGAGCAGGACGACGCGGCCGGCGTGTTCGCCGGCGAGGTCCGTGAGCATGTCGCGGGCGGTGGCGGCGACGGCCGCGGCGGCCTCGCGCATGAGCTCGTCCGGCTCGGCCTCGGCGTCAAGCAGGGGGCGTTCGGCGTTGCGGACCTGTTCGACGGTGTAGAGCTGCTCCATGACCACGAGCTTACGGGGGTTGGGCGCACCCCGGCGGGGTGAGAATGCCGGCTCCTGGGGGAGGTGGACGCGGGTCGGCGGGGGAGGGTCTCCGGACCGCGCCCGAACCCCGCCGAGGAAGATAGATTAGGCAACCCTACCCCCGGGTGGGGGCGAACGGTAATGCTCTGACCTGGGGTGATCGAAAATCGGGGTGAAGATTCGGCTGAGCCCTAGTCAACCGAAAGAGGTAAGGATAACCTGTACTTAGATCAGCGCAACGGGGACTGCCGGAGAGGTCCCCGGGAACCTGATCGAACGGGAAACCACAGTGAGTGCGTCCACCTTGGGTCGTGCAGTGCAGAAAACCCCGGTCCGAAACCCCCACGCGGGTGACGGTCCGGGGTTTTTCTGTTGCGCGGTGCGCGGCATCCGTCCGGGGCCCGGCCCCCACGCGGCGTTGTTAAGCTGTGCCCATGTCCAGCCCCGTCCGCCGACCGCTGCCGCTCGGCGCCGTGATCGCCTGCCTGGTGTCGTACGCGGCGGTGATCCTGGCGCTGACCACGCTCAAGGCCTACTTCGCGATCGGCTACCTGTGGGACCCGGCCAACCAGCGCGTGCGCGAGCTGCGACTGATCCCCTTCGAGCACTTCTTCACCTCGAGCACCTGGTTCGGCCCGGTCTTCGACGCCGTGGGCAACCTCGCCTTCTTCGTGCCCTTCGGCTGGCTGGTGGCCGTCGCCGCGGAACGGCTCGCCTTCGACGCGGCGGCCCGCGGCAGCCGGTTCGCAGCGCCGGGCCCGGTGCGCACCGCGGCGGTGGCAGGCCTGGCGTTCTCGCTGTGCATCGAGATCACGCAGTACATCTGCGCGCTCGGGCGCACGGACGTCGACGACCTGATCTTCAACACGCTCGGTGCGGCGCTCGGTGCCTGGATCGCCGGGCTCGGCGGGCGGCGGTGGCGCTGGCTGCTCGTGCTGGTCACCGCCGCGGCCGTGGTGGTCTTCGTGGTGCTGGTGCTGCTCGGCCAGCGCCTCGGCGACCCGGACAAGATCGTCGAGACGGCCGCCGGGCTCCAATTGACGACGCCCGCGGTTGTCGCCCCCGGCGTGGACTGACCGGCGAGTGCGTCACCGGCGCGCCGGGGCGCGCCGGACGTGTGCCCCGGGGCGTGCCGGACCAGCGTCCCGGGGCGTGCCGCGGTCAGCGCCGGCCCGGCTGGCAGGACGGGCACCAGAAGAGGTTGCGCCCGTCCATCACCTTCTGCTCGACCGGGGTGCCGCAGACCAGGCACGGTTGGCCGGCGCGGCGGTAGACGTAGACCTCGCCGCCGTGGTCGTCCTTGCGCGGGGCGCGGTGCATCGCCTCGGGCGTGTGTTCCGGGCGCACCGTGTCGATCCGGCCGCGGGCGACGCCCACGGCCATCAGTTCCACCAGATCGGCCCAGATCGCCCGGAGGACCTTCTGCGGGACGTCGCGGCCCGGGGTGAAGGGGGAGACGCCGAGGCGGAAGAGGGTCTCCGCGCGGTAGATGTTGCCCACCCCGGCGAAGAGCTTCTGGTCCATCAGCAGCGCGCCGATGGCGCGCCGGGAGCGGGACACCTTCGCGAGGGCCTCCGAGGGGTCGGCGTCCGCGCGCAGCGGGTCGGCGCCCTGTTTGGCGATCTCGGCCTCCTTCTCCGGGACGCTGAGCAGCCGGCACCACTGCGGGCCGTGCAGGTCGGCGGCGACGGTCTCGTTCGCGTCGGCGATGCGCAGCCGGACCTGGCCGACCGGCTCGGCGAAGGGCGCGACGTTGAACTTGCCGATCAGTCCCAGGTGAATGTGGACGACGGGGTGGGGGAGGTGCGTGCCCGCCGCGGTGCCCGCGGCGCCTGCGGTGTCGTCGACCCCGGTCGGGCCGGCCGCGGGCCTGTCGGTCTCGGCGGGGTCGCCGGACGAGCCGGCGGGGGAGAAGTCGATGAAGAGGTGCTTGCCCCACGCCTCCGCGGAGCGCAGCACCGTGCCGTCGAGTCGGGCGGCCTCGGTGGCGAAGCGGCCCTGCGGCGAGGAGACCTCAACCTCCTGGCCGCCGAACGTCTCCGTCAGCTGGCTCGCGAGGCGGTGGATGACGTGTCCCTCCGGCATCGGGACTCCTTTCCGTGTTCGCCTAACTGTCTACGCCCGCCCGGGCGCGGTCCCGTGACCGGGTCACCCGCGCCGTCGCGACCCGGGCTCCCGCGCGCAGTCGCCGTTGCCGCATCGCCGGCCGCCACCCTGGGCCACCCCCGCAACGGGGTGACTGAAGGGACGTCGTTAAGTGCGGGAAAACGGACATTTCTGGGAGTGCCCGACCGGGCATCTCACAATGCCTATCAATGTAGTCATATCACCAAGAAAAACCCAATAAACGCAGGTTAGGCGGCCCTTAAACTTCTTACGTAAGCCTTTGAGACGTAGCCCGAAACCAAATCCGCGCTATAATGAGGGCATGTCGAATTTCACTGTTCCCGGAATCAACGAAAACGACGCCAAGAAGCTCATTGACGGGCTGCAGGAGCGTCTGACCGACTTCAACGACCTTCACCTGATCCTGAAGCACGTGCACTGGAACGTCACCGGCCCGTCCTTCATCGGTGTCCACGAGATGATCGACCCGCAGGTCGAGGAGGTCCGTGGTTACGCCGACGAGGTCGCCGAGCGCATCGCCGCCCTGGGTGGCGAGCCGATCGGCACCCCGGCCGGTCACGCCGAGGGTCGCACCCCGCTGCAGTACGACCTGAACAAGGCCGACACCCAGTCGCACATCCGCAAGCTCGCCGAGCTGTACACCACCGTCATCGAGCGCCTGCGCGAGTCCCTGGCCGAGGCCGGCGACATCGACCCGATCACCGAGGACATCTACATCTCCGAGGCCGCCGGCCTGGAGAAGTTCCAGTGGTTCCTGCGCGCCCACATCGAGGACGAGAACGGCAACATCTGAGCCCGTTTCCCTCTGACGGCCCGCCCGCCGTGGCAGTGACGGCGTGAGGCGGCCGAAGCCTGAAGCGCGAGGCCCCGGGCGACCTTTCAACAAGGTCGCCCGGGGCCTTTTCCGCGCTCTAACGAGCCTTAGCTTCAGAGGGTCGTTGCAACTTTCCCCCAATGGAAGGCTGCCAACGACCATGCCGACAACCAGCCCCTTTCACTCACTGACCCAGTCAGACAAGAACCGGCTGACCCAACTGATCACCACCGGCTTAAGCGTGCGCGCCGCCGCGCACCGCATCGGCTGCAACTACAAACACGCACTCAACTTCGCCCACCACCACAAACTGATCACCCCGACACAACCGCCTGTCCTGCCCACCGGCGCCGCAGACGCGTTGATCACCGCGATCAAAAGCGGGGCAAGCATCCACGCGGCGGCGATGATGGTCGGCATCTCCCCGTCGATGGGCTACCGCATCGCATCCAGGGCAGGACTGCACACCCGGCTGACCCGCCGGCAACAACACATCCGCGCCACCGCCAGGCGCATCGACTTTCTCTACCTGCGCCTCGCCGGCATCCCACGGGCCCAGGTGTGCACCACACTTGCGATCGAGCCACGCCAGGGCCGCGACTTCGAGAAAGGACTGACCAAAACTCGAGGACAACGCCGCCGCTTTATCCCCACCGGGCCGGACGCGGCGACGTATAACAGGTTGATGGACGCCCTGATTGAAACCTGCGACGTCATCGAACAAGGCCGCCGGGCCATCCCCGCCCTGCCCGAGGGTGTTAACCCCTACAAACCGGTCAGCAGCAGGTACCTGTCGGTCAGCCAACGTGCGGTGATCGCCGACATGTACCGCGAAGGGGCGACGAAAGCCGCCATCGCCCGCGCCGTGGGCGTGCACCCGTCGACCATCGGGCGGGAGTTGTCGCGCAATCGCACCCCGCACGGCCCGTATCGGGCTGAGGGCGCCCAGCTCAAGGCCGCCGCGCGCAGGTTGCGGCCGAAGACCTCGAAGATCCTGTCAAACAGACGCCTGTATGACTATGTAGTCGAGGGTTTGCGGCGACAATGGTCCCCGCAACAGATCAGCGGGCGTATCCGCCTGGATTTTCCCGATGACGAGGAGATGCGCATCAGTCACGAGACGATCTACGACGCGTTCTACCTGGACGCGAAAGGCCGGTTGAAGGATCTGGGGCTTGCCCTTCCGACCGGCAGGAAGAAACGTCGACCCCGCGGTCGGCCGCGCGGCGGTGGCGGTATCCGGCGCTTCGTCGATGAGATGGTGCTCATCGACGACCGTCCCGACGAGGTCGCCGAGCGGGTCATGCCCGGTCATTGGGAGGGTGATCTGATCCTGGGCAAGAACAACGCCTCGGCGGTGATCACCCTGGTTGAGCGTGTCAGCAGGTTCGTCGTGCTGGGTCATCTGCCGGCCAGGCATGACTCGGTGGAGGTCACCCGGGTGTTAAAGGAGCTTGTCGGTGGTATCGATGAGTTGATCTTCTCGTCGATCACGTGGGATCAGGGCTCTGAGATGGCAGGCCACAAGGCGTTTTCGATGGCGACTGATGTTCCGGTGTATTTCTGTCACCCCGGATCCCCGTGGGAGCGGGGCACCAACGAGAACACCAACGGCAGGCTGCGTCGCAACCTGCCGAAGTCTTCGGATCTGTCGGTGTATTCGTCGATGGATCTGGAGATGATCGCCAACATTCACAACAACACTCCGCGCAAGGCGTTGGGGTGGCGTACTCCTGCTGAAGTGATGGCTCAGGCGCTTGCAGACGTCGGTAGCATCACCGACTAGAAATACCCGTCGTTGCGACGACCCCTAGAAACCACCAGCCCCACCCTTAAACGCCCCCACCTTTTAACGCGCCCACCTCCGCAATTACCGCCAACGCCCCCGCGCTGGGCTAGAATAAAGGTCCCATGGACCTGGGATTTGACCGTCAGAAGTACATCCGCCTGCAGTCAGAGCACATCATCGCCCGCCGTGGGGACATCGGGGGAAAGCTCTACCTGGAGATGGGCGGCAAACTCTTCGACGACTTCCACGCCTCGCGCGTGCTGCCCGGGTTCGACCCGGACACGAAGATCGCCATGCTCGAGCAGCTGCGCGACGAACTCGAGATCCTGCCCTGCATCGGCGCGAAGGACCTCCAGCGCAAGAAGGTCCGCGCGGACCTCGGCATCAGCTATGACGAGGACCTGCTGCGCCTCATCGACGCCTTCCGCGAGCGCGGCTTCCTCGTCGAGCACGTCGTGATCACCCAGTTCGAGGACACCAACGCCGAGGCCGTCGAGTTCGCCGAGCGCCTGACCAACCTGGGACTGAAGGTCCACCGCCACTTCGTCATCGAGGGCTACCCCTCCAACGTCGACCGCATCGTCTCCCCGGACGGCTTCGGCCGCAACGAGTTCGTCGACACCTCCCGCGACCTCGTCGTCGTCACCGCCCCGGGGCCCGGCTCCGGAAAGCTGGCGACCTGCCTGTCGCAGGTCTACCAGGAGCACCAGCGCGGCGTGAAGGCCGGCTACGCGAAGTTCGAGACCTTCCCGATCTGGAACCTGCCGCTGGAGCACCCGGTCAACCTCGCCTACGAGGCCGCCACCATCGACCTCGACGACGTCAACGTCATCGACCACTTCCACCTGTCGGCCCACGGCGAGTCGACGGTCAACTACAACCGCGACGTCGAGGCCTTCCCGCTGCTCAAGTCCATGCTCGAGCGCGTCACCGGCACCGTGCCGTACCAGTCGCCGACCGACATGGGCGTCAACATGGCCGGCTACTGCATCAGCGACGACGCCGCCTGCCGGGCCGCCTCCGTCCAGGAGATCATCCGCCGCTACTACAAGGCGCTCGTCGACGAGGCCCGCTCCGGCACCGAGGACACCACGCTGTCCGACCGCGCCGCCGTGATCATGGCCAAGGCCGAATGCTCGACCGCGGACCGCGCGGTCGTCGCCCCGGCACTCGCCATCGAGGAGAAGACCGGCCAGCCGGGTGCGGCGATGCAGCTGCACGACGGCACCATCGTCACCGGCAAGACCACTCCGCTGCTCGGCCCCTCGGCCGGCATGCTCATCAACGCGCTCAAGCACCTCGCCGGCATCGACCGCGAGCTGCACCTGCTCTCCCCGGAGGCCATCGAGCCGATCCAGACGCTCAAGACCGAGCACCTCGGCTCGCGCAACCCGCGCCTGCACACCGACGAGGTCCTCATCGCCCTGTCGGTCTCGGCCGCCGCCTCCGAGGAGGCCCGCCGCGCGCTCGCCGAGCTGCAGAACCTCGCCGGTTGCGACGTGCACACCACCACCATCCTCGGCTCCGTCGACTCCGGCATCTTCCGCAGCCTGAACATGCAGGTCACCAGCGAGCCGAAGTACTGGAAGAAGCAGCTCTACCGCAAGAGCTAGGTGCGTGCGCGGCGCGGTCAATTGTCCTCTCACGGGTGACACGAACTACGATTAGCGGCGTTTCGGGGCGCCCGCCCCGGCCCCGACCCTGAAGGACAACCATGCTGCGAACCGTCCTCGGCGCGAAGATCCACCGCGCCACCGTCACCCAGGCCGACCTGCACTACGTCGGCTCCATCACCATCGACCCCGAGCTCTGCGACGCCGCCGGGCTCATCGAGGGCGAGAAGGTCGCCGTCGTCGACATCGAGAACGGCAACCGCCTCGAGACCTACGTCATCCCCGACGCGCCCGAGGCCGCCGGCAACGGGCGCATCTGCATCAACGGCGCGGCCGCGCACCTGGTAAAGCCCGGCGACCTCGTGATCATCATGAGCTACGTGCAGGGCACCGAGGAGGAGGTGCGCGCCTGGGAGCCGAAGATCGTGCACGTCGACGCGGACAACCGCATCGTGGCCGTCGGCAATGACCCGGCCAAGGCCGTGCCCGGCGCGAGCGACCAGGTCTCGAGCCGGTAGCGGGTCTCGCGGGGCGGCCGCCGGGTGCTCGCCGGCGGTCCTCCGGGCGGCCGCCGGCGGGGGAGCGGCCGGTGCGCGGGCCCGGCCGCGGTGGCGCCTGCGCAGGTATCCTCGGGGACATGAGCATCGTCAAGATCAACGCACTGACCGTTCCCGAGGGCGCCGGCGAGACCCTCGAGGAGCGCTTCAGCCACCGTCTGCACGCCGTGGACGACCAGCCCGGTTTCGAGGGCTTCCAGCTGCTGCGTCCCACCGCCGGTGAGGACCGCTACTTCGTGGTCACCTGGTGGGCCGACGAGAAGTCCTACGACGACTGGGTCCACGGCCAGGACTTCGCCCGCAGCCACGGCGACGTCGCCGACGCGAACAAGACCGGCCACGGCACCCACGACGTCCACGCCTCCGGCGGCGAGTCCCACGGTGCCTCCGAGTCCGCCGAGAACGGTGACACCGCGCGCCGCCCCGCGGCCGTGAAGTCCGAGGTCCTCGAGTTCGACGTCGTCCTCGACTCGACCAAGTAGGCGCCGAGCCGAGACCGACCCGCGCAGACTGGAGCCCCCGTCCGGGAATCTCTCCCGCACGGGGGGCTTCGGCGTGGTTGCCTCGGTCTGCATGCCTAGACCGGCGCGGTCTGCGCGCCTAAGCCGGCGCCGCACGGCCTGTGTCGCCGGTCTTAGGGCGCGTGCGTGCCCAGGATCGCGACCTGGCCGACCGTGGTCATCCACAGCATCGCGTGCGGCACCAGGAACCAGAACGCGCCCATCCAGCTGCCCCAGCGGATGTAGCGCTGCAGCTTGCGCACCATGATGATGCCGCAGCCGACCATCCCGCCGATCGGCACCACGCAGGAGCCCAGCGACCAGACCAGCTCCCAGCGTCGCGAGCACAGCCAGGTGTTGAGCCCGGCGGCGCAGTTCTCGCCGCCGCTGAGCCGGGAGGCCAGCGCCAGCAGGAAGGACACCAGGAAGGAGAGGACCACGGTGCCGGCGAACCACAGCCACGCCTGCCGGGTGGAGCGGCGGTTGGCCTGCGCCTGCAGGTACGGGTCCGGCTCGTCGGCGAGCTCGTCGAAGCTGTGCGGCTCCGGGCGTGGCTTGTTGTAGCGGTCCGCGTCTGCGACCAGGTCATTCTCCGGGTGCTCACGCTCGCGTTCCCGCCCGCGGCGCCAAGAGAAATCTTCCTCACTCATACCCCCGGATTCTACCCACACCCCGGACACGTCAAGACCCACCGGTACCCGAAACTCCCCGCGTACAGCTGCGCCGGGTGGTCCGGCGGTTCACGCCCGGCACGCCGGCCGAGGCGCCGGGGCCCGCCCGGCGGCCCTCAAGACCGCCGCATCGGGAAGATGACCACCGGCACGCCGACGTGCGGCAGGAACGCCGAGGTCGCCGAGCCGACGAAGACCCGCTCGAAGGGGCCCTGCGGGTTGGACGCCAGGCACAGCAGGTCGCCCTTCTTCCACTTCAGCGCGTCGACGGCGCCGCCCCAGCCGTTGCCCGTGGCCACGGAGCTCTCCAGCTCGAGGTCCGGCATCGCCTCGGCGATGCGGTCGCGCACCCGGTCCAGCATGGCCAGTGAGTGCTCCCGCCAGTCCGCGGAGAGCTCGCGGGAGAGGTCCAGGCTGTCCTCCAACGGGGTGTCGGAGATCCCGGTGGGGGAGAAGGCCAGCACGCGCAGCGGCACGCCCCACGCCCGGGCCCGGACCGCCGAGCGCAGCAGCGCCGGGTCCTCCGGGTCGAACTCGCCCTCGAGGAAGGCGAAGTTGACCCGGCGCACGCCCTTCTTGGACAGCTTGACCTTGCGCGGGGACAGGCACACCGGCCGCGGCGAGGAGTGCAGCAGCGCGTCCGCGGTGGAGCTGACGGAGAACCGGCCCTTCGGCGCGGTCGCGTCGGAGTCCAGCGCGATGACGTCGGCGTCGAAGTCCTCGGCGGCCGCGGTGATCAGCGCGTGCTCGGAGGGGCCGTCGGCGAAGACGGCGACCTTGTCGTCCCACATCTCCTCCGGGATGCCGGCCTCGGAAAGCGCCTGCTCGACGCGGCGGCGGGCGGCCTTGGCCTCGCGGGAGAACCACTTGCCGTACTTGCCGCCCATCTTCTTCAGCGAGGTCGCCGGCCAGGGGCGCACGAACGTGGTCACCGCCCGCACGGTCACCGGCGCGGTGCGGCCCAGCCAGGCGGCGAACTCGACCGCGTCGCGCGGCTGCGCGTCCGGTCGCAGAGCGATGAGGACGCGGGTGGGCCGGTCGTCCGGCTCAGTCAACTGGGTGGGCCGGAGTTCCGACCCGGAAGCGTCTGCCATACGTGAGGTGTTCGATGTGTCGGGAAAGTGGAGGTGCCGGCCCCGGGGACCTGCCTGGCCCCGTCACCGGCGTGCGGTGAGCCGCGGATGCGACTCCGCCTGGCCTCAGATTACGCGGGCGCGCACCGCCCCCGTGTCAGAGGCGTCCACTTTTTCGCCCCGCAGGGGCCCGACGCAGGGCCCCGGACGGGCCTCAGCGGCCGCCTCTAGTGGTTGCCGGAGTCCCCGACGCGGTTGCCGTAGGCCTCGGCCAGGCGGTTGATCACGTCGGCGGCCTGGTCGGCGGTCTCCAGGTCCTTCTCGTCGAGGCTGCGCAGCAGGTCGGCGAAGTAGGCGTTGCGCTCCTCACCGACGCGCTTGAGCTCCTCGGCGCCGTGGTCGGTCAGCCGCACGCGCACGCCGCGGCGGTCGGTGGTGTCGCGCAGGCGCTCGACCATGCCGCGCTGCTCGAGCTGGTGCAGCGCATTGGAGGCGGTGGGCATGCGGATGCCTTCCTCGCGGGCGATCTGGCTGATGCGCGAGGGACCGTTCTCCGAGAGCCGCGACAGGATGGACAGCTGGGGACCGGTCAGGTCCGACTGCTCCGCGACGCGGAAGTACATCACGTACAGCTTGGTCAGCGCCGGACGCATGCGCCGGGCGATGGTCTCGGGGGTCAAAGCGTTCATGTCCTACCTTCGACGTCGACGGGTGCCGCGCCGCGCGGGGACCGGGGGAGGCGGCGATCACCTGAATACTACATTTCCTACAGTATGCCTATCTAATTTCAGGTTGCCCCGCAAAAGCCTCCCCTGCTCACCCCCGCTTGCCGACGTCCCGCACGTCCCCGCGCCCGGTTCCCGCACCGTTATAAGGGGTCGCCTGCGGCGACCCCCGCGCCGCCCGCCCGGGCGGCGCACGCGGCCACGGCGTCGGGGCGCGCGGACGTCGGGTGGCGCGGCGTCGGCAAGCGCGCCGGGCGGTCACGGACACGGGGTTAGGCTGGTGGGCATGTTCGAGATCGTCCGTCCCGTCAGCCACCGGGTGCGCCGTGCGCGCGTGCTCGCGGCGCTGCGCGACGGGCAACTGCGCAGGCAGGCGGCCTGCGACGCCGACGCGCGCCTGATCGCCGCCGCGCGCTTCCACGGCCGCGTGGCCGGCCGGGCCTGCCCGGTGTGCGGCTCGGACCAGCTGCGCGAGGTGCGCTTCGTCTACGGCGACGGGCTCGGCGAGCGCGCCGGGACCGCCCGCGGGCGCCGCGAGCTCGAGGCCCTGGTCGCCGAACTGGGGGAGGTCGGCGTCCACCTCGTGGAGGTCTGCCCGGGGTGTGGCTGGAATCACCTTCTCGGGTCCGGGGTCGCGGTCCCGCGGAGCTGAGCGGCGCGCGCCGTGGTGTCGCCGTTCGACCCCACGTAAAGGGGGACGTAATCTCTTGGGAGAAGTGTGTACACGGCGCGCCGGGGTCCCGGCCCGCGCGCCGTGCCGTGCGAAGTGATGGGGACCAACGTGTCAGAAGAGAACAGGTCCGGCGACACGCCGGCGAAGTCCAAGGCGAAGGAAGGCCGCCGCTCCGGCGGGGCGCGCCGCCTCGAGAAGTCCGGCGGCGGGCGTAGGCGCTGGCTGCAGTGGACCGGCGGCATCCTGGCCGCCGTCGTCATCCTGCCGATCCTCGGCTTCATGGTCGCCTACCTGCTCGCGGACGTGCCCGAGCCGGAGGAGCTGACCAGCGCGCAGGTCTCGCAGATCTACGCCGCCGACTCCGAGACCGAGCTGGCGCGCATCGTGCCGCCGGACGGCAACCGCCGCCAGGTCAAGCTCGAGGACATCCCGGACGGCGTGCAGGACGCGGTGCTCGCCGCGGAGGACCGCGAGTTCTGGACCAACCCGGGCTTCTCGATCACCGGCTTCGGCCGTGCCGTCATCGGCCAGATCACCGGTGACGCCTCCGCCGGCGGCGGCTCGACGATCACCCAGCAGTACGTCAAGAACGCGCTGGTGGGCAACGAGCACTCCCTGGCCCGCAAGGCCCGCGAGCTGGTCTACTCCACCAAGATGGCCAACGAGTGGACCAAGGAGGAGGTGCTGGCCGCCTACCTCAACACCGTCTACTTCGGCCGCAACGCCTACGGCGTGGAGGCCGCGGCCAACGCGTACTTCGACAAGCACGTCTCCGACCTGACGCCGGAGGAGGGCGCGGTGCTCGCCGCGGCCATCCAGCGGCCCAGCGAGCTGGACCCGTGGGTCAACCTCGAGGAGTCCGAGGCCCGCTGGAACTACGTCATGGACGGCATGGTCGAGTCCGGTACGATCCCCGCCGAGCAGCGCGCCGCCGCCGTCTACCCCGAGGTCCAGGACCCGGCGAACTACTCCGCCTACACCGAGGCCTCCGGGCCCAACGGCATGATCAAGAACCAGGTCATCGCCGAGCTCGAGACCGTCGGCCTGACCGAGGAGGACGTGACCACCCGCGGCCTGCGCGTGACCACCACGATCGACCCGCAGGCCCAGGACGCCGCCCTCGACGCCGTCTACGGCAACACCGAGGGCGCCAGCGAGAGCCTGCGCACCGCCGTGGTCTCCGTCGACCCGCGCTCTGGCGCCGTGCGCGCCTACTACGGCGGCGAGGACCCCTCCGGCTGGGACTTCGCCAACGCCGGCCTGCAGACCGGCTCGACCTTCAAGATCTTCGGCCTGGCCGCCGCCCTGCAGCAGGGCATCCCGCTCTCGGCGGCCTACTCCTCGGACCCGGTGACCCTGCCGGGCGGCATCCCCGTCGGCAACGTCGGCGGCGAGAGCTGCGGCACCTGCTCGATCTCCGAGGCCCTGAAGCGCTCGCTGAACACCAGCTTCATCCGCCTGCAGGACGACCTGGAGAACAAGACCCAGGACACCGCGGACATGGCCCACGCCCTCGGCGTGGCCCGCTCGATCCCGGGCGTGCCGGAGACCCTCACCGAGAACGGCGAGACCCCCTACGAGGGCATCGTGCTCGGCCAGTACCAGTCCCGCCCGCTCGACATGGCCGTCGGGCTGGGCACCCTGACCAACCGGGGTGTCTGGCAGCAGCCGCACTTCGTCAGCAAGGTCGAGACGGCCACCGGCGAGGTCCTCTACGAGTTCGACGACAAGGGCGGCGAGCGCCGCGTCAACGAGACCGTGGCCGACAACGTCATCCAGGCCATGCAGCCGATCGCGGCCTACTCCAACGGCCACGTGCTGGCCAACGGCCGGCCCTCGGCCGCCAAGACCGGCACCACGCAGCTCGGCGACACGGGCAACAACAAGGACGCCTGGATGATCGGCTCGACCCCGCAGCTGTCCACCGCCGTGTGGGTGGGCACCGTGGACAACTCGCCGATCTACATGTACGGCTCCGGGATGCCCTCGGACATCTGGAAGTCCACCATGGACGGCGCCCTGCAGGGCCAGGAGATCGAGAACTTCCCGCAGGCCAACCCCGTCACCTGGGGCGAGGGCAACTACAACACGGCCTACACGCCGCCGGCTACCCAGGCCGGCACCGGTTCGGCCACCCCGACCAGCGAGGCGCCCTCGCCGGAGGCCACGGAGCCGGAGCCGGCCCCCGAGCCCGGCCCGGCGCCGGAGCCGGTGCCCGGCGGTGACCCCAACGGCGGCGGCCAGCCGGCCCCGCCGGAGCTGCCCGAGCTCGACGTGCCCGAGGAGCTGCTGCCGTTCTGAGTGAGACGTCGAGCCCCGCGGCGGGCGCGGCGGACGCTACGGCGCGGCGCGGGACGGCGCCCGCCGGGGCGTCCGATAGGGTCGCGCGCGTCGTGCGCCCGGCCGCGCGCGTCCAGCCCGCCCGCACCGAGCCCGTCGCCCGCGGTGTCATCGAGCGCCTCGGCGGGCCCGTCGGCCGGCGCGCCCTGATCGGCCGCCAGCGCTGGTGGACCCCGCTGCGGGTGCTGCTGACCCTCGCGCTGACCTTCCTGGCCCTCGGCTACCTCTCGAAGGCCAACTGCCTGTTCGGCACCGCCGAGTCGGGCGTGAACTGGTCGGGCAACCGGCCCTACATGTCGGCCTGCTACAACGACATCCTGCCGCTGTACTCCGGGCGCGGTCTCGACGAGCCGGGCGACCCCTACGCCTACTCCTGGTCCGAGGACGGCCGGCTGCGCTACATGGAGTACCCGGTGCTCGCCGGGTGGTTCCAGGCGGTCGTCGGCGCGGTCGCGCACTACACCTTCCCGGTGGTGCGCCTGCTTCTCGACGTCCCCGAGGCCTCCTGGTACTTCACCCTGACCGCGCTCGTGCTCGCCTGCATGTGGCTGGTGGTCATCCGCCTGGTCGCCGAGCTCGCGGGCAACCGGGTCTGGGACGTGGTGCTCGTCGCCGCCTCGCCGGTGATCATCATGCACGCGTTCACCAACTGGGACATCCCCTCGATCCTGTGCGCCGCCGCCGCCCTGGTCGCCGTGAAACGCGGCGCGCCGGTGTGGGCCGGCGTGTGGATCGGTGTGGGCACGGCCGTGAAACTCTGGCCGTTGTTCCTGCTCGGCGCGTTCCTGGTGCTCGCCGTGCGCTCGAACCGCTGGCGGCCCTTCGTGGACATGACCTGCGCGGCCGTGGTGGTCTGGACGGCGGTCAACCTGCCGGTCATGGTCGCCCACCCGGAGGCCTGGGGCGAGTTCAACCGCCTCAACAGCACCCGCGGCGCCGAGTGGACCACGATCTACCAGGTCTTCACCCGCGTCACCGGGGTGAACCTGAGCGTCGGCTTCCTCAACACCGCCTCCTTCGTCCTCTTCGCCGGCGCCTGCCTGGCGGTCGCGCTGCTGGGCCTGCTCGCGCGCCGCCGTCCCCGGGTCGCCGAGCTGGTCTTCCTCATCGTCGCGGGCTTCCTGCTGTTCAACAAGGTCTGGTCGCCGCAGTACTCGCTGTGGCTGGTGGTCCCGGCCGTCCTCGCCCTGCCGCGGTGGCGCCTGCTGCTGACCTGGATGACCCTCGAGCTGCTCATGTGGCCGGCGACGATGATCTACATCGGCGCCGAGGAGGGCGACAAGATCCCCGCCGAGATGTTCGACCTGCTCATCCTCACCCGCGACGGTTTCATCGTCGCGATGGTGGTGCTCGTCGTGCGCCAGATGCTCGGCCGCTCCCGCGACCGCGTGCTCGCCGCCCACCGCGGCGTGGACATCCTCGCCGGCCCCTTCGGGATCGCCGACGCCCCGTGGGTCACCGCCCGCGCCCGGCGTTCCGGCGGGCGCGCCGGGTGGGCCGTCGAGGGCGACCCCACCGTGCGCGGGTGCTGGGGCCCCGAGATTTCCGACGCCGCCGTGGCCGGCGTCGGCGCCGAGGGCGCCGCCGGTGCGCAGGACGCCGCCGGTGCGTCCCGGGCGGGGCGTCCGGCCCGGCCCGCCGGTCCCGCCGACCCCGGAGAGGAGGTGGGTCGATGAGTCCCGTGATGTGGGTGACCGTCTGCTCCGTGCTGATCGCGTTCTTCTGCCTGCTGGGCGCCTTCGCCCTGTTCATGTACGGCAAGCCGCGCAAGTGGGTGTGGCTGCTCGGCGGGCTGGCGTTCGTGTGTGTGACCGTCATCCCGGTCGGCATCGCCGTCTTCTACGCCTCGGTCAACAACTAGGCGCCGGTGCGCCGGGGCCGGTGCGGGGCGCCGACGCCGTGGGGTGAGGGCACCGGCGCCGTGGGGCGAGAGCGCCGACGCCGTGGGCCGGGGGCACCCGGGCGGGTGGGCGCACTGCCGTTTCGTTGCCGAATACGTAGCGTGGCGGACATGACCACTAACGCGCTGACCAAGTTCTCCCGCGCCGCCGTCGCCGGCGTCGCCGTGATCGCCCTGCCCCTGCTCTCCGCCTGCTCCGGTGAGAGCAACACCGAGACCGTGACCGAGACCGCCACCGTGACCAGTGCGGCCGGCGGCGACGACAACGCCGACGACCGCGACGACAACGCGGGCGCCACCGAGACCGTCACCGAGTCGGCCGACGCCGGGAACACCGCCGCCCAGGGCGCCTCCCCGGGCGACCCGGCCCCCTGCGAGGTCGCCTCCTTCTCCGACGAGGCCCGCAACGACATGGCCGAGGAGGGTCTCGACGAGCAGCGCGTGCGCGACGTCGTCGCCCAGGGCTGCGGCACCGCCGAGCTCGACGACGGCGTCTGGGAGATCGACGTCGAGGAGATCGACGTCGAGATCCTGCCGGACGGCACCGTGGTCGACGTCGACTCCTAAACCACCCGCGGGCGCCGCGCCCGCTCCCGCGCGCCGCGCCCGCTCCCGTGCGCCACGGCGCGCGGGCGGCGCACCCCTGCACGAAGACCGCCGACGGCGCGCACCGCGGCGTCGACAATCGAAGGTCCGCCCCCTGACCGGGGCGGATTACTTTTTTCGGCCCCGATGCGCTACCCTTGTCGGGTTGCCTGACGCAGGCGACCCTCCTGCCCCACCCGACCGGGTGTGGCCGAAATTCGATTACCAGACCATAGGAGGTGATGAGGTCCCGTGCGTCACTACGAAATCATGATCATCCTGGATCCGAGCCAGGATCAGCGCAACGTTGCCCCGTCCCTGGAGAAGTACCTCGAGGTTGTCCGCAAGGAGAACGGCACCGTCGAGAAGGTGGATGTGTGGGGCAAGCGTCGCCTCGCCTACCCGATCCAGAAGCACGAGGAAGGCGTGTACGTCGTCGTCAACCTCGAGTGCGAGCCGGCGACCGTCGACGAGTTTGACCGCCTGGTCTCCCTCAACGACGCGACCCTGCGCACGAAGGTTCTGCGCACCGACAAGTAAAGCGGCAAACTGGTGTAGAACGACGCGCCGGCGGAGAGCCGGTGCGGTACCGAACTGCCCGATGAAAGCTTGAAGGAAGGTCTGAACCAACCATGGCTCAGGGAGACACCCCGATCACCATCGTCGGCAACCTCGTCGCCGACCCCGAACTGCGTTTCACCGCGTCGAGCATCCCCGTCGCAAGCTTCCGCGTGGCCTCCACGCCGCGGTTCTACAACCGCGACACCGGCCAGTGGGAGGACGGTGAGGGCCTGTTCCTCACCTGCAACGTGTGGCGCCAGTACGCGGAGAACGTCGCCGAGAGCCTGTCCAAGGGCATGCGCGTCGTCGTCAACGGACGGCTGCGCCAGCGCTCCTACCAGACCCGCGAAGGCGAGAACCGCACGGTCTACGAGATCGAGGTCGACGAGGTCGGTCCTTCCCTCAAGTACGCGACCGCCCAGGTCACCCGCAATCCCCGCGAAGGCGGCGGGGGATACGGCGGTGGCTTCGGCGGCGGCCAGAACCGCTCCGGCGGTCAGGGCGGAGCGCCCCAGGGCGGCTTCGGCCAGGCCCCGCAGGGCGGCTTCGGCGGGGGCAACCAGCCCCAGCCGTCCGGCCAGAACCCCGGCGGCCAGTCGAACCAGGGTCAGGACAACGACCCCTGGAACTCGGCCCCGCCCGTGGGCGGACAGTTCGGCGGCGGCGACGATGACCCGCCGTTCTAGACCAGCCGCGAATCACCCACCATTCCTCTTGAACGAAAGGCAGGGATCATGAAGCTGATCCTCACCGCCGCCGTCGAGAACCTGGGCGACGCAGGCGACGTCGTCGAGGTGCGTGACGGCTACGCACGTAACTACCTGCTTCCGCGCAGCCTGGCGATCCAGGCGACCCGCGGGGCGCTCAAGCAAATCGACGGCATCAAGCGGGCCCAGGAGGCCCGTGCCATCCGCGATCTGGACCACGCCCGTGAGGTCCGCGAGCAGGTCGACAAGCTCGACAACGTCAAGGTCTCCGTCCGCACCTCGGACAAGGGCAAGCTCTTCGGCTCCGTCAAGCGCGACGACATCGTCGACGCGGTGCGCGCCGTCGGCGGCCCCGCGCTGGACAAGCGCGCCATCGAGCTGCCGAAGACCATGATCAAGACCACCGGCAAGTACACGGTGCGCGTGCAGCTGCACCCGGACATCGCCGCGAACCTGAACTTTGAGGTCGTCGCCGCCTAACTGGCGCGCGCACGACGGCGCCTTCTGAGGCGCCCAACGACAACAGCAGACCCGGCCCCCGCCGCATCCCGCATGGGACGCGTCGGGGGCCGTGGTCTTTCCCGGGGTGGTCTGCGGGCGCTCCGGCGGCCGTGTGGCGGCCGTGTGGTGGGCCTGGGCCGGGCCTGGGGCGGGCCAGGGGCGCCCGCGCCTGTGCGGGGCTGTGGATAACTGGGGATGAATACGGGCCGGCTCACCGGCTCTTCACCTCGTTCACGGCGATTTCAGGCGCCTATCACCTGCCGTGTGCCGCGTCAAACCGCCGCGGGCTCGGTTCGCGGGGGTGGTCCGGCGGGGGTGAGATATCCGACAAAACCCTCTGACCAGCACTGATGATGGAAAGGCCTGGTCGCGCCCGCCGCGGCGGCGAGTTCTCCCCACGTGCTCCACACGTTCTCCACAAGCGCGTCTCGGCCGATGGGGAGTTGTGCACAACCCCTGTGGAGCGATCTGTGGATAACTTCGCTCTGTGAGGCATTTTCCACCCGCGCCGGCGAGCCCGTGTGGTATGTCGACGGGTGCCCGACGGGTAATGTTGCGGGCGTCAGAGGGCCCGCCCGCCGGCGGGTCCGGGGGAGCAGTGCGAGGGCCGCGGGGGCGGCCGGGAAAAGGAGAGCGATGAGCCCGTCCAGCTCGGAGGCAAGCTTCGACGACCAGGCGCTGCCGCCGGTGCCGGCGGCCCCGCCCGAGCCCGACGACGACTTCCCGCGCTCCGGCGGTCGCGGCCGCTCAGGGGCGCCCGGGCGGCGCCGCTCCGAGTACGGCGGGCCCGCCTTCGACGACTCGCGCGCGGGCAACTCGGGCTTCCGCCAGCCCCCGCACGACCGCGAGGCCGAGCAGGGCGTGCTGGGCGCGATGCTGCTCAGCCCGAACACGGTGCTCGACATCGTCGAGATCCTCACGCCGGACGACTTCTACCACCCGGCCCACGCCCTGATCTACAAGGCGATCATCGACCTGTTCGCCGAGTCCAAGGACATCGACCCGGTCATCGTCGCCGGGCGCCTGGACCGCCAGAACGAGCTCGACCGCGTCGGCGGCGCGCCGTACCTGCACACGCTGATCTCGTCGGTGCCCACGGCCGCCAACGCCCGCTACTACGCCGAGATCGTCGACGAGAAGGCCACGCTGCGCCGCCTGGTCGAGGCCGGCACCCGCGTGGTCCAGCTCGGCTACGAGGGCTCCGAGGGCGCCGAGGTCGACGCGGTGGTCGACATGGCCCAGCAGGAGGTCTTCGCGATCAACAACGACCGCTCCGCGGAGGACTACGCGGTGCTGGCCGACATCCTGCAGCCCACGCTCGACGAGATGGACGAGATCACCGCCAACGGCGGCCTGGCCATGGGCGTGCCCACCGGCTTCATCGACCTCGACTCGGTGACCAACGGCCTGCACGGCGGGCAGATGATCATCGTCGCGGCCCGACCCGGCGTGGGCAAGTCCACCCTGGCGCTGGACTTCGCCCGCTCCTGCTCGATCAAGCACGGCATGACCTCGGTGATCTTCTCGCTCGAGATGTCGAAGTCCGAGATCGTCATGCGCCTGCTCTCCGCGGAGACGGAGATCAACCTCGCGGACATGCGCTCGGGCCGCATGGACGAGGAGGCCTGGCAGATCCTGGCCAACCGCGTCGGCGACATCTCCGAGGCGCCGCTGTTCATCGACGACTCGCCGAACATGACGATGATGGACATCCGCTCCAAGGCGCGCCGGCTCAAGCAGAAGCACGACCTGAAGCTGGTGGTGCTCGACTACATGCAGCTGATGAGCTCGGGCAAGAAGGTCGAGTCCCGTCAGCAGGAGGTCTCGGAGTTCTCCCGTCAGCTCAAGCTCCTGGCCAAGGAGCTTGACGTGCCGGTCGTGGCGATCTCGCAGCTCAACCGTGGCCCCGAGTCGCGCACGGACAAGCGCCCGCAGCTGGCCGACCTGCGTGAGTCCGGTTCGCTGGAGCAGGACGCCGACATGGTCATGCTGCTCTACCGCCCGGACTCCCAGGACAAGGACAACGAGCGCGCCGGCGAGGCCGACATCATCCTGGCCAAACACCGCGGCGGCCCGATCGACACGATCACGGTGGCCCACCAGCTGCGGTGCTCCCGCTTCGTGGACATGGCGCGCGGCTAGCGGTTCGTCGGGGGCTTGACGACGCCGCGCGGTGCCCTGGGGCGGGTACGTGCGGCCGGGTGCTGTCGGGGTGAAAGGGCAGCTCAGGGGGAGTGACTTACTGAAGATATCGCTACGTCTTGACGTAGCGATACTTAGCGATATACGCTCGACGCCGTTCCTAGCGATATATAACGATATGTTCGGCGGGTGTCGGCCACGAAGGGAGAACCATGAACGCGACGAACGACTTCAACGGATTCAACGACTTCAGCGGCTTCGGCGGCTTCGGGGGTTTCGGCCGCTTCGGCCGCTTCGGCCAGCGTGGCCGGCGCAGCGTCGGCAGGCAGGGTGCGCCGGGCTTCATGCGGCGGGGTGACTTCGGTCTCGGCTTCGACTTGGGTGGCCCGCGGGGACCCTGGGGCGGCCGGGGCGGGCGCGGACGCGGCGGGCGGGCCCGCCGCGGCGACCTGCGCAACGTGATCCTGTTGCTGCTCGAGGAGCAGCCGCGTCACGGCTACCAGCTGATCACCGAGGTCGGTGAGCGCACCGACAACCGCTGGACCCCCAGTCCCGGCACCGTCTACCCGACGCTGAACCTGCTCGAGGACGAGGGCCTGATCACCATCAGCAACGTCGGCGGCCGCAAGGTCGCGGAGCTGACCGACGAGGGCCGCGCCACCGTCGAGGAGCACCGCGCGGAGTGGACCCGGATCCTCGACGCCTACGGCGACCCCGAGGGCGCGGAGGGGGCCGGCCCGGGCGCCCTGCGCCACGAGCTCCACCGCCTGGTCGCGGCCGTGCGGTTCCATGGCCGCGACCCGGAGAGCTTCGCCAGGATCGCGCGGATCCTCCGCGAGGCAAGCGAGCGCATCGAGTCCGAGGGGACCGACACCGAGGCTGGCCGGGAGCAGGCCGACTAGGCCGACCGGCCGCCGCGCCCCCTACCGGGCGAAGGCCGAGCGGAACCCGCGCAGCCGCAGCGAGTTGCTCACCACGAACACCGAGGAGAATGCCATGGCGATCCCGGCGAACATCGGGTTGAGCAGGCCCAGCGCGGCGACCGGGATCAGGGCGACGTTGTAGGCGAAGGCCCAGAACAGGTTGCCCTTGATGGTGCCCAGCGTGCGCCGTGAGAGCCGGATGGCGTCGGCGGCCGAGCGCGGGTCGTCGTTCATCAGGGTGATGTCGCTGGCCTCGATCGCGACGTCCGAGCCCGCCCCCATGGCCAGGCCCAGGTCAGCGGTGGCGAGTGCCGCGGCGTCGTTGACCCCGTCGCCGACCATGGCCACCGTGCGCCCGGCGGCCTGCAGCTTCTCCACCTCGCCGACCTTCTCGTCGGGCAGCACCCCGGCGATGACCTTCCCGATGCCGACCTCGCCGGCCACCGCGCGGGCGGCACCCGCGTTGTCGCCGGTGAGCAGCACCGGCTCGAGTCCCAGCTCGCGGAAGGCGCCCACGGCCTCGGCCGAGGAGCCCTTGACGGTGTCGCGCACCGTCAGCACGCCGGCGGCGGCGTCGTCGACGAAGAGCGCCACGGGGGTCGCGCCGGCGTCCTCGGCTGCGACGACCAGCTCCCACGCGGCGTCGGAAAGCTCCTCGCGCACGGGGCGACCCACGCGCACGCGGCGGCCCTCCACGGTGGCCTCCACGCCGTGGCCGGCGGTGGCGGCGAACGAGTCGGCCGCAGGCACTGTGCCGGTGAAGCCGGCGACGATCGCGCGCCCGATGGGGTGCTCGGAGCCGGCCTCGACGGCGGCGGCCAGACGCAGCGCGTTCTCGTCGCCGTATCCGTCGAGCCCGGTCGCGGAGTCGAGCGACATCTCGCCGGTGGTCACGGTGCCGGTCTTGTCCAGCACGATCGTGTCGACGCGACGGGTCGACTCGAGGATCTCGGGGCCCTTGATCAGAAGCCCCAGCTGCGCGCCGCGGCCGGTGCCCACGAGCAGGGCGGTCGGGGTGGCCAGGCCCAGCGCGCAGGGGCAGGCGATGATGAGCACGGCGACGGCGGCGGCGAAGGCGTCGGCCGTGCCGGAGCCGGCGGCCAGGTGCCAGACGAGCGTGATCACGGCGACGGCCATGACGGCCGGCACGAACCACTGGGTGACGCGGTCGACGAGGCGCTCGACGGGCGCCTTCTTCGCCTGCGCGGCGGTGACCAGGCGGCCCAGCTGGGCCAGGGTGGAGTCCTCGCCGAGGCGGGTGACCTCGACGAGCAGGCGCCCGGAGGTGTTCAGCGTGGCGCCGGTGACCTGGTCTCCGGCGGTGACCTCGACGGGCACGGACTCGCCGGTGAGCATCGACTCGTCGACGGCCGAGGAGCCGTCGGTCACGCGCCCGTCGATGGGGATCTTCTCGCCGGGGCGCACGAGGACGGTGTCGCCGACGCGCAGCGCCTCGACGGCCACGCGTCGCTCCACCCCGTCGCGGATGACGGCGGCCTCCTTCGCGCCCATGTCGAGCAGCTCGCGCAGCGCCGCGGAGCTCTGCCCCTTGGCGCGGGTCTCGAACCACCGGCCCAGCAGCAGGAACGTGATGACCACGCCGACGGTCTCGAGGTAGATCTCGTCCATCCCGGCGCCGGCGTGCGCGGTGACCGACATGTGCATGCGCATGCCGGGGTCGCCCGCGTCGCCGAGGAAGAGCGCCCACAGGCTCCACAGGTAGGCGGCGGTGGTGCCCAGCGAGATCAACGTGTCCATGGTGAATGCGCCGTGGCGCAGGTTGGTCACCGTCGCCTTGTGGAACGGCCAGCCGGCCCAGAAGTACACGGGGCTGACCAGCGCGAAGACGAGCCACTGCCAGTGGTCGAACTGCAGGGCGGGCACCATCGAGAGCACCGCCGCGGGCACACTGAGCACGGCCGCGCCGATGAGATGCCGGCGCAGGTAGTCGGCGTGGGCGTCGCGGGCCCGGGAGATCGCGTCGGTGCCGCCGCCGCTTGCCGACGTCGCGCCCGCGCCCGCGGCGCTCCCCGCGCCGTCGGCGGTGGCCGAGGCGCCGTCCGAGTCTGTGTCGGGGCCGTCGCCGGTGCCGGCGCCGCTGAGCTGGAAGGCGCCGTAGCCGGTCTTCTCGACCACGCCGATGAGGTCGGCCGGGGTGGTCTGCCCCGGGTCGTAGTCGACGCCGGCGGTCTCGGTGGCGAAGTTGACGCTGGCGGTCACGCCGTCGAGCTTGTTGAGCTTGCGCTCCACGCGGCTGGAGCACGACGTGCACGTCATGCCGGTCACGCCCAGGTCGATGTGGGCCTGGGCGCTCGCGTCCTGTCCTGGTGCCTGCGCTGTCGTCATGCCCTGAATTTTATACCCCCCGGGGGTATGCGGCAAGGGGGTGGCGGGCTGCGTGGGCCGGGCGGGGGCCTATAGGATTCGGGGCGGAATAAGGCGCAACCTCTCAACGTTGTTGAGGTTGCCCGACGCGGAACCGGCGAGGCTCCGCGACGAACATGAACCCAAATCATTAGGAGGCGCCCCGACCATGGCGACCATTGACGTGACCGAAGACACCTTCGAGAAGACCGTGACCGGCGAGGGCATCGTCCTCGTCGACGCCTGGGCCTCGTGGTGCGGTCCCTGCCGGGCCTTCGCCCCCACCTACGAGAAGGCCTCGGACAAGCACGAGGACGTCACCTTCGCCAAGCTCGACACCGAGGCCAACCAGAACCTGGCCGCCGCGCTCGAGATCCAGGCGATCCCGACCCTGATGGCCTTCCGTGACGGCATCATGGTCTACCGCGACTCCGGCGCCCTGCCCCCGGCCGCCCTCGAGGACCTGGTCAACCAGGTCAAGGGCCTGGACATGGACGATGTCCGCCGCCAGGTCGCCGAGCAGAACGCGCAGGCCGACCAGCAGGGCGACAAGTAGGTCCCCTGACCGCTGCTCGCTGAGGCGTGCAGGGTGCGCGGCCGGTCCACAGGTCCGTACCCCGAGGCACCTGACCGCCGGCCCGCGCGCCGCGGCACCGAACCGCCGTCCGGATCCGATCCGGGCGGCGGTTTTCGCGTCCCCGGAGCGGGCCACCTCACATTTCGCCCGGCGCAGGTGAGAAAGCCCACGTAGACTCGTCGGTGCATGAGCCCCTTCCGCGGGCGTGGCCGCGCGCCGGGCGCGCGGCGAGCGAAACAGAAAGGCTGACCACCGTGGCAAATCCCTTCAGCAAGGGCTGGAAGTACCTGATGAGCTCGTTCGACCAGAAGATCGACGAGAACGCCGACCCCAAGGTGCAGATCCAGCAGGCCACCGAGGAGGCCAAGCGCCGGCACGCCGAGATCTCGCAGCAGGCCGCCTCGGTCATCGGCAATGAGAAGCAGCTGTCCATGAAGCTGGACCGCCTGCGCAAGGACCAGGCGGACCTGCAGGACAAGGCGCGCCAGGCGGTGCAGATGGCGGACAAGGCCAACGCCTCCGGGGACGCGGAGAAGGCCCGCCAGCTCAACGAGACCGCCGAGGTCTTCGCCACCCAGCTCGTCGCCGTCGAGCAGCAGGTCGAGGAGACCGCGACCATGCAGTCGCAGGCCGCCCAGGCCGCCGAGCAGGCCCGCCGCCAGCAGGCCGAGTCCGAGGCCCGCCTCAAGGAGCAGCTCTCCCAGATCGACCAGCTGCGTGCCCAGGTCGACCAGACCAAGATGCAGGAGGCCTCCACCCGGGCCCTCGACAGCATGAACACGGTCGGCGGCGACGACTCGGTGCCCACGCTCGATGACGTGCGCGACAAGATCGAGCGCCGCTACGCAGACGCCCTCGGCGCCCAGGAGCTGACCCGCAACTCGGTGACCGACCGGATGAGCGAGATCGCTCAGGCCGGCAACGACATGCGCGCCGCCGACCGCCTCGAGCAGATCCGCGCGGAGCTCGGCGGCGAGGAGCGCGGCGAGCTCACCGCGGGCGAGGACGCCCCGGCGGATGCCGGGACCGACGAGGCCACGGACCCCGCGGGCGCAGCCGACAGCGCGACCGATGCAGCCGCGGACGCCAAGGACGCCGGCGAGGACGCCGACCGCTGAGACCCTCGGGCCAGGTCAGCCGCACGGGCGATCGACCTGCCCGCGGTGTCCGGCCCGCGCGCCGGGCCCCGGAGACACAGTCCGCCTCAGCGCACGAGAAAAGCGCCCCGGTCTTCACCGGGGCGCTTTCGCGTGTCCGGCGCGGGCCCGGCCGGCGCCGGGTGCCCTGCACCGGGCGGGTGCGTCAGTTCTGGCGGCGGACGTTGATGAGCACGCCGCGGATGCCGGCGTGGAAGCCGTCGCGCAGGTTCACGCGCTGCTTGTCGCTGAGCGTGTACTCGTGCAGCGTCTCGCAGGCGAACTGCAGCAGCGGGCGGTCCACCTCGGGCGGCAGCCCGCCGCCGGAGAGCATGTGGGCCTGGTCGCGCTGCTCGCCGGTGGCGGCGTTCTCGTACCACCAGGTCGCGTACTGCTGGCCGACGTCGAACGGCGTCTGGAAGCCCGCCGAGGCCCACACCTCGTTGGGCAGCGGCACGTAGCGCGAGCGCAGCCGACGCTTCGGGGCCATCATCGAGGGCTTCGGGCGCGGCTTCGGCTTGGGCTTGGCCTCGCCGGCAATGTCGCGCTCGACGGCGGAGTCGGCGTCGGGCGCCGGGGTCTTCGGGTGCGCCGCGGCGGACGCCTCACCCGCGGCCGTCGCCGCACCGTCGGCCTCGGCGGCCGGGGAGCCCTTCGCGGCCGAGGTCTGCTGGTCCTTGGTCTGCTGGTCCTTGGCCTGCTCGTTCCGGGCCTTCCGGTTCCCGCCAGGGGCCTGCTCCTTCGCGACCTTCTCCTTCGGGCTCTCACCCGGGCCCGCGCCCTTGGCGTCCTTCGTCTTCTCGTGCCTGCCGGCCTCCGCGGAAGCGGCGGCACCGGAGGTCTCGGAGGCGGAGGCGGAGGCGTCGGACGCAGAGACGTCGGACGCGCCGGAGGCGGCGGCGTCCGCTCCCGTGGCGGCAGGCGCGGCGTCGGCAATCGAGGCGCCGGCGCTCTCGGCGCACGCGGTGCCCTGCGCCTCCTGGTCGGCGGCGGTCGGGGTGGCCGGCGCCTCGGGACGCTCGGGCGAGGTGCTCGGCGGCTGGTCGCCCGCGGTCGCGTCGCCGGGCACGGAGTCGCCGTCGTTGTTCTCGGTTACCGACCCGGCGGCGGGCTCGCGCACCACCGGCGGGATCGGTCCCTCGAGCACCTCGAGGTGCATGGAGTCGTGGAAGTCCTCGCGCGGGTCGAGGATCGTGGTCGTGTCGCAGTGGTGGCGCAGGGCCGAGGACATCGAGTCCCAGCCGAAGCCGTAGAGGTGCACGCGCACGCCGCGTCGCGAAGCCTCGCTGACGCCGGGGATCATGTCCGCGTCGCCGGAGACCAGCACGATGTCCGAGCACTGCTGGTCCACCGCGGCGAGCACCATGTCGGCGACGAGCCGGGTGTCGACGGCCTTCTGCGTACGCCGCTCACCCCACTCGATGAGCTGGCCGGCGCGCAGCTGCACGCCGTCGCAGGTGCGCAGGGCGCGCTGGTAACGGTGCGGGCCGGAGTCGGGGATACCGTCATACCAGAGCTGACGGTGGATGGGCTGGTGAAGCTGGTTCTCGATCATCTCCCCGAGGACGTGCACCACGTCGGGGAGGTCGATCTCTAGTTGTGCGCGGGCCCCCGTCTCCCACGAGTTGTAGAAGCTCGCCAACAGATAGCTGGTGTCGACGAAGACAAGTGTGCGTTCAAGCATGGCTCCTAAAGTCCGTTCGCTAAGAGAGTTCTAAGACAGTTTCTGTCCCCAGCATGCACCACCGCCGCCGCCCGCGTCGACGCCTCACGAGGTTTCCGCAGGGCAGGGCACAAAAAATTGACGACGCCGCGTGGGTCGCCGTCGGCGGTACGGGCACCGTGGCCGGGGTTAGTTACTAGACTAACTAACCGACGATGACGTCCCGGACCCGCGGGTGGGGGAACCACCGGCGGCGCCGGGCGGTGTTGAGGAGGTGTCCCGTGGAAGATCAGGCGCAACCGTTGTTCAGGCAGATAGCCCGGTTCATCGAGGATGCGGTCGCGGAGGGGGAGCTCGCCGTCGGCGAGCGCGTCTCCTCGACCAACGAGCTCGCGCGCTTCCACTCCGTCAACCCCGCCACCGCGCGCAAGGGGCTGGCGATGCTCGTGGAACTCGGGGTGCTCGAGCGCCGGCGGGGCATCGGCACCTTCGTCGCCGAGGGGGCGCGCGAGCGGGTGCTCGCCCGGCGGGGCCGGGACTTCGCCCAGCAGTATCTGGCGCCCACCGTCGATGAGGCGGTGCGGCTCGGGATGTCGCGGGAGGAGTTGCACGGGCTCGTCGACCGCGTCGCGGAGAGTCGCGGTCTCTATCGGTGAGTCCGTGGGCGGGTGCCGCAGGCGCACGACGCTGAGCGGGGCTCTTGCGAACGTGAAAAACTATGTTGGCCTGCAGATTTGGCAAGTCTTGGACCCGTGTGTAAATTAATGGGGGTCAGCGCGACCGACAGCGCCCCGCCGCGGAGAGATTCCAGCGGTGAGATGGCGGAAGGAAAACAGCGACTGGCTACCTCGAACCGTAACGGCAAGCATCCTGATCGGATGCGAACCTAGCGTGTTTGTGTTGTGTGAGAACTCGATAGTGTGTTGATGTACTTTTTGTGGTGCGTTTCTTGTGGCTTGTCCGCCGGCGCTACCTGGGTTGTATGCCTTAGGTGGTGTTGGTGTGTGCCGGTGGGGGTTGACCTTCCTGGACCTTGGGTCCAAATGAATGGTTTTTGCCGGTGGCAGGTTGCTTGGAGTGCATTTTTTGTACTTTTGAGTTTTTTCTTGTCAGTTTTTTGTTTGTCAGGTTTCGGGCTTTTCACGGCTCGTTTTTTGCGAATTTTTTTGTGGAGAGTTTGATCCTGGCTCAGGACGAACGCTGGCGGCGTGCTTAACACATGCAAGTCGAACGGAAAGGCCAGTGCTTGCACTGGTACTCGAGTGGCGAACGGGTGAGTAACACGTGGGTGATCTGCCCTCAACTCCGGGATAAGCCTGGGAAACTGGGTCTAATACTGGATAGGACCACATCGTGGATGGTGTGGTGGAAAGCGTTTTGCAGCGGTTGGGGATGAGCTCGCGGCCTATCAGCTTGTTGGTGGGGTAATGGCCTACCAAGGCGGCGACGGGTAGCCGGCCTGAGAGGGTGTACGGTCACATTGGGACTGAGATACGGCCCAGACTCCTACGGGAGGCAGCAGTGGGGAATATTGCACAATGGGCGCAAGCCTGATGCAGCGACGCCGCGTGGGGGATGACGGCCTTCGGGTTGTAAACCTCTTTCGACCGTGACGAAGCCTTTGGTGACGGTAGCGGTAGAAGAAGCACCGGCTAACTACGTGCCAGCAGCCGCGGTAATACGTAGGGTGCGAGCGTTGTCCGGATTTACTGGGCGTAAAGGGCTCGTAGGTGGTTTGTCGCGTCGTCTGTGAAATTCCGGGGCTCAACTCCGGGCGTGCAGGCGATACGGGCATAACTTGAGTACTGCAGGGGTAACTGGAATTCCTGGTGTAGCGGTGGAATGCGCAGATATCAGGAGGAACACCGATGGCGAAGGCAGGTTACTGGGCAGTTACTGACGCTGAGGAGCGAAAGCATGGGTAGCGAACAGGATTAGATACCCTGGTAGTCCATGCTGTCAACGGTGGGCGCTAGGTGTGAGACCCTTCCACGGGTTTTGTGCCGTAGCTAACGTTTTAAGCGCCCCGCCTGGGGAGTACGGCCGCAAGGCTAAAACTCAAAGGAATTGACGGGGGCCCGCACAAGCGGCGGAGCATGTGGATTAATTCGATGCAACGCGAAGAACCTTACCTGGGTTTGACATACACCGGATCGCCCCGGAGACGGGGTTTCCCTTTGTGGTCGGTGTACAGGTGGTGCATGGTTGTCGTCAGCTCGTGTCGTGAGATGTTGGGTTAAGTCCCGCAACGAGCGCAACCCTTGTCCTGTGTTGCCAGCACATTGTGGTGGGGACTCACGGGAGACTGCCGGGGTGAACTCGGAGGAAGGTGGGGATGACGTCAAATCATCATGCCCCTTATGTCCAGGGCTTCACACATGCTACAATGGTCGGTACAACAGGTTGCGATACCGTGAGGTGGAGCTAATCCTTTTAAAGCCGGCCTCAGTTCGGATTGGGGTCTGCAACTCGACCCCATGAAGTCGGAGTCGCTAGTAATCGCAGATCAGCATTGCTGCGGTGAATACGTTCCCGGGCCTTGTACACACCGCCCGTCACGTCATGAAAGTCGGTAACACCCGAAGCCCACGGCCCAACCTTTTAAGGGGGGAGTGGTCGAAGGTGGGATCGGCGATTGGGACGAAGTCGTAACAAGGTAGCCGTACCGGAAGGTGCGGCTGGATCACCTCCTTTCTAAGGAGTATTTCTTATATTTTTTTGAATCCGGGTGGACGCACGCCACATTGGCGGCGGAGCAGGCCACTAAGTTAGAGACCACCATGAGGGCCCACACCGTTCCGGTACGGGGTGGGCGGCAGGTCATCAACACACTGTCGGGTGTCTGGCACGACACCGCACACACCACAGCCGTTGAGGTTGTGGTGTCGCGTGGTTCGTGTGCGGCACGGTGACGCCGGCCGGGACGATTGGTCCCGATGCCTGGTTGGTTGTCGTGTGTGGTGTGTGAGAACTGGAGAGTGGACGCGAGCATCTTATTTTTCTTGTTGTTGTTCGAATTTTTTGCCTTTTTGGTTATTCGATTCGTGTTTGTCTAGTGGCGCACGGTGGATGCCTTGGCATGCTGGGCCGATGAAGGACGTGTGAGGCTGCGTTAAGCCTCGGGGAGTTGTCAACTAAGCGTTGATCCGAGGATGTCCGAATGGGGAAACCCGGCCGTCGTTGTTGGCGGTCACCTGCCGGTGAATGTATAGCCGGTTGGGAGGTAAGGCGGGGAAGTGAAACATCTCAGTACCCGTTGGAGAAGAAAACAATTGTGATTCCGTGAGTAGTGGCGAACGAAAGTGGATTTTTGGCTAAACCTGTCCGCGTGTGACACCGTTTCCGGGGTTGCGTGGCAGGGGTTGTGGGCTTTGAACGTGTCGGTGCGGTAACCGCCGGCGGATGGATGTGTGTGGTAAGCGGAACCGGCTTGGAATGGTCGACCGGAGTAGGTGAGAGTCCTGTACGTGAATGCCGCATGTGTTGTCTTGTTCTTGTTTGCCCGAGTAGCAGCGGGCTCGTGGAATCTGCTGTGAATCTGCCGGGACCACCCGGTAAGCCTGAATACCCAGTGTGACCGATAGTGGATAGTACCGTGAGGGAATGGTGAAAAGTACCCCGGGAGGGGAGTGAAATAGTTCCTGAAACCGTGCGCTGTCAAGCCGTCAGAGCCCTTTAGGGGGTGATGGCGTGCCTTTTGAAGAATGAGCCTGCGAGTCAGCGGCACGTCGCGAGGTTAACCCGTTGTGGGGTAGTCGTAGCGAAAGCGAGTTTTTATGGGCGTTTAGTGGCGTGTCCTGGACCCGAAGCGGGGTGATCTACCCATGGCCAGTGTGAAGCGACGGTAAGACGTCGTGGAGGCGCGCACCCACTTAGGTTGAAAACTGAGGGGATGAGCTGTGGGTAGGGGTGAAAGGCCAATCAAACTCCGTGATAGCTGGTTCTCCCCGAAATGCATTTAGGTGCAGCGTCGAAGTGAGCGTGCCGGAGGTAGAGCTACTGGTTGGTTGAGCGGGATTATCGTCTTAGCAACATCAGCCAAACTCCGAATGCCGGTGTACGTGTTCTTCGGCAGTGAGACCGTGGGGGATAAGCTCCATTGGTCGAGAGGGAAACAGCCCAGATCGCCGGTTAAGGCCCCTAAGGGTGTGCTCAGTGGAAAAGGATGTGGGATCGCGAAGACAGCCAGGAGGTTGGCTTAGAAGCAGCCATCCTTGAAAGAGTGCGTAATAGCTCACTGGTCGAGTGGTCCTGCGCCGACAATTCAGTGGGGCTCAAGTACACCGCCGAAACCGCGGCAGACTTTTTTGTCTGGGTAGGGGAGCGTCGTGCACGCGTTGAAGCGTCCGGGTGACCGTGTCGTGGAGTGTGTGCGAGTGAGAATGCAGGCATGAGTAACGAATCTGGCAGGTGAGAATCCTGCCCGCCGGATGACCAAGGGTTCCTGGGTCAAGTTCGTCTTCCCAGGGTGAGTCGGGACCTAAGGCGAGGCCGACAGGCGTAGTCGATGGTAAACGGGTTGATATTCCCGTACCCGAGTGTGCGCGCCCAGTGGTGAGCCGGGGATACTAACCATCCGGTCGGTGCCTTTTTGTCCACTTCGCCTTCGGGTGTTGTGGCGTGGTACCGGTCGCGTGGGGCCTGATCCGTAGTAGCCAAGTGATGGGGTGACGCAGGAGGGCAGCCACGCCGTGTTGTTGGATTGCGCGGTGTAAGCGGTGAGAGGCTCCGGTGAGGTAAATCCCGCCGGAGGATAACCTTGGGCCGTGAAGCGTAGACACATAAAGTGTTGATGGTGGTGTGCTCATGCTGCCGAGAAAAGCCTCTAGCGAGTGCACATTCGGCCCGTACCCTAAACCGACACTGGTGGTCAGGTAGAGGATACTAAGGCGTTCGGGTGAACTGTAGTTAAGGAATTCGGCAAATTGCCCCCGTAACTTCGGGAGAAGGGGGGCCACACCTTGGTTGGTGTGGCCGCAGTGACAAGAGGGAAGCGACTGTTTACTAAAAACACAGGTCCGTGCGAAGACTTCACGTTGATGTATACGGACTGACGCCTGCCCGGTGCTGGAAGGTTAAGAGGACCTGTTAGACCCTTTGGGGTCGAAGCGGAGAATTTAAGCCCCAGTAAACGGCGGTGGTAACTATAACCATCCTAAGGTAGCGAAATTCCTTGTCGGGTAAGTTCCGACCTGCACGAATGGCGTAACGACTTCCCTGCTGTCTCAACTACAGGCCCGGTGAAATTGCACTACGAGTAAAGATGCTCGTTACGCGCGGCAGGACGAAAAGACCCCGGGACCTTCACTATAGCTTGGCATTGGTGTCCGGTCCGGTTTGTGTAGAATAGGTGGGAGATTGTGATCCGGCATCGCCAGGTGTCGGGGAGTCGTAATGTGAAATACCACTCTGACCGGGTTGGCCACCTTGAACCTTGGCCCATGATCTGGGTCGGGGACAGTGCCTGGTGGGTAGTTTAACTGGGGCGGTTGCCTCCTAAATGGTAACGGAGGCGCCCAAAGGTTCCCTCAGCCTGGTCGGTAACCAGGTTTTAGAGTGTAAGTGCACAAGGGAGCTTGACTGCGAGAGGGACTTCTCGAGCAGGGACGAAAGTCGGGACTAGTGATCCGGCACCTACTTGTGGATGTGGTGTCGCTCAACGGATAAAAGGTACCCCGGGGATAACAGGCTGATCTTCCCCAAGAGTCCATATCGACGGGATGGTTTGGCACCTCGATGTCGGCTCGTCGCATCCTGGGGCTGGAGCAGGTCCCAAGGGTTGGGCTGTTCGCCCATTAAAGCGGCACGCGAGCTGGGTTTAGAACGTCGTGAGACAGTTCGGTCTCTATCCGCCGCGCGCGTGGAAACTTGATGGAAGGCTGTCCCTAGTACGAGAGGACCGGGACGGACGTACCTCTGGTGTGCCAGTTGTCCCGCCCGGGGCATGGCTGGTTGGCTACGTACGGGAAGGATAACCGCTGAAAGCATCTAAGCGGGAAGCCTGTTCCAAGATGAGGTTTCATTTGAGGTCCCCTGTAGATGACGGGGTTGATAGGCCGGATCTGGAAGCATCGTAAGGTGTGGAGGTGACCGGTACTAATCCGCCGAACAAACACAAACACAATGACAGGTGATCCTGTTGCTCGCGTCCCACTCTCCGGTATCTGACACGCCACACGGGCCACTGGTTTCGGCCCGCCGGTTACAGGTCGTGTCGGTGGTTATAGTGGCGGGGAAACGCCCGGTCCCATTCCGAACCCGGAAGCTAAGCCCGCCAACGCTGATGGTACTGCACTCGGGAGGGTGTGGGAGAGTAAGTCACCGCCGACACCACAACTCAAAAAACGGAATACGGGAGCGCCCCTCGGTCGAAGTCATGTCGACTGAGGGGCGCTCCTTTTCGCGTATCCGGCCCCGTTCCATCCCTTTCGCGCCCCCTCTTTTTTCGGCGCCTTAGACGCTGAATCTCAATTCCATCCCCGGGTACGGAACTGCCGGCGCTCACCGCTCAAGGGATCGGTGAATGACAACTCGACCGACTTCAGCATCAGCGGGTGGTCGAACTCGCCCCAGCCGTCCGGGAGGATCTCCGGGTATAGCGGGTCATTGCAGATCGGCACGCCGGCGGCGTTCATGTGCACCCGCAGCTGGTGTGTCTTCCCCGTCCTCGGATGCAGGCGGTATACGGCCCAGCCAGGATGCGCCCCACCGCGTGAACCACAGGAGTCAGCGATCATCCCGCAGTCGCCCGTGGAGCGGACCACGGATCCCAGCTCGGTCACGGCGTTCGCCGTCCCGGGGACCTCCCGGGCCTGGAGGATCCCGCGGGTCTTCTCGATGCGGCTGGACCACACGACCCCTCCGGCACCGCGACCGGAGGCGGCACCGGGGAGCCGGGAGACGGCGCCGGCGCCCTCCGCGAGCGCTTGGTCGTACCGGTCCACGGCCTCGTACGTCTTGGCCACTACGCCGGACTCGAAGAGACCCTGGTACGCGCCCCGCACCTCGCGGCGGTTGGTGCACAGCACCAGTCCCGAGGTCGCCCGGTCCAGACGGTGTGCCGGGGCGATCTCCTCGTTGCCCGTCGCCCTCCGGAGGCGAACCACAAGGGTCTCGGTGACGTGTGCTCCCCGCGGCACGGTCGCCAGGAACGGCGGTTTGTCGACGACCGTGATGTCGCGGTCTGCGTAGACGACCTTCACCTCCCCCGGAACCGGAGCCTCGGGCGCCGGCATGCGGTAGAACCACACGTCCGTGCCCGCGGTGAGTCTGTCCTCTGCGGCGAGGGGCGCGGCGTCGGCAAGCACCACCTCGCCGGCGGCGAACCGTGCGCGCACCGCGGCGTCGTCGTCCTCGGGGTGGCGGTGTCGCTGCCCGCGCACCGCGGCGGAAACCAGCTCGAAGGCGGTGACCGTCGTATCCGCCGGCACCCGCAGTCGGCTGGCCGTGAGCCCGCCTCTCGGGGGCAGCGGGGCCGTGCGCGTGCGGCGGCGGGGGAGGGGACGGGGCGCCGATCCGGGGGTCGCACGCCCGTCCGGCACCGGCGACGCCGGGTCCGGGCCCGTTGTGGCCCGATAAGGTTCGTCGCTGTGTAGTACCATCGTCGGCATGGATCTTAACGCAATTCTCGCGCCCATCGTCGAGTTCTTCTCCACCGACCTCGGCCAGGTCATCGGCCGCTTCCTGACCGCCATCTACGAGTTCCTCTACCCGGCGAACTCCGAGGCCCCGCACGAGGTCCCGATCCCGGAGTAGGCCTCCGGCCACATTCCCCGCGGTGAGGGGGTTCCTCTCGGGTACCCCCGTGTGGGCGTCACCACCCACAACACGCGTCACCCCCGGAATGTAGACTGAAAGTGTGAGACGCGGTCGTCTCCGTCGGGTGAGCGACCGGGACAACACCGAGAACCATTCGACTCACAGAAAGGTCGATCAAGATGCCTCAGGAAGACATCATCGTCGTAGCCGTCGACGGCTCGAAGGCCTCGCACGTCGCCGTCCGCTGGGCGGCGAACACCGCCCTGAAGCGCGGTGTGCCGCTGCGCCTCGCCTCGAGCTACACGATGCCGCAGTATCTCTACGCCGAGGGCATGGTCCCGCCGCAGGAGCTCTTCGACGACCTCCAGGCCGAGACCATGGAGAAGATCGACGAGGCCCGCGAGATCGCCCACCAGGCGGCCCCGGACATCAAGATCGGCCACACCGTCGCCGAGGGCTCCCCGATCGACATGCTGCTCGAGATGTCGAAGTCCGTGACCATGATCGTCATGGGCTCGCGCGGTCTCGGCGGCCTGTCCGGCATGGTGATGGGCTCGGTCTCCGCCGCCGTCGTCTCCCACGCCTCCTGCCCGGTCGTCGTCGTCCGTGAGGACAACAACGTCGACGAGACCACCAAGTACGGCCCCGTCGTCGTCGGCGTCGACGGCTCCGAGGTCTCCCAGAAGGCCACCGAGTTCGCCTTCGCCGAGGCCGACGCCCGCGGCGCCGAGCTCGTCGCCGTCCACACCTGGATGGACATGCAGGTCCAGGCCTCCCTGGCCGGCCTCTCGGCCGCCCAGCAGCAGTGGGAGGAGATCGAGGGCGAGCAGAAGAAGCTCCTCGACGAGCGCCTCGCCGACCTCGTGGCCAAGTACCCCAAGGTCGACGTCAAGAAGCTGATCACCCGCGACCGCCCGATCCGCGCGCTGGTCGACGCCGCCGAAGGCGCCCAGCTGCTCGTCGTCGGCTCCCACGGCCGTGGCGGCTTCAAGGGCATGCTGCTCGGCTCCACCTCGCGCGCCCTGCTGCAGTCCGCGCCCTGCCCGATGATGGTCGTCCGCCCGGACACCCACTAGGCGGTCACCGGGCCGACCGGCCCGCCCCCGCGCCGGGCGAGAACCGGCGCGCGGACGCGGGGGCAGGTATAACGGTTCGATGAAATAATCGCATCAAACGCCGCCGACCCCTGGCATAGGGGGCCGGCGGCGTTTACCATTGGCATAAGCGGTCCATGTATCGCACACGGAATAAAACAATTACGAGCAAAGGACATTCATCATGCTTGGTATCGGTATCGTTGCGTGGATCATCATCGGCGGCCTCGCCGGTTGGATCGCCTCCAAGATCAAGGGCACCGATGCGCAGCAGGGCCTCCTGCTGAACATCGTCGTGGGCGTCATCGGCGGCCTGCTGGGCGGCTGGGCCCTGAGCCTGTTCGGTGTCGACGTCGAGTCGGCCGGCTGGTTCTTCAGCTTCCTGACCTGCCTCGTCGGCGCGGTCATCCTGCTGTCGATCGTCCAGGCGTTCACCCGCAAGAAGTAGGCCGGACGCGGAATCACATTCCGCATCGAGCACGGACCCGTCGGGCATCGCCCGGCGGGTTTTCGCATGCCCGGGGCCGGAACCGCGCTGTGCGCCCACCCCGGGCGTGCCCCCGCGTCCAGCCCGCGCCCACCCCGCCCGTGCCCCGTACCCGGCCCGCGCGCACGAGCGCGGCCGCCGCGCGGGACGTCGCCAATCTCACGGGTGTGGACCGCCCCCACCGAATGAAGTGAACGTACCGGTTTGTCTAGTATGGTGGTGCACGGATTCGACGGAAACCACACCCGAAAGGACGAGCAGTCAGGTGGCCACCTCGAGCACCACGAAAAAGAAGAAGGCGACGGGAACGGGCCGCAAGACCGGCCGGCGCCGCTCGCGGCCGAGCCCGCGCGAGCGCCTGCTGGCCTCCGCGACCAACCTGTTCACCACCGAGGGCATCCGCGTCATCGGCATCGACCGCATCCTGCGCGAGGCCGACGTGGCCAAGGCATCGCTGTACTCGCTCTACGGCTCCAAGGACGCGCTGGTCGTGGCGTACCTGGAGAACCTCGACAAAAACTGGCGCGAGGCGTGGGCCGAGCGGACCAGGGAGATGACGGACCCGGAGGACAAGATCCTCGCGTTCTTCGACCAGTGCATCGACGACTGCGAGAAGGAGAACTTCCGCGGCTCGCACTTCCAGAACGCCGCCAACGAATACCCGCGGCCCGACACCGACTCCGAGAAGCTCATCGTCGCCACCGTCATGGCGCACCGCCGCTGGTGTCAGGAGACGCTGACCGCGCTCCTCGACGAGAAGAACGGCTACCCCTCGGCCTCCCAGGCCAACCAGCTGCTCATCTTCCTCGACGGCGGCCTGGCCGGCGCCCGTCTGCTGCGCGACGCCGCGCCCCTGCGCACCGCGCGCGACCTGGCCCGCCAGCTGCTCTCCGCCCCGCCGGCCGACTACTCCATCTAGCCGCCCGGCCGGCTCACTTTCCGACGCCGCCGTGGTCGGCGTCGGCGCGCAACCCTCGGGTGTGCGGTGCGGAGGCGCCCGTCGCCGCGGCTGCCGGCCGCCGCAGGTGGCTTCAGCCCTTGCGGTGACGCCCGCCCTGCGCACGTCGCCGCCGGGTGCGCTTCGTGTCCAGGCGGTGCCGGCCGCCCCCCACCGCCCGTGCCGGGCTCTTCGTCCCCGAGGGGCGGGTCTTCGGCTCCGCGGCCTTCTCCGCCTCGGCCTCGGCCTCCGTCTTGGCCTCCGCCTCCGCTTTGGCCTTCTGGAGCTCAGCCTGCTTCGCCTCGCGCTTCTTGCGCGAGCTCTCCAGCGCCGCGGCGTGCATGGCGAGGAACTCCTCGCTGTCATAGGGCAGCAGCTTCGCGCCCTTCTCGGGCCCGGCCCACTCGCGGCTGGCCGTCAGGCCTTTCTTGGCCTGCAGCTTCTGCGCCCGGTTGAAACCGCGCTCGCGGCCCTTCGCCTGCGCGCGGGCCTTGGCCACGACCTTCTTGCGGGCCTTCTTCTCGGCCTTCTCCTTCTTGCGCGCCTTCTTCTCCGCGCGCAGCTCCCGGTGCAGCGCCGGGGCCTTCCACGGCGCGATGAACATCAGGGCGCGCTTTCCGCGGCGGCGCCACTTGGCCCGCCGACGTTCGGCGCTGCGCTCCTTGTGCGCGCCGTGGCGCTCGCGGCGGAAGGCGCGGAACTCGTCGGTGATCGGGTAGCGCGTCTGCAGGAAGAAGTACATGATCGCCTGCTGGCTGAGCGTCCAGAGATTGTTGGCGAACCAGTACAGCACGATCGCCACGGGCAGCGGCCCGTTCCAGCCGGCGTTGAAGAGCATCAGCGGCATCAGGACGAGCATGCCGATGAACACGCGGTTCATCACGATCGACGAGTGCGAGTCCCAGTTGAACTGCTCGAAGTTGCGGAAGATCGACAGCCCCATGTTCAGCGTGGTGAACGAGACGGCCAGCACCAGGATCGGCAGGACGAACCGGGCGACCGTCTCGCCGGTCGTGCCCAGCTCGGCCAGGATCGCCGGATCCATCGTCCGGTAGGCCGGCAGCGGCACGTCGCGCACCGTGGTCTCGAGGAAGGAGGCCACGTCCGCGGAGCTGAGGAACCCGATGCCGGAGTGTTCGGCGTCGATGCCCTCCGTGGGGCGCGCCATGCGCACGATGACCCGGTACAGGCCGAGGAACGCCGGGATCTGGATCAGCGGCGGCACGCAGCCGGCCAGCGGCTTGTAGTTGTAGCGGTCGTAGAGCTCCTGGACGCGCCGCTGGTGCTCGGCGGCGCCCTTGTGGTCGCTGCGTTCGCCGAAGTCGTCGTTGATCCGGCGCAGCTCCGGCATCATCAGCGCCATCGTGCGGCCCGACTTGTACTGGAACCAGAAGAACGGCGTGATCAGCCCGCGCACCGTGACCACCAGGCCCACCAGGGAGAGCACCCAGGCGATCGAGCCGTCGAGCCCGAGCACCGAGTGCAGCAGCAGATGCCACAGCTTCATGATCCCGGAGACCGGGTAGGCAAAGGCGTCGAGCACGCGGGGGACCTCCCTTCAGGCCCGAGAGCCGGGGCGATCGCCCCGGGTGGCGGTGGAGTACAGTTCACCTATGATACGTGGCCGCCACAACTCCCAGGGGGCGACACCGGCGCGCCCCAGGTTGAGCGTGCGCCAGGTCCTCGGCGAACTGCTCGTCATCGTCGGCGCGCTGTGTCTTCTCTTCGCCTTCTACGAGTCCTTCTGGACCAACCTCGAGTCCGGCCGCCTGCAGGACGACAAGGGCGCGCACCTCGAGGACGCCTGGGCCGCCTCCCGCGACAACCCGCGGCGGGTGATCCAGCCGGAGGCCGGCGACGCCTTCGCCTGGCTGACCGTGCCCGCCTTCGGCTCCGACTTCCGCTTCGCCGTGGTCGAGGGCACCGACGACGCCGCGCTGCAGGCCGGCCCCGGCCGCTACTCGACCACCCAGATGCCGGGCGAGGCCGGCAATTTCGCCGTCGCCGGCCACCGGGTGGGCAAGGGCGCGCCCTTCAACGACCTGGGTCGCCTGGAGGTCTGCGACGAGCTCGTCGTCGAGACCCGCGAGGCCGTGTTCACCTACCGGGTGCTGCCCATGGACTCCGATCCCTCGGCGCGCCGGGCGGCCGCGGAGGCCTGCCTGTCCCCCGGGCAGGTCGATCGGGTCGCCGGGGGCGACTACGGCGGGCTGCTCGGCCGCCAGATCACCTGGCCCTCGGACACGTCGGTGCTCGAGCCGCTGCCGGGGGTCCCCGACGCCGCCGCCGACCGGGCGGGGCTGGAGTCGCTGATCACGCTGACGACCTGCCACCCGCAGTTCTCCAACGCCGAGCGCATGATCATCCACGGCATGCTCACCGGCGTCGAGCCCAAGCCCGGTGCGCCCGCCCCGCAGCCCGCGCCCGACGTCGTCGAGCCCGCAGCCGAGGGAGGTGAGTGAACCGATGATCCTCTACCTGTGGCAGCGCACCCCGGGCCCGAAGGCGCTCAAGGCGCTGGTGGCACTGGCGATCCTGGTGGGCCTGTTCTTCCTGCTCATGGACGTCGTCTTCCCGTGGGTCTCCACGCTGATGCCGTACCAGGACGTGGCGGTCTCCTGAATTTCCGACGCCCGCGCCGCGCCCCCGGGCACGCACGGGCGCGCGCCCGCCGGGTGGCCGGCGCCTAGAGCCCGAGGTTCGCGATGACCTCGCGGGCGACGGCCTCGGCCTTGACCGACTGCCCCTGGTCGCTGAAGACGACCACCGCCGTCGGCCCCTTGGCCACGGCGTAGAGCGCGCCCCACGGCTCGGCGACGAGCTGGCCGCCGGCGCGCCCGCCCGACCAGCCGGGGATCTCCTCGGCCGGGTTCGTCGAGTCGATCGGCGCGGCGCGGTCCACCACCGCCGTGGCCTCCTCGGGAGAGGCCATGTGCCGCACGCTGACCTGCAGCTGCGGGGCCTCGCCGTAGGACCAGAACACGCAGGCGGGGGTGGCGAAGCGCTCGTCGGTGCCCTGGCCGGTGACCTTCTGACCGTTGGTGCGCGCCACCCACTCGGAGTCCAGGTAGGGGCAGGGCGTCCCGTTCTCGCGCCCGCCGGGGACCTCGGGGTCGGCCTCCACCGGCAGCCCGTCGGCCTCCGCCGCGCCCGCGGCGCCCGCGGCGTCCGCGCCGTCCGCCCCGTCCACGGTGACGTCGGTCGCGGCGGTGGTGGGCGCGGCGTCGTCAATCTCTCCCCCGCCCGGCGCGGAGCAGGCGGTGAGGGCGGCGGCGAGGCCGACGGCGACGCACGCGGAAAGGCGCGGCAGGCGGCTGGGTAGGCTACGGAGCATGAGCACCAGCTTAGAGCGCCGCGCTCCCGAGGCTCCCGGGGGCGAGGGGCTGCGCAACGGCCAGTACATCCTCACCTCGGTGGTGCTGATCCTCTCGGTGGTCGCCAGCGTCGAGATGCCGGTCAACCTCGCGCTGCTCAACCTGCTGCTGTGCGGGGCCTTCACCTTCGTCTACTTCTCCGGCACCGTCGACTGGCCGCGCTGGCCCGCGCTCGCCCAGTGGGCGTGGGTGACCGCGCTGAGCGTGGTGTGGCTGCTCATGCTGCCGGTCAACGACGTCTCGATCTACCTGATCCTCAGCCTGTTCTTCGTATACCTGGCCGTCTTCAACGACTGGCGCGGCGTGGCGGCCGTGGTCGCCGCGACGCTGATGTCGATCCTGATCCAGATCCCCGACGGGCTGACCCTCGGCGGCGTGGTGGGGCCGGCCATCTCCGCGCTGGTGGTCGTGGCCATCCACGTCGCCTACCAGAAGCTGTGGCAGGTCTCGCGGGAGCGCAGCGAGCTCATCGAGGAGCTGATGACCACCCGCAACGAGCTCGCCGAGACCCAGCACGCCGCCGGCATCGCCGCCGAGCGTGAACGCATCGCCCACGAGATCCACGACACCGTCGCCCAGGGGTTGTCCAGCATCCAGATGCTGCTGCACGCCGCCGAGCGCGATCTGGCAGCCACCGGGCTCGACGAGGAGGCGCAGGCGCCGGTGCGCATGCGCATCGACCAGGCGCGCCAGAGCGCCCAGGACAACCTCGCCGAGGCGCGCGCGATGATCGCCGCGCTGCAGCCGGCCAGCCTCTCGGAGGGCTCGCTCGAGGACGCCCTGGGCCGGGTCGCGCGCAGCTTCGGCGCCAGCGGCGAGATCGACATCGACGTCGACGTCGAGGGGGAGCCCGCGGTGCTGCCGATGAAGGCCGAGGCGATGCTGCTGCGCGTCGCCCAGGGCGCGGTGGGCAACGTGGTCAAGCACTCCGGGGCCACCCGGGCGCGCATCACGCTGAGCTTCCTGCCCGACGCCACGCGTCTCGACGTCGTGGACAACGGCCACGGCTTCGACCCCGAGGCGCTCGCCGAGCGGCCCGCCGGACTCGGCCACGTCGGCCTGGACGCCATGCGCCGGCGCGCCGCGGAGGTCGGCGGCACGCTCGCCGTCGAGTCCAGTCCCGGCAGCGGCACCGCCATCTCGGTGTCCGTGCCCGTCGCCGAGGACGGTGGGCAGGGCGCCGCCGAAGCCCGCGGCTGACGCCCGCGTCCCCCGGTCGGGGGTTGGACCACTGAAGGTGGGAGTCTAAACTCAACCAAAGAAGTACCCCCGTGTCCGGGACGATCCCGGGCGCGGGGTGCGGCCTGACCGGCCGCCCCAGACGATCACACAGGTGAGGAGATGCCGTGGCGCGAAGCGTGATCCGAGTGCTGTTGGCCGATGACCACGAGATCGTCCGGATGGGCCTGCGCGCCATCCTGGACGGAGCGGAGGACATCGAGGTCATCGGGGAGGTCGCCACCGCCGACGCGGCCATCTCCGCGGCCCAGGCCGGCGGCATCGACGTGATCCTGATGGACCTGCGCTTCGGCGCCGGCGTGGAGGGCACCAAGCTGACCACCGGCGCCGAGGCCACCCGCGAGATCAAGGCCCGGATGAGCCACCCGCCGAAGGTGCTCGTGGTGACCAACTACGACACCGACGCCGACATCCTCGGCGCCATCGAGGCCGGTGCCGTGGGCTACCTGCTCAAGGACGCCCCGCCCGCCGAGCTGATCGCCGCGGTGCGCTCCGCGGCCGACGGCGACTCCGCGCTCTCGCCGGTGGTCGCCGACCGCCTGATGACGCGCGTGCGCACCCCGCGCTCCTCGTTGACCCCGCGCGAACTCGAGGTGCTCAAGCTCGTGGCCGCCGGCTACTCCAACCGCGAGATTGGCCAGGAGCTCATGCTCTCCGAGGCGACCGTGAAATCGCACCTGGTGCACATCTACGACAAACTCGGCGTGCGCTCGCGCACCTCGGCGGTGGCCGAGGCCCGCGAACAGGGCGTCATTTAAGCGCGCACGCGGCAAGCCCCGGTGCCCTTTCCCGGAAACGGGGAAAGGCACCGGGGCTTTTCGGTCGGTCGCGGTGTCGGAAACGGCGCCGGTCGGGTGGCGTGGCGCCGGTCGGGGCGTGGTGCCGGGCGGGGAGCGGCGCCGGGGTCTAACTAATGCGCGGCGTTGTAGGCCTCGATGATCTCGGAGGGGATCTTGCCGCGGTCGGCGACGTTCTTGCCCTGCTCCTGGGCCCACTTGCGGATCTCGCGGGCCTTCGAGCCGCGGGCCGCGCCGCTGCGGCGCCGGTTCGAGCCGTTGGAGCTGCCGCGCACCGGGGTGGCCTTCTCGATGTAGGGCTCGAGAAGCTTGTGGAACTCCTCCGCGTGCTCGGGGCTGAGATCCAGCGTGTAGTGGTTGCCGTTGACGCTGAAACGTGTCACTTTCATCGTATTCTCGTCGAGCGGGGTTCCGTCGAGATCGTCAAAGTACTGGACGACTTCCTTGCGTGCCAATTGGTTCACCTCAATAAATCCATTGTCTCAGTGGATGTTCCGGAATCGGTTCCGGTAAGGGGGAGCCGCCAATTCCGCTATCGTTTTTATTCTGCACGTTAGTCGGCCATTCAGCAATACGCGGGAAATTGAATAAGGCAGTATTGGGTTACAAAAAACCGGTCGGGGCGGGAAGTCCCGCCCCGGCCGTCACAGGGGGCATTCTGCGTAACAGGAAACGCGGGCCCGTGCCCGCGCCGCCGTGGGATCAGGCCAGCTTCGCGTGCACCTGGTCGGTCAGCGACTCGAGGTCGCGGCCGATCGCGTCGTGGGCGCGGCGGCGCTGCTCGGGCGTCATGTACTCGGCGTTGTCCACGGCGGTGGCCAGCTCGTCGAGGCGGTTGTTTACGTCCTCGCGGAAGCCCGACTTCAGCGGGGCGTCCTTGACGGAGTTGCGCACGCCCTGGATGCGGGCCTTCAGCGAGGCGCCGTAGCCGGAGAACTGGGCCAGCTGCTCGGAGGTCACGCCGTAGCGGCGGGCCCGGCGGGCCTCGATCTGCTCGCGGCCGGCGGTCACCGCGCGGTAGACGACCGGGATGAGCAGCGGGGTCAGCAGACGGGCGGCCCCGGCCCAGCGCTTGACCTTGTCCTTGTTGAAGCGGCCGGCCTTGAGCTGGGCCAGCTGGTTCTCCGCCATCTTCTTCTCGTGCTTGCGCCGGGCCTTGAGCCCCTTCTGCTCGGCCTTGATCAGCTGCTTCTCCTGGCGCGCCAGGAGCTTCTCACGGCGCTCGGCGGCCTTGTGGCGGGCCTTGACCTCGCTGGCCGCGCGCTTCTTGGCGGCCTTGATCTCGGCGGTGGCGCGCACGCGGCTCTTGTGCAGGGAGGAGAGAATGCCCATGGTGATCGAAGTCCTTCGGGTAGTCGGCGTCAATTTCCCGGGGTCTAAAAGGGGCCGGGGCGGTGTTTCCGCCACAATCTTACCCGTCGACTCGGACCGTGACGCGGGGATCCACGCGGTCCGGGGCATGACTCGGTGGCGGCCGGGGCATGACTCGGTGGCGGCCGGGGCATCGGCGGGCGGGGCCCGGCGGGTGGCCGCCGCGTGTCAGGCCGCCTCGGCGGGGTGCCTGCGCTGCCAGACCAGCAGCACCACGGCGACGGCGGTGACCAGCAACGAGCCCAGGGTCAGCCAGGCGATGAGCCCCGACCAGCCGAAGCGCAGGAAGAAGAAGCCGCTGACCCAGCCGATCACCGAGGAGCCGACGTAGTAACAGAACAGGTACATGCTCGAGGCCTCGGCGCGGTTCTCGGTGGCGATCGCACCGACCCAGCTCGAGGCGATCGAGTGCATAGCGAAGAACCCGGCGGTGAACACGAAGAGCCCCGCGATCGTCGCCGCCAGCCACGGCAGCCCGTTGAGCAGGACGCCCACGACCATGGAGGCCGCGCCGACGGCCATGACGGGGCCCTTGCCGAAGCGCGAGGCGTAGCTGCCCGCCCGCGCCGAGGACCAGGTGCCCGACAGGTACATCAGGAACACCGCGCCAACGAGCGCCTCGGAGAGCCCGAAGCGCTCGATCATGCGGAATCCCATGAAGTTGTACAGGGAGACGAAGGTGCCCATGCCGGTGAAGGCGGTCAAAAATAGCAGCGCCAGCCGCGGGTTGCTCCAGTGGCCGACCATGGCGCGCAGTTCGGAGCGCGCGTGGATCTCCTTGGGCCGGAAGAACCGCTGCCTCGGCAGCAGCGCCCACAGCGCGGCGGCCATGACCACGGCCCACAGCGCGGCGGTGAGCATCGCCCAGCGCCAGGTGGAGAACTCCAGCACACCGGCCGGGATCAGGCGCCCGGTCAACCCGCCGACGGTGTTGCCCGCGATGTAGAGGCCCATCGCCCGCGGCAGGTCCCGGCCGTCGATCTCCTCGCTCAGCCAGGTCATCGCCACCGCGGGCACGCCGGCGATGACCGCGCCCTGCAGGCCGCGCAGCGCGATGAGCACCGCCGGGTCGGTGAAGGCGGGGATGAGCAGGCCGAGCAGCGATGCCAGCACCGCGGAGGTGATCAGCACCGGCCCGCGGCCGAGCCGCTCGGAGAGGATCGAGGCCGGCACGATGCACACGGCGAGCATGCCCGTGGCCGCCGAGACCAGCAGCGCCGCGGTGGAGGCGTCGATTCCCAGCTCGCTGACGAAGGTCGGCAGGATCGCCTGGGTGGAGTACAGCGCGTTGAAGGTCGCCAGCCCCGCGCACAGCATGGCCAGCGTCGCGCGCCGGTAGGCCGTCGTGCCGTGGCGCAGGCCGCGGTCACCCTCGTCCGCGCCCGCCTCGGGCGCGGCCTGGGACGCCGCGTCGCGCGCGGCGTCGGAAATCGGTGCGTGCTCGTCACTGGATGCGGCCATGGCAGCATCATGCCCGCCCCGCGATCATGAGTAAAATGCCAGAAACAACGCCAAGCCATGCAGGAAGTGAATGACATGTCCGAGGTGACGCTCACCGACCTCGCCGGATTCCTCGCGCTTGCCGACGCCGCGGTGGCCGAGCGTGCGTCGTTGACGGACGTCGCCGGGGAGTTGGGCGTGTCCCAGCCGACGCTGTCGCGTCGGATCCGGCGCGTCGAGGAGTACGTAGGCGCCGAACTCTTCGACCGTGACGGCCGGCGCATCGCACTCAACGCCCGCGGGCAGGCCTTCCTCGACCACGCGCGCCGGGCCGGCCACGAGATCGAGCGCGGCACCGCCCTGGTGCGTCGCCTGATGGACCCCGAGCGCGGCACGGTGCGCCTCGACTTCATGCACTCGCTGGGCACCTGGCTGGTGCCCCGGCTGCTGCGCAGCTACCGTCTGGCGCACCCGGGCGTCGAGATCGCGCTGCACCAGGGCGCGGCGCGCCACCTGGTCGACCGGGTGCTCAGCGGGGCGGCCGACGTCGCGCTCGTCGGGCCCGCCCCGGCGCCGGAGCTGCGCGACCGGCTGCGCTGGCACCCGCTGCGCGCCCAGCGCCTCGCGCTCGCGCTGCCGCAGGAGCACCGCCTGGCCGTCGGCGCGGCGGGCAGTCCGCTGGCCCTGGCCGAGGTCGCCGGGGAGCCGTTCATCGGCATGCTGCCCGGCTACGGCACCCGCATCCTGCTCGACCGGCTGGCCGCCCAGGCCGGCTTCCGGCCGCGCTTCGTCTTCGAGTCGATGGAGCTGACCACGGTGACCGGGCTGGTCTCCGCGGGGCTCGGCGTGGCGCTGTTGCCCATGGACGACCCCTACCTCGCGCCGACCGGCCTGGTGCTGCGCCCGCTGGACCCGCCCGCCTACCGCGAGCTGGGCGTGGTGTGGCGCCGCGAGACCCGGCCCGCGCCGCCGGTGGACCAGTTCCGGCGCTTCGTCGTCGGCACCGCTGGCGACGACGCCCCGGCTGCGGGATGATCGTCGTCATGACACAGGACGCAGCGAACGGATCCGGCGGCAGCCGTCGGGAGCGGGACGGCCGCTGGGAACAGGACGGCCAGGGCCAGGACGGCGGTTGGGGGCAGGACGGCCAGGGCCAGGCCGGGCCGCAGGGCCCGGGTCAGCCTGGTCCGCAGGGCCCGGGCCAGGCCGGCCGCGGCGGGCTGCTCGAGCAGAACACGCTGGTCTTCCAGCAGGTCACCGGGGTCACGAGCAACAACTTCGACATCACGGACCTCGCCGAGGCACCGGTCGGGCAGATCCTCACCGGCGGCTCCGGCCTGTCGCGGGCCTTCTTCGGCGCGCGCAAACTGGCCGTCTCCGAGCTGGACGGCACCCCGGTCGTGCTCGTCGACGACGTCATGTCGATCGGCTTCGACCGCTTCACCCTGAGCGATCCGGCGGGCAACGAGCTCGCCCAGGTGCAGACCAAGCTCAGTTTCCTGCGCAAGCGCGTCGGCATGGAGCTGGCCGGCGGGCACAGCATGGAGCTCAGCGGCAACGTGCTCGGCTTCGAGTTCGACTTCGAGATCGACGGGAACCGGGCCGCGCGCGTGACCCGGGAGTGGGCCGGTGTGGGCCGGGCCTTGATGGGCCACTCGCGTTACCGCCTCGACCTCGACCCCGAGCTGCCGGCCTGGCTGCGCGCCGCGGTCATCGGCGGGGTGGTCGTACTCGACCTCATCCGCGCCAAGGCCGCCCGCCGCTGACCGTGGCCGCCCGCCGGTGATCCAGGGGCGCCGGGCCGGTGATCCAGGGGCGCCGGGCCGGTGCGCCCCGCCCGCCGTAAGGCTCAGGCGGCGTGGACCGTCAGCGTCATGCCGCGGGTGCGGTGGCCGGCGATGGTGCACCAGCCCTCGAGCGTGCCCTCGACGACGCCGAGGTCGACCTCCGTCGACTCGCCCGGGGTCAGTCGGCCCGAGCGCGCCCCGTTGGCCATGGCGAGGTCGTGCGCGGTGGAGTCCTCATTGACCAGCTCGAGGATCACGTGCGCTCCGGCGGGGACCTCGACGACCTCGGGGGAGAAGACCATGTCGCCGGCCGAGACCTCCACCCGCACCGCGTCCGCCGCGTCACCGGCCGCCGCGGAAGCACCGCCTGAGCCGCCCGCCCCGCCCGGACCCGCGGCACCGGCGGCCCCGCTGAGACCGCCGAAGCAGGCGACGAGCAGCGCGACCAGGGCCACCGCGAGACCCGCCTGGCCCGCGGCCCCGGACGTCCCGGAGCCTTCGCCGGAACGGTCGGAACCGTTGGAGCGGCCGCCGCGGCCGGTCCGGTCCGCAGAGTCGCCCGCGGTCCCGGCCGCACCGGCACCCGCGTCCTCCCCGGCGAGCTGGACCCGCGCCGCCCGCACCAGCAGCACCGGCACCGTGACCAGCACGCCGACGCAGATGAAGGAGGCCAGCACCTTCAGCCAGGAGTTCTCGGCGAGCTGCCACACCGCGAAAGACAGGTTGAATAGCACGACGCGGAAGACCGCACCGCGCGAGGCCACGGCCGTCCCCGCCGGGGCGCGGTGGCGCAGTCCCACGGGAACCAGGTGGCTGACCGTGCCGAAGAGCAGCTGCGCGCCGAATGCCACGAGCAGCGCGGTGGTCGGGACCGCGGGCTGGGCGGCGTCCCCCGCCAGAACCACCGCGACCGCGTACCAGGCGACGATGACGACCAGCCACGCCACCGCACAGGTCGCCGAGAGGGAGGGGTAGCTCGCCCGACCCGCGCGCAGGGCCGGCGGCAGCCAGCCGGCGAGGCCGACGGCCCAGCCGGCGGCGTAGAGCGCGAGCCCCGCGGCGGCCACCGGGGCAGAGTCGACCGCGAACCCGACCGCGGCGAGCACCGTGGCGGCGGCCACCCCGCCGAGCAGCAGCCGGGGGCGGCGCAGCAGGCCGTTGAACCGCCACAGCGCGGGGAAGAGCACGATCAGGCTGGCCGCGGCCGAGAGCCCGACGAAGCCGAGCACCATCAGGCACACGTGCGCCGGTCGCAGCCGTGTCACGAGGTCCTCCGGCCCGGCGGCCATGAACGCGCCCACCGCCGCCCCGCAGGCCATCAGCAGCCACGCGAGCACGTAGCCGACCACCGTCGACGCCGTCCGCGGGGACTTCCCGCCCCGGCGGGCCCGTTGCAGGCGCCCGGCGATGACCAGGGCCTGGACCACCGCGGCCACGGCGATCAGCCCGGCGCCGCACACGGTGAGCGTCCACGAGTCCGGCCAGGCCTCGGAGGCGAGGTCGGCGGCGAGCATGAGCGCGGCGCCGAGGTTGAACAGCACGGCGCGCCGGCGCGGGGTCGGCTCCGTGCGCTCCCGCGGCGCGTCGGGTTCCCGCCCGCCCCGACGGGGCCGGGGCAGGAAGCGCACGGAGAGCCGCTCGCTCCACAGCAGCAGGGAGTTGCCCAGCACGCCCAGGGTGAAGGCGTGGATGAGCACCCACCGATAGCCGGGCAGGAACGGGTGGCTCAGCCCCGCGACCACGAGCGCCGCCAGCCAGAAGGCCGTCGGCCGGCCGACCTGGTCGAGCACCGCCCGGCGCAGGCCGGGGCGGTCGGAATCGGGGGAGCGGGAGGGCTTGTCCGGGTCCTCCGGCGGGCGCGTGGTGTGCATGATGCCCAGCCTAGACGCGGTTTAACACGTTTCCAACAGTGCTAAATGTGGGGCGTCCGACACAAAGCGAGACCCCGCCGGCGCACCCTGCGGTGCGCGGCGGGGTCGTGTCCCGTTGCGGGGACGGCCTGGAGGTTCAGGCCCTAAAGACCGGCCTTACTTCTTGGCGGCGGCGTAGCGCTCGGCGACGTCGTCCCAGTTGAAGACGTTCCAGACGGCCTTGACGTAGTCGGCCTTGACGTTCTTGTACTGCAGGTAGAAGGCGTGCTCCCACATGTCGAGGAGGAGCAGCGGGGTGAGGTTGATCGACAGGTTGCCCTGCTGGTCGGTCATCTGCTCGATGACGAGACGCTCACCGATGTGGTCGTAGCCCAGCACGGCCCAGCCGGAGCCCTGCAGGGACAGCGCGGCGTTGGAGAAGTGGTCCTTGAACTTCTCGAAGGAGCCGAAGTCGCGGTTGATCGCCTCGGCCAGCTCGCCGGTCGGCTCGCCGCCACCGTTCGGGGACAGGTTCTTCCAGAAGATGGAGTGGTTGGTGTGGCCGCCCAGGTTGAAGGCCAGGTTCTTGGACAGGGCGCGCACGGTGTTCTGGTCCGTGCCGTCCTCGCGGGCCTTCTCCAGGGCCTCGAGCGCAGCGTTGGCACCGTCGACGTAGGTCTTGTGGTGCTTGTCGTGGTGCAGCTGCATGATCTCGCCGGAGATGTGCGGCTCGAGGGCGTCGTAGTCGTAGGGGAGATCGGGGAGCTCGTAGACAGCCATGGGTTAACCGGTCCTTTCGTGGTTGCGTTTGTTCGGGCTGCGGCCGTGACGTCCGTGACGTCCGCCGCGCGCCGTGAGCCCCATGATAGGACTTTCCGTGGGTGGTGCAAGGGTTCAATAACTTGGATTTATTACTTCATATTGTGCTAACTCGGGCCCCTCCACGTGCCCGCCCGCGGTGCTAGCCTGGCGCGCATGTCGTGGCTGTTTCCCCGTACCCCTGAACTCGTCGACCCCGCCGACGCCCTGCGCGGCGGCGACGCACCCGTCCTGCCCGAACCCGCCCCGCACGCCGTGCTGGGCACCCCGATCACCGGCGTGTGGGAGCCCGGCCAGCGCAGCGTGATCGTCGGGCTCGGCTGCTTCTGGGGCGCCGAGAAGCTCTACTGGCGGACCCCGGGGGTCGTCTCGACGTCGGTCGGCTACGCCGGCGGCGTCACCCGCAACCCCACCTACCGCGAGGTCTGCACCGGCCGCACCAATCACGCTGAGGTCGTGCGCGTCGTCTTCGACCCCGAGCGCATCACCCTCGAGCAGGTGCTCGCCACCGGGCTCGAGGCCCACGACCCGACCCAGGGCTTCCGCCAGGGCAACGACGTGGGCACCCAATACCGTTCCGTCATCTACACCGAGGGCGAGAGCGCGATTGACGACGCCGCGCTCGCCCGCCGTCTGGTGGCCTCCTACGGCGAGCGCCTGGCGGACGCCGGCTTCGGTGCGGTGACCACGGAGATCATGCCGCTGGCCGAGACGCCGGCCGGCGAGTTCTTCCTCGCCGAGGACGAGCACCAGCAGTACCTGGAGAAGAACCCCGGCGGCTACTGCCCGGTGCACGCCACCGGCGTGGCCTGCGGCCCCGCCGACCGGTAAAGCTGCGGCCCCGCCTCTTAGTCAGGCTGCGGCGGCGCCGGCCGCCGCAGCGTCAGCCCTCGCAGCGCGTGAAGTTCAGCTCGTCGAGGCCGCCGACGACGAAGGCCTCGGCGGGCAGGTCGTCGTGCCCGGCCTCCGCGGCGCGCCCCGTGCGGCGGGCCCGGTCGCGGCCGGCGCCGGCGCAGCTGCGGTCCAGCAGCACGGCGCTCAGGCCCGCGTCGACGGCCGCGCGCACGTCGGTGACCGGGTTGTCCCCGATCATCACGCCCTCCTTTACACCCAGCCGCTCGAGTGCGCCGGTGAAGGCGCGCGGGTCCGGCTTGGGCACCCCGGCGTCCACCGTGGCCAGCAGCACCAGTCCGGGCAGAGCCAGCCCGGTGGCCTCGAGCTTGGCGGCCTGCATCTCGGAGCGGCCGTTGGTGAGCACGCCCACCGGCCGGCCCGAGTTCAGCGCGCGCACCAGGCAGGAGTGCGCGTCGGGGAAGGCCGTCCAGTTCTCCCGGTAGAGCTCCAGGTAGCGCGCGTAGAGCCCGAGCGCCTCGTCGCGGGTGAGACCGGGACGGCCGAGGAAGCCGCGGGCGCGCTCGACGCGCTGGCCGAGGTGGTCGGTCTCGCCGCGCTCGTAGGCGGCGAACCAGCGCCGCTCGAGCACCGACCACCGCGAGATGACCTGCTCGTCGGTGCCGTCGAGGTCGTTCTCCCGGGCCCAGGCCACGCAGGCGGCCGCCGCGGCGGCGTCGTGGTCGAGCAGCGTGCCGTCGAGGTCGAAGAGGATCGCTCGCATGCCCCCGGATTCTAGCCGCGCCGCTGGTGGGCGGCGGTCCAGCGCGCCGCCCGGTCCTTCAGCGGGGCGGTCAGCTCCACGGTGGCCGCGTCGCCGAGCACCGCGGCCCAGTAGTCGAGGAACTCGGCGTGGTAGTTGTGCCCGTGGCCGCCGGGGGCGCGCAGGCAGGTCAGCATGTCGACGGCGACCTGCCAGCCGGTGATCAGCGGCACCCACCGGGTGTCGACGGGCACGTCGAGGCGCTGCGCGGCGGGGGCCTTCTGCCCGCGCGCGCCGGGCTCGGCCAGCCAGTCGGGGCGGCGCAGGAAGAGCGCCGGGCCCCACCAGGAGATCGGGTCCGAGGCGTGCTGGGCCACCACGACCCTGGGGTGCGCCCACGGCTGCGGGTAGTCGTCGCCGCGCCAGTCGTGGTGCAGGTGGCTGGGGTGCGCGGCGAAGCGTACGTGCGCGCCGTCGCCGACCACGGGCAGGCGCCAGGGGCTGTCCCGGCGCCGGGCCTCGGTCAGCCGGCGCGTCAGACGGGTGAAGGTGGGCGCACCGGTGAGCACCGCGCCGTCGGCAAGCTCGAGCAGCTCGTCGAGGTCCCGGAAGGCGTCGGCGGTGCCGTAGGCGCCGAGCGACTCGCCGGTGACGAAGACGCGCGGACGGTCCCCGGGGGCGCGCCCGGCCAGCGCGCGGCGCACCTCGGTGAAGAGCGCGGCGGCGGCCGCGCGGGGCAGCGCGCCGTCGTTGAGGTAGCTGAGCAGGCTGGGCAGGAACGTGTACTGGATGGAGGCCATGGCGCAGTCGCCGCCGGTGAGGAACTCCACGGCGTCGACCGACCAGTCCGGGATCCAGCCGGTGCCCGTCGAGCAGTGCAGGACCAGCACCCGCCGGTCGAGCCCGCCGGTGCGCTCGAGCTCGGCCACGGCGCGCCGGGCGGCGGCCCGCACACCGCCGGGCGGCGCGGCGAGCGCGCGGCGCAGCTTCTCGGTGGAGCCGGGCCCGCCGACGCTGCGGTCGGCGTCGTCGACGGCGGCCAGACCGACGAAGACGCGCACGGGCTCCTTCGCCTCGACGCCGGTCACGGCCGTGATGTCGGCCGCCCGCGGGCCGTTGGACATGTTGGCCCGGCCGGCCGCGCCCAGCGAGTCCCAGCTCTCGGCGGAGACCGGCGAGCCGGAGCGCTCGGCGCGCCAGGGGCGGGTGACCCCGGAGAAGGTCTGACGGTCGAGGAACTCGGCGTGCTCGGCCATGCGGATGAGCACGCGGCGGACGACCACGCGGTCGCCGACGAGCACCCAGGCCCCGGCCACGGCGGCCAGCGCCGCCAGCCCCGCGGCCCAGCGCGGCGCCCGCGGCACGGCGCGGTGCAGGCCGGCGCGGGTGCGGTCGAAGCCCTGCTGGGTCAGCTCGCCGACGAGCAGCAGCGCGGCGTAGCCGGCGGTGCCGGCGACGGTGCCCGCGGTCAGCTGCGCGAGTCCGCGCGGGGTGGGCATGCCCACCAGGCCAGCCTGCCGGCGGCCGCGGCGCAGGGCGGCGCCGAGTGCCACCAACGTCGTGGCCGTCAGCCCCGTGTGCGCGGCGGCGAGCACGGTGGGGCGCACCCGGTACCAGCCGCGCGGGCGGGGCAGGCGCGCGCCGCCGTGGCGCAGCAGCCACCACACCAGGGAGCCGGTCAAATGCCCCAGGCCCTGGGCGGCGGTGAGGTTGGTGGCCGTCGCCCACCAGGGGCGCGGCAGGAGGGAGGGGCTCAGGGCCAGCCAGGTGGCCACCTCGGCGCCGACGATGCCGGCCTCGGTGGGCCGCCGCGGGCCCGAGTCGGGGTCCTGGCCGGGCATCGAGCGCACCCCGGGGAGCAGTCCGGCGCCGAAGCCGAGGGCGCTGCGGGCGGCCGAGCCGACCGCGCGGGCCGCGGCGCTCAGTCGCTGCGCGGCCTCGGCGCGGCGGGAGCGGGACGCGGCGGGGCGGTGCACCATGCCGTGGATCTTCGCAGAAGGTCCGCACGCGCGCCGGGCATGCGTCGCCAAGCGTGAAAATAGTCACAAATCGTGTCCGTGCGGGGCATTTCCGGGCCTCAAACGGGCGCGAAACCACATGTTCGGGCATAATGGGTCTCGGTTGCCGGAGCCGCCGACCACGGGGTCGGCGCCCGGGCCAGATGGACCGTCAGGGCCACCAAGACCCGAGAACCCATACGCACAACGAGCGGCCGCGACGCGGTCGCCCGCCGGGAGTCCACCGCACTCCACTCACTCACGCGGTCGTCCCGGCGATAACCAAGCAACAGGGAGATGCCGCCATGAACAAGACCGTCGGAAACAAAGTCGTCCTCATCGGCTGCGGTGACGTCGGAGTCGCCTACGCCTACGCGCTGGTCAACCAGGGCACCGTGGACCACCTCGCGATGATCGACATCGACGAGAAGAAGCTCGAGGGCAACGTCATGGACCTCAACCACGGCGCCGTCTGGTCCGCCTCGCACACCCGCGTGACCAAGGGCACCTACGAGGACTGCCGCGACGCCGCCATGGTCGTGCTGTGCGCCGGCGCCGCCCAGAAGCCGGGCGAGACCCGCCTGCAGCTGGTGGACAAGAACGTCAAGATCACCACCGGCATCGTCAAGGACGTCATGGCCAACGGCTTCGACGGCATCTTCCTGGTCGCCGCCAACCCGGTCGACATCCTGACCTACACCACCTGGAAGGTCTCCGGCCTGCCGTGGCAGCGCGTCGTCGGCTCCGGCACCGTCCTGGACTCCGCCCGCTTCCGCTACATGCTCGGCGACCTCTACGAGACCGCCCCGAGCTCGATCCACGCCTACATCATCGGCGAGCACGGCGACACCGAGCTGCCGGTCCTGTCCTCCGCCACCATCGCCGGCGTGTCCATGCGCCGCATGCTGGAGAAGGACGCCGACCTGGAGCCGCGCCTCGAGAAGATCTTCGAGGACACCCGCGACGCCGCGTACCACATCATCGACGCCAAGGGCTCGACCTCCTACGGCATCGGCATGGGCCTGGCCCGCATCACCCGCGCGATCATCCAGAACCAGGGTGTGGCCCTGCCGGTCTCCGCGCTGCTGCACGGTGAGTACGGCCAGGAGGACATCTACATCGGCACCCCGGCCGTCATCGACCGCGGCGGCATCCGTCGCGTCGTCGAGCTGGAGATCTCCGAGCACGAGATGGAGCGCTTCACCCACTCGGCCAACGTCCTGCGTGACGTCATGGACAAGACCTTCGGCGAGGACAAGTAACCCACCCGCGTCGCTTGACGACGCCCCGTCGGCCCCACGTCGTGCATCCGCGCGGCGTGGGGCCTTCGTCGCTGCGCGACGAAGGCCGGGGGAGCGCGGGGACCGGGGGCGGGTGCGCCTCGCCGGTGCAAAAGATGCCGCGTGCGGCGAACGCATGCACAATGAGCCACGTCAGACCCCTCGACGCCGCCCGGACCGGGCGGGGAAGGACCGCCGCCACGTGGACGCCCCGGAGAACCAGGAGTACCTGCGCTCGCTGACCGACCGCATCGACGCCCTCATCGCGGCCGTCGAGCGCGTCGGCGAGGACCACGCCGAGGCGCTGGCGAAGGTCCACCCCACCCACCGCGACGGCGCGCTCAACGTGCTGCGCTACGCGGAGCTGCGCACCCACGACCTGCGCCCGCTGCAGGCCGGGCTCGCCGACTTCGGCGCGACCCGCCTGTCGACCACCGAGCCGGCGGTGCTGGGCCGGCTGCGCGCCGCCCGCCAGGCCCTCGGCGCCTTCTACGACGAGCCGCGCAAGTTCCGCTACTCCGAGATCGCCGATGCCTTCGCCCGTGCCGACGAGATCCTCGACGACCACGCCGACCGCCTGCTCGGCCCGGCGCTCGACGAGACGCACTCGCGCATCATGGTCACCCTGCCCACCGAGGCGGCCGACGACCCCGGGATCGTCAGCGGCTTCATCGCCACCGGCGCCGAGCTGGTGCGCATCAACGCCGCCCACGACGACGAGACGGTGTGGCTGCGGATGGTCGACAACGTCCACCGCGCCGCCGAGGAGGCCGGCCGCGAGGTGCGCATCGCCGTGGACCTGGCGGGCCCGAAGCTGCGCACCGGCGCGATCGTGCCCGGCCCGCAGGTCGGCCGCGCCCGCGTCAAGCGCCTGCCCACCGGCAAAGTCATCGCGCCGTCGCGCATCTGGCTGAGCCCCGTGAACCTCCCTGCGCCCGCCACGCCCGAGCTCGACGGGCGCCCGGTGCTGCCCGTGCAGGTCGACGCCGAGTGGCTGGCGCGCATGGCCGTCGGCGACCGCATCAGCCTGCACGACAACCGCGGCTCCAAGCGCCACTTCACCGTCAGCGAGGTGCACGCCGACGCCGACGGCGCGGGCACGCCGGCGGTGCTCGCCGAGGGCCGCCAGAACGCCTACATCGCGGAGGGCACCCTCCTCGAGCACGACTGGGTCAAGGCCCGCGCCCACGGCATCCCGGCCACCGAGCAGCGCCTGCGCCTCGAGACCGGCGACGAGCTGATCCTCACCGACGACCCCGCCCCGGTGGACCCCGCCGGGCAGGAGGTCCCGCGCATCGGCTGCACCCTGCCGGAGGCCGTGCGCGCCATCCGGCCCGGCGACCGCGTGCTCTTCGACGACGGCGTGATCGAGGGCGTGGCCCGCGGGACCAACGCCGGCGCCGACGGCGGGGCGGCCGAGGGGCCGACCGAGGTCCGCCTCGAGATCACCCGCACCAAGATCGGCGGGGCGAACCTGGCCGCCTACAAGGGCATCAACCTGCCGGACACGGACCTGCCCGTGACCAGCCTGACCGAGGAGGACAAGGCGGCGCTGCGCTTCACGGCCGCCCACGCCGACATCGCGGACGTCTCCTTCATCCGCGACCGCGCGGACGTCGACACCGTGCTCGCCGAGCTGCACACGATCGTGCGCGCGGCCGAGGAGGCCGGCGACGAGGCCGCCGCCGCGCGCGCCCGCGACCTGGGCGTGGTGCTCAAGATCGAGACGGTGCCCGCCTACGAGGGCCTGCCGGACATCATGCTGGCCGGCATGCAGCACGCGAACTTCGGCGTGATGATCGCCCGCGGCGACCTCGCCGTCGAGCTCGGCTTCGAGCGCCTGGCCGAGGTGCCGGGGCTGATCATGGCGATCGCCGAGGCCGCGCACGTGCCCACCGTCATGGCCACCCAGGTCCTCGAGCACCTGGCCAAGGACGGGCTGCCCTCGCGCGCCGAGATCACCGACGCGGCCTACGCGCTGCGCGCCGAGGCCGTCATGCTCAACAAGGGCCCGCACATCAACCAGGCCATCGAGGTGCTCTCCCGGATGTCCACGAAGCTGGGCCGCTCCCAGCGCAAGAACCGCATGCTCATGCGCCGCATCAACAGCTGGGTGCCCGAGCCGGAGAACTAGAGGCAGCGCGGCTCCGCCGCGCTGCCGGGCGTCGGCACGCACCCGGGCGTCGGCACGCTCCCGGGTGATGCGCACGCCCGCGTCGGAAAGCGCGCGGCGGCGGTCGGCGAAATCGGCCCTACGGTGCCATGATGGGTGTGTGAAGATCATCGCGCACCGTGGCTACGCCGGAAAGTACCCCCCACTGACGCGGCTGGCCTACGAGAAAGCCCTTGAGCTGCCCATCCACGGCGTCGAGACCGACATCCGCCTCACCCGCGACGGCCACGCGGTCTGCTTCCACGACCCGGTGGTCAACTTCGGCACCGACGGCTCCGGGCGCACCTCCGGCAAGACCCTGGCCGAGCTGCGCGAGCTCAACATGGGCGACGAGGCGAACCCGCAGCGGATCCTCACCCTCGGCGAGCTGATCGAGCTGGTCAAGGAGTACGAGGACAAGCACCTCTACATCGAGCTCAAGCACCCGGTGCGCTACGGGCGGATGGTCGAGGAGACCGTGGCCAACGTGCTGCGCTACCACGGGGTCTCGGAGGACCCGCGGATGCACGTCATCTCCTTCTCGCCGATCGCCATCGGGCGCATGGCCCGGCTGCTGCCCCGGATCGGCCGCGTGGTGCTGCGCCGGCCGGTGCTGCGCTACCTCTACCCGATCGACCCGAAGATCGGCCGGCCCGACGTGATGGGGCTGTCGCTGATCCGCGCACACCAGCACCCGAGGCTGATCGGCGCGAAGCTGCTGCCGACCTACCTGTGGACGGTCAACGACGTCACGCAGATGAACTGGGCCGCCAACCACGGCGTGGACCTGCTGGTCACCGACGAGCCCGAGATGGCGATGTGGATGCTCGCCGGGATGGGCAGCGTCGGCCGCGAGTGACCCGGCGGCGCTGAGCGGGGCGTCCGCCCTGCCTGCGGGGCGGTACACGGTATCTTGGTGCCCATGTCGAAGAAGTCGAAGAAGAACCGCGAGAACCTGCCCGAGGGCATGAGCCGCCGCCAGGCCAAGCTGGCCAAGCGCGCCGCCGAGCGCGAGGCGCTGGCCCGCGACCCCCGCCCGTTCGGCGGGCTGGCCTGCGAGGCCGACCTCGTCGCCCTGCAGATGTTCGTGCCCTCCGCCGTCGCCACCGTGGCGGTCGACGGTGCCGAGCGCCCCGTGCGCATCGTCACCGTGCTGCCCGGCGCCGGCGCGGCCGTGGTCCGCGGCGAGGGCGACGCCGAGGAGGCGCTGGTGGCCCTCCAGGTCCAGTCGCGCACCGACAACGCCGGCCGCGACCTGGCGTACGCCCTGAACTGGGCGCGCACCGCCGCCAGCGGCGAGACCCTCAGCTCGACCGCCGCCGACGGCTCCCAGCCGAAGCTGACCGACCTGATCCCGGCGGACGCGGAGCTGGACATCACCGTCCACGACGACTTCTCCTGGTGGGTCCCCGAGGGCGTGACCCCGGACATGGCCGTCAACCAGGCCATCCAGCAGGCCAACGCCACGATCATGCCGTCCGAGCGCATCGACGCCGACGTGCCCGGTGCGGTGTGGTGGGTCAACCCCGGCTCCGGCAAGGCCCACATCCGCTGGGTGCGCCCCGAGAAGGAGGAGGACAAGGTCCTCACCGCGCTGGCGCGCATCGCCGCCCGCGGCGAGCTCAAGCTCGGCGAGGAGACCAAGTTCGCCGGTGTGTTCCGCACCCACGGCCTGGTCGTGCCCGTATGGGACCTCGACCCCGAGCGCGCCACCGACTCCTACGGCGAGGACCTCGCCCGCGTCCAGGCCGCGATCGAGGCCGAGTACGACAACGACGCCCAGCTGACCGCCGACGAGCGCAAGCAGCTGCAGAACATCAAGTCCCGTCAGGTCACCATCGGCTAGACGCCCGGGAGACCGGACGCCGGCCCGGCCCGCGCATCCCGCGTGGGCCGGGCCGGCGGCGTTTCCGGCGGCGTTTCTGGTCGGGGTATCACCGGCGCTGTGCCGGGGCGTGTGTCACCGGGCGTGCGTCACGGGGTGCCGAGGATCAGGAAGTACCACGAACCGCCGTACTCGGCGAACATGATTCCGGGCATCTCGCCGCCGGTGCCCTCGAACTCGACCAGGTAAGCGTCGGTGATGTCGGCACCGAACTCCTGCCTGACCGCTTCGAGCTCGGCGTCGCTGAGAGCGTTCTCGGAGAGGCGGTACTCCGCGTCGATGGTCGGGGTGCCGCCCGCGCTGTCGGCCAGCGCCGTGTACTCGTCGGCCTGGATCGAGGCGTAGGACCGGGCGGACAGTGCTTCGGCGGAGGGGTCCCCGGCGAATTCGCGCACCAGGTCCATGTTCGTGTGCTCTTCGATCCAGGCGGCGCGGTCGTCGCGGTTGTCGAGCGCCATGAACTCGTCGGCCATCGCGCGTGGGTCCGACCCGCCCGCGGGGGCCTCGTCCGGGCCGTCGGCGGATGCGCCCCCGGAGGCCTCCGCGGAGTCGCTCTCGGGACCGGCCGCGCCGGAGTCGGTGGGGCTCTCCGCCGGGGCGCTGACGGAGGTGCCGGCTTCGTCCGCCGCGTCGTCGGACGCGCGGCCGACGACCAACACGAGGAGCGCGATGACCAGGCCGGCGATGATCACGAATGCTCCGATCACGGCGGCGATGATGATCCCGGTCCTCGACGAGCCCGGTGTCTGTGCGCCCTGGGGCCGAGGGCCGTCGTACTGGCCGCCCCAACCGCCCTCGGCGGCCCAGCCACCCTGCGCTCCGCTCTCCGCGGCCCAGCCGGCCGCGGGGTCCGGCTGGTTGTACTGGCCGGCCTGGGGGTCGAACTGGCCGCCCTGGGGCGGGGCCCCGTCGTCCTGCCTGCTGTACCGGGCGTAATCCCGCTGACCGTACTGGCCCTGCTGCGGTTCCGGGTGGTCCGGCATGGACGCCAGGTCGCTGATGTCCCGGCGGGTCAGCGGGGCCGCGTCCGGGTCGTCGAGCACGGCGTCGTACCTGGCCCGTCGGCCGGGTGAGCCCAGGACGGCGAGGGCGTCGCGCAGCTCGTCGGCGCCGCCCGGGTTGGTGGTCTGCCCGGTCTGCAGGCGGCGGGTGATCTCCTGGCTGAGCTCTTCGCAGGAGGCTGCGCGGCTGACTCCGAGTGCGGCGTAGAGGTCGTGGTGGGCCATGGAACTAGTCCTTCCGGGGTGCTCTGTGCACGAGGTGCTTCACTGATTGGCGGAGACGAGGTAGTACCACACCCCGTTGGACTCGACGAACTGGACGGCCAGCACGTGCGGCATGCCGTCGGCCTCGTGCATGAGGTCCGCGGCGAAGAAGTCGGAGATCTCGCCGCCGAACTGCTGGTTCAGGTCCGCGAGCACGTCGTCGCCCGGCAGATGGGCCGTCTCGGAGAGGTAGTACTCGTTCCGGATGTCCGGGGTGGGGGTGGCCCCGGACGCGCCGAGCTGGGTGTCGTACGCGTCAGCCTCCTGGGCGGCGAACTCCTCGAGGGTCTTGCCGTCCCGGTCGTGCGCCTCGGGCAGGCCCTGGTAGGCGTGCTGCTCGAGCCAGTCGGTCCGCGCCTCGGTGTCGGTGCCGAAGGCGATGTACTCCTCGAGCATCTGGTGCGGGTCCGAGCCGCCGGTGGGCGCGTCGGCCGTGCCCTCGGCGGAGTCGTCCGCGGATCCGTCCGAGGGGGCCGGGGAATCGCCGGCATTCTCGTCGACGGACCCGGAGGCGGCGCCGTCCGCGGGGTCGTCGGTGGACGTCGCGGCGACTGTCTCACCGTCCTCCGGGCCGCGGGTCACCGCGTAGCCGACGAGGGCGCCGACAGTGAGCACCAGGACGACGATCGCCGCGATCAGGACGGGCTTCGCCCAGGACGGTCGCCGCGGCGCCGCCCCGTCAGGGCGGTCGTGGAGGTCGTGGTCGGCCATGGCCTGTGTCCTTTCCGGGCACCGTCGGGTCGTTTCTGGCTAGACCTTAACAGTTAGCTGTGTCACAGGCCGCGCAATTTCCCGGAGTCGCTTGCCTCGGGCCCGCTCACGCGCCGACCCTTGAGGCATGTCACTCGGGGTAATAGATCAGGAAGTGCCACGATCCGCCGGACTTCACGAAAATGACCCCGCCCGAGTTGCGGAAATCCACCATGTAAGCGTCGGTGATATCAGATCCGAAGGACTGTCTCATGGTCGCGGCATCCTTTGCGCTGAAGTCGCCTTCGGAGAGGAAGTAGTCAGCTCTGACACGCGGAGTGCCGTTCTCATTCACCGCATCCGCATACGCTTCGGCCTCGATCTCCGCGAAATTCCCGAGTGAGACCTGATTGGTGTCATCATCGGTTGCATCTGAGAATTCCTTCACCAGGTCGAAATCGGTGTGCTTCTTGATCCACTTGGCGCGCTTGTTGCGGCTGTCGAGGGCCATGAACTCATCGAGCATTTCTCGCGGGTCCGAGGATCTGGCGGAGGTGCGCTTCGAACTGCTGGTGGAGCTGCTCGGGGACGACGATTTGCCGGATTTGTTGGTGGAGCTGCTCGTGGACGACGATTTGCCGGACTTGTTTGCGGAGCTGCTCGTGGACGACGATTCGCTGGACTTGTCAGCGGACCCGCTGTCAGAGGAGGTGGTGGTCGTCTCGGCGGCGCTGGCCGGCTTGTCGCCGGAGCCGTCGCGGAGCAGGAAGAAGCCGAGGGCGGCGGCGACGAGGACCACGACGGCGATGACCGCGGCCAGGATGAGCTTGGACTTCGAGGTCGGCTGGGTCTGCGCCCCCGCGGCGGTGCTTTGGCCGGCCTGGTAACCCTGCGGGCCGGCCTCGTACCCCTGCGGCGCCGGTTGCTCGGGCATGTTGGCCAGGGCGGTGATGTCCGCGGGGGTCAGCGGGGCCGCGTTCGGGTTGTCGAGGACGGCGTCGTACTGGGCACGGCGTCCGGGTGAGCCCAGGACGGCGAGGGCGACGCGTAGCTCGTCGGGGCCACCCGGGTTGGTGGTCTGGCCGGTCTGCAGGCGGCGGGTGATCTCCTGTCTGAGTTGCTCGCAGGAGTTGCCGCGGCTGACTCCGAGCGAGGCGTAGAGATCGTAGTGGGCCATGTCCGGGTGTCCTTCCTGGGTGCTGCCTGTGCGCTGACCGGTGAACTGCCTTCAGCTTTCATAGAAAGAAGCTAAGGGGTGGGAAGCCGCTTCGCCAACGAAGTGGGGAGCGCTTCCCGGTGTTGTCCCGACGCGCCGCAGTCACCCGAGCTCCGCCAGGTCAGCCTGCAAATCGGATTGGTAGGAGACGTAAAACCACACCCCCTCACGTTTCTGGAGCATGAAGATCCCGGCTGTGCCGGTATCGCCCTCGAACCTTGCCTCGTAGGCATCGGAAGTGTCGCGGCCGACCGAGTCTCTCCATCCACGGGTGTCAACGTTGGAGAAAGGGTTCTTCTCCTCCTCGGAGAGGACGTATTCCTCGAGCTTTTTCGGCGTGCTGTTACTCTCCCCCAGAGTTTGTGAGTACGCATCGGCCTGGCTGAGGGCAAATGTCTCGAGGGAGTACACATCCGACATTGGTCCCTCGGCTTTCTCTCGAATCAGGTCGAAATCGGTGTGCTGTTTGATCCATTCGGCACGCTCGTCCCGAGTCTCAAGCGCCATGTACTCGTCGACCATCTGGCGGGGATCGGAGCCACCCGAAGCGGTCGGATCGGGTGCATCGGCCGAGTCGCTGGTGGACGTCTCTCCGGGAATTGCGGTCTCGTCGTCGGAGTTTTCGCGGATCAGGAAGAACGCGGTGGCGGCGGCGAAAATGAGCGCGACGACGGCAACAGCTGCGGCCAATACCGGCCAGGGCTTGGACGCTTTATTCGCTTGGGGGGCAGGCTGGTTGATCTGCGGGCCGGGTTGGTCGGGCATGGCCGCCAGGTTGGCGACGTCTGCAGGGGTCAGTGGGGCCGCGTCTGGGCTGTCCAGCACGGCGTCGTACTGCGCCCGCCGCCCCGGCGACCCCAGGACAGCGAGGGCGACGCGCAGCTCGTCGGGGCCACCGGGGTTGGTGGTCTGTCCGGTCTGCAGGCGGCGGGTGATTTCCTGGCTGAGCTGTTCGCAGGAGTATCCGCGGCTGACTCCGAGTGAGGCGTAGAGATCGTAGTGGGCCATGTCCGGGTGTCCTTCCTGGGTGGTGACAGGTGCTTCGTCTCTAGCTGGCCTCATGAGAGTCCAGGTTCAATAATCCGTCCAGGGACGGGCGCCGCTTGAAGGAGTAAACGAAGTAGTGCCATGAGTCGCCGGTCTTCACGAAGAGGATGCCGTTCGCTCCCCGTAGCCAGCTTCCGAGTCGAATATGGCTTCGTAGGCGTCTGTGATGCCGGGCCCTAACTCTTTCCTGTGAGCATCGAATTCTTCGGGGGTGATGTCCTCCTCGGACAGGTAATTTTCCTCGATGACGGTCAGCTCGCCGTCGGCGAGGTCCGCGGAGTAGAAGTCGGCCTGCATTGAGGCCCACGTCTCGGGCGACACCGAAAGACCTGAATCGTCTTGGAGTGCGGCATTGGGTAGCAGGTCGAAATCGGTGTGCCGCCTGATCCAGTCGGCGCGCTCGTCACGGTTGTCGAGGGACATGTACTCCTCTAGCAATGCACGCGGGTCTGAGCCGTCGGCGGATGGGCTTTCCGAGGTCGTGGCGGTGCCTGCCCCCTCCGCGGTGAAGCCTCCGCGGAGCAGGAAGAAGCCGGCGATGGCTGCGAACGCGACGACGATGACGGCGACGACCGCGGCAAGGATGAGTCTGGTATTCGCGGGGCCCTGAGCCGCTGGCTCTGTGGCCTCTCCCGAGGCCGGTGCGTCGGCCTGATCAGACCGTCCGTGTTGAGGGGCGGGGTGGTGGTGCTGTGGGCCGAACTGTCCAGCTGGCGAGTTAGATTGTCCGCTCTGTGGGCCAGGTTGGTCGGGCATGGCCGCCAGATCGGCGACGTCTGCGTGGGTCAGCGGGGTTGCGGTGGGGTTGTCCAGCACGGCGTCGTATTTCGCGCGGCGACCGGGGGAGCCGAGGACGGCGAGTGCGGAGCGGAGCTCGTCGGAACCGCCTGGGCTCGCGGTCTCCCCGGCCCGCAGCCGACGGGTGATCTCCTGGCCCAGTTGTTCGCAGGAATCTCGGCGGTCCAGGTTGAGAGCGGCGTAGAGGTCGTAGTGGGCCATGTCCGAGTGTCCTTCCGAGGTGGCAACTGAGGAAGCCTGTGACAAACGCTACCATTTTCCTGGGTGAAATATGGCAGAAACCTGGGACACTTCTCTCGATCTGCTTTGCGGAGACCGGTCAGGAGAATATTCCAGCGAAGTGGAACCGTGAATCTTCGGACCCGGCGAACTGTGCGGTCCGATCCCCGAGGTGGTCGTCTTTCCCGACTCGGAGCCCCTCCCCATAGAAGTCGCCGGCCGGACTCCGCCCGCCCGGACCCCGACCGCCCATCCACGGGCCGCCCATCCACGGGCCGCCCGACGACCGGCCGCCTGCCTACCGGATCGAGTCGAACAGCGCGTTCGCGCCCGCCTCGTCCCAGAGCACCACGTTGCCCACGTCGTAGTCGGCGAAGCCGCCCACGGGCACGGTCTCGGTCTCCACGCCGCGCATCGCCAGCGCCACGCGCGCCAGGTGCCAGACGTGGTCGCCCTCGCCGACGGTGAAGGAGCCGGTCACGCGGTTGAGCATCGGGACCGAGCGCAGCGGGTTGATCAGCGTCGCCGGCGAGGTGACCTTGTCCAGCAGCGCGCTGAAGAACTCACGCTGGCGGGCCACGCGGTCCAGGTCGCCGTTGGCGGTGGCGCGGGTGCGCACGTAGCCGAGCGCGGTGGCGCCGTCGACCTTCTGGCAGCCCGCGGCGATGTCCAGGTTGGCCAGCGGGTCGCTGATCGGCTCCTCGGGGCAGACCGTCACCCCGCCGACGGCGTCGACGGTGTTGGCCAGGCCACCCATGCCGATCTCCGCGTAGTGGTCGATGCGCAGGCCCGTGGCCTGCTCGACGGTCTCGGTCAGCAGCTGCGGACCGCCGTAGGTGAACGAGGCGTTGAGCTTGTCCATCCCGTAGCCGGGCACGGAGACGTACGAGTCGCGCGGCAGCGAGATCAGCTTCGCCTTGCCCGTGGTGGGGATGTGCAGCAGCATCACCGTGTCGGTGCGCCCGACGCCGATGTCGCCGCCGGTGCCGAGGCGCGCGATGTCCTCCTCGGAGAGCCCCTGGCGCGAGTCCGAGCCGACGAGCAGCCAGTTCGTGCCCGCCGTGTTGGCCACGCGCTGCTCGGGCTTGGCCTCGACGCGGTTGAGCCGTGTGTCCGCCCACAGCGTGGTGAGCACCGCGAGGACGAGCACCACCGCCAGGATGCGGCCCAGGCAGCCGCCGCAGCCGACGCGCGGCATGCGTGGCATCCGGAATTGACGACGCCGCGCGGGTGGCGCGTCTGCGTATCCGGGACGTCGGCGTCGGGGGCGCGGCCGGTCGGGGCCGCGTCCGGTGTCGCGGTAGGCGGCGCGCTCCCGCTCGCGGTAGGCCTCGGCCTGGCGCCGGGCGTAGCGGTCCTCGCGCTCGCGGCGGGCCTGCTCTTCGGGGGTGGGGATGTACTGGCGCGGCCGGTCCGGGTCGCGCCGGGCACTTGCGGCACCTGCGGCACCTGCGACACCTGCGGCACCCGCGGCTCGCGCCGCTCCCGCGGCGCCGGCCGCCGGGCGTGCGCCCCGGCCGTCGCGCGGGGCGCGCTCGTCGGGGCGGCGGTAGCCGCGGCTGCGCAGGTTGACGTCGTCGCGGCGGCCGAAGGCGCGGGGCTGCTCGCGGCGGGCCCGGGCCTCGCGTTCGCGCAGCTCCCGTTCGCGGTCCTCGCGGGTGTCGCGGGAGCGGTCCGGGCGGTCGGCGCGGTCACGGCGCTCGCCGGCGGGGCGGCGGCGCACAGGGCGGCCGAAGCGGTCGCGCAGCACACGCCCGTCCTGGCCGTAGACGACGTCGCCCAGGTCGGCGTCCGGGTCGCTGTTGCTGCGGTGACGCCCGCTGTGGCGGCCCGGCTCCTCGCCGCGCCGCCAGGGGGAGTCTCCTGTACGCCGTTGATCCATGGGGACACAATATCGCCCGGGGGCCGGGCGGACCGGAACAACCGCTCTTATCCGACGCCCGGGGGAACGCCCAGGAAGCACAGCCAACCGGCCCGGGCGAGCAGTGCGTAGCCGACGAAGGCCACCGCGTCGATGAGGAAGTGCGCGACGACCAGCGGCCACCACCGGCCGGTGCGGTGGAAGTACCAGGCGAAGAGAACGCCCATGACGAGATTGCCGAAGCCCGCCGAAACCCCCTGGTAGAGGTGGTAGAGCCCGCGCAGCACGGCCGAGGCCGCGATCGCCCCGCCGGGGCGCAGCCCCAGATGGCGCAGGCGCGTGACCAGCCAGACGACCACCACGGCCTCCTCGCCGAAGGCGTTGGCCGCCGACCAGACCAGAAGCGCCGGGGCCTCCAGCCACGGCACGGTCATGGCGGTGGGCACGACGACCTTGGACAGGCCCAGATGGACCGCCGTGACGTAGAGGACCAGCCCCGGCAGGCCGATCAGCGCGGCCAGACCCGCCCCGTGCAGCAGGTCGCCGCGGGTGAAGCCGCGCCGCGCCGGGCCGCGCTCCGGTCCCGGTCCCGCGGCCGCCGACCCGCTGCGGGGACCCCGCGGACCGGTCTCCCCGTCCGCGCGCGCCGGGCCCGGCACCACGGCCAGCAGGTAGAGCGCGAGCGCGCCCCAGGCCAGCAGCACCGCGGCCGAGGTCAGCTGCAGGCCCAGGTCCAGCCAGGGGATCCGCGCCTGCGGGGAGTAGAGCGTGGTCGACTGTTCGTTGAGCGCCTCCGGCTTGAGCAGAGCGTCGATCAGCCGCAGCACCGCGCGCACCGCCGAGGCGCCGAAGGTCACCGTCAACACGATGAGCAGCTCGCGCACGAGCACCCGGCGCCGCACGGCGCCGGCGGCGGAGCCCGCCGCGCCCACGGGCGAGCTCACCGCGCCGCGCGCTGCGTCGCCCGCTGCGCTGTCCACCGCGCCGTCCGCCGCGCTCACGGCGTCACCTGCGCGGCGAGGGCGAGCACCGCGGCGTCGGAAAGCGTGAACGAACCGATCTGCACCGAAGCCGGCAGCGGGCGGGCGGCGTCGACGGGCACGGAGACGGCCGCGCCCCCGGTGAGGTTGAACAGCGAGCCCCACGGCGTCCAGGCGGTCTGGGCGTCGAAGTCGTCGGCAGGCGCCAGGCGGGAGAACGCGCCGAGCGCCGGCGGGTCGTAGGCCAGCGTCGGGGTGAGCAGGGCGTCGACACCCCAGGCGTGCCGGTAGAGCTCGGCGATGCGCGCGCGCCGGGCCACCGCGCCGGTGACCTGCGCGTCGGTCAGCGCGAGGCCGCGGCGGCGCAGGTCGGCGACGACGGGGCTGGCGGGGCCGGTCGCCTGCGCGGCCCCGGAGAGCAGCAGCACGCGGAAGACGTCGAAGACCTCGTCGGTGGCCTCGGGGCGGGAGACCTCGACGACCTCGTGGCCGGCGTCGGCCAGGCGCTCGGCAGCCAGACGCGCGCCGCGCTCCCAGCGGGTGTCCACGTCCGCGCGCGGGGCGAACAGCGGCTCGGTCAGCAGCCCCACGCGCACCCGGCCGGCCTCGGGGTCCAGGCCGTGCAGCCGGGCGGTCAGCGCGAGGTCGCGGGTGAGAAAACCGGTGGCGGCCAGGCCGTCGCGGCGGTCGTGGGCGGGCTTGAACCCGACGAGCCCGCAGGCGGCGGCGGGCACGCGCAGGGAGCCACCGCCGTCGGAACCCTGGGCGGCCGCCACGATCCCGCGGGCCACGGCCACCGCCGCGCCGCCCGAGGAACCGCCGGGCGTGCAGCCGGGCAGGCACGGGTTGTGCGGCGCGACGCCGCCGACGGGCTCGCAGTAGGCGGTCAGCCCCAGCTCGGAGGTGGCCGTCTTGCCCGGGACCACCGCGCCGCGCTCGCGCAGCATGCGCACCACCGGGTCGTCGGCCTCGGCGAGGTGGACGCGCAGCGTCGAACCCAGCCCGGTGGGCATGCCCGCGACGTTGTTGAGGTCCTTGGCCGGCACCACCAGCCCGGCCAGGTCGCCGTGGGCGGACTCGGCTTGGGCGCGGGCGGCCGCGGGGTCCAGGTGGGTGAACCCGGCCGCCGCGGGACTGACCCCCTCGAGCGCGGAGAAGAAATTGTCGACGCCGCGCAGCGCCCGTTCCGCGTCCGCCGCGGCGTCGGCGCCGGGTACTGCGGCACCGGTGTCCCCGGGCACGGCGGTCCCGGAGGTGAACAGGCCGTGGAAGCCGGGGTCGGCGGAGGGGCGGGCGGTCATGGGGGCAAGCATAGGTGCCCGCCCCGGACCGCCTCAGCCCCGCGCCGGGTCAGGTCTGCGCGGACCCGGTCCGCTCCGGGTCAGCTCCCCGCGCGCAGCATGTCGCGGGCCCGGGCCATGGCGGCCAGCTGCCCCTCGGCGATCTTCGCGCTGACGATCGGGTTGTCGGCGAAGGTGGCGAAGCCGCAGTCCGTGGTCAGCAGCACCCGGTCGCGGCCGAGCTCGTCGATCGCGGCCTTCGCCCGGGAGACGATCGCGTCGACCTCCGGGATCTCCGGCACCTTCTGGTTGACCACGCCGACACCGACGCGCTGGTCGTCGCGGATGCCGCGCAGCGCGCTGAGCTCACCGGCGCGCGGCGTGCACAGCTCGAGGATCAGGTTACCCACGTTGACCTCGGAAAACAGCGGCACCAGCGGGGCGAAGTCGCCCGAGAGCGCCGCCGACTCGTCCGGGGTCCAGTTGCCGCGGCACACGTGCAGCGACAGCCGCTTCGGGTCGAAGCCGGCGGTGGCCTCGCGCAGCAGCCCGCGGGCGAACTCGAGCTCCGGTACGGAGTCCTTGCGCTCGCCGAGCGCGCCGCACATGAAGGTCCGCCCGCCGCCGCCGGCGGTGCCGTAGAGCACCTCGGTGAGCACCGGCTCGTCGAGCTGCACCAGTGCGGTGCCGCGGGCCAGCAGCGCCGCGATCTCCTCGCGCAGCACGCGCACCACGTCGCGGGCCAGGGCTTCGCGGTCGTCGTAGGCGCGGTCGGAGATGCACTCCATCCACATCGTGCGCGTGAGCAGGTACGGCCCCGGCAGGCACGCCTTGACGGGGGTGTCGGTGACCGACTGGACGAACTCGACCTCGTGGGCGGCCAGCGGGCGGTCGCGCCCCAGCGGCCCGAAGACCGCCGGGTGGCGCACCTCGTCGGCCGGCACGTCGAGCGCGCGCAGCTCCCGGCCGAACTCCTCCGGGTCGTCGACGTAGGGCAAAAGGTCGGTCACGGGGATCAGCTGCGTGTTCTGCAGCAGCCCGGCGACGAAGCTGGAGTAGTTGTCGCGGCGCTGCTCGCCGTCGGTGACCACGTCCACGCCCGCGCGCTCCTGCGCGGCGAGCGCCAGGCGCACCGCGTCGTCGGCGGTCTCGTTGAACTCCTCGTCGGTCAGCCGGCCCTCCAGGTGCTGGTGCAGCGCGGAGAGCAGCCACCGCGGCCGCGGCCAGGAACCCTGGGTGATCACCGACAACGGCTCGACGGCCGGCGCCGGCGCGGGTTCGGGCAGCCGCTCCGGGATGAAGGGCTCGACCACCGGCTGGGTAATCTCCATCTGCACCTTCTTGCGCTTGCGCTTTCCGACGCCCGCGGTGGCCGTGGCGTCCGGGAACGGGAGCCCGGCGCCCGCACCGGCGGGCGCCGCCGCGGCGCCCTCCGACGCCGCGGCAGGCGCGGCGTCGTCGGTCCCGGGCGGGGTGAACGCGCCCTTGCAGACGAGGAAGCTCCAGCGTTTACGGCCCTCCGCGTCGACGTCGGAGTGGACGTTGACCAGGTCGTTGCGGGTCAGGTTGCACCAGGAGGGCAGGTCGACCTCGACGGTGGACTCGTAGGAGACGATCTCGAGCAGCTGACCGGGCGCCAGCGGGTCGATGTGCTGCCGGATCATCAGCAGCAGCCCGTTGCCGCAGTCGAGGTCGCCGCCGTTGAACCCGGCGTCGGGGGTGTAGGGGTGGACGGACTCGGCCATGGCGCGCCGCCCGCGGACTAGTAGCTGACCGACGGGGTGCCGTCGGCCAGGAACTCGACCAGCTTGGCGCCGCCGACCACGGTGGCGCCCTCGATCAGGTCGTCCTGGGTGAAGCCGCGCTTCTTGATGCAGGGCGCGCAGACGTAGAGCTTGCCGCCCGCGGCGACGAAGTTGTCGATGAGCTCCTTGATCGGGGCGAAGCCCTCCTCGTGGATGTCGTCGGCGTAGCCGGCGACGGCCAGGCGGGCGCCCTCGGTGGACAGGAAGACCATCGTGTCCTGGTCGGAGCCGACGGCGGCGTTGGCGACGACGAAGCCGACGGTGGCCTTGTCGGTGTCGTTCTTGGCGTGGGTGATCGAGACGCAGAACTTGCCGGTGGCGGTCATGGTTTAGTCCTCTTTCTTCCGGATGATGAAGGTCGGCGGGTCGGAGTACACCAGCGTGTTCCCCGTCAATCCGCACCAGGCGGTCACGTCGATGAAGATGCCCTCGCCGGTGGCGGTCAGGTGCAGCACCTCACCGGGGGCGAACTCGTCGCGGAAGGCGAGCTTGAGTTTGACCAGCAGTTGGCCGCAGGAGAGGTCGCCGACGTCCCAGTAGAAGTCCGGTTCCACCTCGGCATCGGGTTGCACGTGTCCTCCTCGTGGACGCGTCACGGCGTCCGGCTCCAGGCTACGGGCGATCCCGCGGTTCCGCGCGGCGTGCAGGCTCCTTGGGGGATGGGCGCCGACGCGCGGCGGCGGGCGCCACGGGTGGGTGTGGCGGGCGACGGAGGGCGGGTGTGCGGGGTGGGGGAGAGCACCCGGCGGGCGGCGCCCCGGGCGATATGCTGGCGGCCATGCAGTCCACCGTCGCCTACCTCGGCCCGGCCGGCACGTTCACCGAGGCCGCCGTGCTGAAGTTCGCCGCCCGCGGCGCCTTCCCCGGCGCCGCCGGGGCCGCGGACCCCGCCCCCGAGACCCTGCCGCTGGGCTCGCCGACCGAGGTCCTCGACGCCGTGCGCGCCGGGCGCGCCGCCTTCGGCGTCATCGCCATCGAGAACTCCGTCGACGGGCCGGTCACCCAGGCCTTCGACGCCCTGGCCGCCGGCGAGGTCCAGATATACGACGAGCTCGACCTCGACATCGCCTTCACCGTCATGGCCCGGGCCGGCACCGCGCTGGCCGACGTGCGCCGCCTGGCCAGCCACCCCGTCGGCTACCAGCAGGTGCGCGGCTGGCTGGCCGCCCACGCGCCGGGCGTGGAGTTCGTGCCCGCCTCCTCCAACGGGGCGGCCGCGCGCATGGTCGCCGAGGGGGAGGTCGACGCCGCCGCGGCGCCCGGCCGCGCCGCCGAGCTGTTCGGCCTGGACCGGCTGGCCGACGGCATCGCCGACGTCGAGGGTGCGAGCACCCGCTTCGTGCTCGTCGGCCCGCCCGGTCGCCCGCCGGCCCGCACCGGGCGCGACCGCACCTCGGTCGCCTTCCGCCTGCCCAACACGCCGGGCACGCTCGTCGGCGCGCTCGGCGAGTTCGCTCAGCGCGGCGTGAACCTGACCCGCATCGCCTCGCGGCCGACCCGCGAGCTGATGGGCACCTACGTCTTCTACGCCGACATGGCCGGCCACATCGACGACGCCCCGGTGGGCGAGGCCCTGCGCGCCCTGTGGCTGCGCGCCGAGCACATCGCCTTCCTGGGCTCCTGGCCCGACCGCACCGACCCGGAGCGGGAGGCGGCCGCCGGCGGGCCCGACCTGGGGCGCATCGCCGCGGCCACCCGCTGGGTCGACGCGCTGCGCGCCGGTGAGCCGGTCACCGACACCGCCGCCGGCGGAGCGACCACCCAGGCCACCGGGGCTGTCGCCGACACCGAGGCCACCGACGAGGAGGAGACGAAATGACCGGCCGCATCATCCTGGTCCGCCACGGCCAGACCGCCTCGAACATCCACCGCGTGATCGACACCCGACCCCCGGGCGCCGAGCTCAGCGAGCTGGGCCGCGCCCAGGCCGCCGCCGCGGGCCGCGAGCTGGCCGGCCTCTCCGGCGAGCGTCTGGCCCGCATCTACTGCTCGGTCGCACTGCGCGCCCAGCAGACCGCGGTGCTCGCCGGTGCCGCCTTCGAGCGGGCCCGCGGCCTGGCGACCGGCACGCTGCGCCTCGACGTGCGCCAGGGTGTGCAGGAGGTCTACGCCGGCGACATGGAGCGCATCGCGGGTCCGGAGAACATCGCCGCCTACCTGGCCGTGCTGCACCGCATGCTCGCCGACGACGCCGCGGCCGCCTTCCCGCACGGCGAGGACACCGCCGCGGTGCTGGGGCGCGCCCGTCCGGTGCTCGAGTCCATCGCCGCCGAGCTCGACGGCACCGAGCACGACATCGCGATGGTCTCCCACGGCGGGGCCAGCCGCGTCATGGCCGCCCACGCCGCCGGCGTCGACGCCGACTGGGCCTTCGAGTCCCGGCTGCCCAACACCGGCTTCATCGTCCTCGAGCCCCACGGCCGCCCCTTCGGGCAGTGGGACATGGTGCGCTGGGACGTCGCCGAGCGCGACGTCGACGCCTGAAACCGGGGTCGCCGCGTCCGCGGGGCGGCGGCGTCCGCGCAGCGGGCGCCGACGGCGACCACCGGGGCGTCGGAAATTGGGTCAGCCCCAGCCCAGCTGGTGCAGCTGGCGCTCGCTCATGCCGAAGTAGTGGCCGACCTCGTGCAGCACGGTCACGCGCACCTCGTCGGCGAGCTCCTCCTCGGTCGCACAGAAGTCCTCGAGGGCCTCCTTGTAGACGAAGATCGCGTCCGGCAGGTAGCCGGTGTGGTCGAAGGTGCGCTCGGTCAGCGCCACGCCGACGTACTGGCCCAGCAGCGTGGGCTGCTCCTCGTTGCGGTCGCGCACGAGCACCACCACATTGACCATGCGCCGGGCGAACTCCTCGGGGATGGTGTCGAGGGCGTCGTCGACCATCTCCTCGAAGCGCTCCTCGGAGACGCGGATCATGGCGCCGGGGCGGGGGAGCTCTCCGCCGGGGCGGGCGCGGACGGCGAGGCGGGGGCCGACTCGCCGCGCAGCGGGCGGCGCTCCGGCGGCGGGGGCGGGACCTCGCCGTTGACGGTGAACTCGCCCTTCGCGGAGCCGGCCAGCGTGTTGAAGCCCTGGTCACCGGCGCTGACCAGCGCACAGTTGACCGAGCGGGACCCGCCGTCCCAGGACTCCGCGGACAGCGAGGACCAGAACGGCTGCAGCGTCGAGCGGTAGAGCTCCTCCTCGTCGCCGAGGTAGTCCATCGCCGCCTGGGTGCAGACCTCCTTGAGGTGCTCGTCCTGCTCCTCGACGCTCGGGGTGCCCTGCGGGAAGACCGGCGCGAGGTCCACGATCAGGGTGGTCTCCAGCTGGTGGTCCGCCCCGCAGTCGACCTTGTGCAGTGCGTTGACCTCGTCGACGGCCACGCACTCGCCCGGCTGGGTCACCCGGGCCTGGTCGACCTTGGCGACGTTGCCGTGGGTGGCCACCGGGGTGCCCGAGTCGTCGGTGGACTGCAGGCCGCACAGCAGCGTGCGGTCCCCGGCCTCCCAGTCGGCGGCCGGCGGCAGGATCGAGGCCACCGAGTAGCGGCCCGAGGGGTCGAGCCGGCCGTCGAGGTAGCGCAGCGTGACCGCGCGGCACAGCTCCTCGCGCAGCTGCGCCTGGCGGGTGACGTCCGGGCGTTCGGCCTCGTCGCCGAACTCGGAGGACGGGTAGGTGCCCAGGTCCTCGCGCGCCGAGACCTCGAAGCGGTGCTCCTGGTCGCAGTCCGTCTGCTCGAAGCCGGTGGGCGTGCCGTCCGCCGCGGTGGACCAGTTCAGGCAGGCCCCCGCGTCCGCGGTGGTGAAGGAGACCGCGTCCGCCGAGTCGCCGTGCGACTGCGCGGGGCCGGCCTGCGGGTCGGCTTCCTGGGACACCAGCGTGTAGGCGCCGACGAAGACCGTCGACGCCAGGGCGGCCAGCAGGGCCGTGCGCACGGAGGTCGCCGAGCGCCACCTTGATCTCGAATTCATAACGCCCCCAGTCTGCCACCTGCGGCGGGGGAAGGACAGTCCACGCGCCGGGGCGACGGCGGTCTGCTCGCCGGTCCCGGCCCCGCCGCCCCGCCGGTCCCGGCCCTGCGCGCGGGGCCGCCCGGTAAGATCAGCGCCATGATTGATCTCAAGCTCCTCCGCGACAACCCCGACGTCGTGCGCGCCTCCCAGGTCACGCGCGGCGAGGACCCCCAGCTCGTCGACGCGCTCCTCGAGGCCGACGAGGCCCGCCGCGCGGCGATCCGCTCCGCCGACGAGCTGCGCCAGGAGCAGAAGGCCTTCGGCCGCAAGATCGGCCAGGCCGACCCGGCCGACCGCCCGAAGTTGCTCGAGGGCGCCGAGGACCTCAAGGCCCGCGTGCGCGCGGCCGAGGAGGAGCAGAAGACCGCCGAGGCGCGCGTGGTCGAGCTGCAGATGAAGATCTCCAACGTCGTCGAGGGCGCGCCGGCCGGCGGCGAGGACGACTTCGTGGTCCTCGAGCACGTGGGCACCCCCACCGAGTTCGACTTCGAGCCGAAGGACCACCTGGACCTCGGCGAGGGCCTGGGCATCATCGACATGAAGCGCGGCACCAAGGTCTCCGGCTCGCGCTTCTACTACCTCGTCGGCGACGGCGCCTTCCTCGAGCTGGGCCTGATGATGCTGGCCGCCGAGAAGGCCCGCGCCCGCGGCTTCGAGCTGGTCATCCCGCCGGTGCTGGTCAACCCCGAGATCATGAGCGGCACCGGCTTCCTCGGCGAGCACTCCGACGAGATCTACTACCTCGAGCGCGACGAGCAGTACCTGGTGGGCACCTCCGAGGTCGCCCTCGCCGGCTACCACTCCGACGAGATCATCGACCTCTCGGACGGCCCGCGCCGCTACGCCGGCTGGTCGACCTGCTTCCGCCGCGAGGCCGGCTCCTACGGCAAGGACACCCGCGGCATCCTGCGCGTGCACCAGTTCAACAAGCTGGAGATGTTCGTCTACTGCCGCCCCGACCAGGCCGTCGAGCAGCACCGGGCGCTGCTGGACATGGAGCGCGAGATGCTCGCCGAGATCGAGGTGCCCTACCGCATCATCGACACCGCCGGCGGCGATCTGGGCCAGTCCGCGGCCCGCAAGTTCGACACCGAGGCGTGGGTGCCCACCCAGCAGACCTACCGCGAGCTGACCTCGACCTCGAACTGCACCACCTTCCAGGCCCGCCGCCTCAACATCCGCTACCGCGACGACAACGGCAAGCCGCAGACCGCCGCGACCCTCAACGGCACCCTGGCCACCACCCGCTGGCTGGTCGCGCTGCTGGAGAACCACCAGCGCGCCGACGGCTCCGTGGTCGTGCCGGAGGCCCTGCGCCGCTTCGTGGGCAAGGACGTCCTGGAGCCGAAGGCATGAGCGCGCGCCGGGAGGGATTCGAACGCCGCGGGCAGTTCCTCGTGCCCGCGGGCACGGAGCAGGTGCCCGCGCACCCCGAGTCGCGCGAGCTGGTCTACAACCGGATCATCATCCGGATCATCAAGGCGGTGCTGCGTGCCCAGGGCCTCGAGATCAGCGTGACCGGCTCGGAGAACGTGCCCGCCGAGGGCGGCGCCCTCCTGGCGTCCAACCACACCAACTACTTCGACTTCATCCTCGGCCAGATCCCGGCGCACCTGCGCGGCAAGCGCCTGACGCGCTTCATGGCCAAGAAGGAGATTTTCGACGTCCCGGTGGTCGGCGCGCTGATGCGCGCCATGCACCACGTCAGCGTCGACCGCGCCGCCGGCCGCGGCTCGATCGAGGCGGCCGTCGAGCATCTCAGGGACGGCGAGCTGGTGGGCATCTACCCGGAGGCGACGATCTCCCGCTCCTTCGAGCTCAAGGAGTTCAAGACCGGCGCGGTGCGCATCGCCGCCGCGGCCGGCGTGCCCGTGGTGCCGATGGTGACCTGGGGCGGCCAGCGCATCTGGACCAAGGACCTGCCCAAGAACCTCGGCCGCAGCCACCTGCCGGTGGTCATCCGCGTCGGCGAGCCGATGGACCCCACCGGCGACCCGGAGGAGGCCACCGCGCGCCTGCGCGCGAAGATGAGTGAGCTTCTCGACGCCGCGCGCGCCGAGTACGAGGCGGCCTACGGGCCCTTCGAGGACGGCGCGCCGTGGCTGCCGGTCTCCCTCGGCGGCTCGGCGCCGACGCCCGAGCAGGCGCTCGAGATCGACCGGCGCGAGCGCGCCGAGCGCAAGGCCCGCAAGGAGGCCAAGGCGAAGAAGAAGGGGAACTGACCTCCATGTCCGGCCGCCGGCGCTACGTCGCCGCCCTCGACCAGGGCACCACCTCCACCCGTGCGGTGATCGTCGACGAGTCCGGCCGGGAGGTCGGCGTCGGCCAGTACGAGCACCGCCAGATCCTGCCGCGCCAGGGCTGGGTCGAGCACGACCCGATGGAGCTGTGGCGCAACACCCGTCGCGCGATGGCCAAGGCCCTGGCCGAGGCCGACGTCGCCCGCGAGGACGTCGTGGCCCTGGGCATCTCCAACCAGCGTGAGACCACCGTGGTCTGGGACCGGCGCACCGGCCGGCCCGTCTACAACGCCATCGTCTGGCAGGACACCCGCACCACGGAGATCTGCCGCGAGCTGGCCGGCGACGCGGGCGACGACCGCTGGCAGTCGCGCACCGGCCTGCTGATCAACTCGTACCCGGCCGGGCCCAAGATCGCCTGGATCCTCGACAACGTCGAGGGCGCGCGCGAGCGCGCCATGCGCGGCGAGCTGGCCTTCGGCACGGTGGACACCTGGCTGTTGTGGAACATCACCGGCGGCGCGCGCGGCGACCAGGGCCGGCCCGCGGTGCACGCCACGGACGTGACCAACGCCTCGCGCACCCTGCTGATGGACATCCGCACCCTCGAGTGGGACGAGGAGCTGTGCGACGCCGTCGGCGTGCCGCCGGCGATGCTGCCGGAGATCCGCCCCTCGGTCGGCGACTTCGGCACCGTGCGCGCCCGCGGCTCGCTGGGCGGGGTGCCGCTGACCGCGATCCTGGGCGACCAGCAGTCGGCGATGGTCGGCCAGGGCTGCCTGGGCCCCGGCGAGGCGAAGACGACCTACGGCACCGGCCTGTTCCTGCTGCAGAACACCGGCGAGCGCCCCGAGCTCAGCGACCACGGCCTGCTGACCACCGTCGCCTACCAGGTCGAGGGGCAGGCGCCGCACTACGCGCTGGAGGGCTCCGTGGCCGTCGGCGGCTCGCTGGTGCAGTGGCTGCGCGACCAGCTCGGCATGATCCGCACCGCCCCGCAGGTCGAGGAGCTCGCCCGCGGCTGCGAGGACAACGGCGGCGTCTACGTGGTGCCGGCCTTCTCCGGGCTCTTCGCCCCGCGCTGGCGCGCCGACGCCCGCGGGGTCATCGTCGGGCTGACCCGCTTCGCCGACCGCCACCACATCGCCCGCGCCGTGCTCGAGGCCACCGCCTACCAGGTCCGCGAGGTCATCGACGCGATGTCCGCCGACGGCGGGCGCGGCCTCGACGAGCTGCGCGTCGACGGCGGCATGACCGACAACGACCTGCTCATGCAGTTCCAGGCGGACCTGCTCGGCGTCGACGTGGTGCGCCCGCGCTCCACCGAGACCACGGCCGCCGGCGCCTGCTTCGCCGCGGGGCTCGGGGCGGGGCTGTGGTGCGACACCGACGAGATCAGGGAGCTGGCCGGCGAGGGGTGCCGGTGGTCCCCGGCGGCCGACCGGGGGCGCATGGAGTCGCTCTACCGCGACTGGAACCGCGCGGTCGAACGCTCCTACGGGTGGGTCACCGACTAGCGGGGCCGCGGTCCACTAAGCTGAACTATTGACATGAACGATCCGATCCAGCTCAACCGCCCCGCCACGGCCCCCGAGAAGCGGCCGCGGCTCATCGCCTGCGACGTCGACGGCACCCTGTTGACGTCGGCAGAGCGTGTCTCCGCGCGGCTGCGCGCGGTGCTCACCCGGGCGCTGGAGACCGGCGCGGAGGTCGCGCTGGCCACCGGGCGCCCGCACCGGTGGATCTACCCTGTCCTCGAGCAGCTGCCGGTGATGCCGGTGTGCGTGACCGCCAACGGTGCGGTGCTCTACGACTCCGCCAGCGACACGATCCTGCGCCGGCACGAGCTCGCCCCCGAGGCCATGTCCGAGGTCGTCGGCATCGCCCGCCGCGAGTTCGGCGAGGTCGCCGTGGCGTGCGAGCGCTCCGGCGAGTCCGCCTTCGACCCCGAGGAGAGCCTCTTCGTGGTCGCGCCGAACTACATGCACACCTGGGAGGCCCAGGGCTACGCGGTGCTCTCCGAGGGCACCGTGCTCGCCGAGCCGGCCGTCAAGCTGCTGCTGCGCAACGAGTCGATGTCCGCCCCGGAGATGTACGCCAAGCTGGCCGACAAGATCGACCCGCGCCTGGCGCAGCTGACCTTCTCGATGGAGGAGGGGCTGCTCGAGGTCGGCGCGCCCGGGGTCACCAAGGCCCTCGGCGTGGCGGACCTCTCCGAGATGCACGGCGTGCCGCAGGACCGCTGCATCGCCTTCGGCGACATGGCCAACGACGTCGAGATGCTGCGCTGGTGCGGTTACGGCGTCGCGATGGGCAACGCGCGGCCCGAGGTCAAGGACGCCGGCGACTTCACCACGGTGACCAACGACGAGGACGGCGTCGCCCGCGTCCTCGAGTGGTGGTACTGAGCCGGTCGCGCTGAGCCGCTGACCGTCGGCCCCGCCCTCTGAGCAGGAGATTAGTATCGGGCGAGAAAAATATTAGTCAGGGTGTAACACCGGGCGGCTCAAAAGCGTTAGTCGGGGTGAACCTACCCGCGGGGTCGCGCGGGGAAAAGTTCCCCACCGCGGCCCCACAGACTCCGAAGGAGCCTCAACATGTTCGATTCCCTGCTCACCTTCTTCAACACCCTCGTCGACCTCTTCCAGGGCGGCGTCAACGGCATCTTCCACGCCGTGTCGAACCTGCTCAGCAGCTAGTCCCGCCTTCAGGGACCACGACGGGCCCCGCACCCTCCGCCACGGAGGATGCGGGGCCCGTCGCTGTTCGCTGCGCGTCCGGCGCGCGCCCGGTTCGGATCCGGCGCGCGTCCGGCGCGGGTCGGCCTAGTTGCCGGCCAGGTTGATGTCCACGGCGCCGGTGGCCGGGTCGTAGCTGATCAGGCCGTTCTGGAAGTCGACCTTCTGCACGCCGCCCTCGGTGCGCTGCTCACCGGTGGGCAGGCCCAGCGGGCCGGAGTCGAAGCCCTGCTTGGCCCAGGCGTCGGCGATCGCGCCCCACAGCGCGTGGGTGCCGGCCGCGTCGGAGGAGGTGATGATGCCGTTGTCGAACAGCGCGTAGCTGGTCTCGCCGCCGTTGGCCGCCGGGGTGGTGGTGACACCCGAGCGTGCGGAGCCGAGCACCGGGCCGAAGACGGCGTTGATGTCGCGCCACTTGGCCTCGATCTCGGAGTTGCCGCTGAGGGTGACCAGCTTGTCGATGATCGGCGGCACGTCGCGCAGCGTGATGTCGTTGAGGACCTTCACGTCGCCCAGCTGGCCGATCTCGGCGCGCACGTCCGGGTTGGCCAGCACGGCCGCGATGCCCAGGGCGGCCAGCCCGCCCACGGCGGCGACCTGCTCGGCGCGGCTGTCGCTGGTCAGGCCCTTGAGGATCTCGGTGACGTCCCGGTCGCCGCCGGCCAGCGGCCCGCGCGGGGCGTCGCCCGTGTTCGCGGCCCGCTGGTTGGTCGTCGTGGTCGTCGAGTTCGACTGCGGGGTGGTCGTCGAGGTCGTGGACGTCCCGTCCGACTGCGTCGTCGTCGACGGCGTGGAGGTCTGGTCCGAGGTGCCCGGCGAGGTGGTCGTCGAGGTGGACTGCTCCGCGCCGGTCGCCCCGCCCTTGATGGCGCTGTACTGCGCCTTGGCGAGCTGACGGATGCGGTCCATCTGCGCGTAGCCGGCGTCGCCCGGGCAGGTGGTCCGGCCGACGTCGCGGTGGGCGAAGATGTTCGGCAGGGTGACCGGGGTGCCCGCGGGGTACTTCGTGTAGCTGGTGCCCTCGGAGTAGTGCGTGGAGCGGCCCGTGGGGTCGAAGCCGGCCACGGCGGCGCGCCAGCCGGCCAGCTTGCCGACGGCCTCGATGGTCGCCTCCGGCGGGGTGGTCGAGGTGTAGTCGCCGATCATCGAGATGCCCCAGGTGTTCTGGTTGAACCCGCCGGCGTGGGCGCCCTGGACGGCCTTGGTCAGTCCGCCGTAGCGGCCCTCGTAGATGGTGCCGTACTTGTCCACCAGCGCGTTGTATCCGATGTCGCACCATCCCAGGGTGACCGCGTGGTAGTTGTAGATGCCGCGCACCTGGGCGGCGGCCTGGGCGCGGGAGTAGTTGTTGGAGCCCGCGGTGTGGTGGATGGTCAGCGCCGAGACGTGGTCGTCGATCTGCGGGCTCATGCAGCGCTTGCTCTCGTTGGCGCCCCAGCCGCCGCGCGAGACGATGCTCGGCATGCCGTCGGTCTCCGCGGTCGGGGCGATGCCCGCCTGCGCGTTGCCGTCGATGAAGACGGCCGAGAGGTCCTCGGCGTCGGTGGCCGAGGTGTCCTCGGTCTCGGCGACCGGGCGGATGCCCGCGTAGTCCGCCGGCATCGGCGCCGCGCCGCCGGCGTCACGGTCGTCCCCGTCGCTTTCCGACGCCGCGTCGTCCGACGCGGGCGCGGCGGGCTCGGCGTCCCGCGCGGGCGCGGTCTGCTCCGGCTCGGCGTTCTCTGCGTTCTCGTCGCCCTCGGGAGCGGCGTCAGCCGCGCCGTCGGCCGCATTTTCTTCCCCAGGAGCGGCGCCAGCCGCTCCGTCAGCCGCTCCGTCAGCCGCTCCGCCGAGGAGGTCGACGCCGGCGGTGGAGACCTGCACCTTGTGGGTCGGCTCGACGTAGATCAGCTCGGTGCCGTGCTTGTCGCCGGCGGTCTCGCCGATCGGCTCGAGGTCGTGCCAGGGGCCCCACTGGCCGTCGATCTCGGCGCGCACGTAGGCGGCGACGTCGCGCGGACCCTCCCAGGTCAGCGCGAACATGCTGAATTCCTCGTCGCGGGTGAACTCCTTGACGGTGCGCTCGCCCTCGCCGCCCTGGGCGTTGATGGCGGCGTCGTCGACGGCGACGTTGTCGCCGTCGGCGAAGGACTCGGAGACGTTGAGCACGTCCACCGGGCCGGAGCCGTCGGACTGGGTGTTGAGGACCTGGTTGCCGCCGAAGACGGCGGCGGCGAGCAGGGCTACGGAAGAGACGACCGCGAGTGTCGGGCGGTGCCTCTTCATGGTGAGTCGGCGACGTTGATGCACGGAAGCTCCTGGTAGAGGGTCGGGTCTGGTGCTCCGGGCCCGCGCGGCGCCGCGGCCCGGTACAGCTGTGAAAGCTGAGGCTAGATGAAACCGCTGACGATAGTAGTTGATAAAAGTGGTGATTGATACTCGTGTGACGGATTTTTCTTGAGGTGTCACCGAAATATCGCCCCCGCGTACGGCCCCCGGGCCGTCGCCCGGGCGCCGCACGGCGCCCGCCCGCACACGCCGCACGGCGCGCCTGCGCGGTACGCGCGCGGCGTCGATAAGCTTGGGTGCCATGAGCAACTATGACCTGATCGTCGTGGGCTCCGGCCTCTTCGGACTCACCGTCGCCGAGCGCGCGGCCAGCCAGCTGGGCAAGCGCGTGCTCATCGTCGAGCGCAGGCCGCACCTCGGCGGCAACGCCTACTCCGAGGCGGAGCCCGAGACCGGCATCGAGATCCACCGCTACGGCGCGCACCTGTTCCACACCAGCAACGAGCGGGTCTGGGAGTACGTCAACCAGTTCACCGACTTCACCGGCTACCAGCACCGCGTCTTCGCGATGCACGACGGCACCGCCTACCAGTTCCCGATGGGGCTGGGTCTGATCAACCAGTTCTTCGGCCGCTACTACTCGCCGACCGAGGCCCGCGAGCTGATCAAGGAGCAGACCGAGGGGCTCGACCCCGAGGCCGCGCAGAACCTCGAGGAGCGCGGCATCGCGCTCATCGGCAAGCCGCTCTACGAGGCCTTCGTCAAGCACTACACCGCCAAGCAGTGGCAGACCGACCCGACCGAGCTGCCGGCCTCGATCATCTCCCGGCTGCCCGTGCGCTACACCTTCGACAACCGCTACTTCACGGACATCCACGAGGGCCTGCCCGTCGACGGCTACACCGCGTGGCTGGAGAAGATGGCCGACCACGAGCTCATCGAGGTCCGCCTCGACACCGACTTCTTCGACATCGCGGAGAACCTGCGCGCGGAGAACCCGGACGCGCCGGTGGTCTACACCGGCCCGCTCGACCGCTACTTCGACTACGCGCACGGCCGGCTGGGCTGGCGCACCCTCGACTTCGAGACCTCGGTCGAGCCGGTGGGCGACTACCAGGGCACCCCGGTGATGAACTACAACGACGCCGACGTGCCCTTCACGCGCATCCACGAGTTCCGCCACTTCCACCCGGAGCGCGCGCGCAGCTACCCGAAGGACAAGACGGTCATCATGCGCGAGTACTCGCGCTTCGCGGAGGAGGGCGACGAGCCCTACTACCCGATCAACACGCCCGAGGACCGCGAGAAGCTCGAGGCCTACCGCGCCGACGCCGCGCGCGAGTCCGAGGAGAACAAGGTGCTCTTCGGCGGCCGCCTGGGCACCTACCAGTACCTCGACATGCACATGGCCATCGGCAGCGCGCTGAGCATGTTCGACAACCTGCTGGTGCCCTTCTTCGAGGAGGGCAAGCCGCTCGCCCAGCCGCGCGGGCACTAGGGCAGGACGCCTTCGGCGCCCTCCCGGGGAACGGGGCGTCGGCGCCGGTCCGGGGGCGCTGTCGGCGTTCCCCAGGGGGACAGGGAAGGGGCACGGGCCGCGGGCCTGTGCCCCTTCGGCGTCTCGTGGGGTCGACGCCGGGGGAGGGGGCGTGATCCGGGGTGAACGGGACGCATGTGACGTGAGCCATATGGCGCGGAGACGGGCGAACGCACCTCACCTGCAAAGTTAACCTTGCGTTAACCTATGGCCGTCGGTTAAAGTGAACACCAGGTTAACGGAGAGGGAACGAGAAGTTCTCACCGGGTGACCGGCCGGAAGCGAAAGTTTTCCGGAGAAGTTCGACGGAAATGCTTGACCGGCTGGACTTCACCCGCTAGGTTAACGGTAAGTTAACAAAGCAACACCGCAGAATTAACCACAACGAAAGGAGCGGTGACCAACATGTCCAACACTCTCATCAACAGCCTCCGAGAGGACCTGCACGCCCGCTTCGACGACGACCTCGGCGCGCAGCTCGTGGACCGCGTGCTGGATGAAACCGTCGAGGCCAAGAAGGACGCGGTGACGATGTTCCGGACCGTGCTCATCGAGCGCGAGGCCGTCGCCCGCCTGGCCGACCGTGCCGGCATGGCCGACGTCCACGTCCTGCACTCCGTCGAGAACGACTGCGCGGCCCTCGCGGCCTGATCCGCAGCACCCCGGCACCCGCCGGCGAAGTCGAAGCCTTCGACCCCCGACCCCCGACCCCCGGGCCGCTCACCGCGGCACCGGGGGTCGCGGCGTGTTTGATGACGGTGCGCGCCGCGCCAGCGGCTACCCTTTAACGAGGTACACCGCGCGGAAGGGTCGCCCGTCCCACCCGCGCCCGCCGACCCCCGACCCGAAAGGCGAGACTGAGCACCGTGAGCGAATCCGCTTCCAGCACCCCGCAGTCGGCCGACCGCGCCACCGAGGCCGCGGCTCAGGCCGTCGGCCGCGCCGTCGAAAAGCTGCAGCGCCTCCTGCTGCCGCGGCTCGGCGAGCCCGGCGACGTGCGCACCCTCTACCTGATGGAGACCGACTCCTCGGGCGGGCGGGTGCGCTTCCCCGACCGCCTCTCCGTGACCGTCCCGGCCGGCGACGAGCTCAGCTTCGAGACCTACTTCAACGCCTTCCCGGCCTCCTACTGGCGCCGCTACTCCCAGCTCGACAGCGTGATCCTCAAGCTCGAGGTCGCCGGCACCGCGCGCATCGACGTCTACCGCTCGCGGCCCGACGGCGGGCGCATCGCCGTCGACGCCGCCGTGGTCACCGACGGCACCGCCGCCTTCGAGCTCACGCTCGCGCCCTTCGAGGACGGCGGCTGGTACTGGTTCGACGTCACCGCGGAGACGGAGGTCACCCTCTCCGACGGCGGTTGGTACGCCCCGGTCGCCCCCGGCCCGCAGACCATGCCCGACGGCACCCAGGTCGGCCCCTTCGAGCGCCGCGTGACCGTCGGCATCCCGACCTTCAACCGCCCGACCGACGCGGTGGCCGCCCTCGAGGCCCTGGCCGCCGACCCCGAGGTCGACGAGATCATCGACGCGGTGCTCATGCCCGACCAGGGCGACCGTCACCCGGCCGACGAGCCCGGCTACGCGGAGATCACCGCCCACTTCGGCGAGCGCTTCCACGAGTTCCGCCAGGGCAACCTGGGCGGCTCCGGCGGCTATTCGCGCATCATGTTCGAGGCCCTCGGCGGCGTCGACGGCGAGGGCGAGGCCGACCACGGCAGCCCCTACATCCTCTACATGGACGACGACATCGCCATCGAGCCGGACTCGATCCTGCGCGCCGTCCAGGTCGCCCGCTACTCCGCGCGCCCGACCATCATCGGCGGGCAGATGCTCAATCTGCTCAACCGCGCCGAGCTGCGCACCATGGGCGAGGTGGTCAACCGCGGCGACTTCATGTGGGGCCCGGCCCCGCACGTCCACTACGACCACGACTTCTCCCGCAACCCGATGAACGACCTCGGCAAGCCGGGCGACCGCCCCGAGGTGCCGAACTCGCGCGACCTGCACCGCCGCATCGAGGTCGACTACAACGGCTGGTGGATGTGCCTGTTCCCGCGCGTCGTCGCGGAGACCACCGGCCAGCCGCTGCCGCTGTTCATCAAGTGGGACGACACCGAGTACTCGCTGCGCGCCGCCCGGCGCGGCTTCGAGACCGCCACCTGGCCCGGCGTGGCCATCTGGCACATGTCCTGGGCCGACAAGGACGACGCGATCGACTGGCAGGCCTACTTCCACCTGCGCAACCGCCTGATCGTCGCCGCCCTGCACCACGACGGCGGAGTCGACGGCATCATCCGCTCGCTGCGCAAGACCACCTTCAAGCACGCCATGTGCCTGGAGTACTCGACGCTGGCCATCCAGCTGGAGGCCATGCGCGACTTCCTGGCCGGCCCGGACCGGCTCTTCGACATCCTCGAGTCCTCCCTGCCGCGCATCAACAAGATCCGCTCGGAGTACCCGGACGCCCAGAAGCTGCCGGCCGCCTCCGCCCTGCCGCGCGCCACCGGCGCGCCCGGCGTGCCCACCCAGAACATCGGCGGGCGCCTGGCCAAGATCAAGAAGATCCCGTGGCTGCTCAAGGGCGTGGCCCACTCGCTCAAGCCCGCCGACCCGGCCGCCCACGAGGTGCCCCAGCTCAATCTCGCCAAGGACGAGGCCCGCTGGTTCTCCCTCTCGCGCGTCGACGGCGCCACGGTGACCACCGCCGACGGCAAGAACGTCGTCTTCCGCAAGCGCGACCGCGACCTGGCCAAGAAGCTGGTCAAGGAGACCTTCGCGCTGCACCGGGAGCTGCGCGAGAACTTCGACCGCCTGCGCGCCCAGTACCGCGCCGCCGCGCCCGAGCTGACCAGCCGCACCGCCTGGGGGAGGATCTTCCGGTGAGCCTGATCGACCTGAAGAAGCTGCGCGCCCGCGAGAGCGACGCCCTGGTCGCCCTGCAGGGGGCCGTGGCCGACGTCCCCGGCGTGCTGCCCACCGCCCGCGGGCTCTCCCACTTCGGCGAGCACGCGCTCGGCTGGCTGGGGCTCTCGGCCGCCGGCGCCGCCCTCGACGCGCCGCGCCGCCGCGCCTGGCTGCGCGTGGGGGCCTCGGCCTTCCTCGCGCACGCCGCCAGCGTCGCGCTCAAGCGCGTCGTGCGCCGGCCGCGCCCGGACGACCCGCGGATTTCCGTCGGCGTGGGCACCCCCTCTAAACTGTCGTTCCCCTCCTCGCACGCCACCTCGACCACCGCGGCGCTCGTCTCGGTCGCCGAGCTGACCGGCAACCGGTTGCCGCTTCTCGGCGTGCCCGTGATGATGGTCTCGCGCATGGTGCTCGGCGTGCACTTCCCCGTCGACACGGCCGTCGGGGCCGCGATCGGGGCGGCGACCGCCAAGGCGGTCAGCGCCGTCGACGCACAAGCCGACAGGAAGGCACGGACAAGGTGACACATCAGCCAGAGCAGCGGATCTTCGACTCCGAGCCCCACACCGAGGGCGTCGACACCAGGAAGAAGCGCCGGCCCCCGCGCAACCTCGCCGAGGGCATGGTCAAGGCGCTGCGCCCGAAGCAGTGGGTCAAGAACGTCCTCGTCGTCGCCGCCCCCGCGGCCGCCGGCGCGGACGCCCTGACCGACCCGCGCACCCTCGCGGACGTCGCCCTGGCCTTCGTCGTCTTCTGCCTGGCGGCCTCGTCGATCTACCTGATCAACGACGCCCGCGACGTCGAGGCCGACCGCGCCCACCCGACCAAGCGTTTCCGCCCGATCGCCGCCGGCGTCCTGCCGGTCGGCCTGGCGTACGCGATGGCCGTCGTCCTGATCGTCGGCGCGGTGGGCCTGTCCTTCCTCGCCACGGCGGGCGCGCAGCTGGCCCTGGTCGTCGCCGTCTACATCGGCCTGCAGCTGGGCTACTGCTTCGGCTGGAAGCACCAGCCCGTCATCGACATCGCGCTGGTCTCCTCCGGGTTCATGCTGCGCGCGATGGCCGGTGGTGTGGCCGCGGGCATCTCGCTGTCGCAGTGGTTCCTGCTGGTCATGGCGTTCGGCTCGCTGTTCATGGCCTCGGGCAAGCGCTACTCCGAGCTGCTGCTCTCCGAGCGCACCGGCGCCAAGATCCGCAAGGCCTTGCAGGGCTACACCCCGACCTACCTGCGCTTCGTGTGGACGCTGGCCGCCACCGCCGTGGTCATCGCCTACTCGCTGTGGGGCTTCGAGATGGCCGGGCAGGCCTCCGGGGCCGCCGGCATCTGGTACCAGGTCTCGATGGTGCCGTTCACCATCGCGATCCTGCGTTACGCCGCGGACGTCGACCGCGGTGACGGCGGCGCGCCCGACGAGCTGGCGCTGACCGACCGCGTGCTGCAGACCCTGGCGCTGGCCTGGATCGCGTGCATGGCCGTTGCCGTCTACCTCGTCCCCGCACTGTGAAGCACCGTCCGGGCCGGCGCACCGCGGTCCCGCTGACCGCCGCGACGGCGACCGCCTCCGGCGTGCTCGCCGCCGCGCTGATGTTCTGGGGCGGGTACGTCCGGCGCTGGATGAGCGACGACGGCCTCATCGTCCTGCGCACGGTGCGCAACCTCATGGCCGGCAACGGGCCGGTCTTCAACGCCGGCGAGCGGGTGGAGACCAACACCTCGGTGCTGTGGCAGTACCTCATCTGGGCCGGCGCCGAGGTCACCGACTGGCGCCTCGAGCGCGTCGCCACCGCCCTCGCGCTCGCGCTGACGGTCCTAGGCGTCCTCTTCGCCGCCCTCGGCGCCGCTCGGATGTACCGCGGCGCCGGCGCCGGCCGTGCCGGTCTCGTGCTCGTCCCCGCCGGCCTCGTGGTCTACCTCGCGCTGCCGCCGGCCCGCGACTTCGCCACCTCCGGCCTCGAGTGGGGTCTCTCGTTGGCCTGGCTCGGCGTGCTGTGGTGGCTGCTCGCCCGCTGGGCCACCCGCGCCGGGGCGTCCGCGCGCCTGGTCGGCGTGCTCGCCTGCTGGGCGGGGCTGAGCTGGCTGGTGCGCCCCGAGCTCGCCCTCTACGGCGGCGTGGTCGGCCTGCTGCTCCTGATCGCCGCCGCGAACTGGCGCCGCGTGCTGCTCGTGCTGGCCTGCGGGTTGCCGCTGCCGGTGGCCTACCAGATCTTCCGCATGGGTTACTACGGCCTGCTCACCCCGCACACGGCCGTGGCCAAGAGCGCCTCGGGCTCCGACTGGGGCTCCGGCCTCGACTACGCCCGCGACTTCATCGTCGCCTACCAGCTGTGGCTGCCGGCGCTGGTGCTCATCGCCCTCGGCGCCTGGTTCGCCGTACGGGCGCGCGGCCGGCGTGAAATTGCCGACGCCGCGTCGGTCCCCGCCCGCGGTGTCCGTGCGGCGTGGGCGCGGCGCGCCGCCGCGCGCCGCCCGGCCGTCGCCGTCGGTGTGGTGCTCGCGTGCGCGGCGCTGCACGGTGCCTATGTGCTGCGCGTCGGCGGCGACTTCATGCACGGCCGGATGTGGCTGCTGCCGCTCTTCGCCGCGCTGCTGCCCGTGGCCGTCGTCCCCGTCCTCGACCGGGACCGCCCGGACCGGCTCGGCGTGCTCGCCACCGGACTGGCCTGCACGGGCCTCGCCGTCTGGGCGCTCGTCGTCGTGCTCGCGGGTCACCGTTGGGAGCTCCCGGAGGCGGACGGGGAGCTCGAGATCGTCGACGAACGCGCCTTCTGGACCACCGTCTCGGGCCGCGAGCCGGGTGACCCGCCGCGGTGCGCGGAGGACTTCCTGGCCATCGGCTCGATGCAGGGCTTCCCTGGGGCGGTCGCCGAGGCCCGCAGCGAAAATGACGCGCAGGTCATGCAGATCACGGTGGACGGGGGCCGCGGCTACGACTGGGTCACCGTCCCGCGCACCGACGGCGCGGACGGCACGCCGCGGGACCTGGCCGGGGCCCCGACGACGCTCTACATGCTCAACCTCGGGATGACCAGCATGAATGTCCCGTTGGACGTGCGCGTGCTCGACACGGTGGGCCTGGCCACGCCGCTGGCGGCGCGTCAGCCGGAGATCCCCGAGGGGCGCGTGGGCCACGACAAGTACCTCCCGGCGGAGTGGCAGCTCGCCGACGGCGGGGCGGACCTGGAGATCCTGCCGCACTTCGTCGACGCCGACGAGACCCGCGCCGCGCGCGCGGCCCTGCGCGACGCGGAGATCGCGGAGCTGCTCGCCTCCTACCGCGAGCCGATGAGCGCGCAGCGCTTCCGGGCCAACGTCCGCTTCGCACTGACCGGCGGGCGCACGCTGCAGCTCGACCCCGACCCGCGGACCTACCTCGACGTCGGCTCCGACGCCGCCGCCGGGCTCCCCGACGCTGCCGCAGGGGAGCGGCCGCGGGTCGCGTGGCCGGTCGAGGTACACACCGACGGTGACCCGATGGCCGCTCGCTGGGCGCGCTGAAGCGCGCCCCGCGCGGCGTCGGAAAGCGGCGCGCCGGTACGGGTAACCCCCTGGTTAAGTCACAAAACGGTCACGGGAAGATAAAATTCAACTTTTCTCGTGCTGGGAGCTGCCCTATACTGCCAACCAAACAATCCCCCGGCCGGCGCCGGTCACCCGGCGCGCCAGGCCGCGGGGCTCAGCCACGTGTAACACCGCACCGAGTTCCGCCGATGGAGCGGGGGACGCCCGGCACCAGTCGGGTTCCCGCCGCCGATCGAGGGCGGATCGCCGAACCAAGGAGAATCCCAGAATGTCTGTACTGAGCACTCTGCGCCACGCCGGTCGCAAGACCGTCGCCGGCGTCGCCGCGCTCGCCACGGCGGCCGGTCTCATGGTCGCCGGGGGCGGCGTCGCCCAGGCCCAGGGCAACCGTGACTGGCTGCGCCCGGACGCCACCGGCACCTGCGACTGGGACGGCGTGGGCTTCTGGGTCCAGCGCTGTGACGTCTGGTCCGACGCGATGGGCCGCAACATCGCCGTCCAGATCCAGCCCTCCGGCCGCGGCGGCAACGCCGGCCTCTACATGCTCGACGGCCTGCGCGCCACCGAGGTCTCCAACGCCTGGCTGGTGGACACCAACGCCGCCGCGACCTACGCGGACAGCAACATCACCCTCGTGATGCCGGTCGGCGGCGCGGCCTCCTTCTACGCGGACTGGAACGGCCCGGCCACCTACGACCTGGAGAACCCGGTCAACTACCAGTGGGAGACCTTCCTGACCTCCGAGCTGCCGGCCTACCTCGAGGGCAACTTCGGCGTGGCCCGCGACAACAACTCGATCCTGGGTCTGTCGATGGGCGGCACCGCCGCGCTGACCCTCGCCGCCAAGCACCCGCAGCAGTACCGCCAGGCCCTGTCCTTCTCCGGCTACCTGACCACCACGATGCCGGGTTGGCAGACCATGATGCGCGCCGCGCTGCTCGACGCCGGTCTGTACAACCTGAACAACATGTACGGCTCGGTGCTCAGCCCCCGCCGCTTCGAGAACGACCCGTTCCTGAACATGGAGGGCCTGCGTAACACGGACGTCTACATCTCCGCCGCCACCGGTGTCGCCGGCCCGCAGGACGCCGGCTACCTGCCGGAGCACCAGGCCTCCGGCGCCGCGCTCGAGGCCGCCTCGCGCGTGTCCACCCAGGCGTGGGACGCCAAGGCCCGTGCCCAGGGCATCAACTTCACCGCGGACTACCCGGAGACCGGCCTGCACAACTGGGCCAACTTCGGCGACCAGATGAACAAGACGAAGGGCCGCGTGCTCGACGTCATGAACGCGCACTGACCGCGCCGGGCGGCTCCGCCGTCCGCCGCCGGTGCCCAGGCGCCGTCGTCCCCCCGGGGCGGCGGCGCCTTTCGCGTGCCGGCGCCTTTCGCATGCAGAAGTTCTTGCGGTTTCCTCCGCGTGTCACTTCCCAAACTCTCAAGTTGTACTTAAACTTGATGGCGACCTAGCGGACCGGGCCCTGACCCGGATCCGGACAGGCGACGTCCCGGAGGAGGGGAACCTCCGGGGCCGCACCGCCACGACGGGTCGCGAGTCGACGTGCGCGCACGCCCGCGCACGGGGCAGACCACCCAAGCGGACACCAGCGAAAGACACTTTAAGGACAGCTCATGCGTGACAAGCTCCACCGCGCCTCCTGGCGACGTTCCCTCTTCCTCGCCGCCACCGCCATCCCGGTGAGCCTGGCGACCGCGGCCGCTCTCGCCCCCGTGGCGGGTGCGCAGTCCGCGATCCCCGGTTCCAGCGGCAGCAGCCTGACCGACTCCATCGCGCCGAGCGGCGGCGAGCCGGAGCGCTCCCCGGTGCGCACGGAGTACCCGCAGATCGAGGGGCTGCCCGAGGGCGTCTCGATCGACCACGTCGACTGGCTGACCAACCGCCGCATCGCGATCTACATCAAGTCCGCCGCCATGCCGGACAAGCCGATCCAGGTCCAGATGCTGCTGGCCCGCGACTGGCACACCAACCCCGAGGCCACCTTCCCGGAGGTCTGGGCGCTCGACGGCCTGCGCGCCCGCGAGGACCACAGCGGCTGGACCATCGACACCAACATCGAGCAGTTCTACGCGGACAAGAACGTCAACGTGATCCTGCCCGTCGGCGGCGAGTCCTCCTTCTACTCCGACTGGCTGGAGCCGGACAACGGCAAGCACTACATGTGGGAGACCTTCCTCATCGACGAGCTGATCCCGGTGCTGCGCAACGGCTACCGCTCCAACGGCGAGCGCGCCGTGGTCGGCATCTCCATGGGCGGCACCGCGGCGGTCAACCTGGCCGAGCGCAACCCGGAGATGTTCAAGTTCGTCGGCTCCTTCTCCGGCTACCTGGACACCACCAGCCCGGGCATGCCCACGGCCATCCGCGCCGCCCAGACCGACGCCGGCGGCTACAACACCACCGCCATGTGGGGCCCGGACGGCTCCCAGGCCTGGATCGACCACGACCCGAAGCTGGGCATCGAGGCCCTGAAGGGCAAGACCGTCTACGTCTCCGCAGGCAGCGGCAAGGAGGACGCGCTGGGCCGCGCCCAGGGCAACCTGGCCGGCATGGGCCTCGAGGTCATCTCGCGCATGACCAGCGAGACCTTCGTCAACCGCGCCAAGGCCGCCGGCGTGGAGCCGGTCGTGCACTTCCGCCCCTCCGGCGTGCACTCCTGGGAGTACTGGCAGTTCGAGATGACCCAGGCCTGGCCCTACATCGCCGAGACCCTCGGCGTGCCGGAGGAGGGCCGCGGCGCGGACTGCGCCCCCGTCGGCGCCATCGCCGAGGCCACCCGCGGCGGCGTGATCGGCTCCTGCGTGAACAACGAGTACGACGCCGGCGAGGGCGGCAAGGCCCAGGACTTCCGCGGCGGCACCGCCTACTGGTCCCCGGACACCGGCGCCCACGCCCTCTTCGGCGCGATCAACGCCCGCTACGCCGAGCTCGGCGGTGCGAACTCCTGGCTGGGCTTCCCCAAGACCGGCGAGCTCACGGCCCCGGACGGGGTGGGCCGCTTCGTCCACTTCGAGCACGGCTCGATCTACTGGACCCCCGAGACCGGCGCCCACGCCATCCCGGGCGACATGTTCCGCCACTGGGGCACCACCGGCTACGAGAAGGGTGACCTGGGCTACCCGACCGGTGAGCCGGTCGAGCGCGACGGCGGCATCATCCAGGCCTTCCAGGGCGGCTACCTCGTGCGCGACAAGGCCGGCAAGAACTACTGGGTGCGCGGCCTGATCGCGAAGAAGTACGGCGAGATGGACGGCCCGGGCAGCGAGCTGGGCTTCCCGAAGAGCAACGAGTACCTGATCAAGGGCGGCGCCTTCCAGGAGTTCGAGAACGGCAACATCTACTGGTCGCCGGACACCGGCGCCCACTTCATCCGCTACGGCGGCATCTTCGACGCCTGGGGCAAGCACCAGTGGGAGCAGGGCAAGTACGGCTACCCGACCGAGGACCACAAGAACCTGCCCGGCGGCGGCGAGTCCGTCTCCTTCGAGCACGGCCGGATCTCGCAGTCCAACGGCGTGGTCAAGGAGGACTGAGCGTGTCCCTACGATTGACGAAGCCCGCGCGCCGCACGTTTGCGGCCCTGTGCGCCGCCGGTTGCCTGACCCTCGCCGCCTGCGGCGGCGAGGCCACCGTCGAGCACTCCGACGCCACCGGTGCCCCGGAGGCCTCGACCTCCGCGACCGACAACGGCGACAAGGACAAGAACGACAAGGACAAGAACGACAAGGACAAGGACAAGGACGGCGCGTCGGAGACGACGTCGCAGAAGTCCGGGTCCCACCGCGGCGGCGACGAGGCCGAGGGCGACCTCGGCGCCCGTGAGGTCGACGAGGTGCCCAGCGGGGCGCCCGCCGCCGACCCGGCCGAGGGCGACTACCTGAAGGCCCTCGACGAGAAGGGCATCCGCACCGCCGACGACGCCGACCAGCTCGTCGGGCTGGCGCGCACCGTCTGCGCCGAGGACAACGAGGACGGCGGCCGGGTGACGGCCGAGGCCGTGGCCGGCCAGCTCGTCGAGCAGAAAAAGACCGACCTGGACCAGCAGGACGCTGCGCAGTTACTCGTCGACACCGCGCGTGCGGAATACTGCTGACCCATGAGAAAGACTCTGACGGTCATCGCCGTCATCGCCGTGGTGCTGCTCATCGGCGCCGGGGTGGTGCGGTGGCAGAACACCCGTGAGGCCGACGGGCCGGGGACCGGCCCGCAGCCCACGGAGACCCTCGGCGAGGGCGACACGCCCGGCCAGCCCGACTGGTGCCCGGCGGTGGAGTTCATCTCCGCGCCCGGCACCTGGGAGTCGGCCCCGGACGACGACCCGATCCACCCGCAGGCCAACCCGGAGTCCTTCATGCTCAAGGTCTCCGCGCCCCTGCAGGAGCGCTACCCCGAGGACCAGGTCAAGGTGTGGACGCTGCCGTACACCGCGCAGTTCCGCAACATCAACGCCGACCACGAGATGAGCTACGACGAGTCCCGTCAGGAGGGCACGGCCAAGCTCAAGGGCGAGCTCAAGCTCACCCACGACCAGTGCCCGCAGACCGACTTCGTGCTCGCCGGCTTCTCCCAGGGCGCGGTCATCGTCGGCGACGTCGTCGCCGAGATCGGCACCGGCCAGGGGATCATCCCCGCCGAGCGGGTGCGCGGCGCGGCCGTCGTCGCCGACGGCCGGCGCGTGCCCGGCGTGGGCGTGGTGCCCGGCACCCAGGTCTCCGGCGTGGGCGCCGAGGTGGCGCTGGCGCCGCTGAGCAAGCTGGTCCAGCCGATCGTGCCGGGCGCGACGATGCGCGGCGAGCGCGTCGGCGGCTTCGGCGAGCTCAACGACCGCACCATGGACATCTGCGCCCCGGACGACGGCATCTGCGACGCCCCGCGCGACGTCGGCAACGCCCTCGGCCGCGCCCGCGAGCTCGTGGAGGCCAACGGCGTCCACGCGCTCTACGCCTACAACGAGCACGTGGTGCCCGGCACCACCACCGACCAGTGGCTCATCGGCTGGGCGCAGGGTCTCATCGACTCCTGACCCGGGTGCCCGGAAGGGCGCTGAACCCGGCCCGGTATGGAACGCGCCGGGCGCCGGGGTTCCCGGACATTGCGGTGGGCCACATGCTATTTTCTTCGTCAAAGTAATAAATCGGCCGAGGGGCGCGATCTGCCCCGTGGACCCCGACACCGACCGAGGGGCTCGGCCACGAGCCCAAAAGGAGAAGCGATGGATCTGACCGCGGCAATGGGCCGGTTCTTCAACGAGAAGGGTGAGATCACCCTCGTCCCGCAGCTGACGCTGGCCGGACTCGGCGAGCTGCTCTACCAGGCCGACGTCGCGGCCGGGGGAGGGGACCGCGTGGTCCTGCGCGCCTGGGACTTCTCGGAGAGCCTCGAGGGCACCGCCACCGAGTACACCCGCACCCAGGTCAACACCCGCATCAAGGCCGTCGCCGGGCGCCTCCAGCAGGTCGCCGGCCCCGGTGACCGCGTCGCCATCCTGGCCGGCAACTCCCCGGAGTACATCTTCTCCTTCATGGGAGCCCTCTACGCGGGCCTGATCCCCGTGCCGCTCTACGACCCCAACGAGCCGGGCCACGCCGAGCACCTGCGCGCCGTCTTCGACGACTCGAAGCCCTCCGTGGTGCTGACCAACTCGGCCTCCGCGCGCGCCGTGCGCGCCTACTTCGCCGACCGCCCCGGCCCGGAGCGCCCGCGCATCATCGCCGTCGACGCCCTGCCGGACTCGCTGGCCGAGGCCTGGAAGAACCCCGCCGAGCTCGCCGCCGCGGCCGGGATCGAGCCGCCGGCCGCCCCGGTCGACCTGCCCGCCTTCCTGCAGTACACCTCCGGTTCGACGCGCACCCCGGCCGGCGTGCAGCTGACCAACCGCTCGATCCTGACCAACGTGCTGCAGATCTTCCGCGCCGCCCAGCTGAAGACCCCGCTGCGCCTGGTCGCCTGGATCCCGCTGCACCACGACATGGGCATCATCCTGGCCGCCTTCGTGACCATCCTCGGCCTGCAGAACGAGATCATGGCCCCGCGCGACTTCATCCAGCGCCCCGGCCGCTGGATCCGCCAGCTCGACCGCACCGAGGGCGAGGACGGCGACGTCAACGTCTACACCGTGGTGCCGAACTTCGCCCTGGAGCTGGCCGTGCGCTACGGCATGCCCGCCGAGGGCGAGTCGCTCGACCTGAGCGCGCTCGACGGCATCATCGTCGGCTCCGAGCCGGTCACTGAGCGCTCCATCGAGTCCTTCATCGAGGCGTTCACCCCCTACGGCCTGGAGCGCAGCGTGCTGCGTCCCTCCTACGGCCTGGCCGAGGCCTCGCTGCTGGTGACCACGCCGCAGAACCCGGAGCGCCCGGTCATCTCCCGCTTCGACCGCGACGCGCTGGCCGAGGGCCGCGTCGAGTTCGTCGACCGCGACGCCGAGAACGGCGTGACCTTCATCTCCAACGGTCAGGTCGTCGAGCCGCAGCGCCTGATCGTCGTGGACCCGGAGACCCGCACCGAGGTCGCCGACGGCACCATCGGCGAGCTGTGGACCCACGGCGAGAACGCCGCCGCCGGCTACCTCGACCGCCCGGAGGACACCGCCGCGACCTTCGACAACACCCTGGCCGGCCGCCTCGACGAGGGCGGCCACGCGGCCGACGCCCCGGACGGGGGCTGGATGGCCACCGGCGACCTCGGTGCCGTCGTCGACGGCGAGGTCTACATCACCGGCCGCCTGAAGGACCTCATCGTCGTCGCCGGCCGCAACCACTACCCGCAGGACATCGAGTACACCGTCGGCGCGGCCACCGACCAGGTCAACTCCGACGCCGTGGCGGCCTTCTCGGTGCCCGGCGAGGACGTCGAGGAGCTCATCGTGCTCGCCGAGCGCGCCGACGACGCCGACCCGGCCGGCGACGCCGCCGCCGTGGGCGCCATCCGCGCCGCGGTCAGCCACACCCACGGCGTGGCGCCCACCGAGGTGCGCGTCCAGGACCCGGGCACCATCGCCCGCAGCTCCTCGGCCAAGATCGCCCGCCGCGTGGCGGCCAAGCGCTACCTCGCGGAGCGCGGCTGAGGAAGCACCCCGCGACCGCACCGGCGCCCGGCCCCGTGACCTCCGGAATGTCACGGCCGCCGGGCGCCCGTGCGATAACGGGGGTTAGTACCATCAACATCAGGACGTGGCCCGCCGGCCACCCCGCAACACACGACGGACACGGAGGACACCCGCTCAATGGATGACGCCCGAGGCGGAGCCGCAATGACGGTCGAGGAGATGCAGGACTGGCTGCGCGGCTGGGTCGCCGAGCAGACCGGCCTGGCACCCGAGGAGATCGGCGACGACAAGCCCCTGGAGAACCTCGGGCTGTCCTCCCGCGACGTCGTCGTCCTGTCCGGACAGCTGGAGAAGCTGACCGGCACCCGGCTGGACGCGACCGTCGCCTACGAGTTCCCCACCATCGCGGCCCTGGCCCGCCACGTCGTCACCGGCGGCCCGGCCACCGCCCGCCCGACGGTGCCGGGCGCGCCCGCGCCGGGCACCGCGGCGTCGGCAAGCTCCCTTCCCGAGCACCACGACATCGCCGTCGTCGGCATGGCCGCCCGCTTCCCGGGCGCCGACGACACCGAGAAGATGTGGGACCTGCTGGTCTCCGGGCGCTCGGGCACCTCCACCGAACCGCCCGCCGGGCGCTGGTCGGAGTACGCCGGCGACGAGACCGTCAGCCGCAAGCTCTCCGAGCTCAACATGGCCGGCGGCTACCTCGACGACATCGCCTCCTTCGACGCCGAGTTCTTCGGGCTCTCCCCGCTCGAGGCGACGAACATGGACCCGCAGCAGCGCATCATGCTCGAGCTGACCTGGCGCGCCCTCGAGGACGCGCACCTGCCGGCCAACGAGCTGCGCGGCAAGCCCGTCGGCGTCTTCTACGGCTCGTCGAACAACGACTACGGCATGCTCATCACCGCCGACCCGGCCGAGGCGCACCCCTACGCGCTCACGGGCACCTCCAGCTCCGTGATCCCGAACCGCGTCTCCTACGCCTTCGACTTCCGCGGGCCCTCGGTCAGCGTCGACACCGCCTGCTCGTCCTCCCTGGTCGCCGTGCACGACGCCGTCAAGGCGCTGCGCTCCGGCGAGGCCGACGTGGCGCTCGGCGGCGGCGTGAACATCATGGCCGCCCCGTTCGTGTCCACCGCCTTCGCCGAGCTCGGCGTGATCAGCCCGACCGGCGGCATCCACGCCTTCTCCGACGACGCCGACGGCTTCGTGCGCGGCGACGGCGCCGGCGTGCTCGTGCTCAAGCGCGTGGCCGACGCCGTGGCCGACGGCGACGAGATCCTCGCCGTGATCAAGGGCTCGGCCGTCAACTCCGACGGCCACTCCAACGGCCTGACCGCCCCGAACCCGGACGCGCAGGTCGACGTGCTGCGCCGTGCCTACGCCGACGCCGGGGTGGACCCGGCCACCGTCGACTACGTCGAGGCCCACGGCACCGGCACCATCCTCGGCGACCCGATCGAGGCCACCGCCCTGGGCGCGGTGCTCGGCGCGGGCCGCGAGCCCTTCGACCCGCTGCTGCTCGGCTCGGCGAAGACCAACTTCGGCCACACCGAGTCCGCCGCGGGCTCGGCCGGGCTGATCAAGGTCGTGCTGGCCATGCAGAACCGCACCCTGCCGCCCTCGCTGAACTTCTCCGCGCCCAACCACTTCATCGACTTCGACGCCGAGCACCTCGAGGTCGTCGAGGACCCGCGCGAGTGGCCCGCCTACTCCGGGCACATGGTCGCCGGCGTCTCCGGCTTCGGCTTCGGCGGCACCAACGCCCACGTCGTCCTCGCCGAGTGGGACCCGGCCGACTACCCGAACCTCCAGGCCGGCGGGCACACCGCCCAGCTGGCCGACCCGGAGGACCCCACCGTCCTGCTGCCGGTCTCCGGCCTGGTGCCCTCGCGGCGCAGGGCCGCCGCGGCCGCCCTGGCCGACCACCTCGAGGCGAACCCGGACACCGACCTGGTCGCCCTCGAGCGCGCCCTGGCCGGCCACAACCACGGCCGCTCGCGCGCCATCGTGGCCGCCGACGCCGTAGAGACCGCCGTCAACCGCCTGCGCAAGGTCGCCGACGGCGTGGTCTCCGTGGGCATCCGCGCCGCCGACGCCCCGGCGGCCGCCGGCCCCGTCTTCGTCTACTCCGGCTTCGGCTCCCAGCACCGCAAGATGGCCAAGGAGCTGTGCGCCCTCTCGCCGCTGTTCGCCGCCCGCATCGACGAGCTCGACGAGACCGTGCGCTTCGAGTCCGGCTGGTCCATGCGCGAGATCATCGAGGACGACGGGCAGACCTACGACCTCGAGACCGCCCAGGTGACCATCACCGCCATCCAGATCGCGCTGACCGATCTGCTCGCCGAGCTGGGCGTGCGCCCGGCCGCCGTGATGGGCATGTCGATGGGCGAGTTCGCCGCGGCCTACGCCTGCGGTGGCGTCGACGCCCACGACGCGATGCTCATGGCCTGCCACCGCGCCCGCCTGATGGGCGAGGGCGAGCGCACGCTCAGCGAGGACCAGCTGGGCGCGATGGCCGTCGTGGAACTGTCCGCCGAGCAGCTCGAGGAGCGCCAGGCCGCCGACGGGCGGTTCGCCGGCGTGGAGCCGGCCGTCTACACCGCCCCGGGCATGCTCACCGTCGGCGGGCCGCGCCAGGCCGTGCTCGACCTGGTCGCCGTCCTCGAGGAGGAGGGCAAGTTCGCCCGCGCCCTGAAGGTCAAGGGTGCGGGCCACACCAGCATGCTCGAGCCGATCATGGGCGAGCTCGAGGCCGAGATCCTCGGCGTCACCGGCCGCCCGATCACCGTGCCGCTGTTCTCCTCGGTCGACCGCGGCCGCGTCTACGAGCCCGGCGAGGCCCCGCACGACGCCGAGTACTTCCTGCGCTGCACCCGCCACTCCGTCTGGTTCGAGGACGCCACCCGCCTCGCCTTCGAGCGCGGCCACTCCACGATGGTGGAGATCGCCCCGAACCCGGTGGCGATCATGGGCCTGATGAAGACGGCCTTCTCCGTGGGCCGCGGCGACGCCAAGCTGCTCTTCGCGCTCAAGCGCAAGGTGCCCACCGCCCAGTCGATGCGGGACCTGCTCGCCGAGATGTACGTCGCCGGCGCCCCGGTCGACCTGCTGGGCCTGCACGGCTCCGGCGAGGCCGCCGCGGCCCCGGGCGCCCCCTTCAAGCCGCAGCACTTCTGGACCGCCGCGCGCCCCTCGGCCGGCTCGCGCGCCGGGCTGCCCGGCAACCGGGTGACCCTGCCCGGCGGCACGGTGGCCTTCGCCGCCGACGCCGCCGAGGTGCCCAGCACCGTCGCGCTGCTCGAGGCCGCGGCCGCCGCCGTCGACCCGGAGGCGCGCCTGGTCGCCAGCGAGGAGCCCGGCTCCCTGCCGGCCGCCGGCGAGGTGACCACCGTGGTCACCCGCTCGCTCGGCGGGCTCGACGTCGAGGTGCACGCCGTCTCCGAGGCGGGCGTGACGCACCGCGTGGCGGAGGGCTTCGCCCTGGCCGCCGGGCTGGGCGGGATTTCCGACGTCGCGCAGTCCAACCTGGGCGTCGCCCCCGTCGCCGCCCCGGCCGCCGACGAGCCCGTCGTCGACCCCTCCGCGGCGCCGGCGGCCTCGCGCTGGGACCCCGAGAGCGGCGAGTCCGTCGAGCAGCGTCTGCGCGCCATCGTCTCCGAGTCGATGGGCTACGACGTCGACGACCTGCCCGTCGAGCTGCCGCTGATCGACCTCGGCCTCGACTCCCTGATGGGCATGCGCATCAAGAACCGCGTGGAGAACGACTTCCAGATCCCACCGCTGCAGGTCCAGGCGTTGCGCGACGCCTCCGTCGCCGACGTCATCAAGATGGTCGAGGACCTCGTCGCCCAGAACGGCGCGGCGGCTTCGCCTGCCGCGCCCAAGGCCGACACCGAGGCCGACGCTGAATCACAGGACTCCGAGGGCGCTGACGCCCACGACGCCGCCGGAGTCGACAGCCAGGACGCCAAGGATGCCCACGACGCCGCCGGTGCGGACGCCGCCGCCGACACCAAGGCCGAGGCCGTCACCGCCGTCGCCCCGCGCGACGCCGCCGAGCGCATGGCCTTCGGCACCTGGGCCGGCATGACCGGCGCCGCCGTCGCCGGCGTGACCCACCCGCTGCCCGCGATCGACGCGGACACCGCGGGCAAGATCGCCGACCGCCTGACCGAGCGCTCCGGCATCGAGGTCTCGGCCGCGGACGTCACCGCCGCCGGGAGCGTGGCCGCGCTGGCCGACCTCGTGCGCGCCGGGCTGGAGAGCCCGGTCGAGGGTAACGTCCGCGTGCTGCGCGAGCGCCCCGAGGGCTCCGAGGCCCCCGCGGTGGTCATGTTCCACCCGGCCGGCGGCAACTCGGCGGTCTACCAGCCGCTGACCCGCCGCCTGCCCGAGGACGTGCCGGTCTACGGCATCGAGCGCCTCGAGGGCCCGCTCGCCGAGCGCGCCACGGCCTACCTCGACGACATCCGCCGCATCGCCGACGGCCGCCCGATCGTCCTCGGCGGCTGGTCCTTCGGCGGGGCGCTCGCCTACGAGGTCGCCCACCAGCTCAAGGACTCCGACGTCGAGGTCGCGCTCATCGCGCTGCTCGACACCGTGCAGCCCGCCGAGCCGGCCCCGGACACCCTCGAGGAGACCAAGGCCCGCTGGGGCCGCTACGCCGCCTTCGCCAAGAAGACCTACGGCCTCGACTTCCCGGTGCCCACCGAGCTGCTCGAGTCCGCCGGCGAGGACGCGGTGCTGGGCATGCTCGGCCAGTACCTCGCCCAGGCCGACCCGGCCGAGCACGGCCTGGCCGCCGGGGTGCTCGAGCACCAGCGCGCCAGCTTCGCGGACAACCGCATCCTCGACCGCCTCGACCTGAGCGTGTGGGCGGACGTCACGGTGCCCGTGGTGCTCTACCGCGCCGAGCGCATGCACGACGGCGCCATCGAGCTCGAGCCGGCCTACGCCCGCATCAACCCGGACGGCGGCTGGGCCGCCATCGTCGACGACCTCGCGATCGTCCAGCTGCACGGCGACCACCTCGGCGTGGTCGACGAGCCGGAGATCGCCACCGTGGGCGCCGACCTGACCGGGCGCGTGCGCCGCGTCGAGCAGGGCGCGGCCCCGAACCTGCCCGCGGAGGCGGAGGCGGCGCAGGCCGCCGCGGCCGCCGCGAAGAACGACAACGACACGACGGAATCGAGTGATCGCGCGTGACAGAGTCCGCAGAGTCCACCGCGAAGGCGGCGGAGGCCGCCGCGGCCGCGGAACCTGACCTGAGCACGACGGCCGGCAAGATCGCCGACCTGGAGGCCCGCCTGGCCCGGGCGCAGGACCCGGGCAGCGAGCGCTCCCGCACGAAGCGTGACGAGGCCGGGCGCACCACCCCGCGCCAGCGCATCGCCGCGCTCGTCGACGAGGGCTCCTTCACCGAGATCGGTGCCCTGGCCAAGACCCCGGGGGTAGCCGACGCCTACTACTCCGACGGCGTGGTCACCGGCTTCGCCCGCGTGGACGGTCGCCCCGTGGCCGTCTACGCCCACGACAAGACCGTCTACGGCGGCTCGGTGGGCGTCACCTTCGGCCGCAAGGTCGTCGAGGTGATGGACATGGCCATCAAGATCGGCTGCCCGGTCATCGGCATCCAGGACTCCGGCGGCGCGCGCATCCAGGACGCCGTGACCTCGCTGGCGATGTACTCGGAGATCGCGCGGCGTCAGCTGCCGTTGTCCGGGCGCAGCCCGCAGATCTCCGTGATGCTGGGCAAGTGCGCCGGCGGCGCCGTCTACGCCCCGGTGACCACCGACTTCGTCATCGCCGTCGACGGCGAGACCGAGATGTACGTCACCGGCCCGGCCGTCATCAAGGAGGTCACCGGCGAGGCGATCTCCTCGGCCGAGCTCGGCGGCGCCCGGCGCCAGGAGCAGAACGGCAACGTCTCGCTCGTCGCCGAGAGCGAGGAGGACGCCCTCGAGATGGTCCGCGACCTGCTCGCGCACCTGCCCTCGACCTGCTTCGACGACCCGCCCGTGCTGCCGGCGCCCTCCGACGAGGAGATCGCCGACGCCGTGGAGCTCGACTCGTTCATGCCGGACGACACGAACGCCGGCTACGACATGATGGAGCTGCTCGCGCAGCTCGGTGACGACGACGAGCTCATCGAGATCCAGGAGGGCTACGCCCAGAACCTGATCTGCGCGCTGGGGCGTGTCGACGGCCGCACCGTCGGCTTCGTGGCCAACCAGCCGCTGCAGTACGCCGGCTGCATCGACGCCGACGCCGCGGACAAGGGGGCGCGCTTCATCCGCATCTGCGACGCCTACAACATCCCGCTGATCTTCGTCGTGGACACCCCGGGCTACCTGCCGGGCGTGGCCCAGGAGGAGGCCGGTCTGATCCACCGCGGCGCGAAGCTCGCCTTCGCCGTGGTCGAGGCGACCGTGCCGAAGGTCGCGCTGATCGTGCGCAAGGCCTACGGCGGCGCGTACGCGGTGATGGGCTCGAAGAACCTCACCGGCGACATCAACCTGGCCTGGCCGACCGCGCAGATCGCCGTGATGGGCTCGGCGGCCGCCGCCGTGATGATCCAGGGCAAGCGCATCGCCGCGGCTCCGCCGGAGCAGCGGGAGATGATGAAGAAGATGTTCATGGACTTCTACGACCAGAACATGACCAGCCCGTACGTCGCCGCTGAGCGCGGCTTCCTCGACGCGATGATCCAGCCGCACGAGACGCGCATCGCCCTGCGTCGGGCGCTGCGCCAGCTCGCGGACAAGGACACCCGCGACCTGCCGAAGAAGCACACGATCTCGCCGCTGTGACCGTCCGGCGGCCCCGGCGGTGACCCGGCGGCGGGTGTGTCGCTCCCGGTGACGACCCCTCGGTGCGTCGCCCGGGTAACGCCGCGCGCCGCGGATACGATTGAGCATCTGTGGCGCGGGTCCGCGCCGCTCCGGTGGGCCGGTCTCTATGAGCCCGGCCCGGCCCGGTCCCGCCAGCCAAGCAACACCGTTTTTTCCCGAGGAGGCTCCCCGTGATCAGCAGCGCCATCGACATCGTCGGCGATCTCGTCAACTACGTCGTCATGATCTTCAACCAGCTCATCCACCTGGTCAGCTGAGCTTGAACCCCCGATGACCCGGTCCGCGCCCCCGCGTGGGCCGGGTTTTGCGTTCCCGGGCGCCCCTCGGCGGTGCCCCTCGGCGGCCCCTTCGGCGGTGCCCCTCTGCGGCGCGCCCGGGCCGCCGCCTAGCGGCGCGCCTCGACGGCGGAGGCGACCCCGCGCCAGCCGAGCATGAGCAGCGCGGACATGGTGCCGGCGACGATCATGAAGGACCAGTGCGGCACCGCGCCGTGCTTGACGCCCCAGATGGTCAGGCCGCACACGACGGTGATCAGCCAGACCATCAGCCCGCCGGAGCGCACGCGCCGGCCGTTGCGGCCGGTCAGCGCGGCCACGCCCCAGCCGAGCGCGACGCCGAGGGCGAAGGGCCACAGGGTGGACAGCCAGCCGGCGAAGCTCAGCGGCATGTCCTCGGACTGGTGGGCGATGCGCGCCAGGAGCGCGAAGACCCCGATCGCGACGATGTCCCCGGCGATGGCGGGGAGGTTCAGCTTCTTCTGCATGCCCTCCATTGTGGCCCACCGCGGCGCGCGCCGGAAGTCCGGGAGCTCAGTCGCGCCGGCCCAGCAGCCACTCGACGAAGAAGACGAGCCAGCCCACGGCGGCCAGGCCGACGAAGCTGAGCGCGCGGAAGACGAAGACGCCGCCGACCGCGGGGGCCGAGGGGATCTGGGCCAGCGGCACCAGCAGCGAGACCATCGCCACGTCGACCGGGCCCAGCCCGCCCGGGGTGATCTGCGCCTGGCCGACGAGCTTGGCCAGCAGGAAGGCCAGCACCGTGCCGGAGAGCGTCGGCTCGACGCCGACCGAGATCAGGCAGGCGTAGAGGCAGGCGATCTCGAGGCACCAGTTCGCGATCGCCCAGAAGAGCGCCAGCCCCAGCGTGCGCGGCGGCACGTCGACGGCGCCGAGCTGGTCGACCAGCTCGCGGAACTTGTCCACCCAGCGGTCCTCGGGCGCGCGGGTGAGCCGGTTGAAGCGCCGCAGCACCGCCTCGACCCACCGCCGCACGGTCGGCGGGTGCCGGCCGAGCCAGCGGAAGGCGGCCACCAGCGCCACGAGCACCGCGATCGAGCTGATCAGCGTCAGCGGGTTGATCGAGGCGTCGAGGAAGAGCACCGCGCACAGGCCGAGCACCGCCATGCCCGCCCCGGCGAGCACGCCGGAGATGACCAGGTACCAGGCGGCGACCACGGAACCCGCGCCCCAGGCCTTCTGGCGCAGGAAGATCATCGTCGCGGAGACGGCCGGCCCACCCGGCAGGGAGGCCGACCAGGCGTTGGCGGCCAGGCCCAGCATGTTCGCCGCCCACCGGCCGACGCGCACGCCCGCCCCGCGCAGCAGGACGACCATCATCTCGGCCTGCGCGTACATGGCGGCGGCCAGGGCGAGCACGCCGAGGGCGATCCAGCGCCCGTCGGCCTCGCGCACGTGGTGCACGCCCTTCTCGATGACGTCGGTGTTCGACTGCAGGGCCCACGCCAGGGCGGCCAGCAGCACCGCGACGACGGCCACGCGCACCCACGGGTTGCGCAGCAGCCGCAGCGGACCGTGCTCCGCGGTCACGCCCTAGTCCCGGTCCTCTTTGCCGAGGCGGCGCATCAGCTCGTCGAAGGGCACGAGGCTCGAGTCCTGGTCGGTGGTGCGCCCACCGCGGGCGGCCTCGTGGGAGTCGCGCGGCACGGCCGCGGAGACGGCGAGCTCACCGCCCTCGGCGACGGGCGCGGCGTCGTCAAGCACCGCGGCGTCGTCACGCGACGCCGCACCGGCACGCCCGGCGGCACCGTCGGCACCGTCGACCCCGCCCTCACGCGCGACGGCGCGCTCGGAGGCCACCGCCTCGCCGTGGCCCATGCGGCGGTAGACGGCGCGCACCCAGCCGGGCGCCCACCAGTTGTCTTCGCGCAGCAGGTGCATCACGGCGGGCACGAGCATCATGCGGATGACGGTGGCGTCGAGCAGCAGCGCGGCGATCATGCCGAAGGCGATGTACTTCATCATCACGATCTCGGAGAAGCCGAAGGCGCCGGCGACGACGATCATGATCAGCGCGGCGGCGGTGATGATGGAGCCGGTGTGGGCGGTGCCGAACTTGATCGAGGTGTCGGTCGTCTCGCCGCGGTGTCTGGCCTCGACCATGCGGGAGACGAGGAAGACCTCGTAGTCGGTGGACAGGCCGTAGACGATGGCGATGATGAGCACCAGCACCGGGCTCATCAGCGGGCCCGGGGTGAAGTTGAACAGGCCGCCGCCGAGGCCGTCGACGAACATCAGCGTCAGCACGCCGAGCGTGGCGCCCAGGCCCAGCAGCGTCATGATCACGGCCTTGGCCGGCAGGATCAGCGAACCGAAGACCAGCGCCATGAGCAGGAAGGTCGCCGCGACGATGTAGAGCGCCATCCAGGGCAGCTTGTCGAAGAGCGCCTCGATGGACTCGATCTCCATCGCCGGGGTGCCTGCGACGTAGACGTCCACGCCCTCGGGGGCGTCGATGGCGCGGAGGTCGTCGACCACCTGCTCGTTGTGGGAGCGGTCGGTCACGCCGGCGGAGAGCACGGTGGTGCCGTCCTCGGTCGGCGAGGCGGAGAAGCGCCCGGTCAGGTTCGGCACGGTGGCGGCCTGGCGGTAGACCTCGGCGAGCTGCCGGTTGTCGGCGCCGTCGACGACGAGCTTGACCGGCTCGGTGCGGAACTGGGGGAACTCCTCGTCGAAGGCGGCCTGCGCGGTGCGCGTGTCGTTGTCCGGCGGCAGATAGGTCTCGTTGATGCCGCCGAAGGTGATGCCCACGACCGGGATCGCGAGCGCGACGAGCACGCCGGCCACGCCGACGGTGACGGCCTTGGCGTGGCGCATCGCCCAGGCGGGCAGGCGCCACCAGACCGTGTCCTCGAGGCGGCGGGCCGTGCGCGCGGTGCGCCGCACCGACAGGCGGTCGATGTTGGTGCCGATCATGCCGAAGACCGCCGGCAGCACGGTCACCGAGAGCAGCGCGGCCAGGCCGACCGCGGAGATCGCGCCGTAGGCCACGGACTTCAGGAAGGCCTGCGGGAAGACCATCAGGCCCGACAGGGCCACGGCGACCATGCCCGCGGAGAAGACCACGGTCTGCCCCGCGGTGGCGGTGGTGGTGGCCACGGCCTGCGGCACCGGCTGGCCCTTGTCCAGCTCCTCGCGGAAGCGGGAGACCATGAACAGCCCGTAGTCGATGGCCAGGCCCAGGCCCAGCAGGGTGACCACGGACTGGGCGAAGACGTTGACCTGGGCGACGCCGGCGAGCGCGGAGAGCACGCCCAGCGAGCCGAGGATGGAGAGCACGCCGACGATCAGCGGCATCGCGGCGGCGACCACGGAGCCGAAGACGAGGATGAGCAGCACGCCGACCACGGGCAGGGCGACCAGCTCGGCGCGCTGGACGTCGGCGGCCATGCCCTCGTCCAGCGAGTCGGCCACGGCGGTCGCGCCCGCGACCTGCAGCTCGACGCCGTCGGGCAGGTCCTGGCCGCGCAGGTCGTCCTCGATCGCGCGGAAGTCCTTCAGGGTCTGCTCGCCGTCGCCGCGCAGGGAGACCGCGGCGAAGGCGGCGGTGCCGTCCTCGTTGATCAGCTGCCGGTTGTGGCCGTTGAAGTAGCTGGTCACCGACTCGATCTGGTCGGGGTGGGCCGACTCGATCCGCTCGATCTGCCCGGCGATCTCGGAGCTGGTGTCTTCGCGGGAGAGCACGCCCGGGTCCGCCGAATAGAGCAGGATGACGTCGCCGCTGTTGTCGCGGCCGAAGGTCTCCTGCTCGATCTGCGCGCCGACGGTCGAGTCGGCGCCCGGGTCCTCCCAGCCCTCCTGGCTGAGCCGGTCGTCCAGGCGCATGCCGAAGGTCAGGTAGAGCAGCGCGATGAGCGCGACGACGACCACCGGGACGAGGCGACGGTGGCGGTAGGCGAAACGCCCCCAGGCGTGGAACATGGTCTCCTCCCGGGTCTAGTCGGTGAGAGCGGTGAGCGGGCGGAACGGCTGCAGCCAGGCGCCGCCCTCGGGCAGGTTGTCCAGGTTGACGCGCGGCAGGGGCTCGCGGAAGACGCCGTCGATGTCCTCGAGGTCGACGAAGTCGAAGTTCTCCGCGTGCACGGCCCAGGCGGCGTGCTCGTGGAAGCCGAGGACGGTGACGGGCAGGCCCTCGTCGGTCAGCTCGTCGATGAGCCCGCGGAAGTTCTGCCCGTCGGCGGAGGCGACGACGAGCCCGCGCAGCGTGCCCTCGTCGTGGCGGCGCCGGATGTGGGCGAGCATGTCGGGGTCGACGTCGGAGTCGTCGGTGGTCTTCGGCTTGGCGAAGACGGCGAAGCCGATGTTGCGCAGCGCCTCGACCCAGGGGCGGACGTTCTCCGCCGCGCCCGGGGTGACGTTGGTGAACACGGTGGCCTCCGGCAGGACCTGCCCGCCGGTCTCCGCGCCGAGGCGCGCCGCACGGGCGACGAGCCAGCGGCCGACGGCGTCGAAGCGCGGCCGGTGCACGGAGGTGGGCCGCCCGCCGAGGATCGCGCCGAGGCCCATGTCGAGGTTCGGCGCGTCCCAGACCAGCAGCAGCCCGTCCGGTCCGGGCTCGGCGCCCTCACGGTAGGGGTGGACGGTGGCGTGCTCGTGGGTGCCTGCGTTCATGTGCGTCATTATCGCGCATCGCCTTCTTCCCGGTCGCTTTCCGACGCCGCGTCGGTCGCCGCGGGCGCGTCCGTGCGGCGCCACAGGAACTCCGTGATCTCGTGCTCGAGGCGGTGACCGCGACCCTCGAACTTGGTGATGACCTGCCGGTCGGTCAGGATCGGGCACTCCGGCCAGGGCCAGCCCTGGTACTCCAGCAGCGGCTCGACGTCGACGAGCTCGGCTATCCACTCCGCGTAGTCGGCGTGGTCGGTGGCCACGTGCAGCACGCCGCCGGGCTTCAGCCGGGTGGCGATCAGGTGCAGCGGGCCGGACTGGATGATGCGCCGCTTGTGGTGGCGGGCCTTGGGCCAGGGGTCCGGGAAGAAGACGCGCACGCCGGTGAGCGACGCCGGCGGGATCATGCGGGCGAGCACCTCGATGCCGTCGCCGCGGACCATGCGGATGTTGTCGACCCCGTTGCGCGTCAGGTTGCCGAGCATCTTGGCCAGGCCGGGCTTGTAGAGCTCGGCGGCGATGACGTTGGTGCCCGGTTCCGCCAGCGCCATGGCGACGGTGGAGGTGCCGGTGCCGGAGCCGATCTCGAGGACGGTCGGCGCGTCGGTGCGTCCGAACCAGGCGTCGTAGTCGATCGGACCGGAGTCCTCGGTGAGCACGGTGCCCAGCTCGGGGAAGCGCTCCTGCCAGAGGGCCTGCTGGTTGTCGGTCAGCGTGCCGCGTCGGAAGGAGACGGTGCCCAGGCGCGGGTAGTCCAGACCGTCGTGGAACTCGGTCTGCGGGGGCCGCCCGGCGGGCAGCTCGCCGACGCCGCGGCCGGTCGTGTCGGGGGTGGTCATTGGCCTCATTGTTCCCGTAGGTCCCGTGAACTTCAATTCATCTCTCCCGTGACGTCGGTTGCGGCGGGTGGGGTGGTTGCGCCCCGGGCGGCCGCGGCGGTTGCGTCCCGGGCGGGCGCAGCGGTTGCGCGCCGGGCGGGCGCGGGGGACGATGCGGGCAACGCACGGGGTGCCGGGGGAGGGGGAGCACCGTGGCCGAGACGCCGCCGATCTTCGCGGCGGTCGCCGACTGGGTGGCCGCCCGCCCGCTGGGCTGCCCGGCCGCCGCGGCGCTCACCGACGTCCTGCACGCGCTGACCGGCCCGCCGCGCACGGCGCTCACGACGCTCGACGCCGCCGCTCAGCCTGAGCTGGCCGCGGTGGCCGCCGAGTTCGGCTGCGCCCGCCCGGCCTGGCCCGTCGTCGGTGCGGGTGTCGACGCCGTCGTGCTCGTCCACCCCGGCCCGCTGCCGCCCGGGACCGCCGCGCGCCTGGCCTGCGGGCCGCAGCTGTTCTGCGTGGTGGACTCCGCCGCCGAGGCCCGCGCGGCGCTCGCCGCCGGCGTGGACCCCGCCGCGCTCCTGGCGACCCGGGCGCGCATCCTCGCCGGCGAGCTGCGGGCCCTGGCCCACCGCCTGCCCCGCCTCGCCGCCCCGCTGCAGGAATTGGCCTCCCTTTCCCCGGGAGAGATTGACGACGCCCGCGGTGCCGGCGCCGCCGGTTCCGTCACCGCCTCCGTCGCCGGTGGTGCGGCGGTCGCCGTGGCCGGCCCTGACGCGCAGGCCTGCCGCCGGGTGGCCGCGCGCCTGCGCGCGGGAGGGGTGGAGGTCGCCGGTCCGGGCGCGGCGGTGCTCGTCGCCGTCGCCCCGCCCGGCGGGTGGACGCCCGCCGATCACGCGGCACTCGCCGCGGCGGGGGAGGGGCGCGCGGTCTACTCCACCGCGGCTTTGCCGGCGGGCGTCCCCGGCGAGCACGTCGCGGAGGGCGACCTCGTCGCGCGCCTGGCCGCTCCTCTTCCTCCCGCACCCGACGGGCGGGCCTGGCGGACCGCGGCCGGGGTGGTCACCCGGCGCCGGCTGGCAGGACTCGACCGGGAGCTCGTCCGCGCGCTCGCCGCCGGCGACCCGGAGTCCGGTCACCGCATCCTCGCCGGGGTCGCCTCGGAGGCACGGTCCGGCGTCCCAGCGCGGCGTGAGGCCGAACTGCGCGGGGCGCTGGGTGAGGCGCTGCTGGTCGCCCTGCCCGCCGCCGTCGGGGCGGGCCTGGCCGTCGGGCGCACGCTGGGGGCGGGCGCGGGCGTGCTGGCCGCCGTGCTCGCGGGGCTGCTCATCGGTGCCGTGCGGGGGCTGACGGCCCACCGCCGGCGCGGGCGGGCCGGTCTGGTGCGCGCCGTGGAGGACCTGCGGGCCCGCGCCCGGTCCACCGGGCCGGCGGCGTCCACCGGGCCCGCCGGCCCGGCCGGTGCCGGGGTGCGCTGGCTGCGCCGCCGCGGCACCGGGGTCACGGGCGGAGGTGCCGGATGACCGGGTGGTGGGAGTTCCTCCTCGGCGACCCGGGCGCCACGGTCGGCACCGGCGCCGCGGCCGACTCCGGCGGGCCGGGGGCCGTGGGCGAGCCGGGCGGCTCGGTGGTCGCCGGGCTGCCCGGCGCCGGGGACACGCTCGCCGTCGTCGCCGACCTCGACGGCGACGGTGTGGCCGACCACGCCACCGTCGTCGACGCGCGGGGCCGTCCCTTCGTCTTCGTCGCCGGGCCCGCCGACGGTGACCCGCACGACGTCGGAAATCTCACGTCCGACGAAGCGGGACCACCGCATACCCCCGAAAGTGGTACGACATCGGTGGACGATCCCGCAGGAAACCGCCGTTGGTTCTGGGTTTCCGGCCCATGACAGACGTCCAAAAGTGATATTTGTCGTGGCCACGTTCAGCGGGCGGCGCGATCACACACGGATCATTACTCTTGAGTATGTACGTGCAGATCCGAAAAGACGTGACCCTGAACCAGGAGTTTAAGTATGGCCACTGAGATCAAGGGCCTGGTCGGCCCGGCTCCCACCGAGAACGAGAAGCTGCTCGAGTGGATCGCTGACGCGGTCGAGCTCTTCGAGCCGGAGAAGGTCGTCTTCGCCGACGGTTCCCGTGAGGAGTGGGACCGACTGACCACCGAGCTCGTCGAGGCCGGCACCCTCATCCGGCTGAACGAGGAGAAGCGCCCGAACAGCTTCCTCGCCCGCTCGAACCCGTCCGACGTCGCCCGCGTCGAGTCCCGCACCTTCATCTGCACCGAGACCGAGGACCAGGCCGGCCCGACCAACAACTGGGCCCCGCCGCAGGCGATGAAGGAGGAGATGCTCGACAAGTACAAGGGCTCCATGCACGGACGCACCATGTACGTCGTGCCCTTCTGCATGGGCCCGATCAGCGACCCGGAGCCCAAGCTCGGCGTCCAGCTGACCGACTCCGCCTACGTCGTGCTCTCGATGTCCATCATGACCCGCATGGGCTCCGAGGCCCTGGACAAGATCGGCAAGGACGGCGAGTTCGTCCACTGCTACCACTCCGTGGGTGCCCCGCTCGAGCCCGGCGAGGAGGACGTCGCCTGGCCGTGCAACGACACCAAGTACATCACCCAGTTCCCCGAGACCAAGGAGATCTGGTCCTACGGCTCCGGCTACGGCGGCAACGCCATCCTGGCCAAGAAGTGCTACGCGCTGCGTATCGCCTCCGTGATGGCCAAGGAGGAGGGCTGGATGGCCGAGCACATGCTCATCCTGAAGCTCACCAGCCCGGAGGGCAAGGTCTACCACGTCACCGGCGCCTTCCCGTCGGCCTGCGGCAAGACCAACCTGGCCATGATCACCCCGTCCATCGAGGGCTGGAGCGCCGAGGTCGTCGGCGACGACATCGCCTGGCTGCACCTGCGTGAGGACGGCCTCTACGCCGTCAACCCGGAGAACGGCTTCTTCGGCGTCGCCCCGGGCACCGACTACAACTCCAACCCGATCGCCATGAAGACCATGGAGCCGGGCAACACCCTGTTCACCAACGTCGCGCTCACCGACGACGGCGACGTCTGGTGGGAGGGCATGGGCGAGGCCCCCGACCACCTCATCGACTGGAAGGGCAACGACTGGACCCCGGACTCCAGCGAGAAGGCCGCCCACCCGAACTCCCGCTACTGCGTGCCGATCAAGCAGTGCCCGACGGCCGCCCCGGAGTACGACGACTGGAAGGGCGTCAAGATCGACGCCATCCTCTTCGGTGGTCGCCGCCCCGACACCGTCCCGCTGGTCACCCAGGCCCACAGCTGGCAGCACGGCACCATGATCGGTGCGCTGCTGTCCTCCGGCCAGACCGCCGCCGCCGAGGGTGCCGTGGGCACCCTGCGCCACGACCCGATGGCCATGCTGCCGTTCATGGGCTACAACGCCGGTGAGTACCTGCAGAACTGGATCGACATGGGCAAGCGCGGCGGCGACAAGCTGCCGGCGATCTTCCTGGTCAACTGGTTCCGCAAGGACGAGAACGGCAAGATCATCTGGCCCGGCTTCGGCGACAACTCCCGCGTGCTGAAGTGGATCGTCGACCGCATCGAGGGTCGCGTCGGCGCCGACGAGACCGTGGTCGGCCACACCGCCCGCGCCGAGGACCTCGACCTCGAGGGCCTGGACACCACCGTCGAGGAGGTCAAGTCCTGCCTGACCGCCCCGGCCGAGAAGTGGGAGGCCGACCTCGAGGACAACCAGGAGTACCTGACCTTCCTGGGCAAGCACGTCCCGCAGGAGGTCTGGGACGAGTTCGGCAAGCTCAAGGAGCGCATCGAGAGCGCCAAGTAGGCCTGCCCGCCACTCGGATCTGAGACCCCGTCCCCGCGTGGGGGCGGGGTCTCCGCGTGCGCGGGTCTCTACAACGCCGCGCAGAGCGCGCCGACGCAGACCAGCAGCAGCGGCGGGTTCTCGCGCAGGCCGACCTGCTTGGGCGTGAACTTCTCGCCGCCGGCGGCGCGGTGCGGGTACCACCAGGAGCGAGCCAGCGCCCAGACCATCGCCGCGGTCAGCAGCACGCCGGCCGGCCACATCGGGCGCAGCCAGGCGATCAGCGCGACCGTGACCAGCAGGGCCACCGCGTGGTAGCCGATGGAGGCGGCGAGGTAGCGCCGGTTGCCCTTCTCCCGGATCATCGACTTCACGTAGGTCACCGCCCCGGAGAAGAACATGGCCAGCACCACCGTGCCCAACCACGCCGTGCGCGGGACCTCCCCGAGCGTGCCGTGGGCGCCGACCTGCACGAGCACCGGCACCAGCAGCGCGGAGGCGATCGTCGTCGAGACCCCCGAGAGCGTCGAGCGCGGCCGGCCGAGCAGCGTCTCCACGCAGGCGACCGCGATGAGCGGGCCGAAGAAGAGCGCCCACCAGGCCAGCTGGGGCTGTAGGGCGAGGGCGAGGAGCCCGGCGACGCCGGCGACCGCGCCGTAGACGTAGACCGGGGTGACGTACTGCCTGCGCCGCTCCGGGGTGCGCGCCTTGGCCGTCAGCCCGAAGGCGAAGAACGCGCCGTAGCCGAAGAACCAGGCCACGAGCACGGCGAGCAGCACCGCGAGCGCGCGGGCCGGCGCGTCCGCGCGGACGAAGTGGACCACCGCGGCGATCGTGCCGACCACCGCCGGGGAGATCAGCATCGCCCACGCGCCGTGCTGGTTGGGCAGCCACGGCGAGATGCCGTGGCGCCGCTTCCTGCGGGTTCCGGGGTGGTGTCGGGTCGTCTCTGCGGTGTTCACGGCCCTGAGCCTAGCATCATCCGAAAGTTTGAAACCGGGTGGGCCGTGTTTAATTGGGCCGTGTCTAATGCGGCGTCCGGCGTGACGCGCCGACGCCGGGGAGCTACATCGGCCAGGCGAAGGCGGTCAGGATCGCGGCGGCCAGCAGCAGCCAGGCCCGCCGGCGCGCGGCGACCACGCCGCCGACGACGATCGCCACCGTGGTCAGCGCCGCATGCGCCCAGTTCATGGCCTGCGGGGCCTGGTCGCCGGTGAACGGCGCGCAGAGCCACACCGCGGCGATGAGCAGCCACGCGATGATGTTCGGGGCCTGGCGCACGGTGGTCCTCCCCGGACGACGGTCAGGTACGTCGGCGAGGTTAGCGCGCCCGCACCCGGGCGTCTAGGACTTGCGCAGCACGATGACCAGATTGCTCACCAGGAACTCCCGCAGCCCCGGCACCCGCGTGACCCACCACGCCCAGCGCGGGTGGTAGCGCGGGAATAGGCCGACGACCTCGGCCGCCCCCGAGTCGGCCACCGGGCGCGCCCAGCGCAGCCCGTCCGCGCACGAGACGGCGAAGAGCGAGCGGCCGAAGACGTTCTTCGGCTCGTGGCCGTGCCGGCGCGTGTAGCGCTCGCGCGCGAAGTCGCCGCCGACGTAGTGCTCCCACAGCCCCGTCTCGTGTCCGCCGAAGGGGCCCAGCCACACCGTGTAGCTGAGAACCGTCAGCCCGCCGGGGCGGGTCACCCGCAGCATCTCGGAGCCCATCGCCCACGGGTCCGGCACGTGCTCGGCGACGTTCGAGGAGTAGACGACGTCGAAGGCGCCGTCGCGGAAGGGCAGCGCCTCGCCGGCGCCGCGCACCGAGGCCGCCACCCGGATGCCCGCGGCCGCCATCTCCCCGGCGTCCGGTTCGAGCCCGACGTAGTGCGCCCCGCGCCGGGCGAAGGCCTCGGCGAAGTATCCCGGGCCCCCGCCCACGTCGAGCACGCGCGCCCCACGCAGGGCGGGCGCGGCGTCGTCAATCGAACCGGAGGCGTCGGCGACCAGGCAGCCGAGAAGCCCCGCGGTGTCCTCGGCGAGGTGGCCGTAGAAGCGCGCGGGGTCGGTCTGCTCGACGCGGACGTCGCGCAGCAGGGCGAGCGCGCGCGGCAGCGTGGCCCGCGCGCGGGTGTGGGGCAGGTCCATGACCGCCAGGCTAGTGCGGCGCGCGCGCCGGTTAGGCTGGGAGGCCACATGAAGATCCTGCTGTTGTGCTGGCGCGACACCGCCCACCCCCAGGGCGGCGGCTCCGAGCGCTACCTCGAACGCGTCGGGGCGTATCTCGCGCGCCACGGCCACGAGGTCGTCTACCAAACCGCCGTCTACCCGGGCGCGGCCCGCCGCGAGGTCCGCGACGGCATGACCTTCTCGCGCGCCGGCGGGCGCTACACCGTCTACGTCCGCGCCGCCGTCGCGATGCTCGCCGGGCGCCTCGGCCTCGGGCCCCTCAGGGACGTCGATGCCGTGGTGGACACGCAGAACGGCATCCCGTTCTTCGCCCGCGTCTTCGCCGGCCGCCCCACCGTGCTTTTGACCCACCACTGCCACCGCGCGCAGTGGCCGGTCGCCGGGCCCGTCATCGGCAGGCTGGGCTGGTGGCTCGAGTCGTGGCTGGCCCCGCGCGTCTACCGCGGCGCGCCCTACGTGACCGTCTCCGCCTCCAGCCGTGGCCAGCTCGTCGAACTCGGCGTGGACCCGGGCCGCATCCGCATCGTCGCCAACGGCGTCGACCCGCTCGAGGTCCCCGACGTCGGCACCGGCGCCGACACCGACGCCCCACCGGCGACCGCCCCCGTGCCCGACGCCCCCGTGCGCGTGGTGACGCTGTCGCGCCTGGTGCCGCACAAGCGCATCGAGCACGCCATGGCCGCCGTCGCCGAGCTGCCCGGGGTGGTCCTCGACGTCATCGGCTCCGGCTGGTGGGGCCCGCGCCTGCGCGAGCACGCCCGCGACCTCGGCGTGGAGGACCGCGTGGTCTTCCACGGCCAGGTCGACGAGGCTACAAAGCACCGCATCCTCGCCGGCGCGGCGCTGCACCTGATGCCCTCGGCCGCCGAGGGCTGGGGCCTGGCCGTCGTCGAGGCCGCCCAGCACGGCGTGCCCACCGTCGGTTACGCCGCCTCCGGCGGGCTGCGCGACTCGATCGACCACGGCCGCACCGGCGTGCTCGTCGAGCCCGACGACCCGCGCGCGTTCACCGCCGCCGTGCGTTCATTGCTTGACGACGACGCGGTGCGCGCCGCGATGGGCGAGCGTGCGCGTGCGTGGGCCGCCGGCTTCTCCTGGGCGGACACCGGCGCGGCCTTCGAGGAGCTGCTCGCCGAGATCGCGCGGTGACGCCGGGGCCGGCCGCGGCGCCGGGCGCGGCGCGGTGACCGGTGGGTTTCGCCCGCGTGACGCGGCGGTGAATTCCCTTTTCTTGCGCTGCAAGTGTCCTGAACCGCGGCTATGAAAAACATGAGGGTGCCCCGGACCGGGGCCGCCGCAGAACCTAAGGAGCCTTCATGTCCCACCGCATCCCGCGCCGCGGTCTGGCCGCCCTGACCGTGCTCTCCGTGAGCACGCTCGGACTGGTCGTCCCCGCCGGTGCCCAGGAGGAGGAGAACGGGTCCGCCCGCTTCCACATCTCCAACATCACCGACTTCCACGGCCACTTCGCCGCCAACAAGTCCGACCCCGGCGCCGCGATGCTCAAGTGCGCCGTCGACAAGGAGGCCGGCGACCTGCCGTCCTCCTTCGTCGCCTCCGGCGACCTGGTGGGCGGCTCGCCCTACGCCTCCGCGCTGCTCGAGGACGAGCCGGCCATCGAGACCCTCAACCAGATGGGCCTCGAGGTCTCCGCGGTGGGCAACCACGAGTTCGACAAGGGCTACGCGGACCTGAAGGACCGCATTGAGCCGGCCGCCGACTGGGACTACCTGGGTGCCAACGCCGAGGGCACCGAGCTGGCCTCCTACAAGATCGTCGATCTCGACGGCGTGAAGGTCGCCTACGTCGGCACCGTCACCGACGACATGCCGAACCTGGTCTCGCCCGGCGGCATCGAGGGCATCGAGTTCACCGACCCGGTCGCCGCGACCAACAAGGTCGCCGACGAGCTGACCGAGTCCGGCGAGGCCGACGTCGTCGTCGGCCTCTTCCACGAGGGCGTCACCGACCCGGCCGCCTTCTCCGAGAACGTCGACGTCGTCTTCGCCGGCCACACCCACCAGCCCGTCGAGCCGAACCTCGACCGCCCCGAGGGCGTGCCGCTGGTCATGCAGGCCGGCAGCTACTCGCAGTACCTCAACTCCGTCGACTTCAGCTACGACCGCGAGTCCGACACCCTGACCGTCGACTCCGCCGAGCTGCTCGACGCCGCGGCCATCAACGCCTGCGGCAACCCCGACCCGGCGATCGAGGCCACCGTCAAGGGTGCTGAGGAGGCCGCCGAGGAGGAGGGCGCCAAGGTCGTCGCCGAGATCGACGCCCCGCTGACCCGCGGCGTCAACGCCGGCGGCGACCCGGGCTCCAACCGCGGCGTGGAGTCCACCGCCAACAACTTCCTGGCCGACGCGGCGCGCTGGGCCATCTCCAACAAGACCTCGGTGACCGCCGACATCGGCGTGATGAACGCCGGCGGCGTGCGCGACGACCTCGACGCCGGCGAGGTCACCTACGCCGAGGCCTTCGCCGTGCAGCCCTTCGGCAACGAGATCACCTACACCCGCCTGACCGGTGAGCAGTTCAAGAAGGCCCTGGAGCAGCAGTGGAAGGACGGCGGCGAGCGTCCCGTGCTCTCCCTGGGCGTCTCCGACAACGTCTCCTACGTCTACGACGTCGAGGCCCCGGCGGGCGAGCGCATCAAGTCCGTGACCGTCGACGGCGAGCCGCTCGATCCCGGGCGCGAGTACGTCGTCGCCGGCTCCACCTTCCTGCTCGAGGGCGGCGACTCCTTCTCCGCGCTGGCCGAGGGCTCCGAGCTGGCCGCCACCGGCCTGATGGACATCGAGGCCTTCGTCTCCTACCTGCGCGACAACGAGGACGCCGCCCCGCGCGCCGGCCAGTCCAACGTCTCCGTGCACCTGCCGGAGAAGGCCGCCGCCGGCGAGGAGATCACCGTCGAGCTGTCCAGCCTGATCTACTCCGTCGACGACCCGGCCAAGAAGGTCACCGTCCGCGTCGGCGACACCGAGGTCGAGGCCGACATTGACCCGGACCTGGGCGAGCCCGGCCACGGTGAGGCCGGCAAGGCCTCCGTCACCCTGACCCTGCCCGAGGACGCCACCGCCGAGACCGAGCTGACCGTCACCACCGACGCCGGCACCGAGGTCTCCGCCCCGCTCGGCTCGCTCACCGAGATCGACGGCTCCGGCGACGACAAGCCCGGTGAGCCCGGCTCCGGCGACGACGGCTCCTCCGGCTCCTCCGGCTCGTCCGAGTCCGGCAAGATCGTCGGCGGCGTGCTCGGCGGCCTGCTCGGCCTGGGCGCCCTGGTCACCGCCCTGCTGGCCTTCCTGCTGCCGGGCGTGCCGGGTGCCCTGCCGGGCGCGCTCGACCGCCTGTCCGAGCAGTTCCCGCAGGCCGCCCCCTTCATCGACCAGCTCAAGAACGCCCTGTGACCCGCAGGCGCCGGGCGGTGAACGCCGCCGGCGCCGCCGCGGCCCACAGCACGGTCAACACGACGCCCGCCACCTTCGGCCACACCGGGGCGGCGGGCGCCGTCGTCTGTGCGAGCACCCCGCCGTCGCGGTCGATGACCCAGCCGACGCCCAGCTGCGCCAGCGCGTCCAGGTCCCCGGCCCGCCACGCCTGATCGGCCGCCGACCAGCGCGCCGAGGGCTCGTCCACGGTCACCCCGTCGACCACCAGCCGCCCCGCGGCCACCGTGGGCAGGGCCTTGTCCCAGTAGTCGACGGTGGGCACCCCGTCCACCGGCACCAGGCCGGTGGCACCGGCCACCAGCACGTCGCGACCGTCGGAAATCTCCCGCGCGACGGCGGGCACCGGGTCCGGCACCGGCGCCAGGCGGCGCAGCGCGGCGGGGAAGTCGAGGGCCTGGACCACGACGAGCACGAGCGCCAGCCACGCCCAGCGCTCGCGGGCGCCCAGCCGGCTGAGCCCGCCGAGCCCGGCCACGAGCGCCGGCACGGCCAGCAGCACGAACTTGTGGGCGTCGCGCACAAGGCCCGCCCCGGGCACGGTGGCCACCGCCCAGGCGAACCAGCCGGGCACCAGCCACGCGGCCAGCGGAATGACGAGACCGACTCCCGCGGCCACCCACAGGGGGCGGGCCACCGCGCGCCGGCCGAGCAGGCAGAGCAGGGTCAGCGCCAGGCCGAACAGTCCGAAGCCGGCGGCCCGCGAGTCCGGGGCGGCGCCGGCGTTCCAGATCCCGCCCAGGCTCAGCAGCGTGCCGCCGGTGCCCAGGTGCGCCTCGGCGCGCGGGGCGAAGGCCGCCGCCGAGGCCGCCGTCGCCGTGCCCGCACCCGCCCCGTCAAGCGCCGCCCACGCGGCCGGCACCAGCCACGGCAGGCACAGCGCGCCCGCCAGCGCCCAGGTCAGCGTCGCATCGCCGGGCTTCTTCGCGCCGCCGGCACGGGCACCGGCACCGGCGCCGCCGCGCCGCACGGTCAGCCCGCCGACGAGCCCGCCGAGCAGCGCGCCCGTCGGGGTCAGCGCGGCCGGCACCATGCCGGCCCACGCGAGCCCCGTGCGCCCGGACAGGCCCGCCCAGGCGATCGCGGGCAGGAGCCAGCCGGCGACCGCCAGCGACCAGTGGCCCTGCAGCAGGCGCTCGACCACCGCGGGGTTGAGCAGCGTGAGCGTGGCGCCGGCCGCCGCGGCCACGGGCCCGCCGCCGACGTGGCGCACGAGCGCGACCGCCCCGCCGGCCCCGGCCACGGCCCCGGCGGCGAGGATCCCGCGGGCCAGCCAGGAGGCCGGCAGCACGAGTCCGGCCAGGGCGAGCAGGCCGTCCTGGGGCGCGTTGCGCGCCGGGAGGTCGCCGAAGCCGAAGGCGCCGGCCGTCAGCGCCGGCGAGTCGAGCACCAGCATGTCGCGGTGGGCGAGCACCCCGGGCGCGGCGAAGGGCAGCAGGACGGCGCCGACAAGCAGCGTGCACCAGGCGGCCACGGCCGCCACGGCGAGGGCGTCGCGCCGGCTCATCGCCGCGCCGGATCCGCCGCCCGCCCGCGCCGGATGAACGCGGCCACCCCCAGGCCGACCACCACGAGGGTGAGCACGCGGCACACCCACGCCAGCGCGGCCAGCGCGCGGCGGGTGTCGATCGTGCGGCGCGCCTCGTCGCGGGCGGCCGCACGCGAGTCGTCGTCCCAGTGCGTCTCGGCGGCCAGCAGCGTGCGCGCGTCGACGGTGCGCGTCGCGGAGCCGCCGATCTGCTCGACGGCCCGCGGCCCGCCCGGGGCGCGCACGGCCTCGCCCGAGCCCTCCGGGTCCGCGCCGGCCACGGTGGCGTCGGCGTACTCGGCGGGGTCCTCGGCGGCGGCCAGGTAGACGCGCACGCGCTCGGCGACGTCCACGATGCGCCCGGACTGCGGCTCGACCTTCACCTCGCGGTCGACGGCGTAGTAGGGCTCGAGGGTGACCTCGGCGTCCGGGGCCAGCCCGCGCTCGCCGAGCTGCCCGGCGTCGTAGAAGCGCCGGGCCGGGCCGCGCACCGCGAGCTGCCCGGCGGCCTCGGCGCGGTCCTCGCCGAGCGCGGCGAGGGTGTCGGTCAGCCGGTGGCCGGCCACGCGCTGGCCGTAGACGTGGGTGAGCATCGACTCCTCGGCCGGGTCGGCCGGCGCCTTGCCGCGGTAGTCGAGGTAGGTCGTCTCCATCAGCCACGGGTCGAAGTACTGGTAGGAGCGCTTCTCGGCCTCGACCGGGAAGTCGTGGGTCAGCCCCTCGCGCACGAAGTCGCCCGTCTCCTGGTCCACCCCGGCCGCCGGGATCTCGACGCCGACGCGGCTGGTCGGGTAGGCCGAGGGGAAGGTCGAGTCGCGCTCGAGCACCGCCCGGTCGTGCACCCGGGCGAGCAGCTCGCCGTCGGCGGTGACCTCGCTGCGCGCGTCGGCCAGCGCACCGTCGCCCTCGGTCTCCGCGTCGTCGGGGTCGGTGCGCGCGGCGGTGTAGTCCACGGTCCGGTCCACCGCGAGCTCCACCGTGCGGGCCAGCTCGCCGGGCGCCTCCGCCGAGTCGGCGAGCTCTTCGGCGTCCACGACCCGGGCGTCGGGGTCCACGGAGCGCACGCTGCGGCTCACCCCGACCTCGAGGTCGTACATCAGGTACAGCACCACGCGCGGGGCGACGTCGCCGACCAGCAGCAGCACGAGCACGGCCGCCAGGGTCGCCAGGGCGGCGCGCCGCCGCGTCCCCGGCTGTCCCACGAGTCCCACGGGCGCCTCCTTCCAGTACCCTGGCGCAGGTGAGCGAGGTTATCTCGGGCCAATCCTACGCACGCCGCTTCGTCGAGTCCCTCGAGGGCCTGCGCGCCGTGGCCGCCGCGGGGGTGGTGGTCACCCACGTCGCCTTCCAGACCGGCGTGGACCCGGCGAGCCACTTCGGCGCGCTGACCGCCCGCTTCGACTTCTTCGTCGCCGTCTTCTACGCGCTCTCGGCGTTCCTGCTGTGGCGCCGCCACCGCACCGACCGCCGCTTCGGCCGCTACTACCGCCGGCGCATCGCCCGCATCGCCCCGGCCTACCTCGTCTGCGCGCTGGCGGTCCTGCTCTGGCTGCCCGAGGCCTTCGGCGCCTCGCCGCTCCAGGCCCTCGCCCAGCTGACGATGACCCAGATCTACGTGCCCGACGGCCTGATCGGCGGGCTGACCCACATGTGGTCGCTGTGCGTGGAGGTCGCCTTCTACCTGGTCCTGCCGTTGCTCGCGCTCACGGTCGGCCGCCTGACCCGCCGCCGGGCGCGCGTGGCGGGCGTCCTGGTACTCACGGCGGTGCTCTCCGCGTGGCCGTGGCTGCCCTTCGTCGCCGCCGCCGACGGCGCGGTCAACCTGCAGATCTGGCCGCCCAGTTACGCGCCCTGGTTCGCCGTCGGTCTGCTGGCCGCCGAGGCCGAGAGCTGGCTCGCCGGGCGCCCCGTCGCCCGCGCCCGCGTCGCGCGCCTCGCCGCCCCGCGGGGGCTCTACTGGGCCGCGGCGATGGTCGTCGCCTGGGCCGCCGGGCGCGAGTGGTTCGGCCCGCTGGGCCTCGAGCACCCCTCACCCGGCGAGTTCAGCGCGCGGATCGCCGCCGGCGCGCTCTTCGCCGCGCTGATCGTCGTGCCCTACGCGCTGGCCCCGCGGCCTTCCGACCTCATCGCCACCGCGCCGCTGCGCCTGGCCGGCCGGTGGAGCTACTCACTGTTCCTCTGGCACGTCGCGGTGCTCGGCGCCGTCTTCCCGCTGACCGGCATCGGCACCTTCACCGGCGGCTTCTGGCCCGTGCTGGCCGTCACGCTCGTCGTCTCGTTGGCCGTCTCCGGCGTCTCGCACGCGCTCATCGAGCAGCCCGTCCTCGACTGGCAGCGCCGCCGCGAGCACCGCCGCCAGGACCGCCCCGGCCAGCAGCGCCGAGTCGCCGGCGTAGAGCCCGTGCGCGCCGGGCGGCCAGGGGGCACGCGCGAGCCACGCCGGGCCCGCCCCTAGCGCGCCCGCGACCAGCCACGTCGGCCGGATCCGCGTGAACCTGTGCACCACCCACGCGACCAGGGCCGCGCCCGCGCCGGCGACACCGCCGACGAGCACCGCCGCGAGTGTGACCACCCCGAAGCCGGCCCACTTCCGCCCGATTGACGACGCCCCGGTGGTCACCGTCGTGCGCACGTCCGGCGCGTTGCGCACGGCCGACGCGGTGCGAGGGGCCTCCGCCCCTCGCGCCAGGGCCAGGACGAGCCCCACCAGGGTCAGCGCCGCGACCGCGCCGCCGCCGAGGAGCCCGGCCCGGTAGGCCGGCTGCCCGGCGAAGGAGAACTCCACGGTGCCGCCCACGCCCGCCGGCACCCGGAAGGCCTGCATGCCCGCGTCGAGCACCGCCGGCTCCAGCTCGCGGCCGGCCACACCCGCGCGCAGGCCGGGGTTCGCCGAGCGCCCGGTCAGCAGCCACCGCTCGTGGTCGGCCGGGGCGATCTCCACCGGGCCGCCGGCCCCGCCGCCGAGGGCCTCGACGTGCTGCTCCGGCGAGGCGGTGAAGCCCGGCTCGGCCAGCTCCACCCAGTCCGCGTCGGTCTCGACGAGATGGGTGCCCGCATCGAGGTCCACGGTCCCGCCGCGGGGGACCGCCCGGCCGTCGACGAGCACCTCGGCCGCACCGGCGGCGCGGACGGTGACGGTCATCTGACGCGGGGCGGTGAAGACCCGGCGCACGGCGCCGGGGTCCGGGGCCAGGCGCTGGAAGAAGAAGGCCCGCACGTCCGGGGAGGTGTCCGGCACCTCGATCGCGCGCTGCACCCCGGCGGAAAGCTCGCTGATCCCGACGCGCTCGGTCAGCTCCACGCGCACGGGCACCCCCGCGCCGACGCGCACGGTGCGCGGCACGCCCGCGCGCAGCGTGACGTCCAGGCGCCGGTCGCCCGCGGCGACCTCGACGGTCGTGTCCGCGGTGGCCGTCACCGTCACCTCGCCGTCCGGCTGGTCCGGGGTGACCTCGAGGAACTCGCCGGCCCCGCGGCCGGGGGCGGGCCACCAGGCGGTCTGCGGGTCGCCGTCGACGGCCGCGGTCGCCGAGCGCGCCGGGTCCGCCCCGCCGAAGCTCGTCGCGTCCGCCGCCGAGGAGGAGGCGGCGACGTGGCCGCCGTGCTCGACCACCCGGGTGCGCGGGCCCGTCGAGGGGTAGTCGGGCACCGGGTTGCGCACGTCCGCGCCCTCGGCGCGGTCGGACAGCGCCGCGGAGGTCGCGTCGCGGACCTCGCCGTAGTTGCGCGCGACCAGCTGCGGGGTGTCGGTGACCACCTCGGCGTCGCCGGGGACCAGCCGGCGCACCGCCGGGCCGCCCGCGGCGTCGAGCAGCGGCAGCGCCTCCCCGCCGCCGGCGACGCGCACCGGCTCGCTGTCGATCAGCCGCATGCCGGCCCGGGCGTCGAGGACGTGCACCTCGACCTCGCCGTCGCCGAAGGTGTGCACCTCGCCGGGAAGCAGGTCGGCGACGGCGGCGGCGTCGTCGCGGGTGCGCGGGTCGTCGAGGTCGTGGCGCACCAGCACCGCGCCGATCCCGAACGAGCCGAGCGCCCGGGCGGCGGCCTCGGGGTCGGCGCGCAGCGCGGCGTCCAGCCCGTCGAGGCCGCGGATGGCCTCCGGGTCGACCAGCGGGATCGCGTCGCGCACCGCCCAGGGGTTGTCGGCCAGCGGCTGGATGGGCTCGTCGCGGGTCCAGCCCCACTCCTGGCGGGCGAAGGGGCTGGGCGGGTAGACCAGCGTGCGCGTCTCGAGGGTGTCGAGGAACGCGGCGGCCTGCGGCCAGTAGTCGGGGACCTCCTCGTAGGCGCCGCGCGGCAGCAGCCGTCCGGAGAGCGCCGGCGCGGCCGAGGCGGCGAGCATCCCCGCGACCAGCACCAGTGCCGCCGTCCGCTGCGGCGCTGACGACCGCGGCCCCCGCACCCCGCGCAGCCCCCGCCCCGCGGCCAGGCGCTCGACCAGGAAGGCCACGCCGACGGCCAGCGGCACGCGCACCAGGGGATCGAACTTGTGCAGGTTGCGCAAGGGCGCGAGCGCCCCGTCGAGCAGGCCGACCCACCAGTCGCCCAGCGGGCCGTGGCCGAGCCCCAGCACGACGAGCCCGCAGGCGAGCATCAGCAGCCACGGCGCGCGCACCCGCCGGGGCACGCAGCGCAGCCCGATGAGCCCCGCGGCGGCCACGGCGAGGGTGACGACCACGAAGACGGGCTCGCTGACCAGCGCGAAGCCGGCGCGGCGTTCGGTGTCGACGAAGGGGGTCCAGCTGGTGGTCCCGCGCAGGATCTCCGCCGGGTTGAGCCAGCGGGTGGTCACCCCGGCGGACTCGATGAAGTCGGTGAACGGCGGCGCGTACCGGCCGAGCACCAGCAGCGGGATCAGCCACCAGAGGCTGACCAGCACAGATCCCGCCGCCCACGTCGCCGCGGTGGCGCCCAGACGGCGACGCGATGCGGCGTCGTCAATCAGGCGCCACAACAGCACCACCGCGCCGGGCACGCAGGCGGCGAGTGTCGCGGTGGCGTTGACCGCGCCCATCAGCGCGACGGGCAGGGCGGCGGCCGCGCCCGCGCGCCAGCCGGGGCGGCCGAGCAGCGCGAAGACCACCCAGGGGGCGAGCATGACCGGCCAGGTCTCCGAAGAGATCGCGGTCAGCGTCGTCAGCACGCGCGGGGCGGCGACGAAGGCGACGGCGCCGGCGACCTGCGCGGGCGTGCCGCGCACACCCAGCCGGCGCAGCAGGGCGAGCATGCCGGAGTAGCCGACGGCGAGCACGAGCAGCCACCAGGCGCGCTGGGCGAGCCAGTCGGGCAGCCGGTCGGTCAGCCAGAAGAAGAGGCCCTGCGGGAAGAGGTAGCCGTAGGCCTGGTTCTGCAGCTGGCCGAGGGTGAAGGTGTCCGTCCACGCGTCGAGTGCGCGGGCGAGGAAGCCGCCGGGGTCGACGGCGAGGTCGTGTTTGGTGTCGGCGGCGGTCAGCCCCGGCTGCTGGAGCAGCACTAGGGCGGCGAGGACCAGCCAGCCGATGACGTGCGCGCGCCAGGGGGCGGGCAGGGCGTGCCAGGGGGTGGGCAGGGCGTGCCGCGGGCGCGCCGGGTTCAGGGCCGCAGAGGCCATCGCGTCAGTCGCGCGAGCCGTACTCCGGTCCGCCGAGCAGCGCGTTGTCCGCGGTCACGGCCTCGCCCTGGGGGACCGAGTCGGCGCCGGTGAACATGGCGACGCCCATCACGGCGACCACCCCGAGGGCGACGCCGACGACCGCGCTCGCCAGCGCGGGACCGACGGAGCGGCGGTTGAGGGAGTCGGATTCGAGGGCCATGCCCGCAACCTTAGCAGCGCGGGCGGGCCTATTCGTCCGCGTCGTCGTCCGCGTCGTCCTCCTCGGGCGGGACGATGAACAGCGGCACCTCGGAGTTCTTCAGCAGCGCGTCGGTCACGGAGGTCTGCCACAGGGCGCGCAGCCCGCTGATCCCGCGCGCACCGGCGACGATGACGTCGGGGCGCAGCTCGCCAGCGGCGTCCAGGATCGCCGACCAGGTCGAGGTCGCCGACTCGACGAGGTGGGCCCGGGCGTGCAGGCCGAGCTCCTCGGCGAGCGCCACGCCGGCGCGGCAGGTGTCGCGGGCATGGCCGTAGGCGGGGTCGTCGGCCTCGGCGGTGTCCGGCCAGTCGCCCTGGTGGTTGCCGGTCATGGAGCTGGCGCGCGCGGCCTGGCGGTACATCGGCTCCCAGGCGGTGATGATCTCCACATGCCGCGGCGCGAGCAGGCGCGCGGCGTAGGTCAGCGCCCGGCGCGACTCGTCCGAGCCGTCGAAGGCGATGAGCATGGTGGTTTCTGCTGGGCCGGGGTTCACGGTCTTCCTCCCGAGGTCGGGTAGCTTCCGGGGTCCGCCCGTTTCCGTGCACGGACGGTTGTGCCGCCAGTCTACGTCCCGGCGGGGTAGGTTCGGGACCGTTCCGCCTCCCCGTCCACGCCCCACCGAGAGGAGCCGCCGTGCCCGCCCGCCGCGTGTCCGCCGTCGCCGCCGTCCTGGCGTGCGCGCTGCTCACCGCGTGTTCCACCGGCTCAATTTCCGACGCCCCGTCCGCCCCCTCGGCTGCGTCGCCGCCGGCGTCGGCGCCTGCGTCGACGGCCCCCGCCGACGCGGAGGCCGCGGAGGCCGAGGCGGCGAAGAAGGCCGAGGAGGCCGACGCCGAGGCGCGCCGGCTGGCGGCCTCGCTGATGGTCGTCGGCGTCACCGACTATGACTCCGCGCGCGCGGCGCTCGCCGCCGGGGCCGGCGGCATCTTCGTGGTCAGCTGGTCGGACCCGGGGCTGCTCACCGAGCCGGGCCGCGACATCCACGCCCTGCGTGCCGAGTTCGGCGAGGACTTTGAGGTCTCCATCGACTTCGAGGGCGGGCGCGTGCAGCGCCACGCGGACGTCCTCGGCGGCATCCCCGCCCCCCGCGAGCTGGCCGCCGCCGGGCCGGACGAGGTCCGCCGGGTCGCCTTCGAGCTGGGCACCCGGCTGCGCGCCCGCGGCATCGACACCGACTACGCCCCGCTCGTCGACGTCGACACCGCCGGGCTGGACATCATCGGCGACCGCGCCTTCGGCACCGACCCCGCCGCGGCCGCGCAGGGCGCGCAGGCCTTCGCCGCGGGGCTCACGGACGCCGGGGTGCGGCCCGTCTACAAGCACTTCCCCGGCCACGGCGCGGCCAGCGGCGACACCCACGAGGGCCCCGCGGTGACCCCGCCGCTGGGCGAGCTGGAGCACCTGGACCTGGCCGCCTTCGGCCCGGCGGTCGCCGCCGCCCCGCAGGGCACCGGGGTCATGGTCGGCCATCTCAGCGTGCCGGGGCTGACCTCGGGGGACACCCCCGCCAGCCTCGACCCGGCGGCCTACCGGCTGCTGCGCTCGGGCGCCTACCCCGGCGGGGTGCCCTTCGAGGGCCCGATCTACACCGACGACCTGTCCGGTATGGCGGCCGTCTCCGAGCGGGCCACCCCGCCCCAGGCCGCCGCCCGCGCCCTGGTCGCGGGGGCGGACCGGGTGCTGTGGTCCTCCGGGGAGGGCCTCGACGAGGCGGTCGACCTGGTCGCCGCGGCCGTCGCCGACGGCGGCATCACGCTCGACCAGCTGCGCGCGGCGGCGGCCCGCGGCTGAGGATCCGCGGGTGCACGGTGCAGATCCGCGGGTGCACGGTGTGACCTCCGGGTACGCGGGTCGCTAGGGTTGAGCGCGTGACAGACTCGTATTCCCTGGACGATCACGTGCGCGACGACCGCGACGACTCCGGTTCCGGCCGCTGGGTGAAGGTCACCGCCGGCGTGCTCGTCGGTCTCTTCCTCATCGCCGCGATCGTCTACGTCGCCGACTACCTGGCGACCCGCGACAACGTGCCCCGCGGCGCGACCGTCGGCGGGGTGGCCATCGGCGGCATGAGCCAGGACGAGGCGCGCCGCACGCTCGAGAGCGAGCTCGGCGGCCTGGCCGTGCGCCCGGTGAGCGTGACGGCCGGGGAGATGAAGGAACGCTTCACCCCCGCCGAGGCCGGCGTGGGCCCGGACTGGGCCGCGACCGTCGCCGCCGCCGGCGAGCAGTCCGCCAACCCGCTGACCCGCCTGCGCGGGCTGTTCACCACCTACGAGGTGGACATCGTCAGCGAGGTCGACGACGCGCGGTTCCAGCCCGCGCTGCGCCGCGTGGTCACCGGGCTGACCCGCGAGCCGGTCGACGGCCGGGTCAACGTGGACGGCGGCCGGGTCAACGTCGACGAGCCGGTCGACGGCCAGCAGGTCGACCGCGAGCAGCTGCGCGAGGCCATGGTCACCGGCTGGGCCGACCCCGAGGGCGTCGAGGTGCCCGCGGACGTGACCGGGCCGGCCATCGGCGAGGACGCCGTGAAGGAGGCCGCCGACGGACCGGCCGCCAAGGCCGTCTCGGCGCCGGTGACCGCCCACGGGCGCGAGGACATCGACGGCGTGCTGCCCGTCGAGCGCATGGGCGAGGTGGTCACCTTCCGCCCGGACGGCGACCGCCTGGTCGAGGAGGTCAACGTCGAGGCCGCCCGCGGCATCCTCGCCGAGGGCCTGGACGAGAGCGAGCAGCCGCAGCGCAACGCGCAGATCCGCTTCGTCGGCGACACCCGCGACATCACCCCGCACTCGGACGGTGTCTCCGTGGACTGGGACGCCACCCTCGAGGGGCTGCCCGGACGCATCACCGGCGACGAGGACCGCGAGTTCGACGCGGTCTACAAGGACGAGCCGGCCACCTTCACCACCGAGATGGCGGAGAAGGCGACGTTCGACGACGTCGTCGGTGAGTTCACCACCGGCGGTTTCTCCGACACCTCGGGGCAGAACATCCGCCGGGTCGCCTCCCAGGTCGACGGCGCGATCGTCGCGCCGGGCGACACCTTCTCGCTCAACGGCTACACCGGCCCGCGCGGCACCGCGCAGGGCTACGTCGAGGGCGGCATCATCATCGACGGCCGCGCCGGCAAGGCCGTCGGCGGCGGCATCTCCCAGTTCGCCACCACCCTCTACAACGCGGCCTACTTCGCGGGCATGGAGGACGTGGCGCACACCCCGCACAGCTACTACATCTCCCGCTACCCGGCCGGCCGCGAGGCCACCGTCTACGAGGGCGCGATCGACCTGGTCTTCCGCAACACCAGCCAGTACCCGGTGCGCATCGAGACCTCGGTCGGCGGCGACAGCGTGACGGTGCGCCTCAAGGGCGTCAAGCAGGTCGATGTCGAGTCGGTCAACGGCGGCCGCTGGGCGCAGACCAGCCCGCACGAGCAGCAGGTCTCCGGCCCGGACTGCTCGCCGTCCTCGGGCGCGCCGGGCTTCACCACCTCGGACACCCGCATCATCCGGGACCTGTCCGGCAACGAGATCTCGCGGGAGACCCAGACGACGGTCTACGACCCGCAGCCGATCGTCCGCTGCAGCTAGCCGCCGGGGGAGACGACGGGGAGAGGACTCGGGGAGATGAACGGGGAGCACCGGAGAGTGCTCCCCGTTTAGTTGGGTGGGGGAGACTGCAGCGGTCGATGGTGGTCGGTATCGTTACCGCACAGCGCCGCCTCACGGGGCGGGCCTCAACCGACGTCAGAATCCACGAGGAACCATTATGTCTCAGCACTACGACCTCTACGCCTCTCTCGGGCTGAACCGGGAGGCGAGCTGTGAGGAGCTCGGCGCCCAGCTCACGGCGCGCCTGGAGACCCTCCGCCAGGAGGGTGCCGGACCTGACTCGCCGCAGGTCGACGAGGTCTCCACGGCCCGCACCATTTTCTCCGACCCGCAGCTGCGTCACCTCCACGACGCCCGCCTGAATGACCCCGAGGCCACGCCCATCGACATTCCGGCGCTGCACGAGCTCGCCGCCTCAGGCTCGGGCCACCGTGACGTGCCGGCCGCACCGGCCGCTCCCGCCGCGCCGTTCGCCCCGGTCGAGGCGAACGAGCCGGGCAAGGCGGACGACCTGGGCAAGGTGAACGAGCACGACAAGCTGGATGACCTGGGCAAGGTGAACGAGCCGGGCACGGTGGACAGCCTGGGTGAGTCGGACGACTCCGCCGGTTCCACGGCCGTCCCGCTCTCCGAGGCGGAGACCACCAAGGTGCGCGTCGACGACGCCCCCGCGGACAAGCCGGGCGCGCACGCTGAGCCGGACCTCAAGGACCACAAGGATCACAAGGCCCCCGAGGGCGACAAGGACCACGACGCCCCGCAGGCCCCGCTGTTCCAGCAGCCGGGCCAGGCCGGCCCGCAGGGGCCGCAGGGTCCGCACGGCCCGCAGAACCAGCAGGCCCCGAACTTCGGCCAGCCCGGTCAGCCCGGTCAGCCGGGCCAGCCCGGCCAGCAGGGCCCGCAGTTCCAGCAGCAGAACCAGCAGCCGCAGGCGCCGACGCCGCAGCAGCCCCCGAAGCAGTACCGGCTCCGGGACGCCGAGGAGCCGGCCGCCACCTTCAAGGAGCGGCTCGCCCAGCTGCCCGGGCTGCCGAAGGCGATCGTCTACACCGCCCTCGGCGGATTCGTGGTCGCCCTGCTCGGCATCTTCATCCTGCCGGGCCTCGTCTACGCCGCCTTCGACTCCGGGCAGTCGGACATCTTCGGTATCTCGGACGCGTTCACCGGGAGCGCGCTCCTGGCCGCCATCCCCGTCTCGTTCGCCCTCTGCTTCGGGCTCTGCCTCCACGCGCTGGCGCTGGCTCTGCTGGTGCTGCGCGGCCGCAGCGAGCTGAACAACTGGGCCCTCATCGCCTCGACGGCCCCCATCGTCTGCGGCGCCCTGATGGCGCTCCTCTTCACCAACTTCCGGATGTCCTGGACGGCCCTGTTCGCGCTCTTCTACGCGATCGCGCTGATCATCATGCTGTCCATGGCGGAGACCCGCGCCTGGTTCCAGGGCAAGATCCGCGAGGAGATCCCGCAGCCGCAGTTCCAGCAGCCGCAGAACCAGTTCCAGGCGCCGGGCCAGTTCGGCCAGCCGCAGCAGAACCGCTTCCAGCAGCCGCAGCAGCCGCAGCAGCCGCAGTCGGGTCAGTTCCCGCAGCAGGGCCAGTTCCCTCAGCAGCCGCAGTCGGGTCAGTTCCCGCAGGGGCCGCAGTTCCCGCAGTCGGGCCCGTTCGGCCGGCCGCAGCAGCCGGAGTCGGGTCAGTTCCCGCAGTCGGGTCCGTTCCAGCAGCCCCGGCAGGGCCAGTTCCCGCAGGGGCCGCAGGGCCCGCAGTTCGGCCGGCCGCAGCCGGGTCAGCAGCAGGACCCGCAGTTCCCCCGGGGCCCCCAGGGTCAGCAGAACCCGGGCTCCGGTGAGAACCGCTAACTGAGCCTCAGGAACACCCCGAGACCGCCCCGAGGACGAAGGCCGGACCGCGATCACGCGTCCCGGGGCACCCGAAGCACCCCGAATCACACGAAACCCCTGAACCGGAGGCCCGGTCCAGGGGTTTCGATCTGGAGCCGATGACGGGAATCGAACCCGCGTATTCAGCTTGGGAAGCTGATGTTCTGCCATTGAACTACATCGGCACTGGCGTACACCTTAACACCGCGCCGACCCCTCGGGGAAACCCGGTCGCTACCATGGGGGACGTGCTTCTCTCCGACCATGACATCCGCTCCGCGATCGAGTCCGGGGACCTGGGCATCGAGCCCTTCGACCCGGAGCTCATCCAGCCGTCCAGCGTTGACGTGCGTCTCGACAGGTTCTTCCGGGTCTTCAACAACTCCCGCTACACCCACATCGACCCCAAGCGGAGGATGTCGGAGCTGACCACCCCGGTCGAGGTGGCCGAGGGCGACTCCTTCGTGCTCCACCCCGGCGAGTTCGTGCTCGCCTCCACCCTCGAGTGCTTCACCCTGCCGCCGCACCTGGCCGGCCGCCTCGAGGGCAAGTCCTCGCTGGGCCGCCTCGGCCTGCTGACCCACTCCACGGCGGGCTTCATCGACCCGGGCTTCTCCGGCTTCATCACCCTGGAGCTGTCCAACGTGGCCAACCTGCCGATCGTGCTCTACCCGGGCATGAAGGTCGGCCAGCTGGCGATCTTCAAGATGTCCTCGCCGGCCGAGGTGCCCTACGGCTCCGCCTCGTTGGGCTCGAAGTACCAGAACCAGCGCGGCCCGACGCCCTCGAAGTACTACCTCAACTTCGACTGACCCCGCTCGCGCTGCGGCCCGGCGGGGGAGGGGGTAGACATGACTGTCATGAAGATGACTGTCATCGGTACCGGTTATCTCGGGGCGACCCACGCGGCGTGCATGGCCGAGCTCGGCCACGACGTCCTCGGCGTCGACGTCGACCCCGCCAAGATCGAGGCGCTCAGCGACGGTCGGGTCCCGTTCTTCGAGCCCGGCCTGCCCGAGGTCCTCGAGCGCACCATGGAGTCCGGCCGGCTGCGCTTCACCACGGACTACGCCGAGGCCGCCGGGCACGCCACGGTGCACTTCCTGGCGGTGGGCACCCCGCAGCAGCGCGGCAGCTACGCCGCGGACCTGACCTACGTCCACGCGGTGCTCGACGACCTGGTGCCGCGCCTGGAGGGCCGCCACCTGGTGCTCGGCAAGTCGACCGTGCCCGTGGGCACCGCCGTCGAGCTGCAGGAGCGCGTCGACGCCCTGGCCGCCGAGGCCGGCAGGGGCGCGGAGGTCGAGATCGCCTGGAACCCGGAGTTCCTCCGTGAGGGCTACGCGGTCAAGGACACCATCACCCCGGACCGCATCGTCGTCGGCCACCGGACCGACCGCCCGAGCACCGCCGTGGAGACCGCCCGGGAGATCTACGCCCGCCCGCTGGACGAGGGCACCCCGTTCTTCGAGATGAACCTGCCGACCGCCGAGCTGGTCAAGGTCTCCGCGAACGCGTTTTTGGCCACCAAGATCAGCTTCATCAACGCTGTCTCCGAGATCTGCGAGGCCACCGGCGCCGACGTGACCCGGCTCGCCGACGCCATCGGCGTCGACGACCGCATCGGCCGGAAGTTCCTCGGCGCGGGCCTCGGCTTCGGCGGCGGCTGCCTGCCCAAGGACATCCGCGCCTTCATGGCGCGCGCCGGCGAGCTCGGCGTGGACCAGGCCCTGACCTTCCTGCGCGAGGTCGACGCGATCAACCAGCGCCGCCGCGAGCGCGTCGTCGAGCTGACCCGCGAGCTGACCGGCGGGCGGCTGATCGGCCGCCGCGTGTGCGTGCTGGGGGCGGCCTTCAAGCCGAACTCCGACGACGTGCGCGACTCCCCGGCGCTCAACGTCGCCGGTTCCCTCTCCCTGGCCGGCGCCTCCGTGAGCGTCTACGACCCGCAGGCCATGGCCAACGCCGCGCGCGTCTTCCCCACGCTCGGCTACGCCGGCAGCGTCGAGGAGGCCCTCCAGGGCGCCGAGGTCGTCGTGCTGGCCACCGAGTGGCGCCAGTTCCGCGACCTCGACCCCGCCGCCACGGGTGAGCTCGTCGACGAGCGCGTGATCATCGACGCCCGCAACGTGCTCGACGCCGACGCGTGGCGCGCCGAGGGCTGGACCGTCGCCGCCCTGGGGCGTGCGTTGAATTGACGACGCCCCCGCGCAAGCCGGCCGGGATGAGCTTCGAGACGTTCGTGGAGCGACGCATCCGGGAGGCGCAGGAGCGCGGTGACTTCGACGACCTGCCCGGCGCGGGCAAGCCGTTGCCCGTGCGCCGCGGGCCGGACACCTGGCTGAGCCGGCGCCTGGCCGCCGAGGACGTCGACCGTGAGGCGCTGCTGCCGCCGGCGCTGCGGCTGCGCAAGGAGCGCGAGCGTCTGGCGGGAAAGGCCCGCACCTGTGCCACGGAGGCCGAGGTCCGCGAGCTCGCGTCCGGCTTCAACCGCCAGGTCGCCGAGGTGATCCGCCAGGGCGTCGGCGACGGGCCCAACCTGCCCGTGCACACGGTCGACGTCGACGAGCTGCTCGGCGAGTGGCGCGCGGCGCACCCGCCCGCGCCGCGGGTGCGCGCCGACGTCGAGGGGCGCGACGTCGTCAATCGAAGCCGACCCAGGCGCCGGTGGTGGCTGTGGTGGCGGCGTTGAGTCGCTGAGCCGCAGAACCGTCGGCTACTGCCGGGCCCCGCCCGGCAGGTAGGTGATGCCGCGCTCGTCGAGGATGCCCTTCAGGCGCGTCGGGTAGTCGGTGATGATGCCGTCGACGCCGAGGTCGATCATCTTCTGCATGTCGGCGGCCTCGTTGACCGTCCACGGGATCACCGGCAGGCCGGAGGCGTGGGCGCGGGCGACGAGGTCCTCGTCGACGAGCTCGTACTCGGGGGAGAGCGCCCCGGCGTTGAGCTGCGCGGCGGCCTGGGTGATGTCGCCGTCGACGGCGTCGAAGTCCACGTCGCCGGTCCACACGGAGTCCGGCTTCCAGGTGGTGTCGTCCCAGAGCAGGACCGTCATCAGCTTCGGCTCGGCCTCGTGGACCAGGGGCAGGGAGCGCCAGTCGAAGGACTGGATCGTCGCCCGGTCGACCACGTCGCGCTCCTGGAGCACGGGCACGATCGCGTCGACGAACTCCTGCGGGCTGGCCGACTTCTCCGGCTCCTCGGCCTCGATCTTCGTCTCGATGTTGAAGCGGACCTCGGGCTCGCCGGCGGCGACGTCGAAGACGTCCTCGAGGCGGATCAGCGAGTTGGCGTGCGGGTGCTCGGCGTCGGGGAAGTCCTCGAGCTGCTTGTTGCAGTTGAGGGTCTGCAGCTGCTCGTAGGTCAGCTCGTGGACGAGCTTGCCCACGTAGGGGAACTGCTCGTCGCCCTCGGTGACCGGCTGGGTGTCCTCGCACTTCTCGGGGTCGATCTCCGGGTCGTGCCAGACGACGGGCACGCCGTCGGCGGAGAGGACCACGTCGAGCTCCAGGGTGGTCACCCCGGCCATGAGGGCCTCGGAGAAGGCGCCGGAGGAGTTCTCCGTCCACTCGCCGCGGCCGCCGCGGTGGGCCTGCAGGTCGAAGGTGTCGCCGAGCATCTCGCCGGCGCCGACCAGGTTCTCCTCCTGCGACTCCGTGGTCGGCTCGGCCTCGCCGTCGCCGCCCTCGTCGTTCGAGCAGCCGGTCAGCGCCAGGGAACAGGCCGCCAGGACGGCGGCGGTGGTGCGCACGGTGTTCTTCGTGCTCTTGGTGCTCTTCGCGCGGGGCAGGAAGCGGGACATCATCTGGCCTTTCGGGGGTCCGGGGCTGCCGCTCTCGGCGGCGGGTGGGTCCGCGGTCACGATAACCCCGCCCGCGCCGCCGCGCAGCCGTCGTGGGCCTCGGGTGCCCGCCCCGCCGCTACTGCTTGTAGCTCGCCAGGAAGTTGCCCAGCCGCTCGATGGCGGCGTCGAGCTCGGAGACCCACGGCAGCATGACCACGCGGAAGTGGTCCGGCGTCGGCCAGTTGAAGCCGGTGCCCTGGACCAGCAGGATCTTCTCGCGGCGCAGCAGGTCCAGCATCAGCTGGGTGTCGTCGTGGATGTCGTAGACCTCGAGGTCCAGCTTCGGGAAGGCGTAGAGCGCGCCGCGCGGCTTGACGCAGCTGACGCCCGGGATCGCGTTGAGCTTCTCGTAGGTCACGTCGCGCTGGCGGGTCAGGCGACCCATCTCGCTGGTCAGGTCGTAGATGGACTGGCGCCCGCCGAGGGCGACCTGGATGGCGTGCTGGGCCGGCACGTTCGGGCACAGGCGGGTGCCGGCGAGCAGCTCGAGGCCCTCGATGAAGCCGCCCGCGTGGTCCTTCGGGCCGGTGAGCACCATCCAGCCGGAGCGGTAGCCGGCCACGCGGTAGGCCTTGGACAGGCCGTTGAACGTGATGGTCAGAAGGTCCGGGGCCAGCGTGGCGATCGAGACGTGCTGCGCGTCGTCGTAGAGGATGCGGTCGTAGATCTCGTCGGCGAGGATGAGCAGGTCGTACTCGCGGGCGACCTGGACGATCTTCTCCAGGACCTCCTTCGAGTAGACCGCGCCGGTCGGGTTGTTCGGGTTGATCACCACGATGGCCTTGGTCTTCTCGTTGACCTTGGCGCGGATGTCCTCGATGGAGGGGTTCCAGTCGTCCTCCTCGTCGCAGAGGTAGTGGACGGCCTTGCCGCCGGCCAGCGTGGTCGCCGCGGTCCACAGCGGGTAGTCCGGCATCGGGATCAGTACCTCGTCGCCGTCGTTGAGCAGCGCCTGGGTGACCATGGTGATCAGCTCGGAGACGCCGTTGCCCAGGAAGACGTCGTCGACGTCGAAGTGCGGGAAGCCGTCGATGAGCTCGTAGCGGGTCACGATGGCGCGGCGCGCCGGGATGATGCCCTTGGAGTTGGAGTAGCCCTGCGAGGTCGGCAGCGCGGCGATCATGTCGCGCACGATGACGTCCGGGGCCTCGAAGCCGAAGAGCGCCGGGTTACCGGTGTTGAGCTTGAGGATGCGGTGACCCTCCTGCTCGAGCCGCTCGGCCTCGGCGGCGATCGGCCCGCGGATCTCGTAGAGGACGTCCTTGAGCTTCTCCGACTGGTCGAACTCGCGCCGCGGCCGACGCCGCCGGGCGGGCTTCGCGGCCTGTGCGGGCTGCGCGCTCTCGGCGGTCTCGGCGGACGTGTTCTTCTGCTTCTTGGTACTCACGGGACCTATCGTGCCACGTGACGACGCCCGCGCGGGAGCCGGTCGCAGCATTTCTTGCGGTGGTCGGTGCGCGCCGTGGCGGAATCAGGGTAGGGCCGTCAGGGGTGGGGCATCAGGAGTGGGGCATCAGGCCCGGGCGCTGTGAACCAGGTGGCGTTCGCCGAGCTCGGCGAAGACCGCGTGGTTGAGCGCGAAGGCCAGCGAGGCCTCCTTGACCGCCGCCCGGTACTCGCGGTCGTCGAGATCGAGGCGGTCGAGGCGCTCGCGGTAGCCGTCGCGGTAGGGCTTGATCTTGCCCACCGCGGAGAAGTCGTAGAAGGTCGTCGCCTCGGCGCCCAGGCCGTAGGCCTGGTGCATCTTGCGGGCGATGATCTGCCCGCCGGACATGTCGCCGAGGTAGCGCACGTAGTGGTGGGCGACGAGGCGCGCCGCGTCGCCGGCCGCGGCCAGCTCCTCGAGGTGGGCGACGTAGGCCCGGGTGGCCGCGCCCTCCGGCAGCTCGCTGCGCCAGTTCACCCCGGCCATCGCGGTCATATCCGCGGCGATCGCGGCGTGGCGTTCCAGCCGGGGGTCCGCCAGGCTGGTCAGCCGCGAGTCGCGGGCGGCGACCGTGCGTACGGCCTTCTCGAGCGCGGTGTAGACGCGCTGCAGCTGCGCGGTGTAGTCGGCCAGCGCGGCCACGGGCAGGGTGCCGCCGACGAGGGCGCCCATGAAACCGGCGTTCTCGGCGTCGGAGTGTGCCTCGGTGGTGCTCGTGCGCAGGTCGCTCGCAAGTGAGCGCAGGGTCGTGCTGGTCATCTCGGATCCTTCCGGTCCATCCGTTGGTAGATGAGGCTTACCTTAGACGCAAAAACGGGGGTCGAGAAGACCCTGAATCCAACATCGTTCTTTCGGCTGATCTGCTTCTTCCTCCGGTTCTTCCTCCGGTTCTTCCCCCGGCTCCACCCCCGCGCCGTCGACCACCGGCTCTTTCCCCCCCGCGCCGCCGACCGCCGGCTCCACCCCCGCCGCGCCGGTCACCGGCTCCTCCTACTGCTGCCCCCGGCTGCCGAGGAAGTTCTGGGCGATCCCCATCGCCTGGTCCGTCAGCTCCTCGCGCCTGCGGCGCTGCTCGGCACGCTTCTCCGCGGTGCGCAGCCGCTCGGCGGAGTAGATCTCGCGCAGGCGCTCCCGTTCCAGCTGTGCCGGTGAGGGGGCGTACCAGGAGTCCGGGCCGACCTTGGCCACGTAGAGCAGGATGAAGACCACGGGCACCAGCGCGAGCGCGACCCCGAGGATCGTCGCGCCGGCCACACCGGGGACGGCGGCGCCGACGACCGTGCCGCTGATCGCGGCGACGGCGCTGAGCATCAGCGCCGCGGCCCGGGGATGCCGGCCGCGCTTGCGGGCGGCGGCGATCTCGCTCGCGGAGTAGACGGCCTCGCCGGCGTCGCCGGCGCGGAAGACGCTGCGCGGCAGGTCGGTGAAGAGCACGTCGAGTTCGCGGCGCACCTGCGCGGCGGCGGCCGCCTGGCAGCGGGAGTCGTATTCGGTCAGGTCCAGACGCCCCTCGGCCATCGCGCGGCCGAGCGCGGACATGGCGGCCGAGCGGTCGGCGTCGGAGAGCCGGACCTCCGGGGTCCTGGAGTTCTGCGGGGTCACGTCACCGATCCTACCGGGCGCCGCGCCACCGGTCATCGGGGAAAACCCTGATCCGCGCCATCGTCGCCGGCGTCCCGTCCGCACCGCCGCGGTCGCCCGACCCGCACCCCCGCGCCACCCCCATCTTGCGGATAGGCGAGCCTCAGCACACTACGCGCGGCCACCCCCGCGATTCTACCCTCGTCATATGAGCCCCATCGCCGCGAAGAACCCCCACCGCATCGCGCGCCCCGACGTCCGCCAGCTGGACGGCAGGACCGAGTTCCCCGACCGCGTGCCCGACCACATGGCCGCCGGCACGCCCGAGCCCCTCAAGGGCGACCTGATCCGCCTGCTGGGCGAGGACAAGGTCCTCCACCGGGCGATCGACCTGGTCCGCTACGCCACCGACGCCTCGCCCTACCGCATCCTGCCCCAGGTGGTGGTCACCCCGGAGACCACCGACGACCTGGTCAAGCTGATCAACTACACGCGCGGCACCGGCCGCCACCTCACCTTCCGCGGCGGCGGCTCCTCGCTCAACGGCCAGGTGCAGACCGACGAGATCCTCGTGGACATGCGCCACCACTTCCGCGGCATGGTCCTCGAGGGCACGGTGCTGCGCGTGCGCCCCGGCGAGGTCCTGCGCAACGTGCAGGCCGTCCTCGCCCGCTCCGGGCGCCGCTTCGCCCCGGACCCGGCCAGCGAGTCCGTGGCCACCATCGGCGGCATCCTCTCCAACAACTCCGGCGGCATGCGCTGCCCGCCGGAGCAGGACAGCTACCACAGCCTCGAGTCCGTGCGCCTCGTGCTCGCCTCCGGCACCGTCGTCGACACCGGCGAGCCGGACGCGGACGCGAAGCTGGCCGCCGCCGAGCCGGAGATCCACGCCGGCCTGGCCGCCCTGCGCGACGAGATCCGCGCCGACGAGAAGCTCGTGGCCCGCCTGCGCCGCAAGTTCTCCATCCGCAACACCAACGGCCTGCGCCTGGACGCCTTCCTCGACGAGGACCTGCCCGTCAAGATCCTCGGCCGCCTCATGGTCGGCTCCGAGGGCATCCTCGGCTGCATCGACGAGGCGCGCCTGCGCACCCTCGAGCTGCCCACCAGGCGCGCCGTGACCTGGGTGATGCTGCCGCGCCTCGACCTGGCCGCCGGCTACGTCGCGGACATCGTCAAGGCCGGCGCCGCCGCCTGCGAGCTGCTCGTCTCCCCGGTGCTGCGCGAGTCCGTCGGCAACTTCGCCGGCGCCGAAGAGTCCTGGGCCGACCTCTCCGACGACGACTCCGCGCTGCTCGTCGAGGTCGCCGGCCGCGACGAGGAGGAGCTCGAGGAGAAGATCGCCGCGGTGCGCGAGGTGCTCGCCGACGCGGAGCTGACCAGCCCGCTGGAGTTCATGTACGACAAGGTCTCCATGGACCAGGCCTGGGAGATTCGCAGCGGGCTCATGCCGCTCTTCTCGACGACGCGCCCCGACGGCTCCGCGCTGCTCACCGAGGACGCCTGCTGCCCGCCGGCCGAGGTCGGCGCCGCGTCGAAGGACCTGATGGACCTCTTGACCTCCTTCGGCTACCCGCCGATGGTCATGGGCCACGCCGCCTACGGCAACCTGCACTTCTTCCTCACCCCCAACTTCGAGGACGAGGCTGCCCGCGACGAGTACGCCCGCTTCATGCAGGCCTTCTCCGAGCTGATCCTGGACAAGTACGACGGCTCGATGAAGGCCGAGCACGGCACCGGCCGCAACATGGCGCCGTTCGTGCGCCGCGAGTGGGGCGACCACATCTACGAGCTGTTCTGGCGGGTCAAGAAGCTGCTCGACCCGCACGGCGTGCTCAACCCGGGCACCAAGCTCAGCCTCGACGACGAGATCGCCATGCGCGACTTCAAGAGCTACCCGCGCATCGAGGAGGTGGCCAACGCCTGCATCGAGTGCGGCTTCTGCGAGTCGATCTGTCCCTCGCGCCACGTCACCGTCACCCCGCGCCAGCGCATCGCCCTGCGCCGCGAGATGGCCCGCCAGCCCGAGGGTTCCCCGGTCCTCGACGCGCTGCACGCCGACTACGGCTACGACGCCGTCGACATGTGCGCCGCCGACGGCACCTGCGCGATCGCCTGCCCGATCTCCATCGACACCGGCGCGATGATGAAGCAGTTCCGCGCGCTCGAGGCCACCGAGACCGCCGACCGCATCGCCCTGGCGCTGGCCAAGCGCTGGGAGACCGTCGAGGCCGCCGCCCGCACCGGGCTCGGCGCCGCCGACATCGTCACCCGGGTGCTCGGCAAGCCGGCCGGCACCGCGCTCGTCTCCGGCATCACCTCGCTGGCCCGCAAGGTCGTGGCCACCGACCTGATGCCCTCGGCGGAGAACGGCCTGCCGCCCGCCGCCGACGCGAGCCTGCCCGACACCGAGTCCCAGGGCGCGGCCGCCGTCTACTTCCCGGCCTGCATCAACCGCATGTTCGGCCGCTCCAACGGGGAGAAGTCACTGGCCCAGACGCTGGTGGACCTCTCCGCGCGCGCCGGGCGCCCCGTGGTCATCCCCGACGACGTCGCCGGCTCCTGCTGCGCGACGCCGTTCTCCTCCAAGGGCTACAAGCCCGCGAAGAAGTACATGTCCGAGCAGCTCGCCCGCGACCTGATCCGCTGGTCGGACCACGGCCGCCTGCCCGTCGTCGTCGACGCCGCCAGTTGCACGCACAACATCCTCGACGAGATCCCCGGCCAGCTCGACGGCGAGCTCGCCGAGCAGTTCGGTGAGGTCCGCGTGCTCGACGCCGTCGAGTGGGCGCACGACGAGCTCGTGCCCGCCCTCGAGGTCACCCACCGCGCCGGGCGCGTGGCCGTGCACCCGAACTGCTCGCTGCAGCACATGGGGCTGGCCGACGAGCTTGTCGACGTCGCGCGCTTCGCGGCCACGGACGCGTTCGTCCCGCACGGCGCGGCGTGCTGCGGCGCGGCCGGCGACCGCGGCCTGCTGCACCCCGAGCTGCTCGAGGCGGCCACCCGCGACGAGCGGGCCGGCCTCGAGTCGGCGGAGGCGGACATGGCCGTCGACGCCTACGTCTCGGCCAACCGCACCTGCGAGGTGGGCATGGAGCAGGTCACGGGCCGCGACTTCGAGCACGTGCTCTACCTGCTCGACGAGGCGACCCGCAGGGACTAGACGCGGGGCGGCTCCGCCCTAGACGCAGACGGGCACGCCGGTGGCGCGGCGCGTGAGCTCGCGCCACTCCGCGAGCCCGCCGACGGCCTCGCCCGGCCCGGCGGTCCAGGTGGTGTGGGCCAGCCCGCGCTCGTCGAGCAGGGCGGCCAGGTCGCCGGCGCCCGCCGGCTCCACGCGCCCGAGCGCGTCCAGGAGCGCGGCGGTGTCGGCGTGGGTGCCGGAGACACCGGGGACGGTGCTCAGCACGGCGTCGTAAATCGAGGCCAACTCGGCGGCGGTGACGTCGCGGCCCACGGTGACGTTGCCCAGCAGGCGCACGCGGTCGGTGCGGAACCAGCGCAGCAGGCCGGCGGGGGCGGGGCGGGCGTCGATGAGGTCCACACACAGCGGCGGCAGGGCTCGGGCGATCCTGTCCGCGGCGACGATGCCGGCCGGTCCGGCACCGACGACCGCGACGCGGGGTACTGCGACGTCGGTCATCGTGGGGTCCTTTCCTAGACTGGGTTGTCTAAAAATTTAGCACCCGGGGCGGAAAAACGGCGTGTTTTCATTCAGAACGCATCTGTGAGCTGTTTCATTCACGGTGTTAGTGTCTCCTAAAATGCCTGCGCAGAGCGTATAAGAAACGATAGACCATGTGGTTCACGGTTGAATAGACCGAGCGGTATTTCTAGGGTGTGTCGCATCCCACTGAACACGTCTCCGCACCCCGAGGAGCGGCACCCATGGCACCCACCACCACCAAGGTCCGAGAGCGCAAGCGCACCCCGCGCAAGAAGAAGCCCGAGGGCCAGTGGAAGATCGACGGCCGCGAGCCGCTCAACGACGACGAGCGGATCAAGCAGGCCGACCCGGCCTTCGCCGTGCGCCGGCGCGTCATCGACGTCTACTCCAAGCAGGGCTTCGACTCGATCGCCCCGGAGGACATCGCCCCGCGCTTCAAGTGGCTCGGCATCTACACCCAGCGCCGCCAGGACCTCGGCGGCGAGTACACGAGCAAGCTCGAGAACTCCGAGCTGCAGGACCGCTACTTCATGATGCGCGTGCGCTTCGACGGCGGCCTGGCCAGCCCGGAGAAGCTGCGCGCCGTCGGCGAGATCTCGCGCGACTACGCCCGCTCGACCGCCGACTTCACCGACCGGCAGAACATCCAGCTGCACTGGATCGAGATCGAGAACGTCCCGGCGATCTGGGAGAAGCTCGAGAGCGTCGGCCTGTCGACGATGATGGGCTGCGGCGACGTCCCGCGCGTCATCCTCGGCTCGCCGGTGGCCGGCGTGGCCGCCGAGGAGATCATCGACGGCACCCCCGCCATCCGCGAGATCCAGGAGAAGTACCTGCACAGCGGTGACTTCGACAACCTGCCGCGCAAGTTCAAGACCGCCATCTCCGGTCACGCCCGCCAGGACGTCACGCACGAGATCCAGGACATCTCCTTCGTCGCCTCCGTGCACCCCGAGCACGGCCCCGGCTTCGCCTGCTTCGTCGGCGGCGGCCTGTCGACCAACCCGATGCTCTCGAAGTCGCTCGGCGTCTGGGTCCCGCTCGAGGAGGTCGCCGAGGTCTGGGCCGGCGTGGCCGGCATCTTCCGCGACTACGGCTTCCGCCGCCTGCGCAACCGCGCCCGCCTGAAGTTCCTCGTCGCCCAGTGGGGCATCGAGAAGTTCCGCCAGGTCCTAGAGGACGAGTACCTGCACCGCAAGCTCATCGACGGCCCCGACGTGGGCACCCACCCCGGCTACCGCGACCACATCGGCGCCTACCCGCAGAAGGACGGCAAGTTCTACCTGGGCGTCAAGCCCACCGTCGGCCACACCAGTGGCGAGCAGCTGATCCGGATCGCGGAGGTCGCCGAGCGCTTCGGCGTCACCCGCATCCGCACCACCCCGGAGAAGGAGCTGCTCTTCCTCGACGTCGAGCGCGAGGACCTGACCAAGCTCTCGGCGGCCCTCGACGAGGTCGGCCTCTACGCCCACCCCTCCGAGTTCCGCCGCGGCATCATCTCCTGCACCGGCCTGGAGTTCTGCAAGCTCGCCCACGTGACCACGAAGGCCCGCGCCATCGAGCTCGTCGACGAGCTCGAGGAGCGCCTCGGCGACCTCGACGTGCCGCTGAAGATCTCGCTCAACGGCTGCCCGAACTCCTGCGCCCGCACGCAGGTCTCCGACATCGGGCTCAAGGGCCAGACCGTCACCGACGCCGACGGCAACCGCGTCGAGGGCTTCCAGGTCCACCTCGGCGGCTCGATGAACCTCGACCCGAACTTCGGCCGCAAGCTCAAGGGCCACAAGGTCATCGCCGACGAGCTCGCCGACTACGTCACCCGCGTCGTCGGCCGGTTCAAGGAGCAGCGCCACGAGGGCGAGCAGTTCCGCGAGTGGGTCGTGCGCGCCGACGAGGAGGACATCAAGTGAGCCTGCGCCGCGAGCCGAACCCGAACCGCAACCACCCGCTGTACTGCCCGTGGTGCGCCGGCGAGCAGCTCTTCCCGGCCGAGGAGAGCGACTTCGCCTGGAAGTGCTCCGACTGCACCCGCGTCTTCGAGGTCCGCTACTTCGGCCAGGACGACCCGCCGCAGCGGCCCGCGCCGGCGCGCTCCACCTCCGCCGCGCTGGCCGACTCCCTGCGCCGGCACGCGGGGGACCCCGTCCTCGGCGGCGCTGCGGGCACCCCCGAACACTGACACACTGACCAGCACACCCCGACCCGAGAGAACGAGAGAAAGGAGGCCACCGTGACGAGCGTGAACCTGCTGGGCAACGACTCCGGCGGCGCGCACTACCGCGACCCCGAGGTGTCGCCCGAGGGACCCCGCGAGACCGAGCCGCTGAGCCCCGAGACGGCCGCCGCCAACGAGCGGCTGGTCGACGAGTGGGCCGACCGCCTCCACGACGCCCCCGCCGACGAGATCATGGAGTGGGCCCACGAGCACGCCCCGGGCGCGATCGCGGTGACGATGTCCATGGAGAACACGGTGCTCGCGGAGCTCGCCGCCCGGCACCTGCCCGAGGCGGACCTGCTCTTCCTGGACACCGGCTACCACTTCGCGGAGACCCTGGACACGGCCCGCGCGGTCGACGAGCGCTACGAGCTGCCCCTGGTCACCGCCCGGCCGATCCTCACCCGCGCCGAGCAGGACGCGACCTACGGCCCGGACCTCTACCGCTCGAACCCGACGGCCTGCTGCCGGATGCGCAAGGTCGAGCCGCTGGCCCGGCAGCTCTCCGGCTACGTCGGCTGGGTCACCGGCCTGCGCCGCGCCGACGGTCCGACCCGCGCGCACGCGCCGGCCCTCTCGCTCGACCACACCGGTCGGCTGAAGATCTCCCCGATCATCACCTGGACGCTCGAGGAGACCCAGGAGTTCATCGACGCCAACCACCTCGTGGAGAACCCGCTGACGCACCAGGGCTACCCGTCCATCGGCTGCGCCACCTGCACCCTGCCCGTCGCCGAGGGCCAGGACCCGCGCGCCGGGCGCTGGGCCAACTCCACCAAGACAGAATGCGGACTGCACTCATGACGACCACCACCATCTCCCCGCTCTCCCCGCACCTGAAGGAACTCGAGGACGAGTCGATCCACATCCTGCGCGAGGTCGCCGGACAGTTCGACCGGACCGCGCTGCTGTTCTCCGGCGGCAAGGACTCCGTGACCGTCTTCGAGCTGGCCCGCCGCGCCTTCGCCCCGGCGGCCGTCCCCTTCGAGCTGCTGCACGTCGACACCGGCCACAACTTCCCGGAGGTCCTGCGCTTCCGCGACGAGCTCGTCGAGCGCACCGGCGTGCGCCTGCGCGTCGCCCGCGTCCAGGACTGGATCGACCGCGGCGACCTCGTCGAGCGCCCCGACGGCACCCGTAACCCCCTGCAGACGGTCCCGCTCGTCGAGACGATCGAGGAGCAGGGTTACGACGCCGTGCTGGGCGGCGCCCGGCGCGACGAGGAGCGGGCGCGCGCCAAGGAGCGCGTCTTCTCCGTGCGCGACTCCTTCGGCGGCTGGGACCCGCGCCGCCAGCGCCCCGAGCTGTGGGACCTCTACAACGGCGGGCACCTGCCGGGCGAGAACATCCGCGTCTTCCCGATCTCCAACTGGACCGAGTCGGACGTCTGGGAGTACCTGGGCGCGCGCGACATCGACCTGCCGGAGATCTACTTCGCCCACGACCGCGAGGTCTTCGAGCGCGACGGCATGTGGCTGACCCCCGGCGGGTGGGGCGGGCCCCGCGAGGGCGAGGAGCTGGTCACCCGCCGGGTGCGCTACCGCACCGTCGGCGACATGTCCTGCACCGGCGCGGTGCTCTCCGAGGCGGCCACCGTCGACGAGATCCTCGCCGAGATCGCCACCTCCACCCTCACCGAGCGCGGCGCGACCCGCGCGGACGACCGGCTCAGCGAGTCGGCCATGGAAGACCGCAAGAAGGAAGGCTACTTCTGATGACGACCGCCACCGCCCCCGCGCACGCCAGCGACGCCCTGGCCGACCGCGAGACCCTGCGCCTGTGCACCGCCGGCTCCGTCGACGACGGCAAGTCGACCTTCGTCGGCCGCCTCCTGCACGACACCCGCTCGGTGCTCGCCGACCAGCTCGCCAGCGTCGAGCGCACCAGCGCCGACCGCGGCTTCGACGGCCTCGACCTCTCGCTGCTCGTCGACGGCTTGCGCGCCGAGCGCGAGCAGGGCATCACCATCGACGTCGCCTACCGCTACTTCGCCACCGACCGGCGCACCTTCATCCTCGCCGACACCCCGGGCCACGTGCAGTACACGCGCAACACGGTCACCGGTGTGTCCACCAGCCAGGTCGTCGTGCTGCTCATCGACGCTCGCCACGGCGTGGTCGAGCAGACCCGCCGCCACCTGACCGTCGCCGCGCTGCTCGGCGTGCGCACCGTCGTGCTCGCCGTCAACAAGATCGACCTCGTCGACTTCGACGAGCGGGTCTTCCGCGACATCGAGTCCGACGCCCGCGCCGTCGCCGACGACCTCGGCATCGACGACCTCAAGGTCGTGCCCATCTCCGCCCTGCTCGGCGACAACGTCGTCGAGCGCGGGGCGAACATGGACTGGTACACCGGCCCGACCGTCCTCGAGATCCTCGAGGGCGTCGAGGTCGCCCGCGGCCGCGCCAACGACCTGGACTTCCGCTTCCCGGTCCAGTACGTCATCCGCGAGCACGCCTCCGACTACCGCGGCTACGCCGGCCGCGTGAAGGCCGGCACCGTGCACGTCGGCGACACCGTCACGCTGCCCGAGGGCCGCGAGGCCGTCGTCGCCCACATCGACACCCCGGACGGCGAGGTCGAGTCCGCCACCGCCGGCGACTCCGTCGTGCTCCGCCTCGACCGCGAGATCGACATCGTGCGCGGCGACCTCATCGCCGGCGCCGGGCGCCCGGAGGCCACCCGCCGCTTCGCCGCGACCGTCGTGGGCTTGAGCGACAAGGAGCTCACCCGCGGCAAGCGCGTGAAGATCCGCTACGGCACCCGGCTCACCCGCGGCCGGATCACCTCCGTCGACAGCATCGTCTCGATTGACGACGCCGCGCCCGTCGCCGAGGGCGCCGACCTCACCGTCGGGCTCAACGACATCGCGCACGTCACCGTCGACGTCGCCGAGGCGTTGCCCGTCGAGGACTACGCCGCCCGCGGCGCGGTCGGATCCTTCCTCGTCGTCGACCAGGCCGACGGTGACACGCTGGCCGCCGGACTCGTCGGGACCAGGCTGGGGTGAGACCGTGGAACCGCTGCTGATCACGCTCTCGCACGGCTCGCGCCGCCCCGGCGCCGCCCGGGGCAGCCGCGCGCTGACCTCCGCGGCCGCCGCGCGCTGCGCCACCACCGGGGTCTCCGCCTTCCTCGAGCTGGCCACCCCCTCGCTGCCCGAGGTCGCCCGCGTCCTGCCCGCCGGCACCCCCGCCGTCGTCGTGCCCCTGCTGTTCAGCGCGGCCCACCACGCCAACGTCGACGTCCCCGCCGCCGTCGCCGCGGCCCGCGACGCGGGCCTTCAGGCCCGCGCCACCCACGGCCTCGGGTTCGGGTCCGAGACCGCGGGGGTGCTGCGCGACGTCGTCAATTCCGAGGCGCCGGCAGGCGCCGACCTGGCCCTCTACTCGGTCGGGTCCTCGCACGCCGACGCCAACGCTCAAGTCCGGGGGCTCGCCGCCGAGCTCGGCGCGCTGACCGGGCGCAACGCCTCCCTGGTCACCGCCACCAACGGCCCCGACCCGGCCGAACGCCTCGCCGAACTGGCCGCCGCGGCCGGCCCGCGCGGGCTGCACCTCGTGCCCCTCTTCGTCACCTCGGGCCTCCTGCTCGACCGTCTCGTGCGGGCGCTTCCGCGCGTGCAGGACGCCACCGGGGTGACCGTCACCCGATCCGGCCCGCTGGCCACCCGGCTCGCCGACGTCGTCGCCGACCGCTTCCGCTCGGCGCTCATCTACGCATGACTCCCTGAAGGAGATCCGACCATGACCACCCTCATCCTCATCGCCCTCGCCGGGCTGGCGGCGCAACTCGTCGACGGGGGCCTGGGCATGGGCTTCGGCGCCACCTCGACGACGATCCTCATCGCCCTCGCCGGCCTCGGTCCGGCCCAGGCCAGCGCCGTGGTGCACACCGCGGAGATGGGCACCACCCTGGTCAGCGGCGTGAGCCACTGGCGCTTCGGCAACGTCGACTGGCGCGTCGTGCTGCGCCTGGCGGTGCCCGGGGCGGTCGGCGCCTTCCTCGGCGCGACGGTGCTCTCCAACCTGGACACCGAGGCCGCCCGGCCGATCACCGCGACCGTGCTGACGGCCATCGGAGTCAACCTGGTCTGGCGGTTCTCCCGGGGGCGCGTGCGGCGCGACTACTCCGGGCGCGGGCACTCCACGGGCTTCCTCGGCACGCTCGGCGCCTTCGGCGGCTTCATCGACGCCACCGGCGGCGGGGGCTGGGGTCCGGTGACCACCTCCACGCTGCTGACCCTCGGCAAGACCGAGCCGCGCCGGGTCGTCGGCACCGTCAACACCGCCGAGTTCCTCGTGACCACCGCGGCCGTCGCCGGCTTTGTCGTCGGCCTCTGGGACGACCTGGTGGCCAACCTCGCCGCCGTGCTCGCGCTGCTGGTCGGCGGGTGCATCGCCGCGCCGATCGCGGCGTGGCTCGTCTCCCGGATGAACCCCGCCGCACTCGGCGGGGTGGTGGGCACGCTGCTCGTGCTGCTCAACCTGCCCGTCGTGCTCGCCCCCTTCGACGTCACCCCCGGGGTGCTCTGGGGTCTGCGCCTGACGGTCCTCATCGTCGGCGGCTCGCTCGCCCTGCGCGGCTGGCTGCGGGCCCGGGCGGCGCTGGCCGTCGAGCCCGAGCGGCAGACCACCGTCAACGCCGAGCCGACGGGCACGCTGCTCGGCGACCCGCGTTAGGGCTGTAGGTCGCGGTGGGTACGCCCGCGCACGCGATAGGATGGGGCCCATGAGCGGGCGCGAGGAACTCCTTGACCTGGCCGACCGGTGGGCCGGCCTGTTCAAGCTGCTCGGGGACCCGACCCGCCTGCGCCTGCTGGCCGTCATGCACCACCGCGCGCCCGGCACCGCCACCGTCACCGACCTCGCCGAGGCCACCGGGGTACGCGTGGCGACGGCCTCCGCCGCGCTGCGCGCGATGGAGGCCGCCGGTGTGGTCAGCGGGGAGCGCGTCGGCCGCGAGGTCCGCTACACGCTGGACAACTCACGCATCCACGACGTGCTCCACCACGTGGGGTTCTCCCACGACAGCTACTCCCACGAGTCGTTGGACTAATTGAGGCCGGTCCCGGCCGGGCCGGGGACTAGTTCTCCCCGGTCTCGCTCGCGGCCTCGCTCTCGGCCTCGATCGTCTTCCGCGGCTCCGAGTGGGTCACGGAGATCTTGCGGCTCTTCGCGCGCTCGGCCAGCGGGAGGGTGACCGTCAGCACGCCGCCGGAGTAGTCCGCGGTGACGTTCTCGTTGTCCACGGAGTCGCCGACGGTGACCTGGCGGCGGTAGGTGCCCGTGAAGCGCTCGTTGGTCACCCACGAGGTGCCGTCCTCGCTGGTGCCCTCGTGCACCGTCGGACCGGTGGAGCGCTCGGCGGAGATCGTCAGCACACCGTTGTCGATGTCGATGTCGATGCTCTCGGGGTCGACACCCGGCAGGTCGGCGTTCAGGACGTAGTTGTTGCCCTCCTTGTAGAGGTCCAGCGGCATGAAGCGCGGGGTGCGCGAGGTGGCCCCGGCGCCGCTGCCGAAGACCTGGCGGGCCAGGTTGTCGAGCTGGGTGAAGGGGTCGTACTGGACGAGTGCCATGATGTTCTCCTCTGCGTCTCTCAAACTTGCTTACACCCTACTCAACTCTTTGCGGCCGAGGTTTATTCCAACGCGCTCAACTTTTCTTGTTTTGGCTGGTCCAGACATGCGTAAGCCCCGCCGACGGTGAGGTCGGCGGGGCCGTCGTCAATCTCTCTTAGTGGATGCCCTCGGCGAACTCCTCGACGATCTTGGCGTTGAACGCCGGCAGGTCGTCCGGGGTGCGGGAGGTGACCAGGCCCTGGTCGCACTCGCACTCGGAGTCGACCCAGGTCGCGCCCGCGTTGGTCAGGTCGGTCTTGAGCGACTTGAACGAGGTGACCGTGCGGCCGCGCAGGGCGTCGGCGTCGGCCAGGATCCAGGGGCCGTGGCAGATGGCGCCGATCGGCTTGCCGGCCTCGGCGATACCGCGCACCAGGGCGACGGCGTTATCGTCGGTGCGGATGATGTCGGCGTTGTTCGTGCCGCCGGGCAGGATCAGCGCGTCGAAGTCCTCGGCCTTCGCGTCCGCGGTGGTCAGGTCGACGGTGACCTCGGCGCCCTTCTTGCCGGTGATGGTGCCCGACTCGGTGGAGACGACCTTGACCTCGGCGCCCTCGGCCTTGACGGCCTCGACCGGGCTGGTCAGCTCGGAGTCCTCGAAGTCGTTGGTGGCGACGACGGCGACCTTGACGTTGTCCAACTGGCCCATGACTCTTCCTCCTGATTGATCGGTAACGTTTACGGCACCGAGGGTAACCATCGGCGCGCACTATTCAAGGTTTCCTGCGCAGCGGTGGTCTCGGGGCCTGCTTTGGTCATATCTGTGTCGTTGTCTGTGTCTGTGTCTGTGTCGTCTTTGCCGTCGTCTCTGTCAGGGGAGTCCCGCATGTCCGCACCCGTGCTCTTTGTCGCCGCCGACCGTGGCGAGGCCGCCGGCCTCCCGTCCGGGGCGGAACTCCTGGTCACAGGCGTGGGGCTCGTGCGCGCGGCCGCCGCGGTGGCGCGTCGGTTGGCGCGGCGCGAGTACTCGCGGGTGGTCAACATCGGTACCGCCGGCGCGCTCCACGACGGCATGCGCGGCGTATTTGAGGTCGAGACCGTGACCCAGCACGACCTCGACGTCGCCGCGATCGAGCGGATCATGGGTGTGCCGTTCCCGGTCGAGCTCTCGCTGCCGCTCGTCGGCGGGGGCGCGCTGCCCACGGCGCGCCTGGCCAGCGGCGACGCCTTCATTTCCGATGCCGCCGTCCGTGCGCGCCTGGCCGCCTCGGCGGATCTCGCTGAGATGGAGGGTTACGCCGTCGCGTGGGCCGCGCGCGAGGCCGGCGTCCCCGTCACCCTGCTCAAGCAGATCAGTGACAACGCCGACGACGAGTCTGAGGCGCGCTGGCTCGGAGCCCTCCCGCGCGCCGCCGTCGAACTTGCCGACGCCGCGCGCACCCTCGGCTTCGTGTGAGGGCGCGGCGTCGGCGGTGGGGCGGTTGGCGTTCAGTGTCGACGGGTTGTGGTTGCGGGTTGCTGGTGCTTGGTGCTTGGTGCTTGTTGGTTGTTGCTTGTTGCTTGTTGCTTGACGACGGTCGTGGGTCGCTCTGATGGTGGGTAACGCCCGTGATGGTGCTTAGCCGGTAACTGTTTGTCGAGGTGAAGGTGGTTCTTGGTCTGGTTCCGCCTGGGGGTTGGCCCGGATTGGGGTGTGCAGTGATCTACTGCAAGATTCTCCCGCCTACGTCGGCCGGTCATGTAGTGATTCACTGCAAGAACTTCGGGGCCGGGTCAGGGAGGGGCGGGGTGTGTCGGACCGGGGGCGCAGTGATCTACTGCAACGTCTCGTCGAGGGACTCGGGTGCCGGCGCAGTGGGTTACCGCACCGGTCCCGTTGGGGAATGGCAGGTTTCCGGACCGTGGCTCCGCCCGTCCGGCATCGCGTTGCAGTCATCTACTGCAAGCCTCGACAGTCTCCGGGGTCCGTCGCCTTATCGGCACTGATGCAGTGACCTACTGCAAGCTTAGAGTCGGTGACCCGCCGGCCATGAGAGCTTGCCGACCGTTGGGCCCCGTTGCAGCAACTCACTGCAAGACCTGGGCAGGCAGCCGCGACACCACAGGCCTCCTCCCGTCTGGTCTCCCGGCGCAGTGATCTACTGCAGCCCCCATCCAGTCCCGCCGATATCGACTTCGGAACGGCAGCGCAGTGACCTACTGCAGCCCCCATCCAGTCCCACCGATGTCGACTTCGGAACGGCAGTGCAGTGGCCTACTGCAACCCCTACCCGCGAGCACCATCCGGCACGCGCCCACCCCAAAACTCTCAGCCCATATTCGAACACATGACCGACCCATGTCACACCCCTCCACTACACTGAAACCCGAACACACAAGACACAACAAAACACCAGCACACACCACATAACCAGGGGGTAGAAAGGACCATGCGACACCACCGGGGACAACGAAAAGGCCACCACAAAGGATCGAACACCCACATCAAAAAGAGGCTCGGAATCCCCCAAGCTCACCGCACGATGGCCCGGCAGGAGACCAGCCGGCGCCGACGCATCGCCGCCAAGAAAATCAAGACCCGACTGCGCGCCCGCCAGGCCGCCCGTAACCGACGCGAAGAGGAACTACGACTCATGCGCGCCAACCGGTGGCGGAAAAACCAGGCCCCCGCAGGACACATCCCACAAAAAGACGGCACCAACCCACCCAACTACTTCTCGAACACCGACCAGACCGACCCCGTGGCCGTGAAAAGCCAATGGAAACGGCGCCTCGACTACGAGATCTGGATGGACAACCAACCCCGCGCCAACGAGACCATCACCGCCTACTCGACACGCATGGCCGCCTCCACCGCGGTCAGCCGCTACACGATCAAAGACTCCTACGTGACCTCGCTTGGCGCCTACATCGACAAACTGCCCAGGCTGAAGGCCCTACAGGAGATGCTCTTCCACATCGAGGTCAGCTCGCTGCGCACCATCGGCGCCGCCGTCATGGCCGTGGGGGACCCCGTGATCCTGGCACGTATCGATGAGGGCATCACTGACTTTCTCACCCCGACCGCGCCGAGGCAGGCGTTTCCGACGACCTCGAAGATCAGCGACAAGATCAACGAACTGGTCAACCTCTACGACCCCGAGATCCGCCTGCCCCGCGACTTCGACGACGACGGCACACCCGCACCGATACCCGGCATCTTCGAGGCGGACGACTCCCTTGCCGGGGTGACCGAGTACCGCATCACCCTGCCGGATGATCAGGCCAGCATCCTCAACGCCGTGCTGCAGACGAAATCCCTCTCCGATGGGACGAGTCTGACCCAGGCGTTCTACGACACGTTGACCGACAACACCACCGTCACCGTGACCAAGTGGGTCTACCAGGCCGCTGATCTGACCGAAGCGCCGATGTGGCTGCCCGGTGCCGGCTGGCTGTCGCCTGCCGCCCAGGCCCGCTGGGAGGAGATGGTCACCACCGTCAAAGACGCCACCTTGGGCCGGCAGGAGGAAACCGCCGCCCATGATCCGACGATGGGGCTGGACGCCTGGGTTACGGGTGTGCACGCCGACTGCTCGGGCCCGTCGTCGACGACGAAGACACCGGCCACGCAGTTCGAGCACCGCATCCCTCATGAGGAGGGCGGGGCCACGGCACTGGATAATGCCTCGAGGGTGTCGCAGCACTGGCACAACCTGAAGACCGACGGGCAGGTGAAATACCTCCACGACCCGGTGTCGGGGATGACGGTGTGGTTGTTGCCGGGCAACATCTTCCAGGTCAGTGTCCCGGACGGGCCTCTGACTCCGGGTGGGGCGCGTCTTGCGATGACGGTGGCGGAGCATCGTCGGCAGGCTGAGGAGCGGGCGAGGGCCCGGGGTGAGGCGAAGCGGGCTGCCCATAACGAAAAGATCGGTTACGACCCGGCCGCCCCGGTGCCCTTCTGACCAGGCGACGTTCTGACCGGGTTCTCTGCTGCCCCGGGTTCTCGTCGAGCCCGAGAACCTCCGGGCCTAGAGAATCCTCGGCCCGAGAGCCCCAACCCCCGCAAACCACAAAAAACGACGCCCACGCGCAGGGCGCGGGCGTCGGAAAGCAAGGAGAGGAGGTGAAGGAGAGTGGACTCAGTCCTCCGGCTTGCCGACCGCGACGGCGGAGCCACGGGTCTTCTTGAAGCTCGTGAGATCCCGCAGGTGCTCACGGACCTTGGTGAAGCCCTCGGACGCGGTGAGAGTCTCGCCGCGGGCGGTCGCGATCTGGATGTCGTCGATCGTGATCTCGCCGGCGCGCAGCGCCACCATCTCCGAGTGGTAGCGGAACCACACGGCCACGACGGCGGCGACCGGCACCGCGAGGAAGGCACCCATGATGCCGAAGAGCGTGGAACCGACCGTCACCGAGAGCAGCACGATCGCGGCGTGCAGGTTCATCGCCTTCGACTGGATGATCGGCGAGAGCACGTTGCCCTCGATCTGCTGGACCAGGACGATGAGCGCGAGCACCAGCAGCGCGTTGGTCAGGCCGTTGGTCACCAGCGCGATGACGACGGCCAGAGCGCCGGCGGTGAACGCACCGATGATCGGGATGAAGCCCGCGAAGAACGTGATCACGGCCAGCGCCAGCGCCAGCGGCACCTGCAGCACGACCAGGCCCAGACCGATGAAGACGGCGTCGACCGCGGAGACCAGCGCCTGCGCGCGGATGAAGCCGGCCAGCGTGTTCCAGGACCGGGAGAGCACCTCGGTCAGGTGCCAGCCCGCGTTGCCGCCGGTGTACTGACGCATCCAGGGCAGGAAGCGCGGGCCGTCCTTGAGGAAGAAGAACGTCATGACGACCATGACCAGCAGCGTCACCGCCGCCGAGGTCGCCCCCGACAGGCCGGCGAAGACACCGGAGGCGATCTGCGAGGCGCGCTCCTGCAGGAAGCCCATGACGTCGTTGAGCAGGTTCTCGAACTCGCCGAGCTCCAGGTTGAGCGGCGGGCCCTGCACCCAGTCCAGCAGCCGCTGGCCGCCGTCCTGCGCCTGCTCCACGAGCACCGGGATCTGCTTGCGGATCGACGGCGCGATGAGGGCGCCGACGCCGAAGATGATCGCGACCGCGCCGAGCAGCGTGATCACGACGGCGAGCGACGCCGGGACCTTGTGCTCGCGCAGCCACTTGACCGGCGGCCACAGGACGGTGCAGACGATGAGCGCGAGCAGCACCGGCAGCAGGCCGGTCCAGACCATGCCGAGGCCCTGCCAGAGGATCCAGCCGGCGGCGACCATGATGATGAAGCGCAGCGCCCAGCCGGCGGCCCAGCGGCCGTCGCGGCCGATGATCACGCCGCGGTCGGTCACGCCCTCGTCGCGCTCGACCGCGCCGGCGAAGGTGCCCTCCACGTGCGCGTGGACCGTGGCGGGGAAGTCCTCCGTCATGCGGCGCTGGGCGTCCTCCTCCGGCGGGGTCGGCGGATCGACCTGCTCGGAGCGCTCGATCTGCTCTTCGGTGCGCGAGCCCGCGGGCTGCTCACCGGACTTATCGGAGTTCGTCATATAGCGAGCGTATCGGAGCGGACCGCCGAGGGACACCCGGACGGCCGCCGCGGGCCGGGCCCGCCCGGGAGATGGCCGGGGAGAGTGCCCGGGCGGCAGCCCGGGGAGAGTGCCCGGGAAACAGTCCACGAGATTAACGACGCCCCGCGCCCAGGGCGTCGGCGCGCAGGCGACCGTGCGCGGTCGACTGCGCTTGCTCGACGGCGCTTGCTCGACAAAGCGCGGTCGACGGTGCGCGGTTGACGGTGCGCAGGCACGCACGTTGGGAGAGGGCTGCACAGGGTGGGGGACGCGCGACGTCGGAAATTTATGTGCGTTGAGCTGCGGAGACGGAGAAAGTTGAGTCTGTATGGAACAATTTTGGCGCCGGGGCGTTGTACCTGGTGCGAGGTTGAGTGAGCCTGGCTCAAGGGATTCTGTTACAGTGGTCCGCGTTGAGCCGCGACGGGTCAACTCCGCCAGAAGCTAACGAACGAACACTTAAATCAGGAGGAACACACACCATGGGTCGCGCAGTAGGAATCGATCTCGGCACCACCAACTCGGTCGTCTCCGTGCTCGAGGGCGGTGAGCCGCAGGTCATCGCGAACTCCGAGGGTTCGCGTACCACCCCGTCGGTCGTCGCCTTCGCCAAGAACGGCGAGGTGCTGGTGGGCCAGTCCGCCAAGAACCAGGCGGTCACCAACGTCGACCGCACCATCCGCTCGGTCAAGCGCCACATCGGCGACTCGAGCTGGCACGTCGACATCGACGACAAGAAGTACACCGCGCAGGAGATCTCCGCGCGCACGCTGATGAAGCTGAAGAGGGACGCCGAGAGCTACCTCGGTGAGGACGTCACCGACGCCGTCATCACCGTCCCGGCCTACTTCGAGGACTCCCAGCGTCAGGCCACCAAGGAGGCCGGCCAGATCGCGGGCCTGAACGTCCTGCGCATCGTCAACGAGCCGACCGCGGCCGCCCTGGCCTACGGCCTGGAGAAGAACGACGACGACCAGACCATCCTGGTCTTCGACCTCGGCGGCGGCACCTTCGACGTCTCCCTGCTCGAGATCGGCGACGGTGTGGTCGAGGTCCGCGCCACCGCCGGCGACAACGAGCTCGGCGGCGACGACTGGGACCAGCGCATCGTCGACTGGCTCGTCGAGAAGTTCCAGGGCGCCCACGGCATCGACCTGACCAAGGACAAGATGGCCCTGCAGCGTCTGCGTGAGGCCGCCGAGAAGGCCAAGATCGAGCTGTCCAGCTCGCAGCAGACCTCCATCAACCTGCCCTACATCACCGTCGACGCCGACAAGAACCCGCTGTTCCTGGACGAGACCCTCTCGCGTGCCGAGTTCCAGCGCATCACCCAGGACCTGCTGGACCGCACCAAGAAGCCGTTCAACCAGGTGCTCTCCGACGCCGAGCTCTCGGTCTCCGAGATCGACCAGGTCGTCCTGGTCGGCGGCTCGACCCGTATGCCGGCCGTGGCCGACCTGGTCAAGGAGCTCTCCGGCAAGGAGCCGAACAAGGGCGTCAACCCGGACGAGGTCGTCGCCGTCGGCGCCGCCCTGCAGGCCGGCGTGCTGCGCGGTGAGGTCAAGGACGTGCTGCTGCTCGACGTGACCCCGCTGTCGCTGGGCATCGAGACCAAGGGTGGTGTGATGACCAAGCTCATCGAGCGCAACACCACCATCCCGACCAAGCGCTCCGAGACCTTCACCACCGCCGAGGACAACCAGCCCTCCGTGCAGATCCAGGTCTTCCAGGGCGAGCGTGAGATGGCCAGCGCCAACAAGCTGCTCGGCTCCTTCGAGCTCGGCGGCATCGCGCCGGCTCCCCGCGGCGTGCCTCAGATCGAGGTGACCTTCGACATCGACGCCAACGGCATCGTGCACGTCACCGCCAAGGACAAGGGCACCGGCAAGGAGAACACGATCACCATCCAGGACGGCTCCGGCCTGTCCCAGGAGGAGATCGACCGCATGGTCAAGGACGCCGAGGCCCACGCCGAGGAGGACAAGAAGCGTCGCGAGGACCAGGAGACCCGCAACTCCGCGGAGTCGATGGTCTACCAGACCCGCAACTTCGTGAAGGAGAACGAGGACAAGCTCTCCGACGACGTCAAGGGCAAGGTCGAGGACGCCGCCAAGGGCGTCGAGGAGGCGCTCAAGGGCGACGACCTCGAGGCCATCAAGTCGGCCGTCGAGAAGCTGTCGACCGAGTCCCAGGAGATGGGCAAGGCCATCTACGAGGCCAGCCAGAACCAGGGCACGACCGAGGCGGGTGCCGCCGGTACCGCCGGCGCCGCTGACGACGACGTTGTCGACGCCGAGGTCGTGGACGAGGACGAGAACAAGGACGGTGGCGATAAGTGACCAACCCGATGAGCGACGACCCCGGCGCCCCCGAGGCGACCGACCCGGAGGCGACCAGCCCCGAGTCCGCTGAGGCCGCCGTCGAGGAGGCGGAGGCCGTGGTGGACGACGCCGCTGCCGCCGACGCTGAGGCTGCTGAGCCGGAGGCGGAGGCTGCGCACGAGGCGGAGGACGGCCTCGCGGCCGAGCTCGCCGAGCGCACGGAGGACCTGCAGCGGGTCACCGCCGAGTACACCAACTACCGGCGGCGCACCGAGCGGGAACGCCAGGCCGCCGTCGAGCACGCCCGCGCCGGCGTGGTCGGCCAGCTGCTGCCGATCCTCGACGACCTCGAGCTGGCCCGCCGCCACGGCGACCTCGAGGACGGACCGCTGAAGTCCTTCGCGGACAAGTTCCGCGGCACGCTCGACTCGCTGGGCCTGGAGGCCTTCGGCGAGGAGGGCGAGCCCTTCGACCCGGAGATCCACGAGGCCGTCCAGGACGCCTCGACCGGCGACGAGAAGGTCCTCGGCAACGTCCTGCGGCAGGGCTTCTCCCTCGGCGGGAAGACGGTGCGCACCGCGATGGTGATCATCGGCGACCCGCAGGGCGACGCCCCGGCGGACAACGGGGACTCCGAGGACTCCGCGGACGCGGAGCACACCGAGGAGGCCTAGCCCCGCCTCCCGGGCCGTCGGCGCGAGCCGGCGGCCCGGACCTTTAGCACCTTTTACTTAGACAGATTTAGCACCGTATTCAGTTAGCCCGACCACCGATGAAGACGATGGCGGAAGGAGGAGATGCCCAGTGGCTGAACGTGAATGGGCAGACAAAGACTATTACGCGGACCTGGGTGTCTCCTCGTCCGCGGGCCACGACGAGATCAAGCGCGCCTACCGCAAGATCGCACGCGAGAACCACCCGGACAAGAAGCCGGGCGACAAGGCCGCCGAGGCCCGGTTCAAGCGCGCCGCGGAGGCCTACGACGTCGTCGGCGACGAGAAGAAGCGCAAGGAGTACGACGAGTTCCGGGCGATGATCGCCCACGGCGGATTCGGAGGTACCGGGTTCCCGCCCGGCGGGTTTCGCACGTCGACGCAGGGCGCGAACGGATTCAACGTCAACGACATCTTCGGACAGGGTGGAGGATTTTCTGCAGAAGGCGGTCTGGGTGACCTCTTCGGTGACATCTTTGGCGGTAGGGGTGGCGGTCGCCAGCGTGCTTCGTCGCGGTCGCGGCGGGCGTCGCGGGGGGCCGACGTCGAGACGCAGATAACGCTCGACTTCCGCGAGGCCGCCAAGGGCACGACCCTGCCGCTGCAGATCTCCGGCGAGGCGCCCTGCGCGACCTGCCACGGCTCGGGCTCCCGCTCGGGCGAGAAGGCCAACTGCCCCGAGTGCGACGGCACCGGCTACACCAACGAGCAGCGCGGCGCCTTCGGGTTCTCCGCGCCGTGCGCGAAGTGCCAGGGCACCGGCGAGGTCATCGAGGACCCGTGCACCACGTGCTCGGGCACCGGCACCGTGCACCGCACCCGCTCGATCACCGTGCGCATTCCCGCCGGTGTCATCGACGGGCAGAAGGTGCGCCTGGCCGGCCAGGGCGAGGCCGGCCCGAACGGGCGGCCGTCCGGCGACCTCTTCGTCACCGTCCACGTGCGTGACGACGCCGTGTTCACCCGCAAGGGCGACGACCTGGAGGTCACCGTGCCCGTGTCCTTCGCCGAGCTGGCGCTCGGCGACACGGTCACCGTGCCGACCCTGGACTCGCCGGTGCGCGTGAAGATCCCCGCCGGTACCCGCGACGGGCGCACCCTGCGGGTGCGTGGCCGCGGCATCAACGGCGGCGACCTGCTGGTCACCGTCGAGGTGAACGTGCCGACCCACCTGGACGCGGCCGCGACCTCCGCGCTGCGCACCTACGCGCAGGCCGAGCGGGAGTCCGGCTTCGACCCGCGGGCCGACTGGGAGGGGGCGCGGCGATGAGTGACAAGGAAGAGCCGGTCACCGAGGAGGTCTTCGTGATCTCCGTGGCCGCGCAGCTCTCCGGCATGCACGCCCAGACGCTGCGCACCTACGACCGCCTCGGCCTGGTGACCCCCGCGCGCACCCGCGGCGGCGGGCGGCGCTACTCGCGTGAGGACGTCGCGCTGCTGCGCAGGGTGCAGAAGCTCAGCCAGGTCGACGGCGTGAACCTCGCCGGGATCAAGGCGATCCTGGACCTCGACCGCGAGAACGCGGAACTGCGGCGCCGCGTCGACGATCTCGAGGCCGAGAACGAGGCGCTGCGCGAGGCGCACACCGCCCGGACGCGCGGCGGCGAGCTGGTGCCCGTGCCGCGGTCTACGGCCGTGGTCATGTGGAGCCCCGGGGCGCGTAGACGCCGGTCGAATCGCCCGGACCACGCGTGATCGCCGCGAGCGCGGCGAGCGTGACCGGGTCCGCCCAGTAACCGCTGTGGTCCACGCCCCGGCCCGCGTGCCACACGCGCGCCCCGAAGCCGGGGGACGTCGGGTCCCGCCCGTGCACCCCGTCGCGGGCGTCGACGGTCAGGCCGATGGGGTCGGACGCGGACGTGATCGCGTGCACCCCGCCTGCGCCGGCGAGTGAGAGCTCGCCGGCGTTTTTCGCGTCCACCCCCGGACTGCCGACGAGCACCAGGTCATCGGCCTCGAGCGGTGCGCGGTCGTCGCGCGCGGCCCGGGCGGCGACGACGGAGCCGTAGCTGTGGCCGAGGACCACGCGGCGCTGCCCGGGGTTGCGGGCGGCGAGCGAGGCCTGGAAGGTGCGCAGGTCCGCCGCGCCGTTGGCCGCCGGCTCCCGGGCCACCGCGCCGGTCAGCGTCGAGGGTGCGCGGTAGCCGAGCCACATCACGGTCGCGGCCCCGGTCGCCGCGTGCAGGTCGCGGGCCCGGGAGAGGTGACCGGGCCAGGACTCCGGCTTCGAGGAGCCGACCCCGGCGACGAAGGTGAGGGTGGTGTCCGCGTCGTCGAGGTCGCCGACCACGGCGACGATCCCGTCGGGGCCGGCCTCGAGCAGGCGGGCCCCGCTGCCGGCGAAGAGCGGCGCGAGCTCGGGGTTCTCGGTCAGCTGCAGCTCGTGGACGGCGTCGGGGGAGAGGTCGTCGAGGTCGCCGAGGCGGCGCCCGGGCGGGGCGGCCGGCGGAGTGCACAGGGCGGTGACCTCCTCGGCGCAGCGCCGGTCGAGGACCGCGCCGAAGGCGTCGGCGAGGTCGGCGAGCGGGCCCTCCCAGCCGATGAGCCGCTCGTGCAGGGAGGCCGAGAGGTCGAGCACCGAGGCGACCGCGGTCATCTGCGCGGCCGTCTCGGCCCAGGGCGGGGAGGTCTCGGCCAGGCGCGCGACGCCGGCCGCCGGGCCACCGGCCACGTCGACGGCGAGTGCGGACTCCTCGGCGGCCCAGTCGCGGCCGGTCGCGCGGGCGTCGGCGGCGGCCGCGCGCAACCCGGCGGCCGCGGCGCGCAGGCGCAGGGCGGTCAGCGCCGGAGCCATGCGGCGGTCTCCGCGTCGGCGGCCAGCGCGGTCTCGGAGAGCAGACTCAGATCCGCGAGCACCTCGGCGCGGCGGCGGGCGCGATCGGACAGGGTGCCGTTCCAGGCGGTGAGGGCGCGGGTGAGCGCAGCGGCGGTGCGGGGCGGGTCGGCGAGCGGGACGGCGATCGAGGGGGCGTTGACGGCGGCCAGTGCGGCGCGGAGGCGGGCGTGGAAGGCCTCGGTGAGGATCAGGTTCTCGGTCATGGCCCCATTGCAGCGTGCCGGAGCGCGCGGTGCGCGCCGCGAGCGGCGAACCTGTGGATAACTCGGGCCCATCCACATACCCTGGGACCATGCGAATTGCGGCGGCACAGATCCTGTCCACGGGTGACCCGGAGAAGAACCTGGTCACGGTCACCGAGGCGGTCCGGGAGGCGGCGGCCGCGGGCGCGCGCGTGGTCGTGCTGCCCGAGGCGAGCTCCCAGGCCTTCGGCACCGGGCGCCTCGACGAGCGCGCCGAGGAGCTCGACGGGCCCTTCGCCGAAGGCGTGCGCGCGGTGGCCGAGGAGACGGGCACCGTGGTCGTCGTCGGCATGTTCCGCCCGGCCGACCAGGCCTTCCGGGACGGAAGGACGGTCAACCGCGTCTTCAACACGGCGCTGATCACCGGCCCCGGCGTGGACGACCACTACGACAAGATCCACACCTACGACGCCTTCGACTACGAGGAGTCCGCCACGGTCAAGCCCGGCGAACGCGTGGTCACCTTCGACGTCGACGGGGTGCGCCTGGGCGTGGCGATCTGCTTCGACCTGCGCTTCCCGGAGCTCTTCCGCGAGCTGGCCTGCCGCGGCGCGCACGCCGTGGTGGTGCCCACGAGCTGGGCGGACGGGCCAGGCAAGCTCGAGCAGTGGCTGCTGGTGACCCGGGCGCGCGCGATGGACACCGGCTGCTACATCGTCGGGGCGGACCAGGCGCTGCCCGAGGAGGAGACCGACGGGCCGACGGGCGTGGGCCACTCGGTGGTCGTGGGCCCGGACGCGGGCATCGTCGAGGAGGCCGGCGACCGGCCCGGGATCATCTACGCGGACATCGACACGGAGGCCGTGGCGCAGCAGCGCCGCACCCTCCCGGTGCTGCCGCGCTGAGCGCCCGGCCCCGGACGCGGACCTAGTCCCAGCTGAACACGGGCGAGAAGTCCTCGACCTGCACGTCGGCGGCGCCGGCGGCGCGGGCGGCGGCCACGCTCGCTGCGGCCGGCTCGGGCGGGCCGGCGACGATGACGCGCCGGCCGGTGAGGTCCCCGGCGGCCTCGACGGGCTCGGCGACCGTCCTGACGACCCCGGAACCGGCCCCCGCCCCGGAACCAGCCCCGGCCCCCGCCCCGGCAGAAGGCAACTTGACCGAGGAGCGCACCCACCACGCGTCGGTGGGGTGCGCGGCGGTGGCGGTGACGGTGAGCCACGAGGTCGCCGCCGCGAGCGCTGAGAGCGCGGGCAGGTCGTAGAGCTCGCCGGGGTACTCGGCGTGCATGACCACGTGGACCTCGGGGCGGGTCTGGGCGCTGAGCAGCGCGGTGACCAGGGCGCGCAGCGGGGCCCAGCCGGTGCCGTGGGCGATCATCGTCACCGGGCGCGGGTCGGCGGGGTCCAGGCGCAGCCCGCCCTCGGGGCGCCCGAAGACCCACTGGTCGCCCACCCGGGCGCGGCCGAGGTCGTGGACGGGGCAGTCGGCGGACAGGTCGAGGTGGAAGCGCAGCTGACCCATCGCGTCGGCCGGCAGCGCCGGGGCCAGCGGCACCCACACCCCGGGGGTGTAGGTGGCGGTGGTGGGCAGGCGCTGGCCGGGCGTGTAGGCCACCGGCAGGCCGGCGTCCACGGAGATCACCGCGATGCGGCGGGCGGGCCGCTCGACGGAGATGACCTGCCCGGCCGAGGCGGCGGGCACGCCGGCGCGGGCGTCGGCGAGGTCGGCGTCGGCCATGTGGGCGCAGCAGACCTCGGCGAGGTCCTCGGCGCGGGCGGCGGCCAGCGTGTAGTGCGCGCCGGCGGCCTTGAGCGCGGCACGCAGGCCCGCGCGCAGGGCGGTGGCCTGGGCGGCGTAGCGGGCGGCGGGCAAACCGTGGCGGCGCTCGGCGCGGGCGACGGCGGCGAGCCGGCCGGCGACCTCGTCGGAGAGGACGGGCAGGTGGCCGGAGCGCGGCTCCGGGTTGTGCTCGAGGACCCAGGCGGCGACGAAGGCGACGGTGGGCTCGGCGGCGCGCAGGGAGGGCACGGCCGCGGCCTGGCCGAAGTCCTCGGCCAGGCGTCCGCGGACGGCGGCGGCGAAGGCGTCGGCGTGGCCGCGGATCAGGCGGGCGAGGTCGGCGAAGCTGGCGGGCATGGGGCCAATCTTAGGGTCCGGCCCGCCGCGTCACTCCAATGCGTTCAGGCCAGTCACCCCAATGCGTTCAGGCCAGTCACCCCAACGCGTTCAGGTCGGTCACTCCAGCCCGGTCAGGTCGGTGTCCGGGGCGCCCGGCCGCCAGCCGAGCTCGCCGGCGACGTGGCGGGCGAAGTTCTCCAGGATCGAGGCGTTGACCTCGACACCCATCGGGTTGGGGATGGTGAGCATGAGGGTGTCCGCGCTCATCACGGCGGCGTCGGCGCGCAGCTGCTCGACGAGCTTGTCCGGCTCGGCGGCGTAGGTGCCGCCGAAGGTGACGGGCACGCCCTCGCCGAGCGAGCCGACCTGGTCGCCGGAGGCCAGCGTGCCGAAGAGCTCGCGGTCGCGCCCCGTCACGATGGGGAAGACGGAGCGGGAGACGGACACGCGCGGGGTCCAGGGGTGGCCGGCTTCCTTCCACGCGGCGCGGTAGCGCTCGATCTGCTCGGCCTGCAGGTCGCCGAGCGAGGAGCCGTCGGCCTCGCTGACGAGCGTCGAGCTCATCAGGTTCACGCCGTCGTGGGCGGCCTGCTCGGCGGTGGCGTGCGAGCCCGCGCCCCACCAGATGTGGCGGCGCAGCGTCGGCGACTGCGGAAAGACGGGCAGGCCGACGCCCGGGTGGTACATCTGCGGGTACTGGTTCTCCAGGGTGTCGGAGACGGCCATCGCCTCGCCGTCGGCGGCGGCGAGCAGGCGCAGGAACTTCTGCCGGGCCATGTCGCGCCCGTCGGGGGCCTCGGCGGTGTAGCCGAAGGCCTCCCAGCCGCGGCGGGCGGGCTCGGGTGAGCCGCGCGAGACGCCGAGGGCCACGCGCCCGCGGGAGACGAGGTCGAGGGTGGCGGCCTCCTCGGCCAGGTGCAGCGGGTTCTCGTAGCGCATGTCGATCACGCCGGTGCCGACCTCGAGGTTCTCGGTCGCGCCGGCCACGGCGCCGAGCAGGCTCATCGGCGAGGAGTGCTGCGGGGCGAAGTGGTGGACGCGGAAGTAGGCGCCGTTGACGCCGATCGCGTCGGCGCGCCGGGCCAGCTCGACGGCCTGCGTGAGGCTCTCGCCGGCGTCGGGGCCGCTCTGGTGGCCGATGGCGTGGTGTCCGAAGGAGAGGTATCCGAAGTATTTCATGCGGCCATTATAGCTGACGTGTCAACAACTTTGCAGCGGCGCGGCCCGCCTTGCGTCCCGCACGCGTCGCACCCACCGTCGACGCCGTCGAACCGTAGCCCGCGAGCAGCACCCGCGGCTCGCGCTCCGGGGTGACCTCGTCGCGCATCCGGATCCCGCCGCCCGGCCCGCGCAGCCGCAGCGGCGCCAGGTGCCCGAGCGCCGGCCGGAAGCCCGTGTTGAAGAAGATGACGTCCGCGTCCACCGGCCCCGGCTGCGGCGCCCAACTGCCCGGCACCACGAGCTCCCGCTTGCCGACGTCGCGCGGCTCGCCGAAGACGACACCGTGCGCCGTGGCGCGGGCCAGAGGCCCGCGCGAGACGAGCGTGCCGTCCGCGACACCCTCCAGATACTCCGGCAGGGAGGGGATGCCGGTGTTCTCGACCACCGGCCTCGGCGCGCGGCCGGCCGCCGTGTCGGCGCGCACCCGGGCCTCGACGTCGCGGCCCCAGGCCAGGTCGAAGGGGCGGGCGGTGAAGCGCGGCGGGGTGCGGGTGGACCAGACGGTCCCGGTGACCTCGGCGAGCTCGAGGAGGAACTGCACCGCCGAGAGCCCGCCGCCGACGACCACGGTGCGCGCCCCCGCGAAGTCGGCGGCCCGGGTGTAGTCGACCGTGTGCAGCACCTTTCCGCGGAACTCCCCGAGCCCCGGGAGGTGCGGCACGAACGGCCGGGTCCAGGTGCCCGTGGCGTTGACCACCACGCGGGCGCGCCACCGGGCGCCGCCCGCGGCGGTGACCACCAGGGCGTCGTCAATCGACTCCACGGACCGCACCCGCACGGGGCGCAGGACCGGCAGGGCGAACCGGCGCTCGTAGGCGCCGTAGTACTCGGCGACGAGGCGGGAGGCGGGCACGGACGGGTCGGGGCGCCGCATGGGCAGGCCGGGCAGGTCGGCGATGCCGTGGGCGCGGCCCAGGGTCAGGGAGTCCCAGCGCTCGCGCCAGGCGCCGCCCGGACCGGCGCCGGCGTCGAGGACGACGAAGCGCTCCACGCCGCGACGGCGCAGCTCGTGGGCGGTGGCCAGGCCCGCCTGCCCGGCGCCGATGACGACGACGTCGACGTTCGTGTACATGTCACCGAGCCTATCGGGAAAGTGGTGTGACCGAGCTGGTGGTGTGGCCTCCGACGCCGGGAACTAGAGTAGTTGTCTGGTGCACTCCCGAAGGATGATGCGCCGTCCGCGAACCGGACAGTCTCCGGACGGTCCCGGACCCAGACGGATTCTCACGAGGAGCAGAAGTGGAATACACCCCCTTTTCCCTGCTGATTGACGTGGGATGGATCTCCATCCTGATGGTCATCGGCAACGTGCTGCGGCGCACCGTCCCCTGGTTCCAGCAGCTGCTGCTGCCCAGCCCGATCATCGGCGGCCTGCTCGGCCTGCTGCTCGGGCCGGGCGCGCTGGGCTGGATCGGGTTCTCCGACAACATGGGCGACTACACGACGATCCTGATCGCCGCCGTCTTCGCCTCCATGCCCTTCTCCATGGTCTTCGACCGCTCCGTGCGGTCCGGCGCGAAGACCATGTGGTCCTACTCGACCGGCATGTTCATGATCCAGTGGGGCCTGTTCATCCTGCTGGGCATCTTCCTGTTCAAGCCGATCTGGGGCACCGAGGACTGGTTCGGCATGATGCTGCCGACCGGCTTCATCGGCGGCTTCGGCACCGCGGCGGCCGTCGGCTCCTCGCTGGACGCCGCGGGCGCGGACGGCGTGGCCAGCTCGCTGGGCTTCACCTCGGCGACCATCGGCACGCTGGCGGCCATCGTCGGCGGCGTCATCTTCGCCAACTGGGGCATCCGCACCGGGCGCGCCTCGACCGTGCCCGGCACCCTGCCCAAGGAGATGCGCTCCGGCTACATCTCCGAGCACGACGAGCGCCCCTCGATCGGCAAGGCGACCACCAACCCCTCCTCGATCGAGGCGGTCACCCTGCACGTCGGCGTCATCGCCCTGGTGATCATGATCGCCTACTACGTCAACGACCTGATCAAGTACTTCTTCCCGGCGGTCTCCATCCCGCTGTTCGCCATGTCCTTCGTGGTCGGCATCGTGGTCAAGCTGCTGATGAACATGGTCGGCGCGCGCGACTACCTCGACCGCGACACGGTCAACTCCGTCTCCGGTGGTGCGACCGACTACCTGATCGCCTTCGGCATCGCCTCGATCATCCCCTCGGCCATCGCCGACTACCTGGTGCCGCTGGTCGTCCTCTTCGTGCTGGGCACCCTGTGGTGCACGCTGTTCTTCTTCATCGCCTCGCCGGTCTACTTCGGGAAGAACTGGCTCGAGCGCGGCCTCTTCGGCTGGGGCTGGGCCACCGCCGCCGTGGCCACCGGTATCGCCCTGCTCAAGATCGTCGACCCGAAGATGAAGTCCGGCACGCTGAACGAGTACGGCGTGGCCTACATCGGCTTCGCCCCCTTCGAGATCGGCATGACCATCGTCGCCCCGATCGCTGCCGTGGCCGGCTGGACCATGGGACTGGGCATCGTCTCCACGGTGATAGCCGTGGTGGTGCTGGTCACGCCGTTCGTCTTCCGCTGGCTGCCCGGGCACACCCAGGACGAGGCCAGACGCAAGATAATCGGCTGACGGTTGCGGGTCAGGTGACGGCTGGATAGACTGCCCTTCGCTTGACCTGCACCAACCACAATTTCATTGAAGGCCCCGCGCAACCGGACGAATGCGCGGAGGCCTTCTTCGTTGTTTTGAAGGAGCGCGTATGAGCCAGACACCCGCCCCCGAATCCGCCGCCCGCGAGCCCGGACGGCCCGAGCAGCCGGAGAAGCTCGACGCCACCGCGGTGACCGTCATCGCGACCCTGGTGGCCACCTCGTTCGTGATGCTGCTCAACGAGACGGCCCTCTCGGTCGCCCTGCCCGTGATCATGGCGGACTTCGACGTCGCCGCCGCCACCGCCCAGTGGCTGCTCACCGCGGTGATGCTGACGATGGCCGTGATGATGCCGACCACCGGCTGGATCCTGGACCGCTTCACCACCCGCACCGTCTACCTCTCCGCGGCCGTCTTCTTCCTGCTCGGCTCCGTGGCCTGCGCGCTGGCGCCGAGCTTCCCCGTGCTGCTCGGCGGGCGCATCCTGCAGGCCGTGGGCACCGCGATGGTGCTGCCGCTGCAGATGACCGTGGTGATGACCATCGTGCCCCCGGCCCGCCGCGGCACCGTCATGGGCGCGATCTCCGTGGTCATGGCCGTCGGCCCCGCGCTCGGGCCGACCTTCGCCGGCGCCGTGATGTCCTTCTCCACCTGGCACACCACCTTCTGGATCATGGCCGGCCTCGTGGTCATCGCCGGGCTCTTCGCCGCCTGGCGGATGACGAACGTCGGCGAGATCCGCGTCGCCCCGCTCGACGCGCTGTCGGTGGTGCTCTCCGCCTTCGCCTTCGGCGGCCTGGTCTACGCGCTCAGCTCGATCGGCGCCATCGTGCGCGGCAGCGACGCCGCCCCGATCGCGGTCGGCATGGCCGTTGTCGGCGTGATCGGCCTGGCGCTCTTCGTCTGGCGCCAGCTGGCCATGGGGGAGCGCGCGCTGCTGAGCCTGCGCCCGCTGACCGTGCGCAACTTCGTGCTCTGCGCCGTCGTCCTGCTCTTCTTCCAGGCCGCCATGCTGGGCGTGGCCAACCTGCTGCCGCTCTACCTGCAGGGGGCGCTGCTGACCACCGCGCTGCTGGCCGGCCTGGCCACGCTGCCCGGCGGCCTGGTCGAGACGGTGCTCTCGCCGGTCTCGGGCGTGATGTTCGACCGCTTCGGCCCGCGGCCCCTGATCGGGCCCGGCGTGGCGATCGGCGCCGTGGCGCTCTTCTGGCTGTCCACCGTCGACCACGAGACCCCCTACGGGCTGATCCTGGCCGTCTACGCGCTCTTCGCCGTCTCCATGGCCATGACGCTGACCCCGCTGATCACCACCGCGCTCTCCTCGCTGCCCAGCGAGATCTACAGCCACGGCTCGGCGATCTTCAACACCGTCATGCAGCTGGCGGGCGCGGCCGGCACGGCCGTCTCCATCGCCGTCTACGAGGTCGTCGCCGAGTCCCGCGGCGGCGACCCGGCCGCCGTGGGCGTCGGCGCGGGCTGGGCCTTCCTGGTCAACGCGGTGCTGCTGGCCGTCGCGGTCGCCTTCGCCGTGTTCATCCGTCGCCCCGAGGAGGGCGCCGGCTCCGCGAAGGTCACCACCATCACCGAGGAGCCGGCCGCCTAGTTCCCCGGCCTCAATTCCCCGGCTTCAGCTCGCCGGCTTCAGCTCGCCGGCGCGGTGCAGCATCGCGGAGGCGACGGTGAGCCGCAGCAGCGTGGTCTGCTTGCCGACGTCCACCCGGTCGCCGTCGCAGAACCAGTCACCGTCGGCGGCGGGCGCGGCCACGGCCGCGCCGTGCGCGTCGACGAGCAGCACCCAGCCGTGCGGGTCGCGCGGCTGGAAGACGAGCGTCATGTGGTCGTCGGCCGGCAGGCGGCGCAGCGCGGGCCCGGCCATCGAGCCGGGGACCTCGAGCACGCCCTCGCCGGCGGGGCGCACGAGCACCTCGTGGACGCGCGGGAAGTCGCGCTCGGGGGTGGGCACGAGGATGCCGGGGCCGTATTCGGAGAGTTTGCCGGGCAGCTCGGCCGGGGTGACGCGGATGGACATGCCACTCAGGTTAGGCCGGGTCGGTCGAGTCCGTGTCAGCGCAGCCCGGGTCAGCGCAGCCCGTGGCGGCGTGCGAGGATGCCGGCCATCGCGTCGCGGGGCAGGAGCCGCGCGGCGGCGAAGGCCAGCGGGGCCTGCGAGCCGACGGCGTAGAGGGGCGCGGGGCGGGCGGCGGTGACCGGCTTCATGATCTCGGCGGCGACCCGTTCGGCGGAGATGCCGCGCGACTCGTTGCGGTTGAGCCGGCGCAGCATCGTGGTGAACTCCCCGGCGTAGGGCCCGTCCGGGTCGACGTAGACGGTGCGCCGGGCCGACAGTCCGGTGGCGATCGCGCCGGGCTCGACCACGGAGACGCCGATGCCGAAGCCGCGCAGCTCGCGGCGGGCGGCGAAGGCGAACTGGCGCACGGCGGCCTTGGAGGCGCCGTAGCTGCCGCGGTAGGCCAGCGGGAAGCTGCCGAGCATCGAGCCGATGAAGATCACGCGGCCGCGCCGGGAGTTGCGCATGCCGGTCAGCACCTTCTGGGTGACCTCGATCTGGCCGATGGTGTTGATCTGGAAGACGCGCTCGAGCGCGGAGCGCGGCAGCTCTTCGACGGGCCCGTTCTGCGACTCGCCGGCGTTGTTGACCAGCACGGTCACCCCGCCGTCCGCGCTGCCTGAGAGCCCACGGCTGCGCAGCTCGCCGGGCAGCAGCGCGATCGAGGCGGGGTCGGCCAGATCCAGCGGCAGCAGCTCGACGCCCTCGGGCGCGTCCGCCGTGTGCGGGGTGCGTGAGGTGCCCAGCACGCGGAAGCCGGCGTCGCGCAGGGCGACGGCGACGGCGCGGCCGATGCCGCTGGTCGCGCCGGTGACCAGGGCGGTCTCGCCGGGGCGGACCGGCGGCAGGTCGGCGGGCAGGAAGGTCGCCAGGGGAGCCGAGGAGCGGAGCCGGCGCAGGAGGTTTGCCATGGCGACAGTCTCGCAGGTCCGCGCCGTTCGCGCCGGGGAATCAGGGGGAGGTGCGCCACCCGGCGGCGGCGAAGGCGGCTAGAGCGGCCAGCGCACAGGCGGTGGCGGCCAGGGGCACGACCCCGGGCCCGCCGGTGGCCAGCACCCACCCGCCGAGCGCGCCGGCGACGGCGACGCCGAGGTAGGTGCCGGAGGTGTTGAGCGCGACCGCGCTCTCAGCACCGTCGCCGCCGACGGTGAAGTACCAGGCGGTCAGTGCGGGGGAGAGGGTGAAGGCACCCAGGGCCTGCGCGGCGACGACGGCGACGAGCGCGGCGGCCGGGGCGGGCGGGGCCGCGGCGAGCAGCCCGGCGCCCACGAGCCCGCCGGCGAGGACGCCGACGCCGAGCAGGAGGGTGCAGCGCGGCCCGAGCCGGTCGGCGAGCGCCCCGCCGAGGAGGACCCCGGCGACACCCGCCGCCCCGGAGGCGGCGAAGGCCACCGCGCGCAGGTCCTGGCCGGGGTGGGCGGCGGCGAGGTAGGGCGCGAGGTAGGTCAGCGCCATCATCGACCCGCTGATGGCCACGAGATTGCCGAGGAGCGCGGTGGCCACCGGCCGGGCGGCCACGGCCCGCAGCTGGGCGAGCGGCGAGGCGGCCGGCTCGCCGCGGGGGTCGGAGGACATGGTGGCGCGCACGGCGAGCAGGCAGACCACGGCGGCCGCCGCGAGCACGAGGAAGTTGGCCCGCCAGCCGGCCGCGTGCGCGACGGCCACGCCCACGGGCACGCCGAGAGCGATCGCGCCGGTGACGCCCATGGCCACCACCGCGACGTAGCGCCCGACCTTCTCCGGCGGGGCCTGGGCGGCCGTCCAGGAGAACACCGCCGGGGTCACGGCCCCCGTGCACAGCGCGGCGAGCACGCGCAGCACGAGCAGCACCGCGAGGTCCGGCGCGCAGGCGGCGGCGACGTTGACGGCGGCGAAGGCGCCCAGGGCGACGGTGAACAGCCGGCTGCGGCGCACCCCGGCGAGCAGGACCGCTGCCGGGGGCGCGCTGAGCGCGACGGTCAGGGAGAAGGCCGTGACCAGCTGGCCGGCGGCCGGCTCGGAGACATCCAGGTCGGCGGCGATGTCGGGCAGGATGCCGGCGATGACGTAGTCGTCCGTGTAGAGCACGAGCGCGGTCAGCAGCATCACCGCCAGCCACGGGGGCGGAACCCGCCGCCTCATCCGTCGACCCCCGCGGTGACGGCGGCGCGCACCAGCCGGAGCATCTCCCCGGCGGCGAGCCCGCCGTGGCCGGTGACGGACTCGAAGGTCAGCCCGACCATCAGCGCGGTGACCGGCTCGGCGTGCGCGGGGTCGGCGCCCAGGGCGGTGAGCACGGCGGCGACCACCGCGCGCATGTCCCGGGACATCCGCTCCGTGGTGGCGCGGTAGACCTCGTGGGTGCGCGCGGCGGCCATGAACTCGATGAGCACGGTGTTCTCCGCGCGGCGTGCGGCGTCGAGCGGGAGCAGCTCGGCCAGGACGGCGAGCGCGGAGTCGAGGTCGTGGCTGCCGGGGCGCCCGGAGAGGTCGTGGCCGGCCAGCCGACGGCCCATGCGCTCGCCGGCCTCCTCGGCGGCGTCGGCGAGCAGTTGGCGGGCGGTGGCGTAGGTGTTGCGCACGCTGCCCACGTTGAGCCCGGAGACGCGGGCGACGGAGCGGAAGGACAGGGCCGCGGCGCCCTCCTCGGCGACGACGCGGAAGGCGGCGTCGAGGATGCGGGCCCGGCGGCCGGCGGGGTCGACGAGTTTCGGCATGACCCGAACGTATCACAGGTGTGATAAATAAACCGGGCACGTGGCGCGGGCGCGTGCTCCCGGTTAAAGTTGAGTGTCAAAGACTCAAAGAATTTCGCCTTGAGTGGAATGGACTCAACCTCTGCGGCGTTGTGGAGGGTGAACAACAAACCGTGCGGCGCGCGCCGGGGTGACCGGCGCGGCGTCGTCAATGAAAGGCACACGACACTTATGAGCTCCTTCAACCCCACCACGAAGACATCGGAGGCGCTGCAGGCCGCCCTGCAGTCGGCCTCTCAGAACGGCAACCCCGACATCCGCCCGGCCCACCTGCTGGTGGCCGTCCTCGAGCAGGAGGAGGGCGTGGCCGCGCCCGTGCTCAAGGCCGCGGGCGTGGACCCGCAGGCCGTGCTCGACGAGGCGAAGAAGCTCGTCGACGGTTACCCCTCCGCCTCCGGGCAGAACATGGCCAACCCCAACTTCAACCGCGAGGCGCTCAACGCGCTGACCGCGGCGCAGGAGCTGGCCGGCGAACTCGGCGACGAGTACGTCTCCACCGAGGTGCTGCTCGCGGGCATCGCCCGGGGTGACTCCGACGCCGCCGACCTGCTCAAGGGGCGCGGCGCGACGTACGAGGCGATCACCGGCGCATTTCCGACCGTTCGCGGCTCCCACAAGGTGACCAACCAGGACCCCGAGGGGCAGTTCCAGGCGCTGGAGAAGTACTCCACCGACCTGACCGCCCGGGCCCGCGAGGGCAAGATCGACCCGGTCATCGGCCGTGACTCCGAGATTCGGCGCGTGGTCCAGGTCCTCTCGCGGCGCACGAAGAACAACCCGGTGCTCATCGGCGAGCCCGGCGTGGGCAAGACCGCCATCGTCGAGGGCCTGGCCCGGCGCATCGTCGCCGGCGACGTGCCCGAGTCGCTGAAGGGCAAGACGCTGATCTCGCTCGATCTGGGCTCCATGGTCGCCGGCGCGAAGTACCGCGGCGAGTTCGAGGAGCGCCTCAAGGCCGTCCTCGAGGAGATCAAGAACTCGAACGGCGAGATCGTCACCTTCATCGACGAGCTGCACACCATCGTCGGCGCGGGCGCGACCGGCGAGGGCTCCATGGACGCCGGCAACATGATCAAGCCGATGCTCGCCCGCGGCGAGCTGCGCCTGGTCGGCGCGACCACGCTCGACGAGTACCGCAAGTACATCGAGAAGGACGCCGCGCTCGAGCGCCGCTTCCAGCAGGTCTACGTCGGCGAGCCCTCGGTCGAGGACACCGTCGGCATCCTGCGCGGCCTCAAGGAGCGCTACGAGGTGCACCACGGCGTGCGCATCCAGGACTCCGCCCTGGTCGCCGCCGCGCAGCTCTCCGACCGCTACATCACCAACCGCTTCCTGCCGGACAAGGCCATCGACCTCGTCGACGAGGCCGGCAGCCGGCTGCGCATGGAGATCGACTCCTCCCCGCAGGAGATCGACGAGGCCGAGCGCATCGTGCGCCGCCTCGAGATCGAGGAGATCGCCCTGGAGAAGGAGTCCGACGCCGCCAGCGCCGAGCGCCTGACCCAGCTGCGCGCCGACCTGGCAGACGAGCGCGAGAAGCTCTCCGAGCTCAAGGCCCGGTGGGCCAACGAGAAGGGTGCGATCGAGAAGGTCCAGAAGGCGAAGGAGGAGCTCGAGCACCTGCGCAACGAGTCCGAGATCGCCGAGCGCGACGGCGACTACGCCCGGGTCTCCGAGCTGCGCTACGGGCGCATCCCGGAGCTGGAGAAGGAGCTCGCCGAGGCCGAGGGCGCCGCGGAGACCCGCGGTGCGGGCGCCATGCTCACCGAGGAGGTCAGCCCGGACACCATCGCCGAGGTCGTCTCCGCGTGGACCGGCATCCCCGCCGGCAAGATGCTCCAGGGCGAGACCGAGAAGCTGCTGCACATGGAGGACGAGCTGGGCAAGCGCGTCGTCGGGCAGCTCGACGCCGTCACGGCGGTCTCGGACGCGACCCGCAGGGCGCGCGCCGGGGTGGCCGACCCGAACCGGCCGACCGGCTCCTTCCTCTTCCTGGGCCCGACGGGCGTGGGCAAGACCGAGCTGGCCAAGGCGCTGGCCGAGTTCCTCTTCGACGACGAGCGCGCGATGGTGCGCATCGACATGTCCGAGTACAGCGAGAAGCACTCGGTCGCGCGCCTGGTCGGCGCTCCCCCCGGATACGTCGGCTACGACGCCGGCGGCCAGCTGACCGAGGCCGTGCGGCGGCGCCCGTACACCGTCGTGCTCTTCGACGAGGTGGAGAAGGCCCACCCGGACGTCTTCGACATCCTGCTGCAGGTGCTCGACGACGGCCGGCTGACCGACGGGCAGGGCCGGACCGTGGACTTCCGCAACACGATCCTGATCCTGACCTCGAACCTGGGCGCCGGCGGCTCGCACGAGGAGATCATGGCGGCGGTGAAGAAGGCCTTCAAGCCGGAGTTCATCAACCGCCTCGACGACGTGGTCGTCTTCGACCCGCTCAGCCACGAGCAGCTGACCCACATCGTCGAGATCCAGGTCGCGCGCCTGGCCGAGCGGCTCTCGCAGCGCCGCCTGAGCCTGCACGTCTCCGACGCCGCGAAGAGCTGGCTCGGCGACCGCGGCTACGACCCGGCCTACGGCGCCCGGCCGCTGCGCCGCCTGATCCAGCAGGCGATCGGCGACCGGCTGGCCAAGGAGCTGCTCGCCGGGAGGATCGTCGACGGCGACACCGTCGAGGTGGACGTCGCCGACGGCGGCGAGCACCTCACCATCGAGGCGGCCCGCTGAGCGGCGCTCCGCTGAGAGTGCTGCGCTGAGCTGCGCTCCGCTGAGTAGGCGAAATGATCCGCGGTTCACGCCGGACCGCGGAATTTTCGCTGTCCGGGTCTTCGCCGCCCGGCTCGTTGCCACCCGCCTTGTTGCTGCGCGGCTTTCTGCGGGCCCGGCGAATGTGGTGGGGAGCACTCCCGAAGACCCTTAATGAACACTGAAAATAAACTGACTGCAATATAAAATTGCAGGCATGAGGAAGACCATCGTCGCCGCCGGCGCCGCGCTCGCCGTGCTGGCCACGCCCGTCCAGGCCGTCGCCGCCCCCTCCCAGACCCTCGGGGTCGAGATGGGCGCCGGCACCGTCGTCACCCGCACCGTCAAGATCAACTCCGCCGCCGACCGCCAGACCGCGCTGAACTACCTCAAGAAGGTGCGCGCGGACATGTGGGACAGGAACATGCCCGTCGACGGCGAGGGCCTGCAGCAGAAGGTGCCGGACAAGGCCGCCTACGTCGACAGCCTGCAGTGGAGCGGTGACATGGAGCGCATCGCCTACCAGCGTGCCTTCGAGCAGTACGACGCCCGCGGGCTGTCGCACCTGCGCCCCGACGGCACCGACTCCTGGGGCGCGACGGTGGACGGCCGGCAGTCCTGGGGCGAGAACCTCTGCGTGGACAACACGCTGACCGGCTGCCTGCAGATGCTGACCTACGGCGAGGAGAAGGGGCTCCGCGAGGCGGACGGCGACCTCAGCGGGGGCGGCCACCTCTACAACGTGCTCGACCCGGACAAGAACCACGTGGGCGCGGCCTTCCTCGGCAGGTACGGCTCGACCCAGCACAGCTAGTTCCCCTCGGGCACGGCGGCGCTGGACGTCAACGGCACCGCGACGTTCTCGGTGGCCACCCCGAGGCCCGGGGCCTTCAACTTCCGCAACCAGGGCCCGGCCCCGAAGCCGGGTGAGCAGGCCGGTCAGCCGGGCACGAAGCCGGGCGACACCACCAAGCCCGGCGGGCAGCCGGGCACGAAGCCGGTCAACGAGCCGGGCGGCACCACCAAGCCGAGCGACGGCAACTACAAGCCGAACACCCCGGACCTCTCCTCCCTCGGCTCGAGCGGGGAGACCGGCAAGGTCCTCGGCATCATCTTCGGCCTCCTCTCGCTGTTCATCCCCATCGCCGCGTGGCTGATGAACAGCGGCCTGCTGTAGTCCTAGGTCACACTGCGCACCGGGTCCGGTCTGCATAAGATCGGACCTATGACCAACCTCGTCTCGACGTCCCAGCTCAACGAGCTCCTCGCCCGCGGTGCGGCGGTCAGCCTCATCGCCACCTACTGGGGGCCGCACAAGGACGCGGGCTTCACCCGGTTCGCCTCCGAGCACATCCCCACCTCCGTCTACTGCGACCCGGCCGCCGCACTGAGCGGCGTGCCGGACTTCCACGTCGGCCGCAACCCGCTGCCGGACCCGACCCGCCTGCGTGACTGGATCCACAACTGGGGCGTCGACGAGGACAGCGACGTCGTCGTCTACGACGAGGGCCGCGGCCTGCTCGCCGCGCGCACCTGGTGGACGCTGCGCTGGGCCGGCCTGACCAACGTCCGCATCCTGGACGGCGGGCTGGCCAAGTGGCTCTCCGAGGACCGCGTGCACATCGCCGGCCCCGGCACCCTGCCGGGCACCTCGCGCTTCGAGCCGGCGGCCGGCGCCATGCCGGTGCTCACCCTCGAGGAGGTCCGTGACTTCGACGGCCTGCTCATCGACGCCCGCGAGGCCGACCGCTGGGCCGGGCGCCGCGAGCTTCTCGACGTGCGCGCCGGGCACATCCCGGGCGCGGTCAACGTGCCGGTGCGCAGCCTGCTCAACGCGAACAACACCTTCCGCAGCCCCGGCGAGCTGCGCGAGATCTTCGCCGCCGCCGGCGTCACCGGCCCCGAGGACGCGAAGCGCACCTGCGTCTACTCCGGCTCGGGCAACCACTCCGCGCAGCTGCTCGCCGGCATGGAGCTGGCGGGCCTGCCGGGCGCGGCGCACTACATCGGCGGCTGGTCGCAGTGGTCCTACCACGACCTGCCCATCGCGAGCTCCCTCTGAGCGGATCCCGGCCCGGCCCGCCCGCGTGGGCGGGCGCGGTGACGATAGGCTCTAGACCGTGATCCCGACTCTGCTCTTCCTGCTCGCCGCCCTCGCGCTGCTCGCCGCCCTGGCGTTGTGGACCCTCGATTCCCGACGCCGCGGTGGTTCCACGGGCGCGTCCGACGCCCGCCCGGAGCCGGGCGCGGCGGCCCCGGCGCCCGGGGCCGGGCAGGCCGCCGGGCCCGAGCCCGAGCCGGCTGCTGAGGCTGAGCCCGAGGCTGAGGTCGCCGACGACGAGCCGCTTGACGTCGAGGTCGTCGAGGAGCGCGAGCCCGAGGCTGTGCCGGCTTCCGTGACGGCGCCTGCGTCGGCGGACGCGGCCGAGCCGGCGGCTGAGACCGGCGGCGAACCGGAAGCGGAGCGCGGGCCCGCCGCTGAGCCTGAGCCCGCCCCGCAGCGCCGCGGGGGTCTGCACCTGCCGGGCGCGCTGCGCCGCGAGCGCCGCGCCTGGGCCGAGGAGCACGGCTTCAGCTTCGCGCGGGCCGACGAGTACCTGACCGACGAGTGGTCCCGCGGGGCCGCAGCGGCCGGGGCGCCGGCGCGTGACGTCGTCAGCGGCGCCTTCGCCGACGAGTCCGGCGCCGAGCACGAGTTCCATCTGCTGGACCTCGGCCGCAGCCCGGTGCTCGCCGTGCGCCGCGGGGCGGCCTCCCCGGTCGTGGTGGACATGCGCCGCGCCGGTTCCGTCGGCGAGGAGTCCGCGGACCTGGTCGACGTCGCCGAGACCGCGGGCTTCACCGTGCACGCCTCCGATCAGGGCGCCGCCGCCCGCCTCCTCGACGTCCGCGTCGAGCGGGCCCTGTCCGCCATGCCCCCGGCCGTCACGGCCGCCTGGTGCGAGTCGAGCTGGACGCTCGCCGAGCTCGCCCGCGGCACCCGGGTCGAGGAGGCCGAGGCCGCCCTCGCCCCGCTGTGCCTGCTCTCCGACGCCGCGCGCGTGCTGCCGCCGCGCGGCGCGGGCGTGCCCCTGGACACCGACGGGCTGGACCCGAGCCGGACCACCCCGCCGCCGCACGAGCCCGAGGCCGGCACCCGCGAGCCCGAGCACACCCCGGACGCCCCCGAGAACCCGGTGGCCCGCCCGGAGGAGCCGCTCGAGATGCCCTCCCGGGCGCGTGCCCAGGCCCACGGCGTGGTCGAGCCGCGCGCGCTCGGCGGCGACGAGGTCGACGCCATCGCCGAGGGCGGGCACACCGGCGAGGCCACCGACGACCACCAGGGCACCCGCGTGGTGCGCCGTGGCTCGATGAGCTCCTCGATCTTCGACGACCTCACCGCCGAGCTCGGTCACGACCCGCTCGCCGAGGGCGGGGAGGCCGAGCGGGAGGACACGGACCGGGGCGACGACGCGGAGCGCTAGACTTTCAGGCTATGAGCATGAGCGACGTCGACACCTCCGATCTCAACCGCCTGGCCGAACTCGTCCGCGAACTCGCGGTCGTGCGCGGCAAGGTCATCCTCTCCTCCGGCGCCGAGGCCGACTACTACGTCGACCTGCGCCGGGCGACGCTGCACCACGAGGCCGCGCCCCTGATCGGCAAGCTGCTGCGCCAGCTGACCTCCGACCTGGACTTCGACGCCGTCGGCGGGCTCACCCTGGGCGCCGACCCGGTGGGCACCTCCGTGCTGCACGCCGAGGGCCGCCCGATCGACTCCTTCGTGGTGCGCAAGGAGGCCAAGAAGCACGGCATGCAGCGCCGCATCGAGGGCCCCGACGTCAAGGGCCGCAAGGTGCTCGTCGTCGAGGACACCACCACCACCGGCAACTCGCCGCTGACCGCCGTCAAGGCGCTGCGCGAGGCCGGTGCCGAGGTCGTCGCCGTGGCCACGGTCGTCGACCGGGAGACGGGCGCGGACAAGGTCATCGCGGACGCGGGCCTGGAGTACCGCCACCTGCTGGGCCTGGCCGACCTTGGACTCGAGTAACAGCGCCCCCGGCCCCACCGAGTGGAACGAGGGGCGCCACGGCGTCGGCCCCTGGGCCGAGGAGCACCCCGGCGAACCCGTCCCGGACGACGCGCGCCTGGACCCGGAGCTGCTGGCCTCGGGTGACCGGCGCAACGTCGTCGACGCCTACCGCTACTGGCGCCGCGAGGCGATCGTGGCGGACATCGACACGCGCCGCCACCCGTTGCACGTGGCCATCGAGAACTTCGAGAACGACGCCAACATCGGCACGGTGGTGCGCACCGCCAACGCCTTCGCCGTCGACACCGTCCACATCGTCGGCCGGCGCCGCTGGAACCGGCGCGGGGCCATGGTCACCGACCGCTACCAGCACCTGATGCACCACGACACCGTCGCCGACCTGATGGACTGGGCCGCCGGGGCGGACCTGACGGTGGTGGCGGTCGACAACACCCCGGGCAGCGTCCCCCTGGAGACCGCGGAGCTGCCGCGTCGTTGCCTGCTGCTCTTCGGCCAGGAGGGCCCCGGGGTCACGGAGTCCGCCCGGCAGGCCGCGCGGATGACCTGCTCGATCGCCCAGTTCGGCTCCACGCGCTCGATCAACGTCGGGGTCGCCGCGGGCATCGCCATGCACGCCTGGGTGCGCCGCCACGCGGATCTTTCCGCCGCGTGGTGAGCGTGACCCGCCGCGGGCGCTAATATGTGACAGGACGACAACGATGACCGCGCAGGTGCGCGGTGAGCTTGAAGCACAGGACGGGAGACGTGGCGGAGACCACCGGTACAGAGCACGCGGCCTCGGAGAAGTGGGCGCACCGCGCCGACCTCGCGGAGAACGCCATCAACGAGCGCCACGCCTCGAAGCTGTGGGGCCTGCCGCGCACGAACCTCGCCGTGACCGCCTGGCCGCCGACCACCAAGGAGTCGCTGTTCGTGCGCTGGCACTACTGGTGGCAGGCGCACTACCTGGACTGCCTGATCGACGCCTTCGAGCGTCGCGGCACCAAGACCCGTCGGGCGCGGGTGCGCCACACGGTGCGCGGCATCCGCATCCGCAACGGCGGAAGACTCACCCGCAACCGCTACTACGACGACCGCGCCTGGCTCTCGCTGGCGCTGGGGCGCATCAACGAGCACACCGGTCGAGGCACCAAGAAGCAGACCCGGGACCTCGAGCAGGCGCTCCTCGCCGGCATCGACGGGCTGACCGGCGTGCTGCCGTGGCGGGTGGGGGAGACGTTCTACAACGTGCCCTCCAACGGGCCGGCGGCGATCATGATGGCGCGCACCGGGCGCCTCGACCAGGCGATCGCCGTGGTCGACTGGATCCTGGAGAACCTGATCAACGACGACGGCCTGGTCATGGACGGCCTGCGGATGCGCATGCACGGCCCCGAGCTCGTGCGCGACGTCCACCCCTACTGCCAGGGCGTGATGCTCGGCGCGTGCCTCGAGATCGCACTGGCGCTGCGCGAGCGCGCCGGCTTCAGTGCCGACGAGTCGATCTCCGGGTGGGCGGACGCCGACCGGGTCGACGACGCGATGCCCTACATCACCTTCGTGCGCTCGCTGGTGCACGCGCTGGCCCTCGAGATGGCCACCCCGCAGGGCGTGGTGGACTGGGACACCGGCGACGGCGACGGCGGGCTGTTCAAGGGCATCCTCGCGCGCTACCTCGCCGACGTGGCGGTGCGCCTGCCCGCGGACAGCCCGGCGAACCGTGCGACGAAGAAGATCGCGCGCCGGCTGGTGGTCAACTCCGCCGACAGCGTGTGGAACCACCGCCTCGAGGTCGACGGCCTGCCGGTCTTCGCCACCGACTGGACCGACGACGCGCGCCTGCCGCACAACTTCGGGCTGGGTCCGCACTCGCTGGCCGAGCACACCGGCATGGTGCGCATCGCCGAGCGTGACCTCTCGGTTCAGCTGTCCGGCTGGATGCTGATGGAGGCCGCGGCCCGCATCGAGCTGCAGGGTGCGCAGACGGGGGCGTAGGGCGGCCGGCCGGCCCGGCGCCGCCCGGCTCGAGGGCGCTCAGGCCACCCAGGCCGCCCAGCTGGCGGGCGCCGCCTAACTCGCGCGCGCCGCGTCGGGGGCCTCCGGCGCGTCGACGGTGGCGGAACCGGCGCGGCGGGCGTCGAGGAACTTCTTGGCCGCGCCGATGATCCCCGGCAGGATCGAGACGAAGACGATCAGCAGGAAGATCGGCTCGATGTTCTCGCGGATGAAGTCGTAGTGGCCCAGCCAGGCGCCCAGGAGGGTCACGCCGCCGCCCCACAGGGTCGCGCCGCACACGGAGAACGGCAGGAAGACGCGGTAGTTCATCCGTGACATGCCGGCCACCAGCGGCGCGTAGGTGCGCACGATGGGCACGAAGCGGCAGATGATCACGGTGACGGGCCCGTGCTTGGCGAAGAACTCGTGGGACTGGGTCAGGTAGGCCTGCTTGAAGATCTTCCCGTCGGGGCGCCCGGAGAGCGCCTCGCCGAACTTGCGGCCGATCCAGTAGCCGGACTGGTCTCCGAGGAAGGCCGCGCACATGCACGCGACGATCACGGCCCACAGCGGGGCGAAGGAGTCGGGCTGCACGGCGAGCATGCCGCCGGTGAACAGCAGCGAGTCGCCCGGTAGCAGCGGGAAGAGCAGACCGGACTCGATGAAGACGATCAGGGAGATTCCGGGCAGGATCAGACTCCCGAAGGGGCCCGAACCGCTGAGCAGGTACATGGGGTCCATCCAGGTCGGCCCGAGGGCCATGGTGGTGACGAGGGCGTCATGCATGGCAAGAACAGTACGCCCGAAAGCCCTCTTTTCCCCAGCGCAGCGCGGTCAAAAGCGGCCAACCGGGGCGTACGCGGCCGGGTATGACGAACACCACAGCGGGGTGTGGCGCGACGTCGGCAAGCCCCCTGCCAGTACCGGAATGCCCGGATATGTCCGAACGTGTGGCATTTGCTGTGTGGTCGGGCAGCGAAAACGCGCGAGACCTGGCATACTGGGAGCAGCGAACGGGACCGGACATCCGTCGGGGCCCGTGCGGAAACAGACCACCGTCCAGAGGCACCTTTTGGGAGGAAGCTTCAATGCCCATCGCAACCCCTGAGATCTACAACGAGATGCTCGACCGGGCCAAGAAGGAGGGCTTCGCCTACCCGGCGATCAACTGCACCTCCTCGGAGACGATCAACGCCGCCCTGAAGGGCTTCGCCGAGGCGGAGTCCGACGGCATCATCCAGTTCTCCACCGGCGGTGCCTCGTTCGGCTCCGGCCTGGCGGTGCAGAACAAGGTCAAGGGCGCCCTGGCCCTCGCCGCCTTCGCGCACGAGGCCGCCAAGAACTACGGCGTCAACGTCGCGCTGCACACCGACCACTGCCAGAAGGAGGTGCTCGACGAGTACGTGCGCCCCCTGATCGCGATCTCCCAGGAGCGCGTCGACCGCGGCGAGCTGCCCCTGTTCCAGTCCCACATGTGGGACGGCTCCGCCATCCCGATCGACGAGAACCTCGTGATCGCCCAGGAGCTGCTGGAGAAGGCCCACAAGGCCAACATCGTCCTCGAGGTCGAGATCGGTGTCGTCGGCGGCGAGGAGGACGGCGTCGAGGCCAAGCACGGCGCGAATCTCTACACCTCCCCGGAGGACTTCGAGAAGACCCTCGACGCCATCGGACACGGTGACAAGGGCCGCTACCTGCTGGCCGCCACCTTCGGCAACGTCCACGGCGTCTACAAGCCGGGCAACGTCGAGCTGCGCCCGGAGGTCCTCAAGGAGGGCCAGCGCGTCGCCGCCAAGAAGCTCGGCCTCGACGCCGACGCCCAGCCCTTCGACTTCGTCTTCCACGGCGGCTCCGGCTCCGAGAAGGAGAAGATCGAGGAGGCCCTCGGCTACGGCGTCATCAAGATGAACGTCGACACCGACACCCAGTACGCGTTCACCAACCCGGTCGCGCGCCACATGTTCGCCAACTACGACGGCGTCTTCAAGATCGACGGCGAGGTCGGCAACAAGAAGGTCTACGACCCGCGTTCCTACATGAAGAAGGCCGAGCAGGGCATGTCCGAGCGCGTCATCGAGGCGTGCCAGGACCTGCACTCGGTGGGCACCACCCTGAGCAAGTAAGTCCCGCGCCGAGCGTCGCTTGACGACGCCCGCGCCCCGCCCCCGCGTCCCGCACCTGCGTGCGGTGCGCGGGGGCGTCTTCGTGCCCGTGTGATGACGGTAACGCGGGGCGCCTATCCTGGGGCACATGGCAAAGGAGCGTCTCAACACCCTCGACCGGCTGCGCACCGTGGACAAGTCCCTGGCCAGCCGGATGGGCCGGGTGCGCAAGCGGACCTGGGCGATCACCCAGCAGGCCGTGGCCGCCGGCGCCTCCTACTGGGTGGCCCAGGAGGTCTTCGGCCACAAGTTCCCGTTCTTCGCCCCGATCGCCGCGATCATCATCCTCGGCATGACCGGCGGCGACCGCCTGCGCCGCGCCGTCGAGATGTCGCTCGGCTGCATCGTCGGCGTCGGGCTCGGCGACCTCCTGGTCCCGCTGCTCGGCTCCGGGCCGTGGCAGATCGCCGTCGCCGTGGCCTGCGCGCTGGTCTTCGGCTCCTTCATCTCCAAGTCGCCGCTGGTCAACAACCAGATCGCCATCGGCTCCATCCTGATCGCCACGATCATGCCGCCCGGCGGCATCACACCGGCCGGCACCGGGGGACCCGACCGCATGATCGACGCGGTCATCGGCTCGACGGTGGGCATCCTCGTGATCGCCATCCTGCCGGACAATCCCCTGAACGCCGGGCGCCAGGAGATCTCGAAGGTCATGGCGATCGCCTCCTCGGTGCTCGACGACGTCGCCGAGGCCCTGCGCAGCCGCGACGCGCGCAGCCTGGCCAACGCGCTGCAGGCCGTGCGCGACACCCAGGGCGACATCAACTCGATGCTGGACTCGGCCAAGGTCGGCCGCGAGGCCTCGACGCTCTCGCCGCTGCTGTGGGGGTCGCGCCGGCGGGTGCGCTCGCTCGAGCGCATCCTCGGGCCCGTCGACAACGCCGTGCGCAACGTGCGTGTGCTCGCCCGGCGCTCGCGCGTGCTCACCGAGGACGGCGACACCGTCTCCGACGAGCAGATCGAGATCATCTCCGAGCTCTCCGGGATCCTGCTGAGCTTCTCCGAGCTCTACGAGCGCGGCGCCGAGGTCTCCGAGGCCGTCGAGATCCCCAACATCGTCAACCAGCTGCGCCGCCTGGGGGCGCGGGCCAACATGTCGCTGGTCAAGGGGCGGGTCCTCTCGGCGCACGTGGTGCTGGCCCAGACCCGCTCGATCATCGTGGACCTGCTCGAGATCTGCGGGATGTCCCGGCCCTCCTCGCTGGCCGTGCTCGCGCCGACCTCGCGCACCCCGGCCTACCCGCCGGAGGTCTGGGACGATTAGGGACGCACGATCTGCAGGTCGCGCATGTGGCGGTAGAACGTCGCGCGCTTGACCGGCCGCTTGGCCGGCACCCCGTCGACGGTGACCAGGATGTCGCGCCCGCCGGACTGCACGGCGCGGCCGGTGCGCAGGCTCGCCTCGTCGACCTCGCCGTGGGGGCGCAGCGCCCCGCGCAGCCGGGCCAGCGGGCCGCGCCCGGTCTCGGCGGGGGAGTAGGGCGTGGTGAGCACGGCGGCGGCGACGCCCGGGGCGTCGGTCATGGGCACCAGGCGGGCGCCGAAGAGCCCCCGGCGCGGGGGGTGCGAAGCGCCCTCGTCCCTGCGGAAGAGGATCGTGGCGTCGTCGACGATGATCTCGCCGGTGTACTCGCCGTGGGAGAAGTCCTCCAGCAGCGCCGAGCCCGCCACCGCCAGGCCGCGGTCCGAGCGGATCAGCGGCGCCGGGTTGACCGCCCCGTGCAGCGCCAGCGGGAATGCGCCCGCGCCCACCGGCAGCGCCCAGTTCGTCGCCGCGGGCGACGGATCGACCGGCACATAGCCGAACTCCACCCACAGGAAGTCCGCCCGCATGGCACGGGTGAGCACCGCCGACAGCGCGGCGTCGGAACCCACGACCACCACCCGCAGGGCGTCGTCAATGAACCGCGCCTGGGGCGCGGGGCCCGGGGCGCCGAGGTGGCGGACGTCGGGACGCGCGGCGATCTCGTCCAACGACGGGGTGGGGTCCTCCGGCAGCGCGGCGCGGGCGGCATCGTCAAGCACGCGCAGGTCGCCGCGCGCCGGCACCTGCGGCAGGTCGAGCACCTCGGCACCCGCCGGGGCCTGGAGGGCCCGGGCGGCCGGGCCGCAACGGAGGATGAGCACACGCATGGACAGCATTCTAGAGCTGGACGTCGGACGGGTAGAATGATCGCCTGGACGGGCGCGGCCACCGCGCGCCGCGCCGCACTCACGTCACCGTGAACAAGCACCGAGAACCCAGACCCGAGGAAGTGGACATTCCGCCATGGCAGCGATCGTGATCGTCGGCGCCCAGTGGGGCGACGAAGGAAAGGGCAAGGCCACCGACATCCTGGGCGGCCAGGTCGACTACGTGGTCAAGCCCAACGGCGGCAACAACGCCGGCCACACCGTCGTCGTGAACGGCGAGAAGTACCAGCTCAAGCTCCTGCCGGCCGGCCTGCTCTCCGAGAACGCCATGCCCATCCTGGGCAACGGCACCGTGATCAACCTCGAGGCCCTCTTCGAGGAGATCGACGGCCTCGAGGCCCGCGGCGCGGACGCCTCCCGCCTGCGCATCTCCGCCAACGCCCACCTCGTCGCGCCGTACCACCGCACCCTCGACCGGGTCCAGGAGCGCTTCCTGGGCAAGCGCGCCATCGGCACCACCGGCCGCGGCATCGGCCCGACCTACTCCGACAAGGTCGCCCGCGTCGGCCTGCGCGTCCAGGACGTCTTCGACGAGTCGATCCTGCGCCAGAAGATCACCTCCGCGCTCGACGTGAAGAACCAGATCCTGGTCAAGCTGTACAACCGCCGCGCCATCGAGGCCGAGGAGATCGTGCAGTACTTCCTCAGCTACGCCGACCGCCTGCGCCCGATGGTCATCGAGGCCGAGTACGAGGTCAACAAGGGCCTCGACGAGGGCAAGAGCGTGCTCATGGAGGGCGGCCAGGCCACCATGCTCGACGTCGACCACGGCACCTACCCGTTCGTGACCTCCTCGAACCCGACCGCCGGCGGCGCCTGCGTGGGCTCCGGCATCGGCCCGACGCGCATCACCTCCTCGCTGGGCATCGCCAAGGCGTACACCACCCGCGTGGGCGCCGGCCCGTTCCCCACCGAGCTCTTCGACAAGTGGGGCGAGTACCTGCAGGTCACCGGCGGTGAGGTCGGCGTGAACACCGGCCGCAAGCGCCGCTGCGGCTGGTACGACTCCGTGGTCGCCCGCTACGCCACCCGCGTCAACGGCTTCACCGACCTGTTCATCACCAAGCTCGACGTGCTCACCGGCATCGGCGAGATCCCGATCTGTGTCGCCTACGACGTCGACGGCGTGCGCCACGACGAGATGCCGCTGACCCAGTCCGAGTTCCACCACGCCGAGCCGATCTACGAGACGATGCCCGCCTGGGAGGAGGACATCACCGGCTGCCGCACCTTCGAGGAGCTGCCCCAGCGCGCCCAGGACTACCTGCACCGCATCGAGGAGCTCTCCGGCTGCCGCATCTCCTACGTCGGCGTCGGCCCGGGCCGCGACGAGACCATCGTCATCAACGACGTGATGCAGAGCTAGCCCGGGCCAGCTCTGCCGGGGGCTCGGGGGCTAGCCCATCAACCAGGGGGACGCGGCGACCAGGACGGCCTGGGAGCCGCGGTCGAGGGTCGGCTGCAGATCGGGGGCGAAGCCGGGGTTGTGGTTCGCCGGGGCCTTCTCCGGCTCCGCGAAGCCGCCCAGGCCCCAGTAGCAGTACGGCACGCCCAGGGCGTCCGGGATCACCGAGAAGTCCTCGCTGGCCGTCGCCGGGTCGAACTCGACGGTCGGCAGGTGCGCGCTGAACGCCTCCTGCACCGTCGCGGCGGTGTCCGCGTCGTTGTCCGTGAGCGGGTAGACGTCCGAGTACTCGAACGTCGGCTCGCCGGGCATGCCCGCCGCCGCGCACTCGCCGCGCACGATGCGCTCGATGGCGGAGTGCAGGTGCTTTGCGACGTCGTCGTCGTAGGCGCGGGTGTTCAACTTCAGCGTGGCGTGGTCCGGGATCACGTTCGCCGAGTCGCCGGCCTGCACCGAGCCCACGGTGACCACCGCGAAGGTGCCCGGGGCCAGCTCGCGCGAGACGATCGTCTGCAGGCGGGTCACCGCCGCGCACGCGGTGACCACCGGGTCCTTGGCCAGGTGAGGCATCGAGCCGTGGCTGCCCGCGCCCGGGATCGTCACCGTGACCGTCGTCGCCGTGGAGAGCACCGGTCCGGCCGCCGCGCCGACGGCCCCGCCGGGCAGCGTGGTCAGCACGTGCTGGGCGAGGGCGACGTCGACGGCCGGGATCTTCTCGGCCAGGCCGTCCTCGACCATGGCGCGCGCCCCGGCGGCGCGCTCCTCGCCGGGCTGGAAGACGGCGACCAGCCGGCCGTGCCAGGCCTCCGGGTGCTCCACGAGGGCGCGCACCGCGCCGAGCAGCGAGGTCGCGTGCACGTCGTGGCCGCAGGCGTGCGAGCGGCCGCGCTCCGGGTCGGCCGCGTAGTCCTTGCCGGAGTCCTCGGTGACCGGCAGGCCGTCGAAGTCGGCGCGCACGAGCACCGAGCCGCCCTCGGGGTTCTCCGGGTTCTCGACCACGGCGACCACGCCCGTGCCGCCGATGTGCAGCGGCTCCAGGCCGAGTGCCTCGAGCTCCCGCGTGATGCGCTCGGAGGTCTCGTGCTCCTCCATGGCCACCTCCGGGTGGCGGTGGAACCACTTGTAGAGCTCCTCGCGGTCCGCGCGGCTGGACTCGAGGGCGTCGAAGAGGGTGGCCAGGCCGCGGTTGTCCCCGGCGTCCGGTTCGGTGGGCGAAGTGACTGTCTCCATGACCGCGACGCTACCCCTCGGGGCCGCGTGGTCGCCGGGTTAGACTTGCGGGCATGAGTGCACCTGAGTCGATCGGCACGCCGCTGAGCCCCGGCGCCACCCGCGTGATGCTGCTGGGGTCCGGGGAGCTGAGCAAGGAACTGGCCGTCTCCTTCCACCGCCTCGGGGTGGAGGTGCACGCCGTCGACCGCCGCGAGGGCGCACCCGCCCAGCAGGTCGCCCACGTCGCCCACACCGTGGACGTCACCGACCCGCAGGCCGTGGCGGACCTGATCCGCCGCGTCGACCCGGACTTCATCATCCCGGAGATCGAGACCATCGCCGTCGACGTGCTCGAGGCCGCCGAGGCCGCCGGTGCGGCCGGCGTGGTGCCCAGCCCGAAGGCCGTGCGCCTGGCCACCAACCGCGAGGGGCTGCGCCGCATGGCCTCCGAGGAGCTGGGGCTGCCCACCACGACCTACCAGTTCGCCTCGGACCTCACCGAGTTCGAGGTCGCGGTCGGCTCCGTGGGCTACCCGTGCGTGGCCAAGCCGAACGTGGACGGGCCGGACGCGCGGGACAACCAGCGCATCGAGGCGCCCGAGGACGTCGAGCCGGCCTGGCGCGCGCTGACCGAGGGCGCCGGCGACACGCGGGTGATCGTGGAGCGCCTGGTGGACTTCGACGCGGAGATCACCATCATCGCCGTGCGTTCGGTGGACCCGGAGACCGGGCGGATGGCCACCTGGTTCTGCGAGCCGCTGGGCCACCTCTACCGCGACGGGGCCTTCGTCGAGTCCTGGCAGCCGATGGCCGTCAACCCCGACGCGCTGGACAACGCCCGCTCGGTGGCCGCCCGGGTCACGGGCGCGCTCGGCGGGCGCGGGGTGTTCAACGTCAAGCTCTTCGTCGAGGGCGAGGACGTCTACTTCTCCGAGGTGGTGCCGCGGGCGCACACCACGGGTCTGGTCACGCTGGCCACGCAGCGCTTCTCGCAGTTCGACCTGCAGGCGCGGGCCACGCTGGGTCTTCCGGTGGACGCCACGCTGGTCTCCCCGGGGGCCTCGAGCGCGATCCTCTCGCCGGTCGAGGCCGACGCGGTGCGCTACGAGGGGCTCGCCGAGGCGGTGGCGGTGCCGGAGTCGACCGTCGAGCTCTTCGGCAAGCGCGGCGCGACCGTGGGCCGGGCGATGGGTGTCGCCCTGGCCACCGCCGAGGACGTCGCCACGGCCCTGGACCGGGCGCGTGCGGCGGCGCAGGCGGTGCGCATCGTGCCGCAGGAGGGCGGCAGGCTCTAGCGCCTGCCTTCAGGGGGATCAGGCCGCGGGTCTAGGCCGCGGCGTCGAGGGCCTTGACGGCCTCGGCGACGGCGGCCGGGGTGGCCGTCATCGGCAGGTGGGCGACACCGGAGTCGTCGAACTCCTCGCCGGCGGCGGTGAAGCCGAAGCGCTCGTAGAAGCCGCGCAGGTGGGTCTGGGCGTCCAGGCGCACGGTGCGGCCCGGGAAGCGCTCGGCGGCCAGGCGCAGGGTCTGCAGGAGCAGCTCGGTGCCCAGGCCCTCGCCGCGGTGGTCGGCGGCGGTGGTCAGGCGGCCCAGGTGGACGGTCTCGTCGCCGTCGGTGCCCGGGTAGAGGCGGGCGCAGCCGATGAGGGTGGCGTGTCCGTGCTCGGACTTCCGGGTCCAGGCGAGGACGTGGAAGGTGGTGTCGAGGGCGTCGGTGTCGTCGATCTCGGCGTACGGGGTGTTCTGCTCGTGCACGAAGACGTCGACGCGGAGCTTGTAGAGCTGGTGCAGCTCGACGGGAGCCAGGTCCCGGAGCGCGGAAACCGCGAAGTAGTTGGTCATGGCGGGGAAGCATAACCCCGGCTCGTGCCCGCCCGGAAATCGCTGTGACCGATTATTTGGCTTCCGCGCCGCTATGCCACGCCTCTCAGCGGACCCCGCGGTGTCACCCGCGTGGATCCTGTGGGGAGACAAACGGGCGCCCTGCGGGGACAATCGGCGTGGATGTCGCCTCGGCGCATATATGTGCGGACTAACCTGGGGAGAATGAACTCCCGCCGCCCGACTCTCGCGCAGGTCGCCAAGGAGGCCGGGGTCTCGCCCGCGACCGTGAGCCTGGTGCTCAACAAGCGGCCGGGGACCCGCATCTCCGAGGCGACCGCGCGCCGGGTGCGCGCCGCCGCCGAGAAACTCGGCTACCGCCCCGACCCCACGGCCCGCTCGCTGCGCACCGGCCGTTCGCTGACTGTCGGCTTCGTCTCCGACGAGGTGGCCACCACCCGTTTCGCCTCCGCGCTGATCCGCGGCAGCATCGACGTCGCCGAGCGCAGCAGCAACCTGGTGCTCATCAACGAGTGCCCCTTCGACGCCGAGCACCTAGAGCGAGCCGTGGGCGGGCTGGTGTCCCGTCGCGTCGACGGCATCATCTTCGCCCTCATGCAGGCCCGCCACGTCACGGTGCCGCGCCTGCCGGACTCGATGAAAGCCGTCATCGCCAACGGAACGGCCACCGTCGCCGGCACCGACTGGCAGTTGCCCGCCGTGCTTCCCGACGAGCCCGTGGCCGGACGTAGGGCGGCCGAGTACCTGCTGGCGCGCGGTCACCGCCGCATCGCCCTGGTCGGGCGCAGTAAAGAGACTCTGGACCCGGCCGTCTCGGTGTGCGTCTCGGTGCGCATGGGCGCCGTCGACGCCACGCTGGCCGAGGCCGGACTCGACCTGACCATGGAGGTTCAGGGCTCGGTTTGGGAGCCGCCGCTGGGCGCGCGGGCTTTCGAGCGGGTGCAGGCCTTTAACGCGGAACACCCGGACGAGCCGGTCACCGCGGTGATCGCGGGCAACGACCGCATCGCCTTCGGTTTCTTTCAGGCCGCCGCGCACGCCGGGGTGCGCATCCCCGAGGAGATCTCCGTGATCTCCTTCGACGACGAGGTGCTGGCCTCGTACCTGGACCCGGGTCTGAGCACCGTGGCCATCCCGTACCTCGAGATGGGGCGGGTGGCCACGGAGCTGGTGCTCGAGCCGCGCAAACTGCGCGGGCGCAAGCACACCCGCACGGGTGAAGAGGCGGAGGCGGCCTTCCCCGGCCCGGTCGGGGAGGCCTACCTGGTGGACATGCCGCTGGTGGAGCGGGAGTCCGTGGCGGCGCGAGGCTGACGCCTCACGCCCCTGACTACTTGTCCTGCGGACCGGCGTGGGAGACCATCTCGTCCCACTCGACGATCTTCTTGCGCTCGCGGCCCTCGGCCTCGCCCAGGGCGCGCTCGGCGGCGTCGAGACGGTGCCAGCCCTCCCAGGTGGTCACCGCCAGGCCCTTGCCCTCGAGGAAGGCGAGCACCTCGGCCGGGTCGGTGGACTCCGGCTCGGCGAGCTTGCCGCCGTTGTAGTCCTCCAGCAGCATGCCGGTGGTCTCCTTGGCGTCGGACTTGGTGTTGCCGATCAGCCCGACCGGGCCGCGCTTGATCCAGCCGGTGGTGTAGAGGCCCGGCACGGCCGCGCCGTCCTCGTCGAGGACGTGGCCGCCGTCGTTGGGGATCACGGCGCGCTTGTCGTCGAAGGGCACGCCCTCGACGGCGTCGGAGCGGTAGCCCACCGCGCGGTAGACGGCCTGGACCGGCCAGACGGTGAACTTGCCGGTGCGGGTGACCCCGCCGTTGCCGTCGAGCTCGGTGCGCTCGGTCTTCAGGCCGGTGACCTTGCCGTCCTCGCCGAGGATCTCGACGGGCGACTCGAAGAAGTGGATCTGCAGGGTGTGCGGGGCCCCCTTCGGGTCGCGGATGGCATAGTGCTCGAGGGTCTGGCAGACCAGGTCCTGGGACTTCGACTCGCGGCGGGCGGTCTCGCTGGCCTCGTCGTAGTCGATGTCCTCCGGGTCGACGGTGACCTCGATGGTGTCGGAGTAGTCGAGCTCCTTGAGCTCGAGCGGGGTGAACTTCGCCTGGGCCGGGCCGCGGCGGCCGAAGATGTGCACCTCGCGGGCGGCGCTGGCGCGCAGGTTCTCGTAGACGTTGTCCGGGATCTCGGTGACGTGCAGCTCGTCGGCCGTCTTGGCCAGCACGCGCGAGATGTCCAGGCCGACGTTGCCCACGCCGATCACGGCGACCTGCTCGGCGGAGAGGTCCCAGTCGCGGGAGAAGTTCGGGTTGCCGTCGTAGAAGCCGACGAACTCGCCGGCGCCGTGCACGCCCTCGAGGTCCGCGCCCGGGATGTCCAGGACTCGGTCGCCGGTCGCGCCGGTGGAGAAGACCACGGCGTCGTAGTAGCGCTGCAGCTCCTCGACGGTGACGTCGACGCCGACGTTGATGTTGCCCAGGAAGCGGATCTCCGGCTTCTCCATCACGTTGTGCAGCGACTTGACGATGCCCTTGATGCGCGGGTGGTCCGGCGCGACACCGTAGCGGATCAGGCCGAACGGGGTGGGCATGCGCTCGTAGAGGTCGATGGAGACCTCCTGGCCGGACTTGATGAGGAGGTCGGAGGCGTAGATGCCGGCGGGGCCGGCACCGACGACGGCGACGCGCAGGGGGCGAGACATCGTGACTGTGGTTCCTTTACTTCTTCGGGTCTGTCGCTCCGGTGCATGTGCTGCACCTGCTTCGGTACGTGTGCTGCACCATACCCGTTGGTGGGCGGAAGTTGCACCGAGCTGTCTAGAACTGCGCCCAGTCTAACCGCCGCGCGGCGGTTGGGAAACCCCCGCCGCATGTGCGCCCGCACCCCGCCGCGCCGAGGGGTGACGCCAGCGTGCGGCGCGTGCGCGGGGTCGTCGCCGCTGCGGATGTTGGGCCGGTCCGGCGAGGGTACCCTCGGGGGTTGTCGCGTGAATGTTTCCCGCCGAGGTGCGGTCGCGGTGCCCCCGCCGCGCGGCCGAAGCGAAAAGAAAAACCAATCACGAAAAGAGCCCACGGTGCGCTGCGCCACACTATGATGTCCGGTGCCCCGCGCCTGACGGCCACGTCCGCAGCAGACGCCCACAGAAAGGTGGCTTCCCCGCATGACTAACCCGGCGCCCTCCGCGGCCCCCTCGGCACTTCTGACCCTGGTCAACCGCACCTTCGACGGCCTGGACACCGCCGCCCTGGCCGAGTCGCTGGACCTCTCCCACGCCGACCTGGCCCGCGTGGAGCCCACCGTCGGCGCCGCCCTCGCGGCCGGGCTGACCGATTCCGGCGCAACCCTGATCCGGGGTACCGGCGCGCTGGCCCACGACGCCCGCGTCGCCGCCGCCCTCGGCGTGCCGTTGCTGCTGGTGATTGACGACGCCGCCGGCGTCGGCAAGCTCGCCGTCGCCGAGGCCGAGGCCGCGGGTGCGGTGGTCGCCGCGACGCTGACGGCCACCGAGCTGGCCGACGCCGGGCACGTGCGCTCCGCACTGGCCGCGGTCGCCGAGGAGGCCCGCCCGGTCATGTCGCCGGAGGTCTTCGAGCGCCGCCTGGCCGCCCAGGCCGCCGCCGTGGGGGCGCGCATCGTGCTGCCCGAGGGCGACGACGACCGCATCCTGGCCGCCGCCGACCAGCTGCTCAAGGCCGGCGTGGCGCGCCTGACCATCCTGGGTGACCCCCAGGACGTCGCCAAGCGGGCGGCGGACGCCGGGCTGGACCTGTCCGACGCCGAGGTCGTCGACCACCGCACCGACCCGCGCCGCGAGGAGTTCGCCGCCGAGTTCGCCCGCCTGCGTCAGAAGAAGGGCGTGACCCTCGAGCAGGCGCGCGAGCAGATGGACGACGTCTCCTACTTCGGCACCATGCTCGTGCACACCGGCGCCGCTGACGGCATGGTCTCCGGTGCCGCGCACACCACCGCCGAGACGATCCGCCCGGCGCTGCAGATCATCCGCACCTCCCCGGAGGCCTCCGTGGTCTCCTCGATCTTCCTGATGGTGCTGCCGGGCAAGCTGTGGGCCTTCGGCGACTGCGCCGTCAACCCGAACCCGACCGCCGAGCAGCTCGGTGAGATCGCCGTCGTCTCCGCGCGCACCGCCGCCGGCTTCGGCATCGACCCCAAGGTCGCCGTGCTGTCCTACTCCTCCGGCGCCTCCGGCTCCGGCGCCGACGTCGAGCGCGCCGTCACGGCCGTCGAGACCGCGCGCGAGGCCGACCCCGAGCTCGCCGTCGACGGCCCGCTGCAGTTCGACGCCGCCTGCGACCCGGGCGTGGCCGCCAAGAAGATGCCCGACTCCCCGGTCGCGGGCCAGGCCAACGTCTTCGTCTTCCCGGACCTCGAGGCCGGCAACATCGGCTACAAGGCCGTGCAGCGCACCGCCGGCGCCCTGGCCGTCGGCCCGATCTTGCAGGGACTCAACAAGCCGGTCAACGACCTCTCGCGCGGTGCGACGGTGCCGGACATCGTCAACACCGTGGCCATCACCGCGATCCAGGCGGGAGGGAACCGCTAGCCATGCCGTACGCACTCGTCCTCAACTCCGGCTCCTCGTCGATCAAGTTCCAGCTGGTCAACCCTCTGGCCGCGGCCACCGAGAAGCCCTTCGTCGTCGGCGTCGTCGAGCAGATCGGCGAGCCGCAGGGCGCCGTGACCCTCAAGACCCAGGAGGGCACCTTCGCCGTCGAGCAGGAGATCCCGGACCACACCGCCGGCCTGCAGCTCGCCTTCGAGCTGATGGACAAGCACAACTGCGGGCCGCGGCAGGTCGACGTGATCGCCTGCGGGCACCGCGTGGTCCACGGCGGCATCCTCTTCTCCGCGCCGGAGCTGATCAACGACCAGATCCTGGACATGATCCGCGACCTGATCCCGCTGGCCCCGCTGCACAACCCGGCGAACATCGCGGGCATCGAGGTCGCCCGCGAGATCCTGCCGGACATCCCGCACGTGGCCGTCTTCGACACCGGCTTCTTCCACACCCTGCCGCCGGCCGCCGCGATCTACCCGATCAACAAGGACGTCGCCGCCGACTACTCGCTGCGCCGCTACGGCTTCCACGGCACCAGCCACGAGTACGTCTCCCAGCAGGTCCCCGACCTGCTCGGCCTGCCGCCCGCCGCGGTCAACCAGATCACCCTGCACCTGGGCAACGGCGCCTCGGCCGCGGCCATCCGCGGCGGGCTCGCCGTCGACACCTCGATGGGGCTGACCCCGCTGGCCGGCCTGGCGATGGGCACCCGCTCCGGCGACATCGACCCGGGCATCGTCTTCCACCTCTACCGCAACGGCATGTCGATCGACGAGATCGACAACCTGCTCAACAAGAAGTCCGGCGTCAAGGGCCTGGCCGGGGTCAACGACTTCCGCGCCCTGCGCGACATGATCCGCGACGAGAACGAGGACGCCTGGACGGCCTACAACGTCTACATCCACCAGCTGCGCCGCTACATCGGCGCCTACATGGTCTCGCTCGGCCGGGTCAACGCGATCACGTTCACCGCCGGCGTGGGCGAGAACGACTCGCACGTGCGCGCCGACGCGCTGGCCGGCATGGAGACCTACGGCGTCAAGATCGACGCGGACCGCAACGCGGGCCCGAACGACGGGCCGCGCGAGATCTCCACGGACGACTCCGCGGTCAAGGTCTTCGTGGTGCCCACCAACGAGGAGCTGGCCATCGCCCGCTACGCGGTGGCCTTCGCGCAGTAGTCACTGAGCCCGGTCCTTTCCCGGCGGCGCGGTCCTTTCCCGGTGGCGCGGCGTCAGCCGCGCCACTAGAACCACGTCTCGGGGCGGACCTGGTTGGCCATGTCGACCAGCGCGTAGCGGTGCCGGGCGAACGGCGCGTTGCGCGCCAGCCGCCGCAGCGTGTCGGCCAGTCCGGCGCGCAGCCCCCGCTGGGTGAAGGGGAACTCGAAGAGGTCGTTGGGGCTGGCGGCGGCCTCGACGTCGGCGTCGCGCAGGAAGTTCAGCCCGGCCGAGAGCACGGCGGCCTGGATCTGCAGGAAGCGCGGCTCGTTGGTGGGGATCTCCGAGAGCCGGCGCGCGGCGCGGCGCACGCGCGACTCGGTCAGCTGCCCGCCGATCAGATGCAGGATCGTGGTCAGCTGCGCCATGCGGTGGTGCCGGGAGGCCTGCGGCAGCCGGTCGAGGGCGCGCACGGCGGTCTCCAGCTGGTTCTCGGCCATCAGCTGGCGGGCCAGGCCGAAGGCGCTGGACACGGTGGTCGGGTTGGCCGCCCACACCAGCCCGTAGAGGCGGATGGTGTGGAAGCGCAGCACCTGCGGGTCGGTGCTCACGTGCGACCAGTCGTGCGGCAGCCGGTCGACGAAGTCGCCGTTGAGCTCCTCGAGCGTGGCGTGCACGCCGGCGATCGCGCGGGCGTCGTGCGGGTCGAGCAGCGCCACGCCCGAGTAGCCGAGGTTCTGCAGGATCAGCTCGTCGACGGCCGCGAGCGCGAGCTTCGGCGCGGACTCGCCGGGCAGGATGCTCAGCACCTCGAAGAAGTGCTTCTGCGCGGTCACCAGGTCGTCGAGCAGCAGCGAGGTCACCCCGGAGTACCAGTGGAAGCGCCAGTCGTTGCCCAGGGTCTCCTCGAGGCTGGCCAGCCACTCACGGGCCTGGCCGGTGAAGCCGAGGTCGAGCATCGCGCGCACCACGCCGAGCGGGATCTCCGCGGACCGGGTGTACTCGTCGGCGTGCATCGCCTGGCGCAGGGTCTCCAGCGCCTCCTCGGGCTCGGTGTAGGAGAACCCGGAGAGCAGCGGGGCGCCGACGTCGTGCCGGTCGACCAGCGGGACGGCCAGGGCGCCCACGACCTCGGGGGCGGTGATCGCCGCCGAGCGCTCGGTGCCGTCGAGGAGCTGGTCGGTGCGGAAGACGACGTGCTTGGTGCCGAAGGTGCGGCGCTGCGGGGAGAACAGCGAGTGCTGGTTGGGGTGCTGCACCCCGTCGCGCAGGGCGATGATCTCGCGCAGCACCCCGTAGAGCTGGCTGCGCAGCGCGCGGATGTCGGAGAAGCGCTTCTTCGGGTCCGGGTGCGTGGCCCGCTCGAGCAGCCGGTAGTAGCTGAGGTAGCCGCGCAGCATCGGCTCCTCCGAGGGCGAGGGGATGCCCGGGGCGAAGGCGCCGTCCTCGACGGGCAGGTCCAGCGTGAGCGCGGCCAGGGTGCGGCCGATGGTGTAGATGTCGCTGGCCACCGACGGGCCCTCGGCGGCGACCTCCGGGGCCTGGAAGCCGCGCGTGCCGTAGATGTAGCCGTAGGAGCCGATGCCGGTCACCGCCCCCAGGTCGATGAGCGTGACCTGGTCCTCGGTGGCGATGATGTTCTCGGGCTTGAGGTCGTTGTAGACCACCCCGCGCACGTGCAGGTACTCCAGGGCGGGCAGCACCTGCAGGATGTAGGCGATGGCGACGTCGACGGGCATCAGCCCGCCGGGGTAGTCGCGCATCCGGTCCTTCAGGCTGGGCCCGCCGACGTACTCCATGACGATGAAGCCGCCGGGCACGCGCGGGTCGTCGATGAAGTTGAAGATCTTGACCACGCCCGGGTGCGTGATGTCCGCGAGGAACTCCCGCTCCGCCGCGGCCACGCCCGCGTCCTGGTCGCCGGCCGCCGACTGCATGCCCTTGAGCACCACCAGGCGCTCGGAGACGTTGCGGTCGCCGGCCAGGTAGATCCAGCCCATGCCGCCGTGGCCGATCACGCCGAGGATCTCGTACTGCCCGGCGACGACGTCCCCGCGCTTCAGCTGCGGCGGGTCGACCTTGGACCCGGCGGCCTCGGGGTCCTTGAGCGCGGCCTCGGGCGGGACGAGGTCGATGAACGGCAGGGTGACCATGCCGTCGGCGACGACCCAGTCCTGGCGGCGCCGGCCGCGGCGCGAGCGGAAGGTGTCCAGTGCTTTCCGACGCGCGCGTTCCGACGCGTCGCGGCGACGCTCGGCGTCGGTGCGTTGCCGCGGCGCCGGGGCGCCGCGGTTGTCGCGCATCTTGCCCAGGTCGGCGAAGAGCCCGGCCAGGTTCGCCGGGTCGACCTGGTACTCGTCGTCGTCCTCGTCGTCGTCGGCGAAGGGATCGAAGGCGACGGCCTCGGTGCCGGGGGCCGGCTCGTCGTCCTCGTCGGCGAACGGGTCATAGGGCACGGCCTCAGTGGCCGGGCCCTCCTCGTCGTCGGCGAAGGGGTCGAAGGCCACGGCCTCGGTCGCGGGGCCCTCGTCCTGCGGTTCGGGGCGGTTGCGCGGCTCGGTCACTGGGCTTCCTCCTCGCGGTAGATGGCGGGCGGGGGCGACTGGGCGGGCAGGTAGGGGCCGAACCAGCGGTCGTAGAGGCGCTGCCAGGTCCCGTCGGTGGTCACCCGGCGCAGCGTCTCGTTGACCTGGCGGATCAGGCCCGCGGCCTCGTCGGACTCGTCGGCCGCGTCCTCGGGCTGGGCCATGGCCGCACCGTAGTACTCGCGGGTCAGCGGCTCGCCGACGATCTCGGTGAAGTCGTCCTGCGCGGCGATGCCGGAGAGCATCGTGTCGTCGGCCAGGATCGCGTCGGCCTGGTTCTGCTGCAGGGCGACCAGGCAGTCGGACCAGTTGCGGGTCTTGAGCAGGGTCGCCCCCTCGGCGTCGGCGCGGGCGTGCTCGAGGCCGGTGGAGCCGTCGGCGACGCACACGGTGCGCCCGCCCAGGTCCGCCGGGCCGGCGATGCCGGACTCCTTCTGCACCAGCAGGCGCATCTGCGCGCGCAGGTAGGGCACGGAGAAGGCCATCGTCTCCTGGCGCTCCTCGGTGATCGAGGTCGAGCGCAGCACCATGTCCACCTGGCCGTTCGCGATCGCGTCGCGGCGCTGGTCGGACTCGAGGAAGCGGAACTCCACGCGGTCCGGGTCGCCGAAGATGTCGCGGGCGAACTCGCGGGCCAGCTCCACCTCGAAGCCGCGCAGCTGGCCCGACTGCGGGTCGCGGAAGCTGAGCAGGAACAGCGACTGGTCCACGCCCACGATCAGCCGGCCGCGCTCGACGATTCCCGGGATGCGCTCGCGGGCGGTGCGCCCGTCGGGGCGCAGCGAGCCGATGAGGTTGTCGGTGCTCTGCGGGTTCGCGGTGTGCTCGCCGAAGTGCTCCACGCTCGCGCCGGCGGGCAGCGGCGGGCCGTCGTCGCGCGCCGGGGCGTGGCGCTCGACCAGGGCGGGCGGGCGCCCGGAGTCGTGGGCGCAGCCCGCGGCGCCGAAGGCCACGGCGGCGGTGAGGCAGGCGGCGACGGTGCGCCGCGCGGCGTCGGAAATCTCTCTGCGCGTCACAGGTACTCCTGGAAACGGGGGCGGATGCCGACGACCACGGCGATGACGGCGCCCAGGGAGAGCAGCAGCACCGAGGCGGCGACCAGGGTCGTCGCGGCCAGGCCGTCCGCGATGTAGGAGCGCATCGTCGTGCGCGACTCCGCGATCAGCTCGGCCAGCGCCCGGTCGAGGTCGTTGAAGGCCGTGGCCGTGGTCGGGGTGCTGTCGGAGCCGCGGGTGGTGTCCGTGGTCAGGCGCTCGCTGGCGGTGAAGTCCCCGGCGGTCAGCGCGCGGGTGAGCTCCCCGTGTGCGGCGCGCCACTCCTGCAGGGCCGTGCGCGCCTCGTGGACCATGGCCGCCGAGTCCGGGGAGGCGCCGACGGCGGACTCGCCGTCCTCGACGTCGTCGAGGGCGCGGGTGATGCGCTCGGTGGCCTCGTTGAAGGGGTCGGTGCCGTCCTCGTCGAGCGGCTGGCGGCGCACCAGGGCCAGGGTCTCGGCGGTGCGGGCCTGCTGGGCCTCGATGCGCGAGGCCGTCAGCGAGTCCCAGGGGGTCGCCGCCTGGTCGAAGCCGCGCGAGCCCGCCTGCCAGCTGGCCAGGTTGGAGGCGCTGACCCACAGAATGGCCACGACCATCATCGCGGTGGCGGCCAGGAAGCCCTTGTTGAAGCGGCGGCGGGTCTTCCGCCACAGCCACCACTGGGCGGCGGTGAGGAAGGCGACCGCGGCGAGCAGACCGGACAGGGGCACGAACTGCGGGCGGGTCAGCTCGGCCTGGGCGCGGGCGACCTCGTCGCTGGTGTGGTGGAACAGCTCGGCGGCGGTGGGCAGGATCTCGTCGCGCAGCAGCGCCGAGGCGGTCGCCGCGTAGGAGAAGGCCACGGGGTTGCCCTGGCGGTTGTTCGCGCGCGCGGTCTCGACCAGGCCGGTGTAGACGGGCAGCTCGCGCTGGATGGTCGCGATCAGCTCGGCGGCGTGGCCGTCCTCGTCGCGGATGCCGGCGGCGACCTCGGAGGCGGCCAGCGAGGCGCCGTCGACGGCCGAGTAGTAGGAGCGCAGCTCGTGGGCCGGCTGCGGGCCCGAGCGCACCAGCGAGTTCGTGGTCACCGTGTCCGCGAGCGAGAGCTGCGTGTAGAGGTTGTGCGCGGCGTAGCTGGTCGGCTCGGTGACCGTGAGCAGCTCGTCGAGGTTGTTCTGGCGCTCGGCGGAGGACTGCGACATCGAGTAGCCGGCCGCGAAGATCGCCAGGGCCAGCACGATGGTCAGCGTGATCATCCGGCCCGGGGTGGTCAGGACGTAGGAGCCGATCTGGCGCAGGTAGTACTTCGGCACCGAGAAGCCGGTGTGCAGCCACGAGCGCAGCCCGGAGGGCCGCTCGTCGGTGTCCTCGGAGACCTCGTCGAGCCAGTGGTCCTGGGTTCCCACGGGCAGCTCGGAGCGGTCGACCCGGATCTCCCGGGAGCGGCGCGACTGCCGGCCCGACCGGCCGGTCTTGGTCTCGCGGCTCATTCCTTCACTGTATCGTCTGCGCGCCGGCGGGCACACCTTTCTGCCCCGGAAGGAGGCGGCTACCCTGGGGGCCATGGATGGCGACGGCAACGGCTGGGCCGCGGGACCCGCGGGCGGCAGGCAGTGGGGCCGCTTCGGGGCGGCCGGACTCTTCCTGCTCGCGGACCCGCACGCGCCCCGGCTGCTGATGCAGCACCGCGCCCTGTGGACCAACATCGGCGGCACCTGGGCGCTGCCCGGCGGCGCCCGCGACTCGCACGAGACCGCCGTCGAGGCCGCCCTGCGCGAGGCCCACGAGGAGACCGGCATCGCCCCGGCGGACGTCGAGGTCGCCGGCGAGCGGGTGACCGCCGGGCCCTTCGCCGCGGACCCGGGGCGCCCGGAGCTGGCCGGCGGCTGGACCTACACCACCGTCGTGGCCGCCACCGCCTCCGGGGAGCCGCTGGCCACCGAGGCCAACAACGAGTCCCTCGAGCTGCGCTGGGTGCGCCTCGACGAGGTGGAGGAGCTGCCCCTGATGCCCGCCTTCGCCGCCGCGCTGCCGGGCATCCGCGCGGCGCTGCCCGGGGTGCTGCCCGCCTACTTCGCGGGGGAGTGACGCGGGGCGCGGGAGGAGCGACCCGGGCTTCGCGGGGAGTACCGCGGGGGTTTGCGGGGCTTCGCGGGGAGTGTGTCGGGGTATTTACCCGGACGGTGCGCTTGAGCACGGGAAACCGTAAGCGAGGTGTGGCAGTGTTGTCCCCGTGATTGAAGTAGCCAACCTGACCAAGCGCTTCGGGTCCACCTGCGCGGTCGACGACTTGACCTTCCAGGTCGAGCCGGGCGCCGTCACCGGGTTCCTCGGGCCGAACGGGGCGGGCAAGTCGACGACGATGCGCATGATCGTCGGCCTGGACCACCCCACCGCGGGCACGGCCACGATCAACGGCGTGCCCTACGCCCGCCTCGCGCGCCCGCTGCACACCGTCGGCGCCCTGCTCGAGGCGCGTGCGACCCACCCGAACCGCTCCGCCGCCAACCACCTGCGCTGGATCGCCGCCGCCGGCGGCATCCAGCGCTCCCGCGTCGACGAGGTCCTGGGCCTCGTCGGGCTCTCGGACGTCGCCGGGCGGCGCACCGGCGGGTTCTCGCTGGGCATGCACCAGCGCCTCGGCCTGGCCGCGGCGCTCCTGGGTGACCCCGAGGTGCTGCTCCTCGACGAGCCGGTCAACGGCCTGGACCCCGAGGGCATCCGTTGGGTGCGCGGGCTGATGCAGGCCCTGGCCGCCGAGGGGCGCACCGTGCTGGTCAGCTCGCACCTGCTCTCCGAGATGGCGCAGACCGCCGAGCGGCTCATCGTCATCGGCCGCGGTCGCCTGATCGCGGACACCACCACCCACGAGTTCATCTCCGGCCACTCGGCGACGACCACCCTGGTGCGCTCGCCGCGCCTGGCCGAACTCGCCGCCGCGCTCGAGACCCGCGGCGTGGAGATCACGCGCGGCGAGGACCCCGAGGGGCGCGAGCGCCTCGAGGTCGCCGACCACACCCCCGACGAGATCGGCGCACTGGCCTTCGAGGCCGGCGTGCCCCTCGCCGAGCTCGCCGAGCGGCGCGCCTCGCTGGAGGACGCCTTCATGGAGACCACCGGACACGCCGTGGAGTACCACGCCGGGACACCGGGGCCGCCGGCGCAGACCGGGCCGGAACACAACGGGCCGGAACAGAGCGGGCCGGCACAGAACGGGCCGGCACAGAATGGGCCGGAAAAGAATGGGCCGGCACAGAACGAGTCAGCACAGAACGGAAAGGCGGACCGATGAACCTGCTCAACACCGTCCGGGCCGAGACCGTCAAGCTGTTCACCACGCGCTCGGTGTGGTGGACCAGCGCGCTGTTCGTGCTGCTCAGCTTCGGCATCTCCCTGCTGCTGACCGTCACCCCGCAGCAGCCGCTGGGACTGTTCGTCTTCCAGATCCAGCCCTACACCGTCGTCTACGGCATCCCCTCGATCGGACTGCCCGTGCTCATCGTCCAGGCCGTGATGGTGGTGACCACCGAGTACCGCTACCGCATCCAGGCGACCGCCTACCTGGCCAGCCCCCGGCGCTGGACCGTGCCGGTGGCCAAGCTGCTCGTCTACGGGATCTACGCCGCCGCCCTGACCTTCCTGACCGCCCTGCTGTGCCTGGTCGTGGCCAAGGTCCGCGTCGGCGACGACGCCCTGATCTACTCGATGGGCGACCCCGACGTGCTGCGCATCCTGTGGGTGCTGCCCCTGGCGACCTTCCTGGTCGTCTGCTTCTCCCAGGGGGTCGGCCTGCTGCTGCGCCACACCGCCGGCGCCGTGGCGCTGCTGCTCGCCTGGATCCTCGCCCTCGAGGACATCGTCGCCTTCCTGCCCAAGATCGGCGAGCGCATCGGCGACTGGCTGCCGTTCCGGCACCTCAACAACTTCATCGCCGGCGGCGGCCCCGCCGGCGGCGCCACGGGCCTGGACTGGACGCAGGGCGCGTCGCTGGCCTACTTCGTCCTGTGGGCCGCCGGCCTGTTCCTCATCGGCGTCGGGGTGCTGTACAAGCGGGACGTGTGACGCTGACGCGTCACACCGGGAGCGCCTGACGGGGCTGACGCGACGCAGCCGGGGGGGCGTCGCGAGGCGGCAGCGTCGCGACCTAGGTGAAGAGGAGGAACGCGCCGAAGGCGAGGAGGGGGAGCAGGTAGAACGCCGAGAGCACCACGCCGAGCGCGGTCAGCCGGCTGCGGCGGGCGCGCCGGGCGCTCGTCCCGCACAGCCAGTACAGCAGGCGGCGCACCCCGGGCACCAGCGTCACCAGCAGCACCGCCGCGACGTTGAAGAAGACGTGGACCAGGGCCGCCTGCAGGCCGAAGACCCCGTAGGCGCCCGGCACCGTCAGCGCGGCGACCAGGCCACTGACCGTGGTGCCCAGGTTCGCGCCCAGGATCACCCACAGCGCCTCCGTGAGCCGCAGCGTGCGCGTGGCCGCGAAGGGCAGCAGCGCGGAGACCGTCACCGCCGAGGCCTGCACCGTGGCGGTGCCGAAGAGGCCGACTCTGAAGCCGCCCAGCGGGTTCATCCCGAAGAGCCGCTCGAAGAGCGAGCGCGTCGTCGCCGCGAAGAGCACCCGCAGCTGGCGGGCCATCACGCGCAACGCGACCAGGGCGAGGATCGCACCCAGGGTGACGCACACGACGCCGTCGGTAATCTCGCCGGGCAACTGCCCGGCCAGGCCGCGCGTGCCCAGCGCGTCGACGGCCGGCTGGAAGAAGCCGACGAAGGTCACGCGGGCGTCGTCGAAGGCCTCGGTGCGGCCGTCGCCGACCGCCTCGGCGGTGACCTCGGAGATCCGCTCGAGCGGGTGGAAGGCGGCCTCGAGGATGAAGAAGAGCAGCGCGGCCGTGGCGTTGAACCAGGCGTGCAGCGAGGCGGTGCTGAATGCGCGGCGGAAGGCGCCGCGGTCGTCGGCGTAGGAGAACGACGCCAGAAGCGGGGTGACCGTGGTGCCGATGTTGGCGCCGATGATCACGGGCACGGCCACCGGGACGCCGACCGAGCCGGTGGCCACCGCCGCGATCGTCAGCGCGGTCGTCGCCGTGGAGGACTGGGCGACGGCGGTGATCAGGATGCCCAGCAGGAGACCCGCCAGCGGGTGCATCGCGCGCTGCAGCAGGCCCTCCAGCGGGCCGGAGCCGAGCGCGTAGACGCCGTCGATGAGCAGGTAGAGCCCCAGGAACGCCAGCGCCAGGCAGCCGAGGACGGCCGACCAGCGCGCCAGGCGCCCCCAGCCCGAGAGCATGACCATGTCCTCGGCCTCGGGGATCTGCTTGGGGTTCATGAAGTGCTCGACGCCGAGCGGGCCGGCGGAGCTGCGCGCCGCGCGGGCGCGTGCACCGGCGGCGGTCGCGGAGCCGCGGCGCGGGGGAGCGGGCACCCCGCCGCGGTCGAGGCCGTGGCGGATGACGCGGGACTCGGGGAGGTCGACCACCGGTGGGACGGGACGCCGTTTCTCGGCGGGGCTCGGCACCACTTGCGGCCTCCTCCTCACGCTCGTCCGGACCGGTGTTCCTCTACTGTTCAGCTGTCCTTAATCTATCACCGACGTGCACGGTCCAAGAAATATTTTGTCCGGGTGCAACAGGGGTGTGACCCGGGCGCGGGCGCGGGCGCGGGCCGCTGCCGGGGCGGCGCGAGGGCCGGGACCAGGCGCCCCGCGCTACTGGAGCGCCGAGGTCAGCCGCATGACGTTGTCGACGTAGCGACGCATGACCCCGCGGTGGCGCCACTCGGCCAGCGTGAGCTCGGAGGAGGCGCGCCGGTAGGCCTCGGCGAGGTCGTCGAGCTTGAGCAGCAGGTCACCGCGCGCGACGAGCAGCGAGACCTCGTAGTTCAGTCCCAGGCTGCGCATGTCCAGGTTCGCAGAGCCGACCACGGCGACGGTCTCGTCGCCGCCCTCGCCCGGGTCCGCGAGCACGAACTTGGTGTGCAGGATGTAGGGGGCGGGGAACTGGTGGATGCGCACGCCGGCCTCCAGCAGCGCCTGGTAGTAGCTGGACTGGGCGTGGTGGACCATGAACTGGTCCGCCTTCTCCGAGACCATCAGCTCCACGTCCACCCCGCGGTGGCAGGCGGTGATCACGGCCTCGAGCAGCGACTCGTCCGGCACGAAGTACGGCGAGCAGATGATCAGCTTCTCCTTGGCGTGGTAGACCACGGAGTTGAACATGCGCAGCGCCGGCTCGGTGGTGTAGCCGGGGCCCGAGGGCACCAGCTGGACCACGTTCGCGCTCGAGTCGCGCGGCGGGGCGCCGGCCGGCTGCTCGCGGCCGTGCAGGGGGATCTCCTCGCCGGACTCGCTGTACCAGTCGGTGGCGAAGACCATCTCCATCGAGTCCACGATCGGCCCGGACAGCTCGAGCATCACGTCCACCCAGCGCCGCCCGGCCTTGACGTTGCCGCGCACCAGGTAGCTGCGGTCGATCATGTTCTGCGAGCCGAGGAAGGCCACCTCGCCGTCGACGATGACGATCTTGCGGTGGTTGCGCAGGTCCGGCCGGCGGAAGCGCAGCCGCCAGGGCTGCAGCGGCAGGGTCAGGTGCCAGTCCACGCCGAGCTCGTCCAGGCGCCGGCCCAGCTTCAGGTAGCCGGGGTACTTGAGAGACCCGAGCTGGTCGAAGAGCAGGCGCACGCGCACCCCGCGGTCGACGGCGCGTCCCAGTGACTCGAAGAAGACGTCCGTGGTCCTGTCCCAGGCCATGATGTAGATCTGTACGTGGACGTAGTCGCGGGCGCCGTCGATGGCGGCGGCCATCGCGGCGATGGACTCCTCGTAGTCGGTGTGCAGCGCGCGGTCCTCGCCGACGACGGCCGGCAGGTTGGTCAGCTTCCGGTTGAGCCGGATCATCGCGTCGAGGTCGTCGGAGAGGTCCATGCCGGCCGGGTGGTCCGGGGTGTCGGCCTGGATGTCCTCGATCATCGCGTTGGCCTCCTGCTGGATGCGGTGGCGGCGGCGGTTGATGTAGGGCGAGCCGAAGAGCAGGAAGAGCGGCAGGCCGACGAACGGCAGCAGCAGGATGGCCAGCAGCCACGCGGTCGAGGAGCTCGGCCGGCGGCCCTCGGGCACGTAGCCGATGGCGATGATCTTGATGGTGTAGTCGATGATCAACCCGACGAGCTGCCAGGTGTCCAGGTCGACGCTGAAGGAGAGGCCCATGCGCGAGTGTCCGAGGCCCGGGTGTCAGCGCACCGCGTCGAAGTCGGCGACGTCGTAGTCGACCACCACCGGGGCGTGGTCGGAGGCGCCCTTGCCGGAGCGCTCGTCGACGTCGATGAAGGCGCCGGTGACCCGCTCGGCGAGCGGGGCGCTGGCCAGCTGGAAGTCGATGCGCATGCCCTCGTTGCGCGGGAAGCGCCCGGCCGTGTAGTCCCAGTAGGTGTACGGGGTGTCGCCGGTGCGTGCGCGGGTGACCTCCTCGAGGCCGGCCTCGCACAGCCCCTCGAAGGCGGCGCGCTCCGGCTCGGTGACGTGGGTGCGGCCCTCGAAGAAGGCGCGGTCCCACACGTCGTGGTCCTGCGGGGCGATGTTGAAGTCACCCATCAGCGCCAGGCGCGCCTCCGGGTGGGCGTCGAGCTCCTGCTTGACGACGTCGCGCAGCCGCCACAGCCAGCGCACCTTGTACTGGTAGTGCGGGTCGGCGATGGCGCGCCCGTTGGGCACGTACAGGCTCCAGACGCGCACGCCGCCGCAGGTGGCCGCCACGGCGCGGGCCTCGACGCGCTCCTCGTCGATCCCGCCGGTCTTGGTGAAGCCGGGCTGGCCGTCGAAGTGGTCGGCGACGTCCTCGAGCCCGACCCGGGAGAGGACGGCCACGCCGTTCCACTGGTTGTAACCGACGTGGGCGACCTCGTAGCCGAGGTCCTCGAAGCGCTCGGCCGGGAAGTTCTCGTCGGTGCACTTGGTCTCCTGGACCGCGAGGACGTCGACGTCGTGACGGGTCAGGAACTCCGCCATACGGTCGGCGCGGGTGCGCGCCGAGTTGACGTTCCAGGTGGCGATGCGCATGGCCACCACCCTATCCCGAGGTCGCCCGCCGGTGCGCGTAGCGGTGGCGGTGGTGCTCGGCGAAGCCCGCGGAGCGGTAGAGGCGGATGCCCGCGGTGTTGGTGTGCACCACCTGCAGGAACGCCTGGCCGGCGCCGGCGCCCGCACCCCAGGCGAGCATCCCGGCGGTGATCGCCCTGCCCAGCCCGTGGCGCTGGAAGTCCGGGGAGACCTCGACGGCCGAGAGCCCCAGCCAGGAGCGCCCGGCGTCGTCGGCGGTGACGGTGCCGCGGGTGATCGCGGCGGTGCGCCCGTCCGCGGCGCGGATGCGCCCGAAGCTCATGGTGCCGTCGATGTCGCCGCGCAAAAGCTCCAGCGCGTGCCGGGGCAGGGCCTGCCCGCGGAAGTGGTAGAGCGAGTACCACTCCTCGTCGGGGGCGGCGTCGACCTCGAACGTGAACCCCTCCGGCAACGTCGCGGCAGGCGCGGCGTCGTCAAGCGGGCGCGTCATCACCAGGATCTCCGGGCCCCACTCCCACTCGGGCCCGGCGGCGAGGCGCTCGGCCGGGCGCGCGATGCGCTCGGGGACCTGGATGATCGCGGGCATCGAGTGGCGGGCGTAGAAGGCGAGGATCTCGTCCAGCGGCACCGCGCCGAAGCCGGCCTGCGGGCCGAGCGGCGCGGCGGAGTTGGAGCGCTCGGTCACGCCGTCGCCGGCGCGCAGCAGCCACTGCCCGTCGGAGCTGAGCGAGTGCTCGATGCCCGGGAAGGCGCGCGCGGTGGCGACCTCGACGGCGCGGATGTCGCCGTTGCGCACGGTGCGCTCGGGCAGCAGGCGCACGGTGACCAGCTGGGCGCGGTCGATGACCACGGCCTCGGCGTTCGACGGCAGGCCCCCGACCTCCTGCGGGCGCACCGTCAGCGGCTCGAGGGCGACGATGTGGCCGATGACGTCGGTGACCTGGCGGGTGCCCGGCACGCGCCGGCGCACGGTGACCCGGTCGCCGAGGCCGGGGGCTTCGGTGCGGAAGACGCGGCGGATCCCGGAGCGCGGACGCGGACTCATGGGAGAGGGGTCAGTCCTCGGGCTCGTCGTCGTGGCCGAAGGGGTCGCGGACCTCGCCCGGGGTCCAGGTGTTGCCCGGGTGGTCCCAGCCGTGGGCCTTGACGGCCTTCTTCGCCGCGCGCTTGTTGCGGCCGATGAGCACGTCCAGGTAGACGTAGCCGTCGAGGTGGCCGACCTCGTGCTGGAAGCAGCGGGCCAAAAAGCCCTCGCCCTCGGCGGAGACCTCGTTGCCGTCGAGGTCGTAGCCGGTGACCTTGGCCCAGTGGGCGCGGCCGGTGGGGAAGCCCTCGCCGGGCACGGACAGGCAGCCCTCGTCGTCGGAGCCGTCGACGGCCGGCATGGTCTGCGGGATCTCGGAGGTCTCCAGGGTGGGGTTGAGGAAGTAGCCCTCGTGCCAGTGGCCCTCGTCGTCGGGGCACTTGTAGACGAAGATGCGCAGGTCGAGGCCCACCTGGTTGGCGGCGAGGCCGACGCCGTGGGCCTTCTCCATGGTCTCGAACATGTCGTCGATGAGCTCGCGGTACTGCGAGAACGGCTCCTCGGCGGGGCGCGTGGGGTTGTGCAGGACGGGGTCGCCGTAGATGACGATGGGCCGGACAGTCATGGCATACAGTTTAGGCATGTCCACCCCGGCCACCGATGCGGACCTCCTCGAGTTCGCCGAACACGCCCCGCGCTCGCCCGGCGCGCGCGACGAGGCGATCCGGGAGCGCCTGGGGATCTCGCCGGTGCGGTACTACCAGCGGTTGAACAGGTTGATTGACGACGCCGACGCGCGCGCGGCGCACCCGTTGCTGATCGCGCGCCTCGAGCGGCTGCGCGACCGGGGGTTGTGAGCGGCCGGCTGCGGGGTGCGCGTGCGGTGGGGTGCGCGCCGGGGTTGCGGGGGAGCGTGCCGGGGGTGCGGGGGATGTGGTTCCGGGGCGCGGGGTGCGCGCCGGGGTCGCTGCGGATTTTCTGTGCGGTCGGCCCGGCATGGCTGCGGACAGATGGTGCGTAAATGTATTAGTGTTACGCGTGTGACTGATGTGAATGGCAACGGCGGACGCCGCGACGGCAACCACGACTACGACGACGTTTACGACGACGCTCACGAGGGGCAGCCCGAGGCGGCCGCCGGCGCGCACGAGGCGCCCGAGCGCGGGGAGGCCCGCGCCGCGGGTGCCGGTGTGGGCGCGACCGGTGCGGGCGCGGCCGGTTCCGGCGCCGCGGCCCGCTCGGGGCTGCCGCTGCGCGGCCTGGCGATGGTGCTCATCGCCGTCGCCGTGCTGCTGGGGCTCTGGGGTGTCTACGCCCTGACCTCCGGCGGGGACGACGAGGCCTCCGACTCCGCGGCCATGAGCGGCTCGGCCGAGCCGGGTGCCGGTCAGGGTCAGGCCGGCCAGAAGGGTCAGGCCGGACAGAACGGCGCGAACGGGCAGAACGGCCGGGGCGGCGAGGACGCCGCCGGCGAGCGCGCCGGGCAGGACGCCGGGGACAAGCAGCACAAGGACGGCGAGGCCGACGGCCGGACCGCCGAGGGCCAGGCCGGCGCGAACGGCGCGGCCGGCCACGGCGACGCCGCCCCGGCCAAGGTCAACGTGCTGAACAACTCCACCGTGCCGGACCTGGCCGCCCGCCTCTCCGACGAGCTCAAGGGCCAGGGCACCGAGGTCGGCTCCGTGGGTAACCTGCCCGGCGAGGTCCTCCAGGTCCCCGAGAACACCGTCTTCTTCCAGCCCGGCAACGCCGACGCCGAGAAGCGCGCCCGCGAGCTGGCCGACCGCGTCGGCGGCGTGGCCCGCGAGTACGACCAGGCGCTGCCCGACGACACCGCCGGCGCCAACGACCTGACGCTGGTCCTCGCCAACGACGTCGCGCTGTAGCGCCCCGGCGCCGGCGTGCCCGGCGCTGGTCCGCCCGGCGTCGGTGTGCCCGACGCCCGTCCATTCGTGGGCCTTTTCATTCACCGCGGCCCGGGTTGGGGCCACCGGATTCCGTCCCCGGCAAAACGGCCGGTAATCTCCAGGTGACGGCGTGAAAACGCCCGAGGACCACACCCGCAACCCCGAAAGGCCGGGCCCAGAAGCGATGACCACTCCGGCACAGACCCGCGGCTGGGAGCACCCCGGTACCCGCTCCGAGATCACCCCGATCCCGTTCAAGCGCAGCCCCCGCCACACCATCGGTGTGGAGTGGGAGGTCGCCCTGATCGACCCGGAGACCCGGGACCTGGCCCCGCGCGCCGCGGAGGTCATCGCGGACGTGCAGGCCAACCACCCGGAGATCCACCTCGAGCGCGAGTTCCTCCAGAACACCGTCGAGCTGGTCACCGGCGTGTGCGACTCCGTGCCGCAGATCGTCGCCGAGCTCGGCCACGACCTGGACGCCGTGCGCGAGGCCGCCGGCAAGCTCGGCCTGAAGCTGTGGGGCTCCGGCTCGCACCCCTTCTCCGACTTCCGCGAGAACCCGGTCAGCGAGAAGGGCTCCTACAACGAGATCATCGAGCGCACCCGCTACTGGGGCAGCCAGATGCTCATCTGGGGCATCCACGTCCACGTCGGCATCAGCCACGAGGACCGCGTGTGGCCGATCATCAACGCGATGATGACCAAGTTCCCGCACCTGCTGGCCCTGACGGCCTCCTCGCCGGGATGGGACGGCATCGACACCGGCTACGCCTCCAACCGCACGATGCTCTACCAGCAGCTGCCCACCGCCGGCCTGCCGTACCAGTTCAGCACCTGGGCCGAGTGGGAGGGCTACATGCACGACCAGGACATCTCCGGGGTGATCAACCACACCGGCTCGATGCACTTCGACATCCGGCCGGCGCCGAAGTGGGGCACCATCGAGGTGCGCGTCTCGGATGCGACCAGCAACCTGCGCGAGCTGGCCGCCGTGGTGGCGCTGACCCACTGCCTGGTCGTCCACTACGACCGGATGATCGACCGCGGCGAGGACCTGCCAATCCTGCAGCCCTGGCACGTCGACGAGAACAAGTGGCGCGCCGCCCGCTACGGGCTCGAGGCGCTGGTGATCACCTCGCAGGCCACCGACGAGCGGTGGGTCTCCGAGGAGCTCTCCGAGCTGGCCGACACCCTGGCCCCGCTGGCCGAGGAGATCGGCTGCGCCGAGGAACTGGCGCTCATCCCGGAGATCCTCGAGCGCGGCGCCGGCTACGCCCGCCAGCGCCGGCTCTTCGAGAAGCACGGCTCCTGGCTGCCGGCCGTCGACGCGACGATCGCGGAGATGGACGAGCTCACCCCGCCCACCCACGGCGAGTAGCGCTGCGACGCCGCCCTTAGGCGGCCTGCGTCGACCGCGGCCTGAGCCAGACCACCGCGCAGCCCACGGCCGCCACCAGGCAGGCGACGAGGGTCATCAGGACGACACCGTGAAAGTCCGCGGACTCGAGCAGGAATCCCCCGGACACTGACCCGGTGATGAGACCGAGCGGCGGGAGGATCTCGGCGCGGCCGCGGGCGGCGGGATGCGCCCGCCCGAAGGCGCTCCCGGCGACCATCGTCGAACCTGCTGTGTAGGCGAACGCCCAGAGCAGGCCGGAGACGATCATCAGCTGGAGCAGGGCCGCGAAACCCGTTTCGCCACCGTCGTGACCGACGTGGATCAGCAGGAGAAGGCCCGAGGCGACGGCGAAGGAGACGGCGGAGACGACGATCGGCCGGAGGCGGGAGAGGAGGAGCGAGGCCAGGAGGATCGGCAGGTACATCGAGGTCAGGTGGACCTGGGAGAGAACGGCGATGCCGCCGCCGTCCATGCCGTCGACCTGGGCCTGCAGTGGGACGACCGTCATGATCACGGTCATGACCAGGTAGCTGAAGAAGCCGATCAGCGCCCCGGCCCGCAGCCGGCCGGAGTCGTCCGGCGCCTCTCCGCGGGGGACGGCCGGGTCCTCCGCTCCGGTGTCTGCACCGGCCTCTGCACCGGCGTCCGCATCGGCACCGGCCTCGCGAGAGCTGAGACGCGGCGGGGTGGACCCCGGGAGGATGACGGAACCCGCGACCGCCGCCAGCCCGAGGGCGGAGACGGCGATGTAGGCGCGGAAGCTCTCCTCCGGGCCGCCGGCCAGGCTGTCGGCCAGCAGGGGCCCCGCGATCGCCCCGATCACACCGGCGAAGAGCACGAGCCCGGTGTCCCAGGCGGAGGGGCGCGGTGAGAAGTCGACCACCAGAAGGCGGTGGTAGTTGGAGAGCCCGATGAAGACCCCGACGAACAGGAGCCCCACGTAGAAGAGCGGCGGCACCTGCAGGCCGGAACCGCAGGCGGTGAGGATGCCTGAGGCCATGCAGCAGGCGCCCGAGATAGCGAAGGTGTTCCGCACGCCGAGGCCCTGGAAGAGTCTCCCGCCGAACCGTGCCCCGAGGATCGTGCCGGCGCCGATCATGACGTACGAGGCGGTGCCGCCCAGCGAGGAGCCGGTCAGGTGGAAACCGGTGCGGACGGTCAGTGCGAGGTCGATTCCGGCGATCGACATGGAGATCGCGTACAGCAGCGCGAACCGCGCGACGTTGAAGAACGGCGAGATCATCGGGTCTCCGCAACAGGTGGTTCGCGTCGCCGGGGGCCCGCCGTCCCGGTGGCGGTCACCGCCGTGCCGTGGTGGGGGAGGGTCTGGGGCTGTCCCCGTGTCCGGGGCATCCGGGCCACGCCGGAAGTTACCCCCGGCCCGCCGCCTCGGCGAGGCGCCCGGGAGAACTCGTGGAGAACATCCGGGCTCCCCTCAGCGTCCGCCAATGCTCGGGCGGCGGGCCGCCGGACGCGCCCGTGCGGCCCGCCCCTACGCCTGCCCGCCGCGGTCCGGCCGGGCGATCTTGCCGGTCTTGGCCGTCTTCGCGGCCTTGCCGGACTTGGACGCCTTGCCGCCCTTGGTGCGCAGGGAACGCTCCGCGGGGGCGTCGTTACGCGACATGTGCTCCGGGGTGCCGTAGAGCCCCTCGCGGCGGGCCACGCGGCCCAGGCGCTGTGCGGTGACCGGGTTGGTCATGAAGGTGAACAGCAGCAGGAGCACGAGCACGCCCAGGTCGCCGCGCTCGGCGACGGAGAAGTGCTCGGAGCCGAGCACGCGGATGATCGCGCCGATGACCGTCAGGATCAGGCCCGTCGTCTGCGGCTTGGTGATCGCGTGCACGCGCGACATGGTGTCGCCGAAGCGGTGCAGGCCGATCGCCGCGGAGAGCACCAGGAAGGCGCCGCAGCAGATGAAGACGAGCGAGACGAGGTCGGTGAAGAACTGCAGGTGCATCAGGAACCGTCCCTCTTGCGGAAGCGGGCGACGGACACCGAGGAGATGAAGCCGAGCAGCGCGACGACGAGCATCGCGTTGGAGACGGTGGTGTCCAGCGTCCAGCAGATGTAGACCGCCAGCGCGCACTGGATCATGGCGACCAGCCCGTCGAGGCCGAGCACGCGGTCCAGGGAGTTCGGGCCGGCGAGGATCTGGTACGTCGTCAGCACGAACGCCACGCAGAACGCGGCGGCGGCGACGGTGAGCACGCCGTTGTAGATGGTGGGGTCCACGGTCAGCTCCTCTCGAAGATTCTGATCATGTCGCGCTCGAGGCGGCGGATGTTCTCGATCTCGGCGTTGAGGTGCTCCTCGTCGTCCGCGTTGAGCAGGTGGACCGTCCACATGCGGTTGGCGATGTCGATGTCGGAGACCGAGCCGCCCGGCTGCAGGTTGTACGCCGCGGTGGCCAGGGTGAGCACCAGCTCGTTGGCCACGCGCATGGGCACGCGCACCACGGCGGTGCGCGGCGGGGCCTGCGGGCGGATGGCCAGCCAGGCGACCTGGACGGAGGCCTGGGCCAGCTGGCCGAACCAGCGCACGACGAAGCCGAAGGCGGCCGGCCAGTTCATCGAGATGTTGCTGATCGGCAGCTTCGGCAGCGGCAGCAGAACCACCACGAAAGCGGCCACGGCCAGCCCGCCGATGACGTTGGCCCAGGTGAACTCGCCCATCAGGAGGATCCACACCAGGGCCAGCAGGATGATGGCCAGGGGGCGGAAGCGGTTACGCAGCCCGTGGTAGATCATCGGGTCTCCTCCTTGTCCGCGTCCTCGTCGCCGCCGGCGTCCGTGTAGGCGTCGGCGCTGTCGCCGTTGGTGCCGGCGTTGACGTCGGCGCGGCCGGCGTCGGGCCGCTGCACCGGAGACTGCCCGCGCTCGCCGGAGTCCAGGCCGTCGGAACCGGCCTTGCGCGCGCCGTCGGTGCCGGGCTCGTCGTCACGTCGGTGGTCCGCACCGGTGTCCTCACGGGTGGTCGGGTCCAGATCGCGGCCCGGGTCGTCGGCCGAGGTGCCCAGCACAGCCTCACGGTAGACCGCGACGTTGGCCGAGGACTCCGCGGCGCGCTCGGTCACGGAGACCAGCGGGCCGGCGAAGAGAGTGATGGCGCACGAGGCGGCCACCAGCAGCGCCGTGGAGGCGACCATGCCGAAGGGCACGCGGCCGACGTCCTCGCGGTCGGCGATCTCGACCTCGTCGGTGATGTCGGCCAGCGGGGAGGGCCGGGCCATGGCCAGGTTGCCCTCCGGGGCGTCCTTGCGGGAGCGCCAGAAGCCCTTGGACCAGACCAGCACCATCACGTAGAGGGTCAGCAGCGAGGTGACCACCGCGCCGCCGATGAGCAGCCAGGCCCAGAACCCGCCGACCTCGGCGCCGGCCTGCATGAGCAGCACCTTGCCGATGAACCCGGAGAACGGCGGGATGCCGCCCAGGTTGATCGCCGGGATGAAGTAGAGCACCGCGATGACCGGGGTGACGTAGAGCAGCGAGCCCAGCCGGCGCAGCGAGGAGGTGCCGGCCTGGCGTTCGATCAGGCCGACGACCAGGAAGAGCGTGGTCTGCACCAGGATGTGGTGCACGGCGTAGAAGATCGCGCCGTTGAGCCCGTGGGCGGTGCCGAGCGCCACGCCGAAGATCATGTAGCCGATGTGGCTGACCAGGGTGAACGACAGGAGTCGTTTCATGTCGTTCTGCGCCATGGCGCCGAGGATGCCCACGAGCATCGTCGCCAGGGCCACGACCATGAGCATCGTCTGCAGCGAGCCGTCGGAGAAGATGACCGTCTGCACGCGGATGATCGAGTAGACGCCGACCTTGGTCAGCAGGCCCGCGAAGACGGCGGTGACCAGCGAGGGCGCGGTGGGGTAGGAGTCCGGCAGCCAGGCGTCCAGCGGGAAGATGGCGGCCTTGATGCCGAAGGCGACCAGCAGCACGCCGAAGATGGCGGCGCGGGTGCCGTTCGGCACGTCCTCCATGCGGATGCCGACCTGGGCCATGTTGACCGTGCCCACGGCGGCGTAGACCATGGCCAGCCCGAAGAGGAAGACCATGGAGGAGGCCATCGAGACCATCACGTAGCTGACGCCGGCGCGCACACGTGACGCGGAGCCCGACAGTGTCAGCAGCACGTAGGAGGCGACGAGGAATACCTCGAAGCCGACGTAGAGGTTGAACAGGTCGCCGGCGAGGAACGAGATGTTCACGCCCATCGACAGCAGCAGGTAGGTCGGCACGAAGACGGCGACCGGGTCGTGCTCGTCGCCGTCGCGGATGCCCTGCGAGATGCCGTACCACATCACCGCGAACAGCACGAGGCCGGAGACGGTGAGCATCACCGTCGAGAGCCGGTCGGCCACCAGCGTGATGCCCACCGGGGCCTGCCAGCCGCCGATCTGCAGGGTCTGCACGCCGAGCGAGTCGACGACGATGACCATGATCGCCGAGAGCGTGATCGTGGCCAGCAGCGCGATGAAGGCGATGGTGCGCTGGATCATCGGGTGCCGGGAGAAGACCAGCGCGAGCGCGGCGGCCAGCGCGGGGATCAGGATCGGCAGGGGGATCAGGTAGGCGATCACGGGCCCGACGGTGCCGACGAGCCCGGAGAAGTACTCACTCATCGTCCTCCCCCTTCACCGGTGCCTCGAAGGAGCGGGGACCGAAGGTGTCGCCCTCGGAGGTGGGGCTGCCGGTCTCCGGGTCGTCGGAGGCGTCGTGGTCGGGGGCCGCGGCGGCGGTGGTGGGCCGCGCGGCGATGGCGGCGTCCTCGACGTCGTCCTCGATGACGTCCGCCGTGCGGTAGCGGTACTGGCGGTAGGCCAGGGTGAGGATGAACGCGGTCATCGCCATGGAGATGACGATGGCGGTCAGGATCATCGCCTGCGCCAGCGGGTCGGCGATCAGTCCGTCGTGGGCCTCGCTGTCGCGGCCCTCGATCGGCGGGGCGCCGGCGCCGCCGCCGGCCTGCAGGATGAGCAGGTTGGCGCCGTTGCCGATGAGCAGCAGCCCCAGCATCATCTTCGTCATGGCGCGGTCGAGCACCAGGTAGACCCCGGCGGCGACCATGGTGCCGGCGGCGAGCAGCAGGAAGAGGTTGGCGACCATCTCAGCGCTCCTTTCCGTCGGTGTCGTTGTCGGTGTCGTGCTTGCCGACGCCGCGTGGGGCGCCGTGGGCGACTGACTCGCCCTTGCCGGTGGCGTCCGAGCCGCCGGCCGCGTCCGCGGCCGCGCGTTCGGCGGCCTCGTCGGCGGCGGTGCGGGCGTGGGCGGTCCAGTCGGGCTTGGGTCTCTCGGCCGCGGCCGTCTCCGCCGCACCGGAGGCGCCGGCGGGCACCGGCACCGGTATCGGCGGCGAGGCGGCGATCTTGCGCGGCATCTTCTCCGCGTTGGCGTTCGCCCGGGCGCGGGCGCTGGCGCGGCGGCGCTCGGTGGCGCGGGCCACGGAGCGGGCGCGGTCGCGGGCGCGCTGGCGGCGGCGCTCCTCGTCGAGGTCGATGCGCCCGCCCAGCGAGGTCAGGATGTGCATGGCCAGGCCGACGACGATGATGTAGACGCCGGCGTCGAAGAGCAGGGCCGAGGGCACGTGCATGTCGCCGACGAGCGGGACGGTCAGGTCCCAGACCTCGGAGGACAGCGGCGGCCGGCCGATGAACATCGGCCACACCGCACCGGCGACGGCCGCGATCAGGCCGGTGCCGAGGATGCGCGAGGGGTCGACCGGCAGGGTCGCCTCGAGCTCGGGGCGACCGCCGGCGAGGTAGCGCAGGCACAGCGCGAGCGCGGCGACCAGGCCGCCGGCGAAGCCGCCGCCGGGGGCGTTGTGGCCGGCGAAGAAGAAGTAGAGGGAGACCAGCATCATCGCCGGGAAGGCGAGGCGGGTGACCACGTCGACCATCAGGGAACGGTTCTGCGCCTTCTCGGTCTCGATGTCGGCGGAGAGCCAACGGCGGCCCACGGCGCGCAGCGTCGGGCGGTGCGAGGACCGGGAGAAGGAGCGGGTGCCGTAGATCAGGGAGGCCACGCCGACGGCGGCGATGACGATCACGGAGACCTCGCCCATGGTGTCCCAGGCGCGCAGGTCGACGAGCAGCACGTTGACGGTGTTGGCGCCGTGGCCGATCTCCTTGGCCAGGGCTGGCATGAGCTCGGAGATGGGCCGCTCGGAGCGGGCGTTCATGGCGAAGAGCGCCACGATGGTCACCGACAGGCCGGTCGCCGCGGACAGCCAGGCGCGGGCCCGGTTGCCCTTCGGGGTGCCCTTCCACTCGGTGGTGGTGGGCATCTTGCGCAGGACCAGCATGAAGATGACCATCTGGATGGTCTCGACGAGCACCTGGGTCAGGGCCAGGTCCGGGGCGCCGTGCAGGGCGAAGATCATCGCCAGGCCGTAGCCGGTCACGCCGACCATGATCACGCCGGACAGCCGGTTGTGGGTGCGGGTGGCGCCGAGGGCGGCGAAGATGATGATGGTCGCGGCCATGGCCTGCCAGGGGCTGGCCCAGACCTCCATGCGCACGTCGTCGCGGTCGCCGAAGATCAGGGCGGTCAGCGGCATGGCGGCGAGCACGGCGAAGATGACGCCGAGGTTGATCATCAGGGAGCCGCGCTGGGTGGAGGCGGTCAGGCGCAGCGAGATGGTGCGCAGGAAGCTGATGACGGCGTCGTAGGCGGCGTTGGCGTCGCCGAGCGCGGGCTCGGCGAGCTGCAGGCGGTGGACCACGCTGCGCTGCCAGAACATCACGGCACCGCCGGCGATGATGATCGCGGAAAGGCCGAGCGCCGGGGTCAGGCCGTGCCACAGCGCCAGGTGCGAGGCCTCGGTGCCCGGGAAGCGGGAGCCGAGGTACTGGGCGACCGCGCCGTCGAGCGGGGCGGGCCACAGGCCGAGGCCGACGGTGAAGACGGTGAGCACCACGGGCGAGAGCCACAGCTTGGGCCCGTAGGGGTGCATGGTGGCGATCGCCTCGGAGGTGCCGCCGCCGGAGGGGTGGTCCCCGGGCTTGGTGGCGAAGGCTCCGTAGAGGAAGAACAGGCTGTAGGCCATGGTCAGGATGCTGCCGAGCACCAGGCCGACGATCATCAGCGAGCTGGGCATGCCGACCAGGAGCGGCTCGTCCATGACCTTGTCCAGCGCGGTCTCCTTGGCCACGAAGCCGAAGAGCGGCGGGATGCCGGCCATGGAGGCGGCGGCGATGACGGCGAGGGCGAACATGAACGGCCGCTTGCGGCCCAGCCCGGAGATCTCCTCGACGTCACGGGTGCCCGAGGTGTGGTCGATGGCGCCGACGATCATGAACAGCGTCGCCTTGAACAGCGAGTGGCCGAAGGTCAGCGCGAGGCCGGCGAGCTGGGCCTCCCGCGAGCCGATCGCGACCACGGACATGATGAAGCCGAGCTGGGAGACGGTGCCGTAGGCCAGGATCAGCTTGAGGTCCTTCTGGCGCAGCGCCATCCAGCCGGCCACCAGCATGGTCATCAGGCCCATCGGGATGATGACCAGGTACCAGGCGCCGACGACGTTGAAGTCCGGGGCCAGGCGGGCGACCAGGTAGATGCCGGCCTTGACCATCGCCGCGGAGTGCAGGTAGGCCGAGACCGGCGTCGGGGCGGCCATCGCGCCGGGCAGCCAGAAGTGGAAGGGGAAGATCGCGGACTTCGACAGCGCACCGGCGAGGATGAGGATGACGGAGACGACGATGTAGGGCTGCCCGGCCAGGTCCTCGATGCCGGGGATCTCCGAGAGGTTCCAGACCCCGGTCGTCGAGCCGAAGAGGATGATGCCGACGAGCATGGCGAGTCCGCCGAGGGTGGTCACCATCAGCGCCTGGCCGGCCGCGCGGCGCGACGAGGCGCGCTCGCCGTAGTAGCCGACGAGCAGGAAGGAGAGCACGGAGGTGATCTCCCAGAACACGTACATCAGAAGCATCGCGTCGGAGATGACCAGGCCGTACATGGCGGTGGCGAAGAGCACCATCTCGCCGCCGAACTTGGCCAGGCGGCGCGGGGCGGAGTCGAAGTAGCCCCAGCAGTAGAGCAGCACCAGCGCGCCGACGCCCAGGATGATCAGGCTGAACAGGGCGCTGAGCCCGTCCATGCGGAACTCGAGGTTGAGGTGCAGCGGGTCGAGCCAGCGGTAGGTGGCGGTCAGGGTGCCGCCGTCGGCGAAGTTGCCGTCGACGAAGTGCCGTGCCGTCCAGACGAATCCCGCGGCCGGCACGAGCGCGAGGAGCCCGAAGCCGGCCCGGCCCATGGCCCGGATCAGCGGTGGCGCGGCCGCCGAGGTGACGGCGAGGGCACAGAGCAGGATCAGCACGCGGTGAAACTCCCCTTTTCACTTCGGTCGGGCAGGGCCAGGAAACCGGACCGGTAAGACACCCGAGCCGCGGGCCGGCGGGGGCGCTGCTGAACCCGCGCGCGGAATTCGGCCGCGGCGGGCTGAGGGGACGGGGATCTATGGGACACGGCCAACACGCCAGAGTGTACCTATATGTTTCCTGGCCCGTCGTTCCGCGCCGGGGAGGTCACACCCGCCCGGGCCCGGTCCGGGGTCGCCCTGGGCCGCGCGGCGGGACCGTCCCGGAGTGTGCGGGAGGACCGTCCCGGAGTCCGCGGAGGCGCTCAGCCGTGGATGCGCTCGGCGGCGCACGTCAGCGCGTGGACGACGGAGGTCTGCGGGTCGGGGCCGAAGCCCATCGCCCAGGCGGTGCGGTTCTTCCAGGAACCGCGGACGAAGGTGACCGTGGCCTCGAAGAGCGGGTACTGGTGGAAGTCCAGGATCTCGACGGCGCGGCCGGCGTCCGCCAGCAGCTCCGAGCAGGCCGCCGCGGGGCCGGAGGCGTCGATCTCGTGGAACTCCTCGCGCGGGGCGTGGGTCTTGGAGCGCCGGGTCGCGGAGATGCCGAAGCGGAAGGTGCAGTTGTCCCTGCGGGTGCTGGTGACGTGGTTGACCGCCAGGCGCGCCTCGGGGGAGTAGATGGTCAGGAACAGCTGCCAGTCCATCCCGGCGGCCTCCTCGCGCAGCCCGCGGGGCAGGCGGCGGGTGCCGTAGCGGCGGAAGAAGGGGTCGTCCCCGTCGTCGCGATGGCCGGGTGTGTCCGTGGTCCGCGGCGCGGTGGTGGTGCGACGGGTGGGGGTCTGGGTGCTGGCGGTGTCGGCGGTGGTGACGGAGAAGGCGTTCATCGTTCGGTCCTCGTGAAAGTGCGTGGGTGCAGTTGATGGACCGACTCTTCGGCGATGTGGTGCGACGGCTGAACCCCCATGCGCGGGGGTCAGTCCCTATCCCGCGCTGGGGTACGTAGCCTCGGCTACTCGCTGAAGAAGATCGATGAGGTGAGTCACATCGGTGAGCGTATATCGCGCAGCGCTCACCGTGCAAGGGTTTCGCCGGATTTTTCTCCCGGGCCGCCTACTTTCCGTAACGCAGCAGGAAGAGGGCCTCGGCGACGGCGAGGTTCTCGATCTCGGTCGGGTCGACCGACTCGTTGGGCGCGTGGATGCCGGTGCGCGGCTCCTCGACGCCGAACAGGGCGATCTCCGCGTCCGGGTGCGCGTCCTGGAGCACCTTGGTCAGCGGGATCGAGCCGCCGGAGCCGATGGCGGAGCACTCGGCGGCGCCGTAGGCCTCGGCGAGGCAGTCGCCGAGCAGGTGCACGGCGGGGCGCGAGGTGTCGCAGTCGAAGCCCTCGTTGACGTCGTCGATGGAGACCTCGACCTGCGCGCCCCACGGGGCGTGGTTGCGCAGGTGCTCGGCGAGCTTCTCGGCGACCTCGGCCGGGTCGTCGGAGGCCGCCACGCGCAGGTTCAGCCGTGCGCTGGCCGTGGCGGGCACGGCGTTGACGGCCTCGTCGACCGGGGTGGAGGTCCAGCCGGTCAGGGTCACCGCGGGGCGGGCCCAGACCAGGTCGGAGGGCTGGTCGCCGCCGGTGCCCATGATGCTGACGCCGTCGAGCACGCCGGCGTCGGCGCGGAAGGCCTCCTCGGTGTAGGGCTCGCCCGGCCAGGTCGCCGAGGTGTCCACGCCCTCGATCACGGTGCGGCCCGAGACGTCGCGGAGCGAGTCGAGCATGCGCACCAGGGCGAAGGCGGCGTCCGGGGCCGCACCGCCGAACATGCCGGAGTGCATGGCGGCCTCGAGGGTGCGCACGGTGACGGTGACCTGGGCGCCACCGCGCAGCGAGGTGGTCAGCGTCGGGGTGCCCACGGCGGCGTTGCCGGTGTCGGCGATGAGGATCGCGTCGGCGTCGGTCAGCTCCGGGCGCTCGGCGACGAGGTCGTCGAGGCCGGCGCCGCCCTGCTCCTCGGAGCCCTCGGCCACGAGGATGAGGCCGAGGTCGGTGCCGCCGGCGGCCTCGACGGCGCGCAGGGCGGCCAGGTGCATGGCGACGTTGCCCTTGCAGTCGGCCGAGCCGCGGCCGTACCAGCGCCCGTCGCGCTCGGTCAGGGTGAACGGGTCGGTCTCCCACGCCTCGCGTGCGCCGGCGGCGACGACGTCGTAGTGGCAGTAGAGGAGGACGGTCGGTGCGCCGCCGTTGGCGGCGCGGCGGCCGACGACGGCGAGGGAGCCGTCGGTGGTCTCGAGCTTGTCGACGTCGAGCCCGGCGGCGGTGAAGGCCTTCGCGACCCAGTCCGCCGCGGCGGCGGTCTGGTCGGTCAGTTCCGGGTCACCGTGCACGGAGTTGAAGGAGACGAGCTCGGAGAGTTCGCGGAAGACGGTCTCGCGGTCGCCGGCGACGGACTCGCGCACGGCCTGGGTCTGGGTGTCGTTGCTCATGGGCCCACTGTAACTACCCGTGCTGTAACTACCCGCGTCGCGCGCGAGAGCGGCCGCGGGGCCCGTCCGGGCGGGCCCGGAGAGGGCGATCGTGATCTTGCACTCGCAGGGGTCGACTGCTAGAACGGGATCTAGCACTTCACACCGATGAGTGCCAGACAGCGGGTGAGGTTGGCCAACACTCGACCGACCGTGCCGTCGCGGGCGCCTGCTGGCCGATGAACAGACGTGAGTGTCGTCCCCGACAAATCTTTAAAGGAGTAGCAACCACATGGCAAAGATCATCTCCTTCAACGAGGAAGCGCGCCGCGGCCTGGAGAAGGGCCTGAACACGCTCGCCGACGCCGTGAAGGTCACCCTGGGGCCGAAGGGCCGCAACGTCGTGCTCGAGAAGTCCTGGGGCGCGCCGACCATTACCAACGACGGTGTCTCCATCGCCCGTGAGATCGATCTCGAGGACCCCTACGAGAAGATCGGCGCCGAGCTGGTCAAGGAGGTCGCCAAGAAGACCGACGACGTCGCCGGCGACGGCACCACCACCGCCACCGTGCTGGCCCAGGCGCTCGTGCGCGAGGGCCTGCGTAACGTCGCGGCCGGTTCCTCCCCGATGGGCATCAAGCGCGGCATCGAGGCCGCCGTCGAGGCCGTGACCAAGAAGCTCTTCGAGCAGGCCAAGGAGGTCGAGACCGAGGAGCAGATCGCCGCGACCGCCGGCATCTCCGCCGCCGACCCCGAGATCGGCAAGCAGATCGCCCGTGCCATGTACGCCGTGGGCAACGGCGAGGTCAACAAGGACTCCGTCATCACCGTCGAGGAGTCCAACACCTTCGGTGTGGACCTCGAGGTCACCGAGGGCATGCGCTTCGACAAGGGCTTCATCTCCGGTTACTTCGCCACCGACATGGAGCGTCAGGAGGCCGTGCTCGAGGATCCCTACATCCTCCTGGTCTCCGCGAAGATCTCCAACGTCAAGGACCTGCTGCCGCTGCTCGAGAAGGTCATGCAGTCCGGCAAGCCGCTGCTGATCATCGCCGAGGACGTCGAGGGCGAGGCCCTGTCCACCCTCGTGGTCAACAAGATCCGCGGCACCTTCAAGTCCGTCGCCGTCAAGGCCCCGGGCTTCGGCGACCGCCGCAAGGCGCAGCTGCAGGACATGGCCATCCTCACCGGCGGCCAGGTCATCTCCGAGGAGGTCGGCCTCTCGCTCGAGACCGCCGACCTGCCGATGCTGGGCACCGCCCGCAAGGTCGTCGTCAACAAGGACGAGACCACCATCGTCCAGGGCGCCGGCTCCCAGGAGCAGATCGAGGGCCGCATCAAGCAGATCCGCGCCGAGATCGAGAACTCCGACTCCGACTACGACCGTGAGAAGCTGCAGGAGCGCCTGGCCAAGCTGGCTGGCGGCGTGGCCGTGCTCAAGGTCGGTGCCGCCACCGAGGTGGAGCTCAAGGAGCGCAAGCACCGCATCGAGGACGCCGTGCGCAACGCCAAGGCCGCGGTCGAGGAAGGCCTCGTCGCCGGCGGCGGCGTCGCCCTGCTGCAGGCCTCCCACGTGCTGGAGGACGACCTGGGTCTGAAGGGCGACGAGGCCACGGGCGTGAAGATCGTCCGCGAGTCCCTGTCCGCCCCGCTGAAGCAGATCGCGCACAACGCGGGCCTGGAGCCCGGCGTGGTCACCGCCAAGGTCGAGTCCCTGCCGGCCGGTGAGGGTCTCAACGCCGCCACGGGCGAGTACATCGACCTGATGGCCGCGGGCGTCTCCGACCCGGTCAAGGTCACCCGCTCCGCGCTGCAGAACGCGGCCTCCATCGCCGCGCTCTTCCTGACCACCGAGGCCGTCGTCGCCGACAAGCCGGAGCCTGCGGGCGCCGGTGCCGACGCCGACGCCGCGGCCGCGATGGGTGGCATGGGCGGCTTCTGATCCGTCTCCCAAGCCACGTGGCCGCCGCCACTGACCGGTTCTGACCGGGTCACCGGCGGCGAGGGCCGCCCCCGAAAGAGGGGGCGGCCCTCTTTCTGTGAGGCACCTGAAAAGTTGAATTCCAGGTGAATAACACGGAAGTAAAGCAAGGAATATTCCCCACTTATGTGGGCAGGTCCGAGCGTTACAATTCCATTCAGAAAGCATTATCCCAGGTCAGGGGTGTGCCGGAGTTTCATAGCGAAAATATTGGTCTGTATTTCCTGCCTGCCTGGAACCTGGGAGCGACGGAGCTCACATTTTTTCGGTTGACGGGTGAATCCTTTGTGGCAAGATGATCCCTGTGAGCACGGCGCCAGGCGCGAGCGTAGGGGGTAACCTACGGGCCTCACGGCCGCCGAGCTTCGCGTCACATTCATACCGGCCGCAACCGCGGTCCGCACGACAAGGAGTAGAGCATGGACTTCTCCGTCCTTTCCCAGATCTGGTCGCAGCAGTTCGACGAGCTGTCCACCTTCGCCGAGAACATCAAGGTCTTCTTCCAGGGCATCCCGGACTTCTTCATCCAGCTGGCCAAGTCCTTCGGTAGCGAGAACATCGACAACACCAAGGGCCTGTTCCCGACCGAGACCACTGAGGCTCCGGCCTCGGATGCCGGTACCGACGGCGCTGCCTAAGACTGATCTAGCTGTCAGCTCCCTACGCTGACGGCTTGAACTGCCCCACCTGGGGCAACAACTCATCACACCTACTTCTTCGAAAAGGGGAAACGCTATGGCTAACGAGCCGCAGATCGACAACACCTTCACGGGCGACGACGGCAAGGCCACCGAGGCCTGGACCAACCTGCAGAACTGGAACTTCCTGTCCTCCGGCTGGGGCGAGGGCGATGACCACCAGGACACCGTCATCTCTGCTCTGCTGAACACCTTCGGTGGCGTCTTCGCTGACACCGCCGAGGCCATCTCCAAGCTGTTCGGCCTGTTCCGCTAAGGAACTCTCGGCACTGAGTCGCTGAGACTCTGGAGCCTTGAGCGCCCCGCACCTTCGGGTGGCGGGGCGCTTTCGCATGTTCGGGGGTCGGCCTTGCCGCCCCGGGGCGGCTGGCGTCGTGTCTGACTGTCAGCATCGGCCGGCGCACCGCACACGCCGAACGTGCCGCACACGCCTTGCGGGTCCACGGGATGTGGTCTCCGGGGGGTGTGGTACACCGCCCGATCACCCCTGACGGGAGTCGCCGACGTCACCTCCTGAGCTTGCTGTCAGGCAGAACCACCGCATACGGGTAGAATGATTCACATGGCTGAGCACAGTGACGACGATCTGCCGATCATCGACCTCACGAAGACCGAAGGCTACGTGGTCGATGACTCGGACGAGGACGATCCGGCCCTCATCCGCCCGGACGGCACCCCGGTGCAGACCTGGCGTGAGAACTACCCGTACGACGAGCGCATGTCCCGTGACGAGTACGAGCACGTCAAGCGCGCCCTGCAGATCGAGCTGCTGAAGTGGCAGAACTGGACCAAGGACACCGGCCAGAAGCACATCATCCTCTTCGAGGGCCGCGACGCCGCCGGCAAGGGCGGCACCATCAAGCGCTTCAACGAGCATCTCAACCCCCGTGGCGCCCGCACCGTCGCCCTGGAGAAGCCCAGCCCGCGTGAGTCGACCTCCTGGTACTTCCAGCGCTACATCGAGCACTTCCCCTCGGCCGGCGAGATCGTCTTCTTCGACCGCTCCTGGTACAACCGTTCCGGCGTCGAGCGCGTGATGGGCTTCTGCACCGAGTCCCAGCACGCCGAGTTCCTCCGCGAGGTCCCGATGCTGGAGAACATGATCCTCGGCTCCGGCATCTCGCTGACCAAGTTCTGGTTCTCCGTGACCCAGAAGGAGCAGCGCACCCGCTTCGCCATCCGCCAGGTCGACCCCGTGCGTCAGTGGAAGCTCTCGCCGATGGACCTCGCCAGCCTGGACAAGTGGGACGACTACACCCGGGCCAAGGAGGAGCAGTTCCGCTACACGGACACCGACGAGTCGCCCTGGATCACGATCAAGTCCAACGACAAGAAGCGTGCCCGCATCAACGCGATGCGCTACATCCTCAGCAAGTTCGAGTATTCGGACAAGGACCACGAGCTCGTCGGCGAGCCCGACCCGAACATCGTGATGCGCGGCCGCGACCAGATCGGCGACTGATCCGCTGAGACCGGCCGCACCCGCGCCGCGGGTGTGGCCGCCACCGTCGCGAAGCAGCCGAAAGCCGGGCGCGGACCTCTCAAGGTCCGCGCCCGGCTTCTTCTCTGCCTGGCCTGCCGCCTGAGCCTACTGCGCGGGGGTGTCCTCGGCGATGATCGCGCGGGCCAGCTTGCGCAGGTGCTTGAGCTGCTTGGAGGTCGACTCGTCGAGTGCGGCGTCCTCGCCCTCGGCGATGAGCTCGGCGAGCTTGTTGTGGGCCTTGCGGCCCTTCTTCGTGGCCGTGACCAGCTGGCGGCGCCGGTCCTGCGGGTCGCGGGTGCGCCCGGCCCAGTTCTTCTCCTCGAGCCGGTCGATGATGCGCACCACGTCGGAGGGGTCGATGAGCAGCGTGGCGGCCAGGCGGGACTGGTTCTCGCCGTCGCCGCCGACCTCGACCAGGCAGGCGAGCACCCAGAACTCGCGCAGCGTGGTGTCCTCCTCGGCCAGGCGGGACTCCACCTCGTCGCGGGTGCGGCGTCGCAGGCGTTCGAGCTGGAAGGACGGGGAGCTCAAGAGCTCCGCGGGCAGGGGCAGCGGATCGGCGGCGCGCTTTTCGGACATACCCCGAATCTACCGTGTTTTCCGTGCTGACAAGGCAGAACCCGCCGTCGGTGACGAGATTGTGGTCACGTCACGCACGGCGGGCAGGGCCGGAGGGGCCTGTTTCAGGCCGGCGGGCCTACTTCTTGGCGCGCTCCACGGCCTCGGCCAGGATCTTCTCGGCCTCGGCCTTGTCGCCCCAGCCGGAACCCTGGACCTCCTTGTTGGGCTCCAGGTCCTTGTAGTGGACGAAGAAGTGCTCGATCTCGTCCTTGACGTTCTGCGCGACATCGTCGATGTCCTGGTAGCCCTCGTAGCGGACGTCGTCGATGACGCAGAGCAGCTTGTCGTCGCCGCCGGCCTCGTCGGTCATCTTGAACACGCCGACCGGGCGGGCCTCGACCACCACACCGGGGAAGACGGGCTCGGGCAGGATCACGAGGGCGTCCAGCGGGTCGCCGTCCTCGCCGAGGGTGCCGTCGATGAAGCCGTAGTCGGCCGGGTACGCCATCGGGGTGAACAGGTAGCGGTCCAGGTAGACCTTGCCGCTCTCGTGGTCGACCTCGTACTTGTTGCGCGAACCCTTCGGGATCTCGACGGTGACTTCGACGCTCATGCCAGTTGGTCCTTTCTCGGTTGACTTTCCCGTCATCCTACCCGCCCGCGGAGCCACGCCCGGGGTCGCGGGCGGTGGCCGACTCATGCGGGCGGTACGGTGAACCGCGTGAAGTCACAGAAGGCATGGTGGATCACGGCGGCCGCGGCCACCGCCATCCTCGTCGGCGGCGTGGCCGCGGCGGGCGTGGCCTACGACCGCGCCTACGGCGACCTCGAGCACGAGCCGGCCTTCGAGCTGGCCGAGCCGGAGGAGCTCATGGAGCCCGTCGACCCGGTCGCCCTCGACCAGGCCGCCCGCGACCGGCTCGCCGCCGGTCTGCAGGGCGTGGCCGGGGACGCCGAGCTCGGCCGCTTCGGCGCGATCGTCACCGACGCGGCCAGCGGCGAGACCGTCTGGTCGGTCGAGCCGGACACCGCGCTGCGCCCGGCCTCCTCGACCAAGGTGCTCACCGCCGCGGCGGCCGTCGCCGAGCTCGGCGCCGAGGACCGCATCACCACCGCCGTCTACCGGGGTGACAACCCCGGTCAGATCGTGCTGAAGGCCACCGGCGACGTGTGGCTGAACGCCGACTCCCTCGACGAGCTGGCCGCCGCCGTGCGCGCGTCCGGCACCCCGGTCGAGGAGGTCGCCGTGGACGTCAGCGCCTGGTCCGGCGAGCGCATCCTGGCCGGCTGGGACCCCGTCGACGTCGACGCCGGCTTCGTCGCGCCGCTGGACCCGGTGATGATCAACGGCGCGCGCATCGACGCCACCGAGGGCGACGTGCCGCGCAGCCACACCCCGGCCGCCGACGTCGCCGCCGCCCTGGCCGCCCGCCTCGACGCCCAGCCCGCCGCGGAGCCGACGGCCGCGACCGTCCCCGCGGGCGCCGAGAAGATCGCCGAGGTCGACTCGCCCACGCTGGGCGAGCGCATCGACGCGATGATGCTCGACTCCGACAACGTCATGGCCGAGGCCATCGGCCGCGAGGTGGCGCTGGCCCGCGGCGAGACCGGCGACGCCGCCGGCGCGACCAAGGCGACCCTCGACGTGCTCGCCGAGCGCGGCTTCGACACCACCGGCACCGACATCCACGACAACTCCGGGCTCTCGGTGGACAACCGCATCACCCCGCGCCTGCTCGACCAGGTCCTGCACTACGCGGCCACCGACACCGAGCTGCGCCCGCTGCTGACGGCCCTGCCCGTCGGCGGCGCCTCCGGCACGCTGGCCGAACGCTACGGCGACCTGCCCGGGCGCGGCTGGGTGCGCGCCAAGACCGGAACCCTGGACCAGACCTCGGCCCTGGCCGGCGTGGTGACCAGCGAGAACGGCCACCAGTTCACCTTCGCGTTCATCTCCAACGACGTCGACGTCCTCGCCGCCCGCGCGGGCGCGGACCGCCTGGCGTCCCTGCTGCGCGAGGCCTGAGCCGGTGCCCCGCGCCCTCGGCGAGGTGCCCCTGCCGCACGACCCGCCCGCCTTCGGCCGCCTGCGCGTGGCCGTGCGTCGGCACCTGCGCACCCACCCGATTGCCGACGTCGCGCGTGCGACGTCCCGAGTCGGCTCACCGTCGCGGGCTGAGCCTGCGAAGCCCGCGGCGTGCGGGCTGTCGGGTGGACCCGACTCGACCGCGCTGCTCGCCGCGCTGCTGGCCGAGGGCCTCGCCATGGAGGCCGTCGTCGTCGACCACGGCCTGCAGGCCGGCTCCGCCGAGGTCGCTGAGTGCGCCGCCGCCACCGCCCGCCGCCTGGGGGCCACCGCCCGCGTGGTGCGCGTCGACGCCCGCGCCGGCGCCGGGCCCGGGGGAGCGGGCACCGAGGCCGCCGCCCGCGACGCCCGCTACCGGGCGCTGGCACGGGCCTCGGCCGGGCGGGTCTGCTTCATCGCCCACACCCGCGAGGACCAGGCCGAGACCTACCTGCTCGGCGCCCTGCGCGGAAACCCCGCCGGCATGCCCGAGCGCGGCCCCGACCCCGCCGACCCCGCCCACGAGCTGCGCCGCCCGCTGCTGGGCGTCGCGCGCGCCGACACCGCCGCCGCCTGCGCGGAGCTCGGCCTGGAGCCGTGGACCGACCCGCAGAACAGCGACCCCGCCTTCCGCCGGGTGCGCGTGCGCGCCGAGGTCCTGCCGCTGCTCGACGACCTGGTCGGCGGGGCGGCCGCAGGCCCGCTGGCCGCCGCGGCCGCCCGCGTCGCCGCGGACTCCGCCGCACTCGAGGAGTGGGCACGCGGCGTCGACGCCACCGACGTCGCCGCCCTGGCGGCGGTGCCGGCGGCCGTGCGCACGCGCGCACTCGCACACCTGGTACGGAACCGCGGCGGGCGGGTCACCGCGGCGTCGTTAAGCGACCTGGCCCGCCTGATCACCGACTGGCACGGGCAGGGCCCCGTCGATCTCGGCGGCGGGTTGCGCCTGGCACGGCGCGCCGGGCGCATCACGGAGGTCTGAGCCCCGGGGGTGGCACCACCCGGTCATTGTGGCCGTCAGCGCGGGCGTGGCAGACTGTGCGGTGCACGGACCCGGGGAAGCGCCGGTGCCGGCCCGCCGCGGGCGGGTGAGCAGGGCGCGGCGGCCCCGGGCCACCCACACACCGCGAACCCCAGGCCGAAAGCGAGCGACATGCACGACAAGAAAGACTACGACGTCCCCGAGAACCCCTACGGAGACGACGTCGAGGCCGTCCTCGTCCACGAGGACGAGCTCGCCGCGCGCGTCCAGGAGATGGCCGACGCCGTCTCCGAGCGCTACCGCGACAGCGAGCAGGACCTCCTGCTGGTCGGCGTGCTCAAGGGTGCGGTGTTCTTCATGACCGACTTCGCCCGCGCGCTGAGCATCCCCTCCGAGATGGAGTTCATGGCCGTCAGCTCCTACGGCTCCTCGACCACCTCCTCGGGCGTGGTGCGCATCCTCAAGGACCTCGACCGCGACATCGCCGGGCGCGACGTCCTCATCGTCGAGGACATCATCGACTCCGGCCTGACGCTGTCCTGGCTGATCCGCAACCTGCGCCACCGCAACCCGAACTCCCTGAACGTCGTCAGCCTCTTCCGCAAGCCCGAGGCCCAGACCGCCCAGGTCGACCTGCTCGACGTCGGCTTCGACCTGCCCAACGAGTTCGTCGTCGGCTACGGCCTCGACTACGCCGAGCACTACCGCGACCTGCCCTGGCTGGGCACCCTGAGCCGCAGCGTCTACGAGGACTGACGCCACCGCGAACGCGTCCGGTGCGCGAGCGGGTATCGTTGCTCTGTCCGAGGCCGTGGACGCGACAACCGCGGCCTTCCACCCCGTCGCCGCCGTGCGGGAGGAACCCGTGCGGCCGCGACCCCCTGCGACCCCGCGAAGAATGACCACATGAAAAACAAGCGCATCCTGCAGATCGGCGTCATCGCTGCCGTCGTCCTCGTGCTCTTCTACGTCTTCTCCCTGCTCACAGACGACACCAGGGGATTCCAGAAGGTCGAGACCTCGGTCGCGATGAAGCAGCTCGCCGACAACAACGTCGCCGAGGCCCAGATCGACGACCGCGAACAGCGCCTGCGGCTCAAGCTCAAGGAGCCGGTCAACGTCGAGGAACGCGAGGGCGTCGAGGAGATGCTCACGCAGTACCCCGCGCGCACCAGCCCCGAGATCTTCAAGGCCGTCGAGTCTTCCGAGACCGAGAAGTTCGACACCGAGGTCAGCCAGGACAGCTTCCTGGTCAGCATGCTGCAGTTCCTGCTGCCGATGCTGCTGCTCTTCGGCCTGCTGATGTTCTTCCTGGTGCGCATGCAGTCCGGCGGCATGTTCGGCTTCGGCTCCAACAAGGCCAAGCAGCTGACCAAGGACATGCCCACCAACACCTTCGCCGACGTCGCCGGCGCCGACGACGCGCTCGACGAGCTGCAGGAGATCAAGGACTTCCTGCAGGACCCGTCGGTCTACGAGAACCTCGGCGCGAAGATCCCGCGCGGCGTGCTGCTCTACGGCCCGCCCGGCACCGGCAAGACCCTGATGGCCCGGGCCGTCGCCGGCGAGGCCGGGGTGCCCTTCTACTCGATCTCCGGCTCCGACTTCGTCGAGATGTTCGTCGGCGTGGGCGCCTCGCGCGTGCGCGACCTGTTCAAGCAGGCCCGCGAGAACAGCCCCTGCATCATCTTCATCGACGAGATCGACGCCGTGGGTCGCCAGCGCGGCGCCGGCATGGGCGGCGGCCACGACGAGCGCGAGCAGACCCTCAACCAGCTGCTCGTCGAGATGGACGGCTTCGGCGACCGCGAGGGCGTCATCCTCATGGCCGCGACCAACCGCCCCGACATCCTCGACCCGGCGCTGCTGCGCCCGGGCCGCTTCGACCGCCAGATCCCGGTGAGCAACCCGGACCTGGCCGGCCGCGCCCAGATCCTCAAGGTCCACGCCGAGGGCAAGCCCTTCGCCCCCGACGCCGACCTCGACGCGCTGGCCAAGCGCACCGCCGGCATGTCCGGCGCCGACCTGGCCAACGTGCTCAACGAGGCCGCGCTGCTGACCGCCCGCATCGGCGGCAACGTCATCACCGCCGACGCGCTCGAGGAGGCCACCGACCGCGTGATCGGGGGCCCGCGCCGCAGCTCCAAGGTCATCTCCGAGAAGGAGAAGAAGGTCACCGCCTACCACGAGGGCGGCCACACCCTGTCCGCCTGGGCGCTCAAGGACATCGAGCGCGTCTACAAGGTGACCATCCTCGCCCGCGGCAACACCGGCGGCCACGCCATGACCGCCGCCGAGGACGACAAGGGCATGTACAACCGCGACGAGCTCTTCGCCCGCCTCGTCTTCGCCATGGGCGGCCGTTCCGCCGAGGAGCTCGTCTTCGGCGAGCCGACCACCGGCGCCTCCGCCGACATCGAGCAGGCCACCAAGATCGCCCGCGCGATGGTCACCGAGTACGGCATGTCGCCCAACCTCGGTACCGTCAAGTACGGCGAGGAGCAGGGCGACCCGTTCGTCGGCCGCGGCGGCGGCAACCAGCTCGACTACTCGCCGGAGGTGGCCGCGCGCATCGACGAGGAGGTCCACGGGCTGATCGACCGCGCCCACGAGGCCAGCTACGCGATCCTCGCCGAGCACCGCGACTACCTCGACCGCCTGGCCGGGAAGCTCCTGGAGAAGGAGACCCTGCGTCGGCCGGATCTGGAGAGCATCTTCGCCGGCATCGAGCCGCGCGCCGCCGAGGACGTCTTCCCCGGCGAGGACCTGCGCTTCCCGCGCCAGGCCGGCCGCGAGCCCGTCAAGACCCCGGTGGAGCTGGCCCGCGAGCGCGGCGAGGAGCCGCCGAAGCGCTTCAGCATCCTCGAGGCCTCCCGCGCGGCACGCGCCCGCCGCGAGGCCGAGCGCGCCCGCCGCGAGCAGGTGCCCGCCCCGCACAGCGGCCACGGCTCCGGCCACGGCCCGGGCCAGGGCGGCAGCCAGGCCCCGCTGCCCGGCAACGCCGGGCAGGGCGGCGGCTGGAGCTCCGACGCCGCCGGCGAGGGCCCGCGCTACGCGGGCACCCCGCCGCCGGCCGACTGGCACGCCCCGGGCTGGCCGCCGCGCGGCCAGGGCAACCAGGGCCACCAGGGCGCGCCGGGCAACCAGGGTGCGCAGGGCGCCCGGCCCGCTCCGGCGCCCGCCCCGCAGGGCGGCGACACCTGGGGCCGACCGGCGAACCCGGCCGGCCCGGCCGCGGGCCGCGACGCCACGCGCGGCACCGGAGACGGTGCCGGCACCGGCGTGGGCGAGCGGCGGGACGTCGTCAAGCACGACGACACCAAGGACACGGGTGCGCACCCGGTCGCGCACCCCGGCTCCGCGGAGGAGCACCCCGGCGTGAAGTACTACGGCGACGGCGACGACGCCCTCATCGGCTTCCGCCTGCCCGAGCGCGAGCGCCCCGACGCGCCCTCCGAGAAGCTCACCGACGACTGGGGCCCCCGCTCCGCGCGCCCGGACGGCGACGCGGGCGGCCGGCACGCCAAGCCTGAGGCCCCCGGAGACTCCGGGGGCACCGCCGACGGCACCGCCGGCACCGACGGGAAGGACCAGTAAGTGACAGACATCGAAGGCACCGCCGAGAGCGGGCGCCACTTCGACCAGGAGCGCGCCGAGGCCGCGGTGCGCGAACTGCTCATCGCGGTCGGCGAGGACCCCGACCGCGAGGGCCTGCGCGAGACGCCCGCCCGCGTGGCGCGCGCCTACAAGGAGACCCTCGCCGGGCTCTTCTGCGACCCGGCCGACGTGCTCGAGAAGGTCTTCAACGAGGGCCACCAGGAGCTCGTGCTCGTGCGCGACATCCCGGTCTACTCCACCTGCGAGCACCACCTGCTGCCCTTCCTGGGCAAGGCGCACGTGGGCTACATCCCGTCGGTGGACGGCAAGGTCACGGGCCTGAGCAAGCTGGCCCGCCTGGTCGACATGTACGCCAAGCGCCCGCAGGTCCAGGAGCGGCTGACCTCCCAGGTCGCCGACGCCCTGGTCGAGCGGCTGCACGCGCAGTCGGTCATCGTGGTCATCGAGTGCGAGCACCTGTGCATGGCCATGCGCGGCATCCGCAAGCCGGGTGCTGTGACCACCACCTCCGCCGTGCGCGGCGGCTTCCAGCGCAACTCCGCCTCGCGCGCCGAGGCGCTCAGCCTGATCCGCGGCTAGGCGCCCCGCGCCGGGGTGCGGTGGCCGGCCCGCGCCCGGGTGCCGTCGTCGGCCCGCGCCGGGGTGCGGTGGCCGCCCCGCGCAGGGGAGCGGCGCCACGGCAGGTCGGTCGCTGGGCGTGCGCCCCGCGCCGCCTAGGCTCGGAGGGCGAAGACGTCCGGCCTTTGCGAAAGGAACCCCCAGACCCCATGGTCCGTGTCTCCGACCTCACCGTCCCCGACCGCTGCCTCGTGATGGGCATCGTCAACGTCACGGAGGACTCGTTCTCCGACGGCGGGCGCTACCTCGACCCGCAGGCCGCCCTCGACCAGGCCCACCGCCTGGTCGCCGAGGGCGCCGACATGATCGACGTCGGCGGTGAGTCCACCCGCCCCGGCGCCCACCGCGTGCCCGCGGACGTCGAGCGCGACCGCGTCGCCCCGGTGATCAAGGCGCTTTCCGAGGAGGGCATCCGCACCTCCGTGGACACCATGCGCGCCTCGACCGCCCGGGCCGCCGCCGAGGCCGGCGTGGACATGATCAACGACGTCTCCGGCGGCCTGGCCGACCCGGACATGTTCGCCGTGATGGCCGAGACCGACCTGCCGGTGTGCCTGATGCACTGGAAGACCGTCCAGTTCGGCGACGCCGCCGGGCAGGCCGACCACGGCGGCGACGTGGTCGCCGACGTGCACGCCACGCTCGCCCGCCTGGTGGACAAGGCGCTGGCCGCCGGCGTCGACCACGACAACATCGTGCTCGACCCGGGCCTCGGCTTCGCCAAGTCCGCCGAGGACAACTGGGCGCTGCTCGGCGCGCTGCCCGAGTTCATCGACGGCGAGTTCCCGCTGCTCGTCGGCGCCAGCCGCAAGCGCTTCCTCACCGGCGTGCGCGCCGACCGGGGCCTGGCCCACACCCCGCTGGACGCCGACCCGGCCACCGCCGCCGTCACGGCGATCTCCGCGCAGTTGGGCGCCTGGGGCGTGCGCGTCCACGACGTCGTCGTCTCGCGCGACGCCGTCGACGTCGCCGCCAACTGGCACGCCCGCCGCCCCGTCGCCGGTGGCCTGAAGCTGCCCGACGCCCGCGCCTGAGTCTGGCGCGCACCGGCCGCCCGGGTGCGCCGGGGCGCCGGGGCGCCGGGACAAGGCAAGATCTGAGGCAAGGAAAGACCGAGACCAGGAAGGACCCGCAATGGCCGACCGCATCGAACTGACCGGGCTGCGTGTGCGCGGCCGCCACGGCGTGCTGCCCGAGGAGCGCCGCCTGGGCCAGGACTTCATCGTCGACCTCGTCTGCTGGCTGGACCTCACGGCCGCCTCGGAGAGCGACGACCTCAACGACACCGTCAACTACGCGGAGCTCGCCCAGATCGCCCACGACGTCGTCACCGGCGAGCCGCTCGACCTCATCGAGGCCGTCGCCGGGCGCATCGCCTCGGCGGCCATGGAGCGCTTCGCCGAGCTGCACGCCGTCGAGGTCACCGTGCACAAGCCGGCCGCGCCGATCCCGCTGACGTTTGACGACGTCGCGGTGGTCGCCCGCCGCTCCCGCAAGGCCCACGGCGCCGCGCTGCGCGCGGCGCCGGCGCGCGCGACGTCGGCAAGCACGCAGGCGCGCGGGACGTCGGCAAGCACGCAGGTAGGCGGGACGTCGGCAAAGGGCCAGGAAGGCACGCCGTCGGGGGAGGCGCGCCGATGATCCGCGCGGTGCTCTCCATCGGCTCGAACATGGACGATCGCCTGGCGCTCTTGCGCACGGTGCCCGCCGCCATCCGCGCGAGCGGGGACATCCGGCTGGTCGCCGCCTCCTCGATCTACTCGACCGCGCCGTGGGGCGTGGAGGACCAGGACGAGTTCCTCAACGCCACCCTCGTCGTCGAGACCACCCGCAGCCCCGGCGAACTGCTCGCCTTCGGCCAGGGGCTCGAGGCCGACGCCGAGCGCGTGCGGGTGCGCCGTTGGGGCCCGCGCACCCTGGACGTCGACATCGTGCAGGTCATCCGCGACGGCGCCGAGGTGCGCTCCGACGACCCCGTGCTCACCCTGCCGCACCCGCACGCCTTCCACCGGGCCTTCGTGCTCGTGCCCTGGCTCGAGATCGAGCCGGACGCCGAGCTGGCGGGGCGCGCGGTGCGTGGGTGGGTCGGCGAGCTCGACGCCGCCGAGGTCGACGGGGTGCACCGGCGCGGGGCGCTGGAGGAGGGCGCCGGCTCGGACGCGGACGGCGCGGACGCCACGGGCTCGGACGCGGCCGGCGCGGACGGCGGTGAGCGCCCGTGAAACGCACCTCGATCCCCGCGCTGATCGCCGTCGGCGGCTTCATCGCCGCGATGACGCTCATCGCCACCTGGCGCTTCTACGGCTCCATGGCCTCGGTGCCCGTGGCCGTCTCCATCACGCTGTGGGTGATGGCCGTCGTCTGCCTGGTCATCGCGGTCAAGGTGCGCGCCCGGCGCAAGGACGGGCGCATCGGCCAGGACCGCTCGCAGCTCAACCCGATCACCGCCGCGCAGTTCCTGGTCATCGGCAAGGCCTCGGCGTGGACCGGTGCGGTCATCGGCGGGCTCTATGCGGGCATGGCCGCCTGGGTCATCCCGCGCGCGGGCGACCTGGTGGCCGCCGCCTCCGACATCCCCGGCGTGGTCGCCAGCGCGCTCGGCGGGGTGGTGCTCTCGGGCGCCGGGGTCTTCCTCGAGCGCTCCTGCGAGGTACCCCCGCCCGCCGACGGCGAGCCCGCCTAGGGCCGCCGCGGGGCGAGTCGCCCCGGGAAGCCACCGGCGCATTCGGTAGGTTGGAATGCATGACCCGCCCGAACGCCCACGAAGACACGGAGTACTCGCCCGCCGGATCGGCCGGGCGATGGGGCACCCCGGGGCCGGACACCGGCTCCGCTGCCACCCACGGACCCGCCGCCGCGGACACCGCGCGCATCAACCGGGTGCGTGACGACGCCGTGTCCGACGACGCCCGCGGTCCCGGCCGCCGTGGCCGTGCGGACGCCGCAGGTGAGCGGGCGGATGCGACGGGCGCGGAGACACGCGGCGCCGAATCCGGCGTCGGCTCCGACTCCGGCCTCGGTTCCGGTTCCGGCTCCGGCTCCGGCTCGGGGGAGGGCGGCGCCAGCAACTGGCTGCTCATCGCCCTGGTCGCCCTGGCGCTGATCGCCAGCGTCGTGATGCTCCTGACCGACAGCAGTGTGGCGCTGCGCCTGGCGCTCCTGGCCGCCCTGTGGGCCGCCGTGATCGGCTTCTTCCTCGTGGTGCGCTACCGCCGCGCCGCCGAGACCGCCCGCAAGGAGCTCGAGTACACCCAGAACCTGCGCGAGGCCGAGCAGGCCCGCAGCGCCGCCGAGGCCGACGCCGTGCGCGCCCGCGGCGGTGCCCCCGCGCCGGCCAAGGAGGTCAACCTCCGCGAGGAGGACATGCAGCTGCTCGCGGAGATCCGCGACAGCCTCGCCGAGCTGCGCCAGCAGATCGAGGATCTGCGCGGCCAGGCCTTCGAGTACGAGCCCGCCGCCCTGCGCGCCCAGGCCTGGCGCCTGCAGGAGCTGGAGACCCGCGCCCAGGACTCCGGCTTCGGCCCCTGGGGCTCGGGTGCCACCACCTCGGCCGCCGAGACCCAGCACCGCGAGAAGGCCGGCCACGTCTCCGGCGCCCCGTCCGTCGACGCGGTCGCCGGGCGCCTCGGCGCCGAGGACGGCCAGCCCGCCGGCACCCCGTCGATCTCCCCGGAGCTCGCCGAGCTGCTGCGCGAGGACGACGACACCGCCTCCACCTCCCGTGCGAGCGCGCGCCCGGCGCAGGCCAAGCCGGCCGAGCAGCCCACGGTGCAGCAGGCGCAGGTGAAGCCGTCCCAGCAGCAGACCCGGTCCCAGACCCGGCAGCAGGCCGAGCCCGCGCAGGCCCGGCAGCAGGCCGAGCCCGCCGCGAAGCAGGCGGACGCCGCTGCCGCCGCCACGTCGACCTCGACCCGCGCCGCGAAGCCGGCGCAGTCCGCGCCGCAGCAGCCCAAGACGCAGTCCACGCAGCCGAAGCAGCAGCCCGCGCCGCAGCAGGCTGCGCAGTCCAAGCCGCAGGCCCAGAAGCCGGCCGCCACGGCCACCACCGAGCCGACCGTGCACGCCGAGCCGACCGTGAAGACCGGCGGAGCCGGCGAGGCCCCGCAGCCCCGCCGCGGCCAGCACCGCGCCCCCGAGACCGACACCGCGGCCCAGTCCGGGCCCGCCCGCAAGGCCGGGCGGGACTCCGCGACCGGGACCGGCGCCGACGCCTGGCGCACCGAGGGCACCGGGCGAGCCGAGAGCACCGACCACGCTGAGCGCACCGACCGCACCGACCGCACCGCCGAGACCCCGGTCGACGAGGCCGCCGGCGGCCACCACGAGGCGCCCGCCGAGCCCCGCGGCCGCCGCCGCGCCGACGAGCGCTCCGGGGCCCTGACCGTCGCCGAGCTGCTGGCCCGGAGGAACAAGTAGTGCCCGGACCCCGCATCCGCATCGGGGTCTACCTCGGGCGCCCGCACCGCGCCTACCACGGCACCTTCGACCGCCTCGCGCGCGCCGGGCACGCCGTGGTCGAGTACACCGACGCCGCGGAGACCGAGGGCTTCGCCGCCGTGATCATCGTCGCCGGCGACCACCACCTCGCCGACGCCGTCGACGACCTCGCCGTGCACGTCCACCGCGGCCAGATCGTGTTGCACACCGCCCTGGCCCACGACGCCACCGCGCTGGACGCCCTCGAGATCGAGGGCGCCGTCGTCGGCGCCCTGCACCCCTTCGGCACCTCGGAGTGGGTGGTCGACTACGTCGACGAGGCCGGCGAGGCCGTCGTCCAGCTGCTCGTCGCCGAACTCGGCGGCAACCCCGTGCGCCTGCCCCTGGCGGCCCGCGCGGACCTGGCGCCGGCCCTGACCTGGGCCACGGCCACCGGGGTGGTGCGCGGCGAGGCCCGCGCGCTGCTCGACGAGGTCCTCGGCGCGCAGGCCGACCGGGTCACCGAGAAGCTGTTCACCGACCCCGCCCCGGACGAGTCGCTGCCGCTGCCGGACGAACTGGACGACCAGCTCGCCCGGCAGCTCGCCGACGGCGGGCGACCCCGGGCCCGCGCCTTCGTCGACCTGGTGCGCCGGGCCGCGGAGCTGCGCGGCGACCACGACGTCGAGCTGTGGGCGCTGCTGCACCCCGGCCCCGCCGGCGGGGCCGCCGACGCCGAGGAACCCGGCGAGCACCACGCCGACGACACCGGAGACGACAACGACGGCGAGAACAACAAGAACGACAAGAACAACAAGAACGACAAGAACGACAGGAACGACTAGGAGGACCAGATGCCTTTCGAGTTCGGCACCGCCGCCGAGGTCGACGCCACGCTGCTCGCCCGCCTCAGCCACGCGATGCGGCGCACCGGCCGCCCCGTGGTGCTCGTGCCCCTGGGCCGCGACGTCCACGGCGGCCACCTCGCCCTGACCGAGGCCGCCCACCGCCTGCGCGGCGCCGTCACCGTCGTCGCAGTCGACGGTGAGGCGGCGCTCGACGCCGAGCCCGGGACGTCGGCAAGCGAAACAGAGACGCCGGACCTGCGCGCCCGGCTCGCCGCCTGCGGCGCCGACGCCGTCTTCCACCTGCCGGCCGACGACCCGGCACTTACCGGGCGCACCCGTGTGCTGCCCGTCGACCGGGGGCTCGAGCCCGTCGGGGAGCGCGGCCGGGAGCTGACCCGCATCCTCGCGCTGCTGGGCGCCAGCCAGGCCACCGACGTCTTTATCGGCGAGAAGGACTATGAGCTGCTCGTCGACGTTCAGCACGCCGTGACCGACCTGCACCTGCCCGTGCACGTGCACGGCTTTCCCACGGTGCGCATGCCCGACGGCCTGGCGCTCTCGTTGCGCAACGCGCAGGTCCCGCCTGAGATGCGCGAGCGCGCCATCGCCCTTTCGGCGGCGCTGACCGCCGGCGCGCACGTCGCCGAGGACGGTGCCGAGGCCGTGCTGGAGACCGCCGGGGCGGTCCTGAAGGCGGCCGGCGTGGAGCCGGAGTACCTCGAGCTGCGCTCCCACCTGCTCGGCGAGCCGCCGGCCGAGGGGGATGCGCGCCTGCTGGTCGCCGCGCGCTTCGGCGAGGTGCGCCTGACCGACAACGTCGGCGTGCCGCTCGGCGTGGGCTTCCGCGGGCTGGCCGAGCAGTCCGGCTAGCCGCCGCGGGCGTCGCGCCGGCCCGCCGCGGGCGTCGCGCCGGCCCGCCGCGGGCGCCGCGCCGGCCCGCCGTGGGCGCGCACGAGGCGTCCCCCGGGCACGCGCGAGAGTCCGGCTGCGAGTCCTGCGGAGCGGTCCACTACGCTGTGGAGACGTGACTGACGCAAAGGACCCCAAGAACGTCGCCGCCGAGGGCGGCTCTGACCTGCCCGAGCAGCAGCGAGTCCGCCGGGAGAAGCGCGCCCGCCTGCTGTCCGAGGGCACCGAGGCCTACCCGGTGGAGGTCGCCCGCACCGGCAGCATCCGCGAGGTGCGCGAGCGCTACCGCGTGCTGGGGGCCGACGAGGAGAAGACCGGCGCCGAGGGCGTCGTCGAGCTCGCCCCCGGCGAGGAGACCGACGAGGTCGTCTCCCTGGTCGGGCGCCTGATGTTCATGCGCAACACCGGCAAGCTGTGCTTCGCCACCCTCCAGGAGGGCGACGGCACCCAGATCCAGGCCATGCTCTCGCTGGCCGAGGTGGGCAAGGACGCCCTCGACGCCTGGAAGGCCGACGCGGACCTCGGCGACTTCATCTCGGTTACCGGCCGCGTGGTCGCCTCCCGCCGCGGTGAGCTCTCCGTGATGGCCACCGCCTGGCAGATGGCGTCCAAGGCGCTGCGCCCGCTGCCGGTCTCCTTCGCCGAGATGGCCGAGGACACCCGCGTGCGCCACCGCTACACCGACCTGATCATGCGCGAGGCCGCCCGCCGGAACGCCCTGACCCGCATCAAGGTCATGCGCGCGCTGCGCGACTACCTCGAGGGCGAGGGCTTCCTCGAGGTCGAGACCCCGATGCTGCAGACCCTGCACGGCGGCGCGGCCGCCCGCCCCTTCGTCACCCACTCCAACGCGCTGGACATCGACCTCTACCTGCGCATCGCCCCGGAGCTCTACCTCAAGCGCTGCGTGGTCGGCGGCATCGAGCGCGTCTTCGAGGTCAACCGCAACTTCCGCAACGAGGGCGTGGACTCCTCGCACTCCCCGGAGTTCGCGATGCTGGAGACCTACCAGGCCTACGGCACCTACGAGACCGGCGCGAAGCTGATCAAGGGCCTGATCCAGTCCGTGGCCCGCGCCGTCTTCGGCACCGAGAAGGTCACCCTGGCCGACGGCACCGAGTACGACTTCGGCGGCGAGTGGAAGGTCCTCGAGATGTACCCCTCGCTCAACGAGGCGCTGGCCCGCAAGTTCCCCGGCCAGCCCGAGGTCACCGTCGACTCCACCGTCGAGGAACTGCGCGAGATCGCCGACGCGATCGGCCTGGAGTGGCCGGAGAACGGCGGCTGGGGCCACGGCAAGTTCGTCGAGGAGATCTGGGAGCACCTGTGCTCCGACCAGCTCTACGAGCCGACCTTCGTCAAGGACTTCCCGGTCGAGACCTCGCCGCTGACCCGCGACCACCGCTCCAAGCCGCGCGTGACCGAGAAGTGGGACCTCTACGTCCGCGGCTTCGAGCTGGCCACCGGCTACTCCGAGCTCGTCGACCCGGTCATTCAGCGCGAGCGCTTCGAGGACCAGGCCCGCCTGGCCGCCGCCGGCGACGACGAGGCGATGCGCCTCGACGAGGACTTCCTGGCCGCCATGGAGCAGGGCATGCCGCCGACCTCCGGCAACGGCATGGGCATCGACCGCCTGCTGATGGCCCTGACCGGCCTGGGCATCCGCGAGACCGTGCTCTTCCCGCTGGTCAAGCCGGAGGCTTAAGCCCCGGTTCCGGTGCCGGCGCCGGCGATGGTGTCGGCGCAGGCGCTTGTGCCGGTGCCGGCGATGGTGTCGGCCCCGCGGGCGCCGTCCGATTGACGACGTCCCGCGGGTTCGACGAGGCGCGCCACCTCCGGGTGGCGCGTTTTTTCGTGCGCTGCGGAAGGGCGGGGGAGTCGTGTTTCTGCCCGCCGGCGCCGGTGTTTTCCGTGGCTTACGGCGAGTGCGCGGCCAAATTTTTTACGCGTCGGGGGTGCGGCGACAGGGGAGGGGGCATCTGCGCTGTTGTTACTGGTGAGGCGCATGTTGCGAACGGCTGTTAGTGGGGAAGCGGCCGCCGGGGAAGGAGGGGCAGGAACAAATATGTTTCCCAAACACATGACATGAGTTATTAGGCATGCGAAGATGTGGCCCACGACATATAGGTGTCGTCCGGGTCGCCCCCGGACGCCACCGGAGTTCACGCAGGCGTCGCCGGAAGGCGGCGCCCTCAACCGAAGGACAACCATGCCGAGCTCAGAAGCGACAGCGACCCGTAGGCAGTGCCGCGGCCTCTTCTCCGCACTCGACTGGCGCCCGAAGACCATGCTGGCGCGCACCCTCATCGTCTTCCTCCTGGTGACGCCCCTGATCGGCGCGATCACCTTCATGTGGGCGATGTGGGACCCCTCCCAGTACCTGCACTCGACCAAGCTGGCCGTCGTCAACGAGGACGACGGCGCCGAGCGTGACGGCGAGCAGAACAACTACGGCGACCAGGTCGTCGAGGGCCTCGCCGCCGCGGACTACCTCGCCTTCGAGGAGGTCAGCCGCGAGGACGCCGACCAGGGCCTGGTCACCGGCGAGTACCTGTTCGTGATGAACATCCCGGAGGACTTCTCCACCAACGTCCTGTCCGTGATGAGCGAGGAACCCGTCCAGCCGACGGTGACCATCGCCTACAACGACTACAACGGCTCCAACCAGGCCCTGCTGACCTCGGGCCTGGTGCCGCAGATCCAGGCGCAGGTCGCCAGCTCCATCGCCGAGGGCTACAGCCAGGAGATCATCGGCGGCATCAACGAGCTCGGCGACGGCCTGCGCGCCGCCGCCGACGGCGCCGGCCAGCTCGACGACGGCGCCACCCAGCTCAAGGACGGCACCACCCAGGCCAAGGACGGCGTGGGCCAGCTCGACGACGGCGCGACCCAGCTCCACGACGGCACCACGCGCCTGACCGACGGCACCACCCGCCTCAAGGACGGCACCACCCAGCTGACCGACGGCATCGGCCAGCTGCAGGGCGGCACGCAGCAGCTCGGCGACGGTGCCGCGCAGATCGACGACGGCGTGGGCCAGCTGACCGGCCTGCTCATCCCGCTGCTTGAGCAGGTCCGGTCCGTGGCACCCGCCCTGCAGCCGGTCATCGACCTGCTGCACGGCGTCGGCCAGCACGAGCAGGCCGCCCAGCTCGAGGGCATCGTCGGCCGCTTCAACGCCAACAACCCCGACAACATGGTCGCCCAGCTGAACAAGCTGAAGAACGGCACCGCCGAGATGCGCTACAACCTCAACGACCCCTCGGCGCCCTACCTCAACGGCATGAACCGCCTGGCCGACGGCATCTACCAGCTCGACGACGGTGCCACGGAGCTCTCCGACGGCGCGACCCAGCTGCACGACGGCACCACGCGCCTGAAGGACGGCACGACCCGCCTGAAGGACGGCTCGGCCCAGCTCGACGACGGCACCACCCGCCTCAAGGACGGCACCGGGGAGCTGAGCACGCGGCTCGAGGAGGGCGCGGGACGCGCCCCGACCTTCGAGAACGTCGACGGCTCGGCCAAGCAGGCCGCCGCCCCGGTCGCCTTCGACGAGACGAACCTGCACCCGGTCACGACCAACATCGACGTCAACGACCCGACGGCCAAGGAGGTCACCAGCGGTATCTCGCTGATCCTTGTCGTGGTCATCGGCTTCCTGATCATGGCGCTGACCGCCATGCTCGTCCCGCACGTGACCGGCCGCTGGTCGCGCTCGCGCTCGGTCGGCCCGGTGCTCAAGGCCTTCGGCGCGCTGAGCCTGATCAACTTCGTCACCGTCTGCGCGATGGGCCTGATCTCGACCTTCATGGGCTGGTCCCCGGCCAGCTGGCTGGCCACCGTCGTGGTCTTCGCCCTGATCGCGATGGCCGGCGCCGCGAGCTACCAGTTCTTCCGCGCGCTGTTCGGCCGCGTGATCGGCGGCATCTTCTCGCTGGGCATGTACGGCTACGGCGTGCTGGTCTTCGGCGGCGTGTGGCCGCAGCCGATCATCCCGCAGCTGTTCCGCTTCTTCCACCCGACCAGCCCGATGACCTACGCCCGCTACGGCTTCATCCGCGCCACCGACGGCCGCTGGGACGCGACCTTCTGGGCTGGCATCGCCGGACTGCTCTTCTTCATCCTGGTGCCGCTGGCTCTGACGATCGTCGTCCGCGTCGCCCGCATCAACGGCTTCGCCCGCGAGCAGGACGAGCTGATGCTGCGCGAGGAGGACGACTTCTACGCCGAGCAGGTCGACGCCCACGAGCGGGAGCGCGAGCGCGTCTCCGTCGGCGCCGGGATTGACGACGCCGCGCATGACGACGTCGCCGGTACGGGCACGGCCGGCCGCCACGCCGAGGGCGGCGGGGCCGGCGGCGCGAGCGCCGCGGGCTTCGGCGACACGGGGGTGACCGGTTCGGGCCGCGACCGTGCGGCCGGGATCGGCGATGCCGCAGACGCCGAGACGACCGGCCGGCTGGACCCGGTCGACGCCCCGGAGAAGGGCGGCGGCGGAAAGCGCCGCAAGGCCGAGCGCGACCGCCTCGGGAGGCTGCTGCGCCGCCGTAAGTGACCAAGATCACCGGCCCTGACAAACCCGCAGGAGACTAACGCAAACGGGTTCAATCCAAAGGTTTCGATTCGCGGCCGCCGTGTCCCACGGCGGCCGCGACGCCGTTGGCGGGGCCGAAAGATCCGGTTTAACCTGTGTCGTCCGCGAAACACCTCGCCACACCCCGGCCGTAGAAGGCCGGGGTTTTTGCACGCGCGGCGGGCCGCGCGGTGCCGGAGATCACGCGCCCGCGCCGCACCGCGCGGCGTCGGCAAGCAACCGCGCACCACCCGAAACCGAGACGGAAAGCAGGACCCGCATGGCGGCGACCGAAGAAAAGCTGGAGGGCCGGCGCGTCTTCGCGCTGCTGGCCGTCCTCGTCATCTCCGCGATGATGATGATCCTCAAGAGACGACCGTCTCGGTCGCCCTGCCCGCCGTGATGGCGGACTTCGGCGTGCCGGCCGCGCGGGCTCACGCGAGCGGCGTGCGCCGGCCACGGTGGGCTCAGCCGCGCGGGCTCAGCCGCGGTGGGCGAAATCCCACAGTTCGGCCGCCTGTCGCGGATCCACTTCGACGCCGAAATGCCTCCGTAACGCGTCGCGCAGGTCCTCCGCGCCGTCGAGCTCCCGGGTTCCCTGTTCGGTCTTGAGCCCGGTGTTGAAGATGGAGCGGGTGCCCTCGCCGCGCAGCACCACGACGAAGTTCTCGGTGAACATCTGCCCTCGCCTGGAAGCCGCATACCAGCAGGCCATGTCCAAGTCCGCCGGTCGGGGATCCCAGTCGCAGATGCCGTAGACGTCCTTGAAGCCCTCGGGATGCTTGTCCGAGACATCGGTGCGCGACTGCAGGATGCGGTCGATTGCGCGCGGGTCGTCGTCGGCGGCAGGCACCACGCGGAAGCCTGCGCGTTCCGCGCCGTCGAGGGGTACCGCCACGGTGGGCGTACCCCCGCCGAAGCCGGGATCGATGATGTAGCGCCCGCCGTCCAGGTGCGCGATATTGGCGCAGTGCGTGGCCGCGCCCGGCTCCTCGCTGCCGCTGAGCAGTACCCGGGCCAGGAAGCGATGGTGCTCCACACCCAGCTCGTCCAGGACCTGGTGGATGATCTCCGCGTGCTCGAAGCAGAAACCGCCGCGCCTCTGGTCCAGCAGCTTGCGGCGCACGGACTCGGGCGCGATGCTGACCCCGCGGCCCAAGGCCACGTCCACGTTGTCGAAGGGGATCGTCCGGGTGTGCCGGTCGACGACCTCGTCGAGGAACTCGACGCCGTGGGCCGCCGAGGCCTCGACGAGCGCGGACGGGCCGGCGATCCGGTCGCGGTAGCTTTCTAGCACTTGTCCTTCTCTCCGTGGCTTTCACGGGTGCACTTCTCCCCGTGGCTTTCACCGGTACGTTCGCCCAGTTTGAACAGGCGCTCCGCGTTCTTCCGCAGAATCTGTTGTTTCTCCTCGTCGCTGAAGCGTGACGTCCGCACGTAGTCGAAGGCGCGGACGTATTTCTCCCTCTGGAAGTACGGGAAATCGGAACCGGCGATCAGCTGCGTCAGGCCGAAGGTCTCCGCGGCGAGGGCCAACGACGGCTCGTGGAAGTTGGCGGCGTCGAAATAGAACCGCCGCAAGGTCTCGTTCGGTGACGCCGGAAACGCGTCCCAGTCCTCGTAGTTGTCCTCGATTCGCTGCGCCAGCATGGGCAGATCGCCGCCCAGATGCGCGACGTGGAACGTGATCTTGGGGAAGCGACGCGGAACATCAGCCTTCAGCAGCTCCAATGTCGCGGTGGCGTCCTCGACCGGTGCGCCGTTGACCCACTCCAGACGGTGGTCGAGCAACCACTGCGAGTTCGCCCCGCACCCGGTCGGGTGAATATTGACCACCATTTCCCGTTCGTCGAGAAAGCTCCAGACCGGGTCGAGGTAGCCCTCCGAGAGATAGGGCCGCCCCGCCGACAAGGCCGGCAGCCCGACGCCGCAGAACCGGCCGGAATCGTCGATCCACTCCAATTCCTCGAGGGCCGCGTCGAGGTGCGGGAGCGGAAGAGCCGCGTAGCAGTGGAAGCGGCCCGGGTAGGCCTCGGCGATGTCGATGTAGCGCTCGTTGATCATGCGTGCGGCGTACGCTGCGTGCTCGGCTTCGGGCAGGGCGGGGCTCTGCGGTGTCACCGCCAGCACCTGGGCCTCGACTCCGGCTCGATCCATCCATTCGAGCCGCGCCTTCATGTCTTCTGCGCCGGAATCGGCACCCATTCCCTTGGCGATCTCGGTGCTGCCTTCCGGGGCCCCGTGTGCGCCGAGGTAATCCAGGTAATCGTCCGGGTATACGTGCGCGTGCGTGTCGATGGCGTCGAGAGCCCGATCGTGCTGCATCGGCTTCGTCCTAACTGTCGGTGTCCGAGACCTTTTCCCGCACGCGAACGCGGCGGGGCGTGCGCGCTGCTGCGGCGAAGACAATTGCGACTGTCCCCAAGACTATGCCGGTCACTGCGAGCAGGTCGAGGGCCGCTGCGTTCGGCCCCGGGCATATCGCCGCGCTCGGCGACGGGGCCGCCGTGGGGTCTCTGTGTCATGCCTGCGGCGCTGGACATGGACATTGCGACAAGGCCGATCCCGGTCCTCGACCGACGTCCCCGGTCGGTACGCCCGGACCCTTCCGCGGGCCCTGTTCGCTAGCGGCGTACAACGCCGCGCGGGCGCTGTCACCTGCACCGACGGGACGTCGGAAAGCATGGGCTGGCAGAGGGGGCGCGAGAGTGCAAGATCCGGTCACGCCCGCGCGTTAGAGTGGATGACACATTTACGGCAGAAGTTTAGGGGCAACATGTTCGAGCGTTTCACCGACCGCGCACGCCGCGTCATCGTCCTCGCGCAGGAAGAGGCGCGGATGCTCAACCACAACTACATCGGCACCGAGCACATCCTGCTCGGCCTCATCCACGAGGGTGAGGGCGTGGCCGCCAAGGCCCTCGAGTCGATGGGGATCTCGCTGGACGACGTCCGCCGCGAGGTCGAGGAGATCATCGGTCACGGCTCCCAGCCGCACACCGGGCACATCCCGTTTACCCCGCGCGCCAAGAAGGTCCTCGAGCTCTCCCTGCGTGAGGGCCTGCAGATGGGCCACAAGTACATCGGCACCGAGTTCCTGCTGCTCGGCCTCATCCGCGAGGGCGAGGGCGTGGCGGCCCAGGTGCTGGTCAAGCTGGGCGCCGACCTGCCGCGCGTGCGCCAGCAGGTCATCCAGCTGCTCTCCGGTTACGAGGGCGGTCAGCAGGGCGGCGGCTCCGGCCAGCAGGGCGGCGGCTCCCCGGGCCTGACGGGCGCCGGCGCGGCCAGCGGCCCCGGCGGGGGCGGCCGCGGCGGGCAGGCCGGCGAGCGCTCCAACTCGCTGGTGCTCGACCAGTTCGGCCGCAACCTGACCCAGGCCGCCAAGGACGGCAAGCTGGACCCGGTCGTGGGGCGCGAGAAGGAGATCGAGCGCGTCATGCAGGTCCTCTCGCGGCGCACCAAGAACAACCCGGTGCTCATCGGCGAGCCCGGCGTGGGCAAGACCGCCGTCGCCGAGGGCCTGGCCCTCGACATCGTCAACGGCAAGGTGCCCGAGACGCTGAAGGACAAGCAGCTCTACTCGCTGGACCTCGGCTCCCTGGTCGCCGGCTCCCGCTACCGCGGTGACTTCGAGGAGCGCCTGAAGAAGGTGCTCAAGGAGATCAACCAGCGCGGCGACATCATCCTGTTCATCGACGAGATCCACACCATCGTCGGCGCCGGCGCCGCCGAGGGCGCGATCGACGCGGCCAGCCTGCTCAAGCCGAAGCTGGCCCGCGGCGAGCTGCAGACCATCGGTGCCACCACGCTGGACGAGTACCGCAAGCACATCGAGAAGGACGCCGCCCTGGAGCGCCGCTTCCAGCCCGTCCAGGTGCCCGAGCCCAGCGTCGAGCTGAGCGTGGAGATCCTCAAGGGCCTGCGCGACCGCTACGAGGCGCACCACCGCGTCTCCATCACCGACGGGGCGCTGGAGGCCGCCGCCCGGCTCTCGGACCGCTACATCAACGACCGCTACCTGCCGGACAAGGCCGTCGACCTCATCGACGAGGCCGGTGCCCGCATGCGCATCCGGCACATGACCGCCCCGGAGTCCATCCGCAAGGTCGACGAGCAGATCGCCGAGGTGCGCCGCGAGAAGGAGGCGGCCATCGACGCGCAGGACTTCGAGAAGGCCGCCGGCCTGCGCGACAACGAGCGCACCCTTACCGAGGAGCGCTCCGAGAAGGAGAAGCAGTGGCGCTCGGGCGACCTCGAGGAGATCGCCGAGGTCGGTGAGGAGCAGATCGCCGAGGTGCTCGGCTCCTGGACCGGCATCCCGGTGTTCAAGCTGACCGAGAAGGAGTCCTCCCGCCTGCTGCACATGGAGGACGAGCTGCACAAGCGCATCATCGGCCAGGACGAGGCGGTCAAGACCGTCTCCCGGGCGATCCGCCGCACCCGTGCCGGCCTGAAGGACCCCAAGCGCCCCTCGGGCTCGTTCATCTTCGCCGGCCCCTCCGGCGTGGGCAAGACCGAGCTGTCGAAGGCGCTCGCCGAGTTCCTCTTCGGCGAGGAGGACGCCCTGATCCAGATCGACATGGGCGAGTTCCACGACCGCTTCACCGCGTCCCGCCTCTTCGGCGCTCCCCCCGGATACGTCGGTTACGAGGAGGGCGGCCAGCTCACCGAGAAGGTCCGCCGCAAGCCGTTCTCCGTGGTCCTCTTCGACGAGATCGAGAAGGCCCACAAGGAGATCTACAACACCCTGCTGCAGGTCCTCGAGGAGGGCCGGCTCACCGACGGTCAGGGCCGCGTGGTCGACTTCAAGAACACGGTGCTCATCTTCACCTCGAACCTGGGCACCCAGGACATCTCGAAGCCGGTCGGAATGGGCTTCTCCGGCGAGACCGAGGACGACGACACCGCCCGCTACGAGCGGATGAAGCAGAAGGTCAACGACGAGCTGAAGAAGCACTTCCGCCCCGAGTTCCTCAACCGCATCGACGACACGGTCATCTTCCACCAGCTGACCCGCGAGCAGATCGTGCAGATGGTCGAGCTGCTCATCGGGCGCGTCGAGAAGGCCCTCGAGGAGAAGGACATGGGCATCGAGCTGTCCGAGAAGGCCAAGAACCTGCTCGCCCAGCGCGGCTTCGACCCGGTCCTGGGTGCCCGCCCGCTGCGCCGCACCATCCAGCGCGAGGTCGAGGACGCGATGAGCGAGAAGATCCTCTTCGGCGAGCTCGGCGCCGGCGAGATCGTGTACGTCGACGTCGAGGGCTGGGACGGCGAGTCGAAGGACACCGACAAGGCGACCTTCACCTTCACCCCGCACCCGAAGCCGCTGCCCGAGGAGCACTTCGGTGACATGGCCGTCGAGACCGCCGAGGCGGTCAAGGACGTCGAGGACGCCGCCGACGGCGACGTGCCCGAGGCCGACACCGTCAGCGACGAGGAGCTGGACAAGCTGCGCGAGTCGGGCGAGCGCCTGCCCGAGACCCCCGAGCCCGGCCGCCTGACCGGCGATGAGGGCGACAAGGGCGATGAGGGCGACGGCCCCGCCGGCGGCGCGCAGCCGCAGCGCGAGCAGTAGTTCGCTTCCCGACGCCGCGGGGGTGCGCGTGAGCGCGCCCCGCGCCCGCGCTTGACGACGCCCGCGGGGCGCACAGTGGTCAGCCACCGTGCGCCCCGCGGGCGTCGTCAATCTTCTTCTAGGCGTTGCAGGTCAACGCCACGTTCTCACCGCGCACGGCCTGCTCCAGCCAGGGGATGGCGGTGCCCAGCTCGAGCGCGTCCGGGATCGAGTGGTCGACCACCGGCGCGACCGGTCCGACGTCGTGCTCGATGTAGTTCACCTGCGCGCCCTTGGAACACCAGTCCTCGACCATCCGGCGGCCCTGCTCGATGCCGACCAGGTCGTCCTGCACGTTGTGGGTGACGTAGACGGGGATGTCGGGGGCGATGGTGCCGATGCGCTGCTTGTCCAGCACCGACTTCCACGGCTCCTCGTCCAGGTAGGCGCTCACCGGCTCGCCGGACTGCGTGGCGGCCTCGGTGCCCGTGAAGCCCCACTTGAACAGCGAGGACGTCTCGCACTCGTGGTCGGCCTGCTCGAGGAAGCTCTGGCCCTGCTCGCTGACCAGCTCGTCGCGGGCCTCGCGGGTCTCCGGGTAGGTGCGCGTGAAGCCGTTGAGCGTGTAGGCGATGCCGGCCGTCAGCGCGGAGCCGTCGATGTGCTTGGCCACCTCGCCCAGGTCCGCGGGCACGGCCCCGGCGAAGGCGCCGGCGATCTCGAGGTCCGGGGCGTACTCGGCGCGCAGCTCGGCGGCCGCGGCGACGGCCCCGCCGCCCTGGGAGAAGCCCCACATGGCCATCGGGCCGGTGAAGCCCTTGGCGCGGGCGGCCCGTCCCATGTCCAGGGTGGTGTGCGCCTGCGAGACGCGGTTCATGTACGTGTGCGATCCCGGCGTGCCCAGGCCCTCGTAGTCGGGCATCGCGACGGCCCAGCCGCGGCCGAGCATCGCCGCCTGCACCATCGCCTCGTACTCCTTGCCCTTGGCCAGCAGCTTCGAGGGCGCGCACTGGTCGCCGGCGCCCTGGGTGCCCGGGGCGTGGACCATCACGGGCCGCTCGCCGGGGCCGTCCCACGGCACGGCCGGGGTGATCAGGGTGCCGGTGACCGGGATGGGCTCGCCGTTGGCGTCGCGGGAGGTGTAGACGATGCGCTCGGCGGTGGTGCCCCAGGTCGCGCCCTCGACCAGCAGGTTCCAGCTGGACGGCTGGGACTTGACCACCTCGCCGGGCTCGCCGGTCGGGTTCGGGTCGATCGAGGAGTAGAAGCCGTCGGGGTCGATGTCCTCCGGGTCGGCCAGGTCCGCGATGCCGGTGCGGATGGCCATGTCCCACGGCGCGTCGGAGGAGCCGCCGATCGCAGAGGGGATCTCGTTGCCGCTCGAGCCGGTGGGCGCGGACGAGCCGCCGCTGGGCGTCGAGGAGCCTTCGGGTGCGCTGGACTGCGCGTGTGCGGGGCCGGCGCAGACGGAGGCGGCGAGCAGGCCGGCGGTGAACACCGCGGCCGCGCCCGCGCGTGACGAGGTCTTTCGCATGGGGGTCCTTTCGTCGGGGACGTCGTGGGACGGTGGGCGGCTCGCGCCCGGGGCAACGCGGAACGGCCCGGTCACGGGTGTGGCGCGGGTGTGCTCGGGTGTGCCGCGGGGCGCGGCGCAGTGTGTGGTGTGAGACACAAAAAGTTCGCGTTGGGGAAAGTTTAAATGCCCGGCGAATCGCTGTTCGTTCTTTCGGGGAAAAATTTCGTCGGCTAAGAATTTCCGACGCCCGCGGTCGGCGGCGCGGGTGGTTCCGTACCTGGTAGACCGGGGGCGTGCGAACCCTCGACGACCTCTCCCGCGACCTGCACCGCCTCGACGGAAAGCCCTACGGCGCCTACCGCGACCTCACCGGCACCGCCTATGACCTGGGCGGAGGCTGCGTCTTCGTGCTCGACCGCGCGCAGACGGACCCGTACGCCCCGGCCTCGCTGGCCCACCTCGAGATCCCGGACTCCGTCTCCGGGCTGAGCCTCCCCGGGGACCGCCCCGGCCTCATCGGCGCCGAGGACTTCCTCACCCGCGCCCTCGTGCGCGCCGCCGCCCGCGAGCGCGACCTCTCCTTCGGCCGCCCCGGCCAGGAGATCCTCGAGCGCACCACCGTGCGCCTCGGCGCGGAGTCGACGACGGTGCGCTTCACCGTGCAACTTCCCGCGCGCGGGCGCCGCATCCTCGGCCGCGCCGCCGCCGGCACCCTGACCGGCGCGCTGCCCGGGATCGTCGACGCCGCGCTGCGCCCCGTCGCCGCCGCCGAGCTCGATGCGTGGGTCACCCACGCCCGCGACGTGGCCTTCCTGCGCCGCTGGCTGGCGGACGAGGACCTGGTCGCCTTCGTCGGTGACGGCGCGGTGCTGCCGCGCCGCTCGGGCGACTCCGACCAGCCGCTCGCCGACGCCGTCCCCTTCGCCACCCCGGACACCCTGCGCCGGGAGGTCTCGCTGCCCTCGGGGCGGGTGCTTGCCGGCATGGGCGTGCCGGCCGGGGTGACCGTGATCGTCGGCGGCGGCTACCACGGCAAGTCGACGCTGCTGCGCGCCATCCAGCGCGGGGTCTACCCGCACATCCCCGGCGACGGGCGCGAGTGGGTGGTCACCCGGGCCGACGCGGTCTCCGTGCGCGCCGAGGACGGCCGTGCGGTCTCGGGCGTGGACATCTCGCCGTTCATCTCCGGGCTGCCGTCGGGCCAGGACACGGTGAGCTTCTCCACCACCAACGCCTCCGGGTCGACCTCGCAGGCGGCCAACCTCGTCGAGGCCCTCGAGACCGGCGCCACGACGCTGCTGATCGACGAGGACACCTCGGCGACGAACTTCATGCTCCGCGACTCCCGGATGCGTGCGCTGATCAGCCCGGACAAGGAGCCGATCACCCCGTTCGTGGAGCGTGTGCGCGCCCTCTACGAGCGCCTCGGGGTCTCCACCGTGCTGGTCGCCAGCGGCTCAGGCGCCTTCTTCGGGGTGGCCGACCACGTCATCGCCCTGGACTCCTACCGGGTCTCGGACGTCACCGACCGCGCCCACGAGCTGGCGGGGGAGGAGGCCGGTGCCGGGGCCGCAGCCGACCAGGTCTTCGGCGCCGACTCTGCCGCGCCCGACCGTTCGCCGGTGCTGAAGGTCGCCGCCAAGCCCTCCCGTGGCAAGGGCGGCCGGGGCAAGGGCGGCAAGGGCGGCCCGGGCCACGGTGGACGAAAGCCCGCGGGCGCGAAGGGCCGCACCACCATCCGGCTCGGCAGGGACTCCGTCGACCTCGGCCCGGCCGAGCAACTCGTGGACCCGGCGCAGACCACCGGCATCGCCCACGTCATTGACAAGCTGGAACCGCTTCTCGACGGCACCCGCACCCTGGCCGAGGCCGTCGACGAGGTCGAGGCGACCATGGACCGCGACGGCCTGGACGCCGTGGCGCCCTACCGCGGGCACCCGGGTCTTTTCGCCCGGCCGCGCCGCCACGAGATCATGGCGGCGGTCAACCGTTTCCGCGGCCTGCGCTGAGTCTGCGCTCCTCCGGCTCGAACAGTCCGGCCCGCGCGGCCCGAGCACTCCGGCCCGCGCGCCGGGCGGGGGAGTGGTCACGCGCTAAAATCAGGGCAACAACCGGCCTCGACGAACAGGAGTTCCGCCATGGGCATCACCTTCCGCAAGCGCCAGAAGATGGGCAAGGACAGCTGGATCAACTACTCGGGCTCGGGCGCCTCGATGTCCAAGCGCATCGGCCCGGTCACCTTCAACTCCCGCGGCGGCATCTACGTCAAGCTGCCCGGCGGCCTGAACTTCCGCGGCCGCTGGAAGAAGTAGCGTCCTCCCGGTCCCTGAGCCGCGGCAAAATGTAGACCAAGTTCGCCGGCCTCGAAATCCGACCTGGGGAAACGGCGGCTGGCCGAAAACCTGGTGCACATTTTGCCGGCATCCTGCCCCGGGACCGCTAAGAACTCACTCCGGGCACGGCGAGGACCTGCTCGGGCCCGCCGGCCAAAAGCGAGTCGCAGTTGCTCGCCGCCGGCACCCCGTTGAACCGGTCCTGCACCCAGTCCAGGGCCGGACCCGCGTGCGAGAACACCGGGATCGCGTGGTTGAGCCCCGTCTTGGGCGGCAGCTCCGGCAGCCCGTCGTTGCGGAAGTCCACCGTGCCGCCGGCTGCGCAGTAGCCCACGGCCATCCCGCGCGCCTGCGCGTGCGGGATCAGGTCGTCGTGGCGCCCGCTGAGCACGAGCATCGGCGCGCTGATCGGGTGCAGCCCGAGCGCCTGCTCGCTGAGGTACTCGCCGATCGCGGGCTCCTCCTCGAGCACCTCGGACAGCGGGCGCCCGCTCTCTATCAGCTCGGCGGAGTGGCGGAACGCCCAGCTCAGGGCGGTGTCGCCGATGCAGGCGTTCGCCAGCCGGCGCAGCTCCGCCGGGGCCTGCGCGGAGGCCTGACGGTCGAAGGCCTCGTCGACGGCCGGGTCGACGTCGGTGGCGGTGTTGACCGCGTAGCCGAGCACGCCCGCGATCGTCGAGCCGTCCACCCCGCTGAGCACGCTGGTCAGCTCGGCCGGGGGAGCGCCGACGTAGGAGCCGGCGACGTTCAGCCCGGGCGCGTAACCCGCGGCCTCCTCGGCGGCGGCCGCCGCGGCCCCGCCGCCCTGCGAGTAGCCGTAGAAGGCCACCGGGGAGTCGGCGGGCGCGCCGACCAGATCGAGCCCCGCGCGTGCCGAGTCGAGCACCGCGTGCGCCTGCTCGGTGCGGTGGACGTAGTGGTGCAGCCCCTCGGTGCCCAGGCCCATGTAGTCCGTCATGACCACGCGCATCCCGCGCATCGCCGCGGCGTACATCACGGGCAGCTCGTAGTTGATGCCCGCGGCCCCGTTCTGCGGGTCGACCGCACCGAGCAGCCACGGCCCCTTCGACGGCGCGCAGGCGTCGCCCTGCCCGCGCGTGCCGGCGGCCATGACCAGCGTCGGGGTCGGCCCGGCCCCGGTCCAGGGCACGGAGGGCTCGATGACCACGCCGGTGACCGCGACCGGGCGCCCGTCGCGGTCGGTCGACGAGTACATCATCCGGTGCGCCTGCCCGGGCAGCTGCGGTTCGTCGAGCCCGAGCTGGCGCGCGGTCGGGTCCGCGAGGTTGAGCATGTGCGGGGCGAGCTGCTCGCGGATGACGGTCCCCGGCACCTGCGGCACGTCGGCCGGCGCGGAGTAGAACGGGTCGGCCGGGTCCGAGATCAGCGCGTCCGGCGTCGAGGACTGGGCGTGGGCGGGCGCGGTCAGGCAGGCGGCCGCGATTGCCGACGCCGCGAGCGTCACCGTCGCGCGCCGAAGATTGCGTAGGTGCATGAACATGGCGCAAAGATTAGCTGGTTTGAATGGCGGCCACAGGGGTTTCACCGGCAGAAATCCGGAGGTACGGAGGGGTGCGGTCACAGGCGCGGGCCCGCGCCGCTCAGGCCGGCAGGCGGAAGCGGCCGTCGGCGTCCTGCTCGGCCAACCCGTCCTCGATCAGCGAGAACAGGCAGCGCGAGCGCTGCGCGGCGTCGGGCCACACGGCGTCGATCTCCGCCTTGTCCACCGGGTGCTCGGCCGCGCGCAGCACGGCCATGATCTTGCCGCGCACCTGCCGGTCGGTACCCGCGAACTTCTGCACCCGCTTCTTCGCCCCGGCCAGCTCCTCGGCGCTCGGCTCCGGGGAGCCGGCGGCCACCCAGGCGCACCAGGGGCGCACGGGGCAGACGTCGCAGTCGGGGGAGGAGGCGGTGCACACCAGGGCACCCAGCTCCATCAGCGCCACCGATATCTCCGGCCCCGCGGGCAGTTCCGCTTCCTTCCGCTCCGCGCGCAGTCCGTCCTCCCGCGGGGCAGCCGCGGGGGCGGCGGAGCCGTCCCCGTCGGCCGTCGGCGCGGCGACGTCACGCGTGCGCGCGCGGCCGGGCAGCGCGGCGTCGGCAAGCGGGCCGGGCAGGAGCGCGGCGACCTTGCGCAGGTCCGCGGCGCGCGCCGGGCCGGGCAGGTACGTGCCCTCGATAAGGCGGCGGTGCACGCGGCGGACGTTGGTGTCGACCACGGGGACGTTCGCGCCGAAGTGGAAGCAGGCCACCGCGCGGGCGGTGTAGGTGCCGATGCCCGGCAGATCCTCGAGCTCCGCGACGCCGGCGGGGACCTCCCCGCCGTGGCGCTCCACGATCGCGGCCGCGCACTCGTGCAGACGCAGCGCCCGGCGCGGGTAGCCCAGCCGGCCCCAGGCGCGCAGTACCTCGGCACGTCCCGCCGCGGCGAAGTCGGCCGGGGTGGGCCAGCGCCCCATCCACTCGCGCCACACCGGGGCCACGCGGGCGACGGGGGTCTGCTGGCTCATCACCTCGGAGAGCAGCACCCCCCACGCGCTCGTGTCCTCCGCACGCCACGGCAGGTCCCGCCCGTTGGCCGCGAACCAGCCGACCAGCGCGCGCAGCGCCGCCGGATCAGGGGTGGGGAAGGTGGTGTCGGGGGAGGTCATCGCGGCTCGAGTGTATCGGCGGCCACCCCCGGTGCGATCATGGAGGTATGTCCATGACCAAGACCCCGCACGAACCCCAGGCCGTCTGGGAGACCCTCAAGAGGGGCAATGCCCGTTTCCGCGACCACATCTCCGAGCACCCCCACGCCGACACCGAGCGCCGCTACGCGCTGCGCTCCGGGCAGGCCCCGCGTGCCGTGGTGCTCGCCTGCTCCGACTCGCGCGTGCCCGTCGAGCTCGTCTTCGACTGCGGCCTCGGCGACCTGTTCGTCGTGCGCACCGCCGGCGAGATCCTCGACTCCGCGGTGCTCGGCTCCATCGAGTTCGCCGTGCGCGGCCTCGGCGTCGACCTGCTCGTGGTCCTCGGCCACGAGAGCTGCGGGGCCGTCGCCGCCGCCCGCGGTGCGGTCGAGGAGGGCGAGGTGCCCGGCGGCTGGCAGCGCACGCTCGTCGAGAAGGTCGCCCCGGCGCTGATGACCTCGCGTGCCCAGGGCAGGACCGACCCCGCCGACTATGAGCGCGCGCACGTCTCCGCCGTGGTCGACCAGCTGCACCACCGCGTCGAGGGCCTCGACGAGCTCATCGCCGAGAACCGCCTCGGTGTCGTCGGCCTGCGCTACCTGCTCAGCGACTCCGGGCTCGAGGTCGTCGAGGCGCACGGCGTCGAGGCCTGACCGCTTGACGACGCCCCGTCCGGTGCGCGTGGCGCGCCGGGTGCGGGCGCCGGCGGTGGGGGACACGCCCGCGACCGGGCTGACCGGCCCGGCGACGGGTGCGCCATAGACTGGAGGCGTGAGCTCCAAGAACCGTCGGCGACTGCCCCAAGAGATCTACCTCCGCCGCCGCATCGCGGCGATCGTCGCGCTGCTCGTGGTCGTGGCTCTGCTGATCTGGCTGGCCGTGTCCTGCTCCGGCGGCGACGAGGAGAAGAAGACCGACCCGGTCTTCAGCTCCGAGACCAACTCCTGGGAGGCCCCCGCCCCGGAGACCACCTCCGCGAAGGAGTCCGAGAAGTCCACGGACAAGGACAAGGAGAAGGAGTCCGAGTCCGCGAGCTCCTCGAAGGAGCCCAAGGAGTCCGAGACGGTCGCCTCCAACGGCAAGCGCACCTGCGAGCTGTCCGACCTGCGCGTGACCGCCCAGACGGACCGCCCGGGCTACTCGGACGGCACCCAGCCGACCTTCTACATGACGGTGGCCAACCCGACCGACGCCGACTGCGAGATCGACCTCGCCCAGAACCCGCTGCGCTTCGAGGTCTACGACATGGCCACCAACGCGCGCGTGTGGTCCGACATCGACTGCAACAAGCCGATGCAGGAGGGGCGCACCACCTTCAAGGCCGGCGAGGAGCGCCACTTCGAGGCCGTCTGGTCGCGCACCACTTCCGAGCCCGACAAGTGCTCGGACCGCCAGGCCGTGCCGGCGGCCAGCTACTACCTGCACGCGGTGCTCGGCGACAACCCCTCGGCCGCCCAGCCGTTCAACCTGAGCTAGCCGGCCCTCACTTCTTTCTCTCCCCCTTGGGGGCCAGCCCCGCGGCCGTGATCGCCTCGGCCAGGGTGGCCGCCTCGCGCACCGCGATGCCCTCCGGGCGGCGCTCCCCGTCGAGTGCGCCGGCCGGCACCACGGCGGTGCGGTAGCCGAGCCGGGCGGCCTCGGCGAGCCGGCGGGCCAGGTTGGGCACCCGGCGCAGCTCGCCGGCCAGGCCGACCTCCCCGATGGCCACGGTGCGCTCGGGGAGCGCCTTGCGCCGGATCGTCGAGACGGTCGCCAGCGCCACGGCCAGGTCGGTGGCCGGCTCGCCGATGCGCACGCCGCCGACGGTGGCGACGTAGACGTCCTTGTCCTGGGTCGGCAGGCCGACGCGGGCGGCGAGCACGGCGAGCACCATCGGCACGCGGTTGGCGTCCAGGCCGGTGACCACGCGCCGCGGGTTCTTCGCCGGGGTGGTCACCGCCAGCGACTGCACCTCGGCGAGCATCGGGCGCACCCCGTCCATGGCGACCGTGACCGCCGAGCCGTCCGGGGTGGAGCCGCGGTGGGAGAGGAAGAGCCCGGAGGGGTCGGGCACCTCGCGGATGCCGTCGGAGGTCTGCTCGAAGCAGCCGACCTCGCCGGTCGCGCCGAAGCGGTTCTTCATCCCGCGCAGCATGCGCAGGCTGGAGTGGCGGTCGCCCTCGAAGCTGAGCACGACGTCGACGAGGTGCTCGAGCACGCGGGGGCCGGCGACGTTGCCGTCCTTGGTCACGTGGCCGACGAGCAGCACCGGGATGCCGGAGGTCTTGGCCAGGCTGGTCAGCGCGGCCGTGACCGCGCGCGACTGGGCCACGCCGCCGGCCACGCCGTCGACGCCGGTGGCCTGCATGGTCTGCACCGAGTCGACGATGAGCAGCGAGGGTTTGACCTGCTCGACGTGGCCGAAGATGGTGTCCAGGTCGGACTCGGCGGCCAGGTACAGGCTCTCCTCGACGGCCCCGGTGCGCTCGGCGCGCAGGCGGACCTGCCCGGCGGACTCCTCGGCGGTGACGTAGAGGGCGGTGCGCGGCTTCTTCCCGGCCGCGTCGGGCTGGCGGGCCCAGCGGGCGGCGACCTCGAGCAGCAGGGTGGACTTGCCCACACCGGGCTCTCCGGCCAGCAGCACCACTGAGCCGGGCACGATGCCGCTGCCGAGCACCCGGTCGAGTTCCCCGATGCCGGTGGCGACGCTCGAGGAGGCCGTCGGCGAGATCCGGCTCATCGGCTTGGCGGGGCTGGTCGGCGTCAGCGCCGCGGCGCCCGCCGACCCCGCGGAGCCGCCGCCGCTGCGCCCGCCGGCGGCGGGTCGGGGTGCGCGCTCCTCGAGGGTGCCCCAGGAGCCGCAGTCCGGGCAGCGGCCCAGCCACTTCAGGGCGGTGTGACCGCACTCGGAGCAGACGTATTCGACGCGGGGTTTCTTGGCCATGCCCCCGATTGTGGCGCAGGGGCGTGACAGGCGCGTCCGCGGGGTTCGAACAGCCGCGCCCGCAGACACGAGAAGACCCCGGCCGCAGCCGGGGTCTCATGCAGGTGAGAGAGGACTACTCGTGGTTGTCCGCCGGGTCGCCGGTGCCGCGCTCGAAGTGGCCGGCCTCCGGGTGCTGCTCGGAGACGGTGGCGGTCACGGTGATGTCACCGGAGTCGAACTTGAAGGTCACGTCGACGTTGCCGGCGACGGCGTAGTCGCCGTCGAGCTCGGTCTCGGTGTAGTCGATGCAGCCGGCGTCCTTGGCCTGGGCGTTACGGTCGTGGGCGGCCTCGGTGTCGGAGACCAGCGAGCACGGGTACTCGATGGTGGCCGCGCGGAAGCCGGGGGCCTGCCGGCCGTCGACCTCGACGGCCTCGAGGCGGTGGTCCGCCTGGGAGGTGTCCTGGTTGACCGCGACGAACTTCAGGTTGGCGTTGCCCGCACCGTCGACGACGACGGTGACGTCGCGGACGGCAACGGAGCCGTCCTCGGCGTCGGCGGAGGCGCCGTCGACGGCGGCGACCTGGCTGGACGTCTGGGTGATCTGGCCTGCCGAGCAGGATGCCAGCGCCAGCGCGGTCAGAGCGGTCGCGCAGATGACGCCCCCGCGGCGGGCGGTCGACTTCAGGGCCTTCACGAACATGTCCTCCATTGGTGCGGTGACTACGCTTCTCAGGGGTTAACTGTAGTAAACACGGGGGCGAGTCACAGAAACGTCAAGCTTTCGACGGACTCCCGGGGGCAGACTTTAGGGGGAACCGGGGGTGGGGCCGGCTCGCGCGGTGTGACGGCGCCGTGTGCCGACGCCGCCCCGGCCCGTGCGCAGGCGCCGCGGCCGCGCACCGCCCCGCGCCCACGGCGCGGCGGGCGGGACGTCGTCAAGCGGCCGCGTGAACGCCGGGAGTGCAGGCAGGGCCGGAAAACGCCCGTGGTAGAATGGGCGCTCCGTGTGTCTGCCGCAGCGCAAGGAGGAGCCCATGGATTACAAGGTCGGGTCGGTCGTCGTCTACCCCCATCACGGCGCCGCCGTGATCAAGGACATCGAGCAGCGGGAGATCGGGGGAGAGACCCTGGACTACCTGGTGCTCCAGGTCAACCAGTCCGACCTCGTGGTTCGTGTGCCCATCAAGAACGCCGAGCTCGTCGGCGTGCGCGACGTCGTCGACGACAAGGGCCTGCGCGCCCTGTTCGACGTGATGCGGCTGACCGACGTCGAGGAGGCCGGCAACTGGTCCCGCCGTTACAAGGCCAACCAGGAGCGCCTCGCCTCCGGCGACGTCAACAAGGTCGCCGAGGTCGTGCGCGACCTGTGGCGCCGCGACCAGTCCCGTGGGCTGTCCGCCGGTGAGAAGCGCATGCTCTCCAAGGCGCGCCAGGTGCTCGTCGGCGAGATCGCCCTGGCCGAGCTCGGCGACAAGAAGAAGGGCGAGAAGATCCTCGCGGAGGCCGACAAGGACCTGCGCGCCCAGCGCGAGGCGGCGGGCCTGCCCACCACCGACGCCGAGGTCAAGCCGGACGGCACCGACGTCGACCTCGACGACCTCAGCTTCGACGACGAGGATGCCTGACCGGCACGTCACGGCGCTCGTCGCCGCCGCCGGGCGCGGCACCCGGCTCGGGGCGCGGGTGCCCAAGGCCTTCGTCCCCCTGCGCGGGCGCACCCTGCTCGAGCGCTCGGTGACCGCGATGGTCACCGCCGAGGTCGTCGATGAGATCATCGTCCTGGCCAGCGCCGACATGGAGGGCTACGCCGCCGACCTGCTCGCCCGCCGCGGCATTCTGCCCACCCCCGGCAGCGCCTCTTCGGGCGCACCGCGCGTGCGCATCGTGCGCGGCGGCGGCGAGCGCGCCGACAGCGTGTGGGCGGGCCTGCAGGCCATCGAGGGCTCCGAGGGCGTGGTGTTGATTCACGACGCCGCGCGTGCCCTCACCCCGCCCGGCATGATCGCGCGCGTGGCGCGCGCCGTGCTCGAGGGCGCGCCCGCCGTCATCCCCGTGCTGCCCGTGGTCGACACCGTCAAGCGTGTCGACGGCGCCCGCGTGCTGGGCACCCCGGACCGCTCGGCGTTGCGCGCGGTGCAGACCCCGCAGGGCTTCGACCTGGCCGCGCTGCGCGCCGCCAACGAGGCCTACTTCGCCGAGACCGAGCCGAGCTTCACCGCCACCGACGACGCCTCACTGATGGAGTGGCACGGCGCCGAGGTCACCTGCGTGCAGGGCGACCCGATGGCCTTCAAGATCACCACCCCGCTGGACCTGAAGCTGGCGCAGACCATCGTCGACGAGGCCGAGCCGACCGTCTTCGACGTCCCGGACGCGGCCGCCCCCTCCGACGACGCCACACCCGCCGACGACGCCGCGCCCGGGGACCCCGGCGCCGCGGCGGGGTCCACCTCCTCCGCCCCCGAGACCGACTGAACCAGGAGTGACCGTGACCGAAACGCCCCGCGAGAACAACACGCCCGCGACCGAGTCCGCGGGCGCCGGTGCCGCCGTGCCCGCGCCCGTGCCCCGGGTCGGCGTGGCCACCGACGCCCACCGCATCGAGGCCGGCCGCGAGTGCTGGATCGCCGGGCTCCTCTTCGAGGACGCCGACGGCTGCGAGGGCCACTCGGACGGCGACGTCGTCTCGCACGCCGTGGTCGACGCGGTGCTCTCCGCCGCGGGCCTCGGCGACCTGGGCTCCCTGGTCGGGGTCGGCCGCGCCGAGTACACCGGTGTCTCCGGCGCGCGCCTGCTCGAGATCGCCGCGGAGAAGCTGGCGGGGGAGGGCTTCACCGTGGGCAACGCCGCGGTGCAGATGATCGGGCAGACCCCGAAGGTCGGCCCGCGCCGCGCCGAGGCCGAGCGCGTGCTTTCCGCCGCGCTGGGCGCGCCGGTCAGCGTCTCGGCGACGACCACCGACCACCTGGGCTTCACCGGCCGCGGGGAGGGGCGTGCCGCCGTGGCCACCGCCGTCGTCTGGCGCACGCGCTGACGCCGGTCCGCCGGGGGTGACCACCGCGGCGTCGGCAAGCGACGCGGCCGGGTCGGCACGTGCGCGCCGTGGGTGCGTCGCACGCGGCGTCGGCGGGCACGCCACGCCGTGGCACGCGCCACGTGCGCTAACTCACCCCCAAATTCACCCCCGTTTATGTACTCCGGACTTCCGTCGACCTACACCCTACGGTCTATGCTTAGGTCAGATGTCTGATTTCGACCTCTGACTCCAGACGTCGCCCCCGGAGCCCTCCGGTGGGTCGGCGCCCGGGTCCACGAACTACAGGTGGAGACCTAGAAGTGCCAGATTTCACCGGCCGGGGACGCCTCCGGCACCGCTCGGCCGCCCAGGCGGCGGCCCAGGGAATCAAGGACTACATCCGCAACCACGGACTCGTCGAGGGGGACCTGCTGCCCTCCGAGGCGGACATGTGCGAAGACCTCGGGTGCTCGCGCTCCTCGATCCGCGAGGCCGTGCGCACCCTGGCCACGCTCGACATCGTCGAGGTGCGCCACGGCTACGGCACGTTCGTGTCGGGGATGTCGCTGAGCCCGCTGGTGGAGGGCCTGGTCTTCCGCACGCTCGTGGACTCCGAACGCTCCGTGGAGCGCATGCGCAACATCGTCGAGGTCCGCTACGGACTCGACACCGCCGTGACCACCGGACTGATGGGTGCGCTGACGCCCGAGCAGGCCGAGGAGCTGCACGGGGTCGTCGCGCAGATGCGCGCCCACGCCGACGCGGGTGAGCCCTTCCTCGAGGAGGACCACCACTTCCACACCCTGCTGATGAGCCACGTGAAGAACCACCTGGTCCGCGAGCTCTCGGACGCGATGTGGCGGGTGCAGATGCAGGTCGCCCCGGCCCTCGGCCTGGCCACCTCGAAGGAGTGGGCCAGCAGCGTCGACTCCCACGACGAGATGGTCGACGCCATCGTCGCCGAGGACCCCGGCGCCTACCGCGCGGCGGTGCGGAGCCACTACCGCAATCTGCTGGACGCGTTGGCGAAGGCGGACATCTAAGACTTTCAGCCCGGAGAAACCGGGTGCAGCCATTTCCCGACGGGGCCTCCGCGGAAGGTCGCCCCCGCCGGCTCTACTAAAGGAGAACGGCCGTGGACAAGATCATGGCTCCTCTTCAGAAGCTAGGCAAAGCCCTCATGGGCGCGGTGGCGGTCCTGCCCGTCGCCGCCCTCATGATGGGCGTCGGCTATTTCCTCGAGTCGAACGGCGGCGACAACCTCGCCACCGTCGCAAGTGTCTTCCAGGCGGCCGGTAACGCCGTCCTGGGCAATCTCGGTGTCCTCTTCGCCGTGGCGATCGCCTTCGGCCTGGCCAAGGACTCCAACGGTGCGGCCGCGCTGTCCGGCTTCCTCGGATTCGTCACCGTCACCCTCATCGTCGGCCCCGAGGCCGTCGCGGGCTACCGCGGCATCGAGGACCCCGAGGCCCTGACCGGCCAGGAGGCCCTCGACTGGGCCTCCCAGGGCTGGGACGCGATCGGCACCGGCAACGTGCTGCTCGGCATCGTCGTCGGCATCCTGGCGGCGTGGACCTACAACCGGTTCCACCAGACCCGCCTGCCCGACGCCCTGGCGTTCTTCTCGGGCCGCCGCCTCGTGCCGATCCTGACCTCCTTCTTCTCGATCGTGCTGGCCGGGGTCTTCTACCTGCTGTGGCCGCTGCTCTACAACGGCCTGTTCCACTTCGGCCAGTGGATCCAGGGCATGGGCGCGTTCGGCGCCGGCATCTACGGCGTGGTCAACCGCCTGCTCATCCCGACCGGCCTGCACCACGCCCTGAACTCGATCTTCTGGTTCGACGTCGTCGGCATCAACGACATCGGCAAGTTCCTCGGTGGCGCGGACACCCTCGCCGCCGCCGACGCGGCCACCAGCGCGGCGACCTGCCCCGGTGTCTGGGACGGCTCGACCTGTGACGTCGTCGGCGTGATCGGCCAGTACCAGGCCGGCTTCTTCCCGGTGATGATGTTCGGTCTGCCCGGCGCCGCGCTCGCCATGACGCTGCGCGCCAAGGGCCCGCGCCGCAAGGTCGTCGGCTCCCTGATGCTCGCCGGCGCGCTGGCCGCCTTCCTGACCGGCGTCACCGAGCCCCTCGAGTTCTCCTTCATGTTCGCCGCGCCGCTGCTGTTCGTCCTGCACGCGCTGCTGACCGGCATCTCGCTGGCCATCGCCTCCTTCTTCCAGTGGACCGCGGGCTTCGGCTTCTCCGCCGGCCTGGTCGACATGCTGCTGAGCTCCCAGAACCCGCTCGCCAACAAGTGGTGGATGCTGCTCCTGCTCGGCGTGATCTACTTCTTCGTCTACTTCGGCGTGTTCTACCTGGTCATCGGCTGGCTCAACCTCAAGACCCCGGGTCGTGAGGACGACGAGGCCGCCGCCGAGGCCACCGAGGAGGTCTTCTCCTCCGACGACCCGCTGGTGGCCAAGTCCGCCCGCATCCTGCAGGGCCTGGGCGGCGCCGACAACATCGACTCCATGGAGTACTGCGCCACCCGCCTGCGCACCACCGTGGTCGACCCCGAGCTGGTCGACGACGCGGTGATCCGCTCCGCCAACGTGCCCGGCGTCATCCACCCCTCGCACAAGGCCGTCCAGGTCGTCATCGGCCCGAACGTGCAGTTCGTGCACGACGAGGTGCGCCGCCAGATGCAGCACCCGGTCGCCGTCTCCGCGACTTCCGCCCCGATTGCCGACGCCGCGCCGGCCGACGCGGGCGCGTCCGCGCCCGTCGCCGGCACCACCGAGCTCGCCTGCCCGGTGGCCGGTGAGGTCATCGCGCTCGACAAGGTCGAGGACCCCGCGTTCTCCGGCGGTGCGGTCGGCGAGGGCTTCGCGGTCAAGCCGGCCGAGACCGACGAGCTGGTCTACGGCTCCCCGGTCGCCGGCACCGTGATCATGGTGCCCAAGACCCGCCACGCCGTCGCGCTGCGCACGGCCGAGGGCCTGGACGTCCTCGTCCACATCGGCCTGGACACCGTCAAGCTGGCCGGTGAGGGCCTCGAGGTGCTCGTCGCCAAGGGCGACACCGTCGAGATCGGCACCCCGATCGCCCGTGTGGCGGCCGCCGACCTGCGCGAGAAGGGCGTCGACCTGACCACCCCGGTGGTCGTGACCAACAAGAAGAAGGTCGCCGCGGTGCGCGCCGCCCACACGGGCGCCGCCGTCGCCGGCGAGAAGGCAGTGGAGGTGGACTACCACTGATGTCCGCACACGTGTTCCGCGGAACCCTGGTCAACGGCATCGACGAGCCGCGCGACTGTGAGGTCGCCGTCGACGCCGACGGCACCGTCGCCCGCGTCGACATCGCCGAGCCCGGCGCCGATGGCGGGCCGCGGCCGGACCCGGCCGGTGCCTCCGGCCCGGTGATCACGCCCGGCTTCGTCGACGTGCACAACCACGGCGGCGCGCGGGGCGCCTTCCCCACGGGCACGCTCGAGGAGTGCCGCCGGGCCGCGGACTACCACCGCAGCCAGGGCACGACGCGCCTTCTGGCCAGCTTCGTCTCCGGCACCGAGGAGGAGCTGACCCGCCAGCTCGGCGTGGTCGCCCCGCTCGTGGCCGAGGGCACGCTCGCCGGCGTCCACCTCGAGGGGCCCTTCGTCAACACCGAGAAGTGCGGTGCCCAGGCGCCCGACCGCATCCAGGACGGCGACCCGGCCATGTTCGAGCGCGTCCTCGACGCCGGCGAGGGCATCGTGCGCTCGATCACCTTCGCCCCGGAGACCCCGAACGCCCGCGCGCTGGTCGACCTGTGCGCCGAGCGCGGCGTGATCGTCTCGCTGGGCCACACGATGGCGGACTACGAGACGACCGCCGAGGTCGTCGACTACGCCGTCGGGCGCGGCGCGACCGTCACGGCCACCCACCTGTTCAACGCCATGCCCCCGCTGCACCACCGCAAGCCGGGCGCCGTCGCGGCCCTGCTGGCCGCGGCCACCGCCGGCCGCGCGGTCGTGGAGGTCATCGGCGACGGGGTGCACCTGGCCGACGGCACCGTCGACCTGTGCGCCGCGGCCGCCGGGGACAACATGGTGCTGGTCACCGACGCCATGGAGGCCACCGGCATGCCGGACGGCAGCTACGTGCTCGGGCCGCTCGAGGTGGTCGTCGAGGACGGGGTCGCCCGCCTGGCCACCAATGACGGCACCCCCGGCGCGATCGCCGGCGGGACGAGCACCCTGGCCCGGCAGGTCACCCGCTTCGCCGCGCGCCACGGTTTCACCCGTGCGGTGCGCGCCGCGTCGCTGCGCCCGGGCCGGCTGCTCGGCCTGGACCAGAACGAGGGACTGCACGTGGGCAACCCGGCCGAGTTCGTCGTCTTCGACGCCGCCGGCCACGTCACCGAGGTCTTCGCCGCCGGGCGGCGGCTGACCGGGTCCGAGAGAGACTGAGGAGAACATCATGGAAGTTGTCATCCGTCACACCGCCGCAGAGGTCGCCGAGGTCGCCGCGGACATCCTGGCCGGCTACATCCGGCCGGGCGGGGTCCTCGGCGTGGCCACCGGCTCGACGCCGATCGCCACCTACCACGAGCTGATCGCCCGGCACGGCCGCGGTGAGCTCTCCGCCGAGGGCGTGGAGTTCTTCGCCCTGGACGAGTACGTCGGCCTCGACCACGACCACCCGCAGAGCTACTACCGCACGCTGCGCGACGAGCTCATCGACCCGCTCGAGGTGGACCCGGAGCACCTGCACGTGCCGGACGGCACGGCGGACCCGCACAAGGCGGGCGGGATCTACGAGGAGCAGATCCTCGCCGCCGGCGGCATCGACTGCCAGCTTCTGGGCGTGGGCGTCAACGGGCACATCGGGTTCAACGAGCCGACCAGCTCGCTGAACTCCGTGACCCGCCTGAAGACCCTGCACCCGCAGACGGTCAAGGACAACGCCCGCTTCTTCGACTCGGCCGAGGAGGTGCCCCGCCACGTGCTCACGCAGGGGCTGGGCACCATCCAGCGCGCCGGGCGGCTGCTGCTGATCGCCACCGGCGCCAACAAGGCCGACGCCGTGGCCAAGCTGGTCGAGGGGCCGCTGTCGGCGGCCTGCCCGGCCTCGATCCTGCAGTGGCACCCGCACGCGACCGTCGTCGTCGACGAGGAGGCGGCCGCCGGGCTGGCCAACCGTGAGTACTACGAGTTCGCGGAGGCGAACAAGCCCGAGTGATCCCGGGGCGGTAACCCCCTGACGTCGCGTCCGTCGGGCCTCACACCGGGGCCCGGCGGGCGCGTCGCTTAGTATTGGGCACGTGACTGCACAGCGAGAGACCCCCGAGACCGGCACGTTGCGGCTCTACGACACCGCGACGCGCACCACCCGCCCCTTCGAGCCGCTGCGGGAGGGCCACGCCTCGATCTACCTGTGTGGTGCCACCCCGCAGTCGCAGCCCCACATCGGGCACGTGCGCAGCGGAGTGGCCTTCGACATCCTGCGCCGCTGGCTGCTGGCCCAGGGCCTCGACGTCGCCTTCGTGCGCAACGTCACCGACATCGACGACAAGATCCTCAACAAGGCCGCCGAGCACGGCCGGCCCTGGTGGGAGTGGGTGTCCACCTATGAGCGCGAGTTCACCCGCGCCTACGACACCCTCGGCGTGCTGCCGCCGAGCGTCGAGCCGCGCGCCACGGGCCACGTCACCCAGATGGTCGACTACATGCGCCGGCTGATCGACAACGGCTTCGCCTACGCGGCAGAGGGCTCGGTCTACTTCGACGTCGCGGCCTGGTCCGCCGCCGAGGGCTCCGACTACGGCTCCCTGTCGGGCAACCGCGTCGAGGAGATGGAGCAGGGCGAGCCGGACTCGCGCGGCAAGCGCGGCCCCCACGACTTCGCGCTGTGGAAGGCCGCCAAGCCGGGCGAGCCGTCCTGGCCCACCCCGTGGGGCCCGGGCCGCCCCGGCTGGCACCTGGAGTGCTCGGCGATGTCCACCTGGTACCTCGGCTCCGAGTTCGACATCCACTGCGGCGGGCTGGACCTGCAGTTCCCGCACCACGAGAACGAGCAGGCGCAGTCCCACGCCGTCGGCGACGGATTCGCCCGCTACTGGCTGCACAACCACTGGGTGACCATGTCCGGTGAGAAGATGTCGAAGTCGCTGGGCAACGTGCTCTCCGTGCCGCACATCCTGACCCTGGTCCGCCCCGTGGAGCTGCGCTACTACCTGGGCAGCGCCCACTACCGCAGCGTGCTCGAGTACTCCGAGGCCGCGCTGACCGAGGCGGCCGCCGGCTACCGGCGCATCGAGGACTTCCTGCACCGCGCCGTCGAGGCCGCCGGGGAGATCGAGCCGGGCGAGTGGACGCCGGCCTTCGCCGAGGCGATGAACGACGACCTCGCCGTGCCCCGTGCCCTCGCCGAGATCCACCGGGCCGTGCGCGCCGGAAACACCGCGCTGGCCGCCGGTTCGGTCGAGGAGGCCGCCGCCGTGGCCGCCCAGGTGCGCGCGATGACCGCCGTGCTCGGCGTCGACCCGCTCTCCGAGAAGTGGCTGGACGCCGGCGGCTCGACTGACGACGCCGCGCACGTCGCCCTGGACACGCTCGTGCGCGCCGAGCTGGACCGGCGCGCGCAGGCGCGCGCCGAGAAGGACTTCGCCACCGCGGACGCGGTGCGCGACCGGCTGGCCGCCGCGGGTGTCACGGTCACCGACACCGCCGACGGCCCGCAGTGGTCCCTGGCCTGACTCGCACAGTTTCTACCTGACCTGCGCGGGCGGTAGGGTTGCCGGGGAGATCGGCGCCCGCGCGCGCCGCGACAAGGCCGGTGCGGGCGCCTGAGGTTCCTTTCAGGGACTCCCGCGTCGGGGATTCACGTGAAGGGGACCTGATGGCAGGAAAGAAGCCACACGTCAAGGGCAACGGCGGCAACAAGAAGGGCGCGACGAAGGGCTCCGGCGGCCGGGGCCGTCGCAGCCTGCGGGGCAAGGGGCCCACGCCGAAGGCGGAGGACCGCGTCTACCACGCCGCGCACAAGCGCAAGCAGGAGCGCACCCGCCGCGACTCGGGGCGCCACGAGCGCGACGTCGACCTGGTGGTCGGCCGCAACCCCGTCGTCGAGTGCCTGCACGCCAAGGTGCCGGCCGAGCGGCTGATCATCGCCGCCGGCACGGGCAACGACGACCGCCTCTCCGAGGCCGTCGCCATCGCGCACTCGCGCAACCTGCCCGTCGACGAGGTGCAGCGCCACCAGCTCGACCGCATGACGGGCAACGGCCTGCACCAGGGCATCGGCCTGCAGATCCAGCCGTACCGCTACGCCGACGTCCACGACCTGATCGGCCGGGTCGCCGACCTCGACGAGCCGGGCATGATCGTCGTGCTCGACAACATCACCGACCCGCGCAACCTCGGCGCGGTCATCCGCTCGGTGGCGGCCTTCGGCGGTCACGGCGTGGTCATCCCGGAGCGTCGCTCCGCCTCGGTGACCGGCGTGGCCTGGCGTACCTCGGCGGGCACCGCCGCGCGCGTGCCGGTGGCCCGGGCGACGAACCTGACCCGCACGGTCGAGGAGTTCAAGAAGAACGGCTACCAGGTCGTCGGCCTGGAGGCCGGCGGCGAGCACACGCTCGACACCTACGACGGCGGCACCGACCCGGTGGTCATCGTCGTCGGCTCGGAGGGCAAGGGCATCTCGCGGCTGGTGCGCGAGCACTGCGACGTGCTGATGAGCATCCCGATGGCCGCGTGGGTGGAGTCGCTCAACGCCTCCGTCGCCGCCGGCGTGGTGCTCAGCGAGTTCGCCCGCCAGCGCCGCGCCGCCGCGCGGGACTGATAGCGGACAGGCGGGGCGAGGCCCCGCCGCGCGGGACTGACGCGGGCCTGCCCCGGGCCGGGCCCGGCGGCCCCGGACTCAGCGGAGCCGCTCGAGGAAGTCGCCGACGACCTCGGCGGCGATGACCGCGTCGCAGTCGGGGCCGAGCATCTCGGCGGTCTCGGTGCCGGAGGGGATGACATGTCCGGCGTCGAGCAGGGTCCACAGCTCGGTGACCGCGTGGGCGGCGTCGCCGGGGGCGGCACCCCAGCGCTCCAGCTCCACGCCGGGCACCGGCTCGCTCACCTCGGGGTCGCCGCCGACGCCGTTGAGCCCCGCGAACTTCGCCGCCGACTCCGGCGCCGACAGGGCGTGGCCGCGGTAGCTGCGCTCGTCGATGCCCACCGCACCGCCCCGGTAGCCGGCCATCGGGTCGGCCGTGCCATGCATGAACAGGCACGGGGTGGGCACCCACCCGGGCGCCTCGACCGGCCGCGCGCCGTCGGTCTGACCGTCGGCGACGGCCCCGGAGGGCAGGTCGCCCGGCAGCTCCACGCCGGGCAGCTCGTGGCCGGGCGCGGGCCAGGTCGCGGCGAAGACCACGGCCGCGTGCAGCAGCCCCGGGGCGTCGCGCAGCAGGCGCATGACCATCTGCCCGCCGTTGGAGTAGCCCAGGCCGGTCACGTTGTCGCGGTCGGCGCCGTGGCGCTCGACCAGCAGGTCGATCAGCGCGCGGGTGAAGCCGACGTCGTCGATGTCGTCGCGCCGGGCCTGCTCGGGCAGGGCGCGGCGGGCGTCGTTGAAGTGGCGGCCCACCCCGTCGGGGTAGGCGAGCACGCAGCCGAGGCGGCAGGCCAGCTCGTCGAAGGTGTTCGCGGTGAAGTTGCGCATCACGTTGCCGGACTGGCGCGAGCCGTGGAAGAAGATCAGCAGTCCCGGGCGCTCGCCGAGGGCCTCGGGCACGATGACGCGGGCGCGGCGGTCGAGCCCGTCGTGGGTCAGGTGCACGGTCTCGACGGAGTATTCGGCGGAACTCATGGATAGGCAGTCTACGCCGTGCTCGGACTGCCAGGCCGCTCAGACTGCCAGGGCGCTCAGACGGCCGGGGCGCTCACACGGCCGGGGCGCTCACACCGCCAGGGTGCACAGCGCCACGGCCACCGGCGCCAGCACCAGGCCCGGCAGGACGAACGCCCGCCAGGGCACGGGCTCGCCGCGGCGGGCCAGCTGATCGAACCACAGCAGGGTCGCCAGCGAGGCCCACGGGGTGACCAGCGGGCCCACATTGACCCCGACGAGCAACGCGAGCGTCTCCGGCCCGGCCGCGGCGGCCGGCTCCAGGGCCAGGTAGGCCGGGATGTTGTTGACCAGGTTCGCCGCCACCGCGCCGGCCGCGGCCGTACCCGGCACCCCGACCCCGCCCAGCGCGGCGATGAGCCCGGCGCTGAGGCCCGAGGCGTGCACCGCCGCGGCGGCCACCGACAGCGCGGCCGCGACGAGCAGCGCACCCCACGGCACCAGGTCCGCGCGCAGCGCGCCGGGCTCCCCGACGGCGAAGCCGGCCGCGAGCACGCCCGCGGCGACGGCGGCCGTCAGCCAGTAGGGCAGTGGCGTGGCCAGGAGAGGCAGCGTGCAGGCGAGCACCACGAGGCTCAGCGCGTGCAGCCGGTGCGCCCCGGAATTGCCGACGTCGCGCCCCACCCGTCCCGGTTCCGTTCCGGCTGCCGCGTGGCCGGGGCGCGTCCCGGACGCGCCCGGGCGGGTGCTCCGGCCGCCGCCCGCGGGCACTGCGGTGCGCCCGTAGACGAGCAGCGCGGCGGCCGAGGCCGCCAGCGCGACGAGGAAGGCGACCCCGGAGACCGGCCAGGCGGCCGCGGTGAAGCCGCCGGCGGTGTCGAAGCGCCCGGCGGCGTCGGCGAGCAGGTTGGTCAGGTTGCTCACCGGCAGCCACAGCGACGCGATGTTGGCCGTCCAGATCACCGGCAGGGCCAGGGCGAGGACCTCGAGCCCGCGCGCCCGGGCGAGTCCGACGGCCACCGGGGTGAGCAGGATGACCGTGGTGTCCAGGGAGAAGAAGGCGGTCGAGACGGCCGCGAGAGCCGTCACCAGCGCCCAGGCGCCCGCGCGCCCGGACATCCCGGGCAGCCGGCCGAGCGCGGCGACCACCGTGTCGAAGGCCCCGGCGCGGGCGGCGAGGTTGACCACCACCGAGATGGCGGCGACGAAGCCGAGGACAGGTGCGAGCCGCAGTGCGGCGTCCCCCAGTGCCCCCGGGTCGGTGGCGGCGAGCCAGCCGACCGCCGCCACGAGCACCGCGCCCAGCAGCGCGCGCACGGTACCGCCTAGTCCCCGGTGGGGCGGTCGGGGACGCCGGAGGCGCCCGGGACGGCCGGCCCGGTGGCGGGACCGCCGGCGGTACCTGTGGCGGCGCCGGTGCCGGAACCACCCGGGACGGCGGGGTCGGCGCCGACGGCGCCGTGCGCGACGTCGTTAATCGGGCCCGTGCTGCGCCGGGCCACGGCGGCCTCGTCGCGCTGCACGCCGCGCGAGCGCCACCAGCCGATCAGCCGGCAGACGAGGTAGATCGCGAAGCTGATCGAGGTCACGAAGACGCTCACGGGAAGGCCGGGCGCCAGCGAGAGGATCAGGCCGCCGACGGCGGAGACCTCCGCGAAGACCACGGAGAGCACCACCGCGCGCACCGGCGAGGCGGTCACCTGCACGGCGGCCGCGCCCGGGGTGATCAACAGCGCCATGACCAGCAGGGCGCCGACGATCTGGACCGACTGGGCGGCGGTGAGGCCGACGAGCACGGCGAAGCCGACGGCGATCAGGCGCACCGGCAGGCCGGCGGCCCGGGCCATCGCCGGGTCCGCGGAGGCGAAGAGGATCGGGCGCCAGAAGACCACGAGCAGCACGCAGACCACGACGGTCACGGCCGCCAGCGCGCGCACGCTCGCCCCGGACACGCCGACGATCTGGCCGGTCAGAAGCGCGAAGGCCGTGCGGGAGTTGCCGGGGTAGAGGTGGATGAACAGCACCGACAGGCCGAGCCCGAAGCTCATGACCACGCCGATGGCGCTGTCCTGCTGGCCGCGCATGCCCAGCAGCGCGAGCACGACCGCGGCCACCACGGCGCCGGCGACCGCGCCGAAGCCGACGCCGACGCCCGCCAGCAGCGCGGCCGAGGCGCCCATGAGGGCGAGCTCGCTGGTCGCGTGCACGGAGAACGACATCTTGCGCAGCACGATCAGCGGGGTGATCGCCCCGGAGACCAGGCCCAGCAGCGCGGAGGCGATGAGCGCCTGGCGCACGAAGTCGACCTGGAGGAGGTAGCCGGTGTCGGCGAGGAACTGGTTGAGGTCCACCTAGACCACCACCAGACGGCCGTCGACCTCGACGACGTTGACGCGGGTGTCGTAGAGGCGGGAGAGGACCTTCGGGTCCATCACCTCCGCGACGGTGCCGGAGACGTGCCCGCCCGGGGTCAGGTAGAGCACCCGGTCGGTGGCCTCGAGCACCGGGTTGATGTCGTGGGTGACGCAGACGACCGCGCCACCGGCGTCGCAGTGGGCCCGCAGCATCGCGACGGTGCGCTGGGCGGCGGCCGGGTCGAGGGAGAGCAGCGGCTCGTCGGCGAGCAGGAGCTCCGGGTCGCCCGCCAGCGCCTGCGCCTGGCGCACCAGCTGCTGCTGGCCGCCGGAGAGCGTGCCGACGCGGTGCCCGGCAAGGCCCTCGCCGCCGACGCGGCGCAGCAGCTCGGCCACCCGGGCGCGGCCCGCCCGGCGGTTGCGGAACACGCCGTGGGCCAGCGAGAGCGAGACCAGGTCACCGGCGCGCAGCGGCAGGCCGGCGGGGAACATGCGCTGCTGCGGGATCAGCCCGACGCGGGCGTCGACGCGCGCGGTGCCGCCGGTGAGCCGGCGGGTGCCGGTGAACACGCCGAGCAGCGTCGACTTGCCCACCCCGTTGGGGCCCAGGACGGTGAGGAACTGACCGCGGTCGATCTCCAGGTCCAGGCCGGACCAGAGCGGGTCGACGGCGGCGTCGGTGAGTGTGGCGAGCATACGGCTTTCCGGTCGGGGATGTGTCCGGGTCAGCGGGTCATGGCCGGTCAGACGATGACCATGACGGGGATGACGAGGATCTTGTAGATCAGCGCGAGGGCGAAGGTCGCGGTGTAGCCGGACATGATGCGCGAGTCGCTCTCGTTCTCCAGGGCGTACTGGAGGACGGCCGGCTGGCCGAGCACGCCGGCCAGACCGCCGTTGGCGCGCGTGGCCGACTGGCCCGCGCCCCAGCTGACGGCGAGGTAGACGCCGCAGCCGACGAGCGCGGTCAGCGCGGCCAGGCCGATGGTGACCAGGCCCTCGAGGGTGAAGGCGGTGTTGACGAAGGCGGGGCCGGAGGCGGTGCCCACGGCCGCGAGGAACATCATCAGGCCCAGCTGGCGCAGGGTGTAGTTCGCGGTGCGGGGCAGCTGCCAGGCGGTGCGCCCGGTGCGCTGCACGGCGCCGAGGATGATGCCGATGATCAGCGGGCCGGCCGCCGCGCCCAGGGCGAAGGAGGAGCCGCCGGGCAGCGGGATCTCCAGCAGGGCCAGCAGGAAGCCGAGGGCCAGGCCGCCGGCGGCGGCGATCCAGTCGAGCTCGGAGAAGGCCTGCACGGAGTCGCCGAAGTACTGGCGGACCTGCTCGGTGCGCGTGGTCGGCATGACCACCTCGGCGATGTCGCCGTACTCGAGGTAGATCTCGTCGTGGGCCAGCATGACCTCGTCGCCGCGGCGCAGGCGGATGACCTGGGCGTTGCGGGAGGCCAGGAAGGGCAGGTCGCCGACGGACTTGCCGGCGATGTCCTGGTTGGAGACGCGGAAGCTCTGGATCGTCAGGTGGTTGTCGCGGCGCATCGACAGCTGGCCGACGCGCTTGCCCAGCTTGCGGATGATCTCCGGCAGGGCCGCCTTGGTGCCCAGCACGGCGATGGTGTCGCCCTTGCGCACGTCCGTGAACTCGGTGAGCACGCTGCGGTGACCGTCGCGGATGATGGTGGCGGCCTGGAACTGGTCGCCCCACTCCTCCTCGAGGGCCTCCATGTCGGCCTCGGAGACGTCCATGGTGACCTTGATCCGCGCCATGCGGATCTTCTTCTCGTCCGGGTCGACCTGGTCGTTGCGGGCCTTCCACTCACGGTTGATGGTGAAGGCGACGACGAGGATGGCCAGGGCCACGCCGGTGGGGTAGCCCAGCGAGTAGCCCACGGCCGGGGCCTCGGAGCCGGTCTGGTCGGTCGCCAGGGCCAGCGACGGGGTCGAGGTCAGCGAGCCCGAGAAGACACCGAGGGCGACCTCGCGGGTGATGCCCAGCAGCTGGGCGCCGAAGACCGCGGCGGCCGCGGCGGCGGAGACCGACAGGATCGCCGCGCCCATGGGCAGGAGCTGTTCGCGGAAGTTCTTGAAGAACGTCTCACCGGCCTCGAGGCCGACCATGTAGACGAACATGCCCAGGCCGAGGTCCTGGAAGATCGTCAGGGACTCCTCCGGCAGGTCGACGAAGGCGCCGACGGCGAGACCGATGAACAGGGAGCCCGCCGCGCCGAAGCGCAGGGGCCCGAAGGGGATCGCGCCGAAGGCCGCGCCCGCGGCGATGACTATGAAAAGGGTCAGAAGTACCTGACCGTCGAGAAAAGAGAGCACCTGACGAGTCTATTACCTGGTCACGAATTAAGCAGCTTCGGAACTGTCAGCGGCCTGTGTGAGATTGTCGACGGTCTCGGTGAAGAAGTCGAGGAAGTTCTTGTCGCTCGGCGGGGTCTCCGGGATCTCGACGATGGTGATCCCCTTCTTCTCCGCGGTGTCGCGCAGGCGGTCGGTCAGGTCCGTGGCGGTCTGCGGATTGTAGACCAGCAGGTCGATCTCGTCGTTGTCGATGGCGTCGAGGAAGGCGGCGGCGTCGGCGGCCGAGGGCTCACCCTCGTTGAGCGTGGTGCGGCGGAAGCCCTCCGGGGTCACCTCCTGGACGTCCGAGTGGGCGAGCAGGTGGTCGGCGATCGGCTCGGTCTGCGCGACGCGGATGGCGGGCATGCCGTGCAGCTTCTCGTGCAGGCCGTCCAGGCGCTCCTCGACCTTCTCGGCGTGCGTCTCGATGTCCGGGTCGATCTCGTGGATCGCCTCGGCGACGTCCTCGGCGACGTCGGCGACGGACTCCGGGTCGTACCAGACGTGCTCGTTGGCCTCGGCGTCGACGTGGCCCTCGGCGTCGCGGCCGGCGGGGTCGCCCTCGGCGTCCGCGTGGCCGTGGTTGTGCTCGTGCTCGTGGGCCTCGGTGTCGCCGTGGTCGTGGCCCTCGGCCTCGTCGTGGCTGTGCTCGCCCTCGGCGTGCTCGTGGTCGTGGTCGTGACCCTCGGCGTGCTCGTGGTCGTGCTCGGCCTCACCGTGCTCGTGGTCGTGACCCTCGCCCTCACCGTGCTCGTGGTCGTGACCCTCGCCCTCACCGTGCTCGTGGTGGTGGTGACCGACGAGGTCCAGGGCGTGCACGATCAGCGGCGCCTCCTCGCCCTTCTCGGCGAGCGGCTCGTAGAGCCAGGCGTCGTAGCCGCCACCGCCGACGACGACGATGTCGGCCTCCTCGGCGCGCGCCATGTCGGCGGCCGTCGGCTCGAAGTGGTGCGGGTCGACGTCGTCGCCGGTGATCACCGGGGTGACGGCCACGCGCTCGTCGTCGGTGACCGCGCGGGCCACGTCGCCCCACACGGAGGTCGACGCGACGACCTTGATCTCGGCGTCCGGGTTGTCGGTGTCGCCGCCGGCGTTCGGGCCCTCGGCGGAGTCCGAGGAGCACGCCGCCAGGCCGGCGGTGAGGGGTACGGCCGCGCCGAGGGCGGCGGCCGTGCGGATCAGGCCGCCTCGGCGGGCGGCCGGCTTCGGGGAGAAAGTCTTTCGCATGACCCCAAGGAACCATTAATGAAAACGGGTGTCAACATGAAAACGTATTGAAAAAGCGTCCCGACGCATGTGTCCCGGGCGCGTAGGCTCTGGTGCCATGCCCCGTCGATCGCAGCGTCACCCCACCCTGGCCTCCCTGGCCGCCGACCTCGGGGTCTCGCGCACGACGGTCTCCAACGCCTACAACCACCCCGAACAGCTCTCCGCGGAGCTGCGCGAGCGCATCCTCGCCGCCGCCGTCGCCCGCGGCTACCAGGGCCCCGACCCGGCCGCCCGCTCCCTGCGCACGAAGCGCACCGGCGCGATCGGGGTGGTGCTCACCGAGGACCTCACCTACGCCTTCGAGGACCGCGCCTCCGTGGACTTCCTCGCCGGTGTCGCCGAGGCCACCGCCGGCACGCAGACCTCGCTGACCCTGATCCCCGTCGGCCCGGACGCGACCTCACCGACCTCGCCCGTGGCAGCCGCCGTGGTCGACGGCTTCCTCGTCTACTCCGTCGCGGAGGGCGACCCCTACCTCTCCGCCGCCCAGGGCCGCGGGCTGCCCGTGGTCGTCTGCGGCCAGCCCGGTGACGTCGCCGGCGCCGACTTCGTCGGCATCGACGACCGCACCGCCATCGCCCCGGCCGCCCGCGCCCTGGTCGACGCGGGCCACCGCCGCGTCGGCGTGCTGGCCATCCGCCTGCTCGCCGAGCCGACCTCGGGCGCGGTCGACCTCGACCAGCTGGACCGGGCCGCCCTGCACATCCAGCGCGACCGCATCCGCGGCGTGCTCGACGAGCTGGCCGCCGCCGGAGTCGACCCGGCCACCGTGCCTGTGGTCACCCGGCACATCAACGACCCCCGCAACGCCTACGACGCCGCCCACGAGCTCCTCGAGGCCCACCCCGGGATCACCGCGGTGGCCTGCACGACCGACTCGATGGCCTTCGGCGTGCTCGACTACGCCCGCGACCACGGCATCGACGTGCCCGGCGAGCTCTCGGTCACCGGCTTCGACGGGGTCTCGCGCGCCCTGGAGACGGGGCTGACCACCGTCGTGCAGCCCAACGTGGAGAAGGGGAAGGTGGCCGCACGCCTGCTCGCCGACGCCGTCGACGCCCGCCTGTCAGACCACGCCCGTGAACACGAGCGCGTCGTGCTGGACACGACCTTCGCCCCCGGGGCGACCGTGGCCGCCCCGCGGAAGGGAACCGCCTAGGCGCGCGCGGCGCGGGCGTCGGCAAGCTCGGTGAGCCACGCGGCCACGCCGGGGATGTCCGCCACGCGGGCGCGCGCCTTCGTCTCGCCCTCGCCGACCTTGACGCCCAGGTCGTTCTCGCTGAGCACCGCGAAGCCGCGCTCGTCGGTGGTGTCGTCGCCGAGGAAGACGGTCGCGTCCGGGTTGAGGCGCTCGCGCTCGGCGGCGATCCAGGTGCCCTTCGTCGCGTCCGAGACGGAGAACTCGACGATCATGCGGCCGTCGGTGATGTGAGCGCCGTGCGGGTCGATGTTCAGCGCGGCCTGGCGCATCTGCTCGGCCATCGGGGTGCCGGCGACCGGGCGGTAGTGCAGGCCGCGCTGGAAGGGCTTGAACTCCACGAAGCAGGGGTTGCCCTCGCACAGCGCCTCGAGCTGCTCGGTGATCGCGTCGAGGGCGGCCTGCTGCCCGTCGGTCAGCAGGTTCTCCGAGCCCTCCGGCTCGGCGCCGTGGGAGCCGACCTTGCGCACCGGGGGATCCAGCGGGCAGATCTCCGACAGCTCGGCCATCATGCGCCCGGAGAGGATCACCACGTCGGTGCCCGGCATCAGGGCCAGGCGACGCAGCGCCTCGATGGCGTTCTCGTCGACCGGGACGTTGAGCCGGTCCGAGCTGTGCCAGGCCAGGGTGCCGTCGAAGTCGCAGACCACCAGCAGGCGGTCGACGGCCGCGAGCTCGGCGACGGTGGGGGCGGACTTTGACGAGGTGGGCGTGGAAGCCTGGTCGTGGTTCATGGCGCTCATGCTATCGGCAGCCCGGCCCGCGGACCCAGCGGTCGGCCCCGCCTGTGGCGCACCCCGCGCCGCGCGGGGAAGTGGAGCCGGGTCTCAGGCGCGCGAGACGGTGCGCCGGGCGGCCGGAACCGGATGCGGTCGGAACCGGGCGCGGCCGGAACCGGGCGCGCTGTCAGCCCGCGACGAGGCGGATCGCCGGCGCGTCGATCGCGTCGGAGACCTGGGTGAGCACCATCTCGGAGTCGCCGGGGTGTGAGATCTCGAAGGGGCCGTCCAGCAGGGCCACCAGCTCGTCGTGGACGTGGCGCGCCCCGCCCACACAGTCCTCGGGGGCGTCGTTGACGGTCACGCGCGAGAAGGTGACGCGCTCGGCGTCCTCCGGGTCTCGCCGCTCGCCGGCGGCGTCGGTGTAGGCGGCCTCGGCCTGCAGCGGCACACACCCGGTGAAGCCGCTGACCGTCGAGGTGCCGAAGGCCAGCTGGGCCAGGCCCGCGGCCGGGCCCGGCACGGCGGCGGTGGCCCCCGGCTCGGTGTAGATCGCGGTGACCTGCCAGGTCGTCTCGCCGATCAGGGGATCCTGCGCGCAGCCGCTGAGCAGCCCCACGGCGAGCGCGGCGCCCAGCGCGCCGGCGGCGCGGGCACCGCCACGGCGGGAGGCACCACGGCGGGAGGCACCACGGCGGGAAGCACCCGCCGCGCGGGAGTCGCCCGCGACCGCGCGGGAACCGCCCCGCGCACCCGGGCGCGACGTCGGAAAGCGGAAGGTCATCGCCTCTCCTCCAGACAGTGCAGGAAGGACCGCGCCCACAGGTCGACGTCGTGCTCGCTGACCTGGCGGTGCATGGCGAGCATCCGCGCGCGGGCCTCCCCGGGACGGTACGCCAGGTCCGCGGCGGCCTGGTGGATGGCGCGCTTGATCGAGTCCAGGTCGAAGGGGTTGCACAGGTGGGCCTCGGCGAGCTCCTCGGCCGCGCCCGCGAACTCGCTGAGCACCAGCGCGCCCGAGCCGTCCGGGTGCGCGGCGACGTACTCCTTGGCCACCAGGTTCATCCCGTCCTTGAACGGGGTGACCAGCATGATGTCGGCGGCGGCGTAGAAGACCGCGAGCCGGGCCTTGGGCACCGAGCGGTGCAGGTACTCCACCACGGGGCGCCCCGGCTCGCCGAAGCGGCCGTTGATGCGGCCGACGGCCTCCTCGACCTCGGAGCGCGCCTGGCGGTAGTGCTCGATGCGCTCGCGCGAGGGCGTGGCCACCTGCAGCACGGTGAAGCGGGTCTGCGGCATCGCGCCGGACTCGAGGAGCTCCTCGACGGCGCGCAGCCGCTGCAGGATGCCCTTGGTGTAGTCGAGCCGGTCCACGCCCAGCATCAGCAGGTCCGGGTGCCCCAGGTCCGCGCGCAGAGCCTCGACCTCGGCGGGGTCCGGGTGCGCGATCGAGTCCAGGTCGATCGAGATCGGGAAGGCACCCACCCCGACGCGGCGCCCGTCCGGGGCGGTGACGTGGGCTGAGATCTCGCGCACCGAGGGGTCACCGGAGACCTCGAGGGTGTCCGGCAGGCCCGTGTGGGAGCCCGCGCGGCCGGCGACCTGGCGGGTCAGCTCGAGGAAGTTGCGCGCGCAGCCGGCCAGGTGGAAGCCGATCAGGTCGGCGCCGAGCAGCCCGCGCACGACCTCCTCGCGCCAGGGCAGCTGGCGGAAGAGATCGGGCGAGGGGAAGGGGATGTGCAGGAAGAACCCGACGGTGACGTCGGGGCGCAGCTGGCGCAGGATGCCCGGAACGAGCTGGAGCTGGTAGTCCTGCACCCACACCGTCGCGCCCTCGGCGGCGACCTCCGCGGCGGCCTCGGCGAAGCGCAGGTTGACCTCGCGGTAGGCCGCCCACCAGGAGCGGTCGTAGGTCGGGGTGGCGATCAGGTCGTGGTAGAGCGGCCACAGCGTGGCGTTGGAGAAGCCCTCGTAGAAGTCGCGGTAGTCGTCCTCGCTCAGCGCGACCGGGTGCAGCAGCACGCCGGAGTCGGTGCGGAAGGGCTCGGGCACCTCGCCGACGACGCCGGGCCACCCGACCCAGCAGCCGCGGTGCTGCTCGAGCACCGGGGAGAGGGCGGCGACGAGTCCGCCGGGGGAGGGTTTGACCTCGAGGGTGCCGTCGGCGGCGCGCTCCAGGTCGACGGGCAGGCGGTTGGCCACGACGACGAAGGAGCCGGCCCCCGTGTCGGAGCCGGCAAGTGCGTCGTTGGCGGGGCTGTCCATGCTGGGCCGACCGCCTAGGACTTCTTCGTGGACTTCTTGGACGCCTTCTTCGTCGTCTTCTTCGTCGACTTCTTGGCGGCCTTCTTGGTCGTCTTCTTCGTGGACTTCTTGGACGCCTTCTTCGACGATTTCTTCGTCGACTTCTTGGAGCCCTTCTTCGACGACTTCTTGGAGGACTTCTTGCCCTTCTCCTCCTCGGCCGGGTCGGGCAGGCCGTGGGCCTCGGCGAACTTGCGGTAGTTCAGGCCCTCCGGCTCCACGCCGAGCATGCACATCAGGGTCACCCCGTCGACGACGTCCTCGGCGTAGCTGGCGACGACGCCGCGGGCGGAGGCGGCGGTCTCCTCCTCGACCTTGTGCAGCGACTCGGGGCTGGGACGGTTCTCGGTGACCTTGGGCGGCACGGATCCTCCTGGAACTGGCGCGGGCATGTGAGAGGCCGGGACGGGCCCGGCCGACAGGGCCACCATTCTACGCCACCGGCCCCGAGCCGGCCCGACGGCCCTGGTTAGGGGGTATCGGGCGCTCAATTGACGACGCCGCGCGCCGGGCCCCGTCGCGAGCCCGCGCGGCGTGGGTGTGTGGGGCGTCGGCGCGGGCGCGCCGACGGCGGGATCGGGGGATGCGCCGGCGGTGGGGGATCGCACCGCCGATGGGGCACTGACGGCGCGGGATGCGCCGACGGCGGAGCACGGGACGTCGGAAATCTCCGTCCTAGGGCTGGCCGGGGTCCTCGGGGCGGTGGCGGCGCTGGGGGCGTGGGGGCAGCCAGCGCTGGCGGGGGCGCACGGCGCGGGCCTCGGCGGCGATGCGGGCGTCGCGACGCGCGGCGGCACGCTTGGCCTGGGCGAAGGTGACCCGCCCGGCGCGGCGCAGCGCGCGGTAGGGGCGGAAGACGTGCGGGCGGCGGATGCGGCGGGCGATCCACTCGCCGAGGACCAGGCCGGCGGCCAGGCCGCAGGCGATGGCCAGCGCGCGCACGATGTTGGTGAAGCCGAGCAGCATCTGGTCCGACATCGCCGCGTACATGCCGCGGTAGACCGCCAGGCCCGGCAGCAGCGGGGTGATGCCGGCGATCGCGGAGATCAGCGGCGGGACCCGGAAGCGGCGTGCCAAGAGGCCACCGGTCAGGCCGATGGCCACGGCGGCCAGGGAGGAGGCGGTGACGTCGCCGAAGCCGAGGAACATCACCATGCCGTGGTACATCGCGGCACCGAACGCGCCGACGAGGCCGGAGAGGGCGACCGCGGACCACTCGGCGTAGGAGCCGATGGCGAAGCCCATGACGGTCAGCGCGGCGGCGATGACGCGGACCGGGTAGGTCTGCGGGTTGCGGGTGGACACCGCCTCCAGCGGCGGCAGGTCCACGCCGACCAGGTCCGCAAGCTGCAGGCCGATGCCGACGCCGGCGATGATCGCGCCGGTGAACAGCAGGGTCTCGAAGAAGTGGGCGCCGGCGGTCACGGGTGCGCCGGTGATGGCGTCCTGGATCGACTGCACGAGCGTCAGGCCGGCCAGCAGCACGATGATCCCCGAGGCCACGATCTGGCTCGGTCTCATCTCCGCGGCGTGGTTCTCCACCAGCGCCCAGACCACGGCGGCCGGGATGGTGGCGATGATGCCGCCGGCGACGCACTGGAAGAAGTAGGGCAGCCCGTACCAGTTGAGCAGCTTGCCCACGCCCATGATCAGCATCGAGGTGACGAACGCGATCAGGCCGACGAGCCAGGAGCCGCCGAGCATGATCGCGACCGCGCCGCCGAGCAGCCCCCAGCCGAAGACGGCGGTCAGCGGGCCGTAGACGCCGCGCTTGGGCTCGAGCTCGTCGAGGGCCTTCTCGGCGGCCTCGGGCGGGGTGGTGCCGTCCTGGATGGAGCGGATGAGCCGGTCGACGGCGGAGAGCTTGGAGAAGTCGGTGGTCAGCGAGCGCACGACGCGGAAGACGGTGACGGGCTGCTTCTGCACGGTGCCGATCTGCGCGAAGATCGTGATGTTGTTCATCGTGATGTCGCTGTGGCACCAGTACAGGCCGTAGGCCGAGGTCACCGCGCGCATCTGCACCTTCGTGTCCGCGTTGGACGTCCCGGAGCTGAGCAGGATGTCGCCGATGCGTGCCGCGATGTCCATCACGGCGGCGACCTGCGCGCGGTCGGTCAGGTCGATCGGGGCGAACGGGGAGGGCGGCGCGGTGTGCGCGACGTCGACGGTCGCGAGGGACACGGGCCGCTTGCTCCAGCTGCGCAGGCGCGCGAAGAGACTGGACACGGCGGTGAGCGGGGCCTTTCTACCAACGTCTACCAACGGGGCGTGCCGCGCGTTCAGGCACGGCGGCGACGTGCCGCCCGCGGGCGACGCCCCGTACTCTAGCGCCGGGGGACGTGGTGCGCGAAGAAGTCCACAAGGTAGGCTTTCTGCGTCGCCCGTACGCCTCATGGCGGCGGGTGGTCCGCTGGAGTGGCGCAATTGGTAGCGCAACGGTCTTGTAAACCGTAGGTTGCGGGTTCAAGTCCCGTCTCCAGCTCTGTTTCCGCCGGTCAGCGGTGGTTGTCCTGGCTGCGCACTCGATGAGGCCGGCCGGAGTGTCAGAAAAGTGTCAGTTTATTCCGCGCCTCAGCGGTCTTTGATGCGCTCGTAGGCCGCCAGCGCGCGGCGTCGCGAGGCCTTCAGGTCCAGCATCGGCTCCGGATAGGCGTCGGTGCCCAGCTCAGGCACCCACCGCGCCACGTATTCGCCGTCCGGGTCGAAGCGTTCGGCCTGCGTGACGGGGTTGAAGATCCGGAAGTACGGCGCGGCGTCGTCCCCGCAGCCGGCGACCCACTGCCAGTTGAACGGGTTGGCCGCGTGGTCTGCGTCGACGAGCCGCTGCCAGAACCACTCCTCGCCGTGGCGCCAGTGGATGCCCAGGTTCTTGGTCAGCAGACTGCCGACGACCATCCGCACCCGGTTGTGCATCCGCCCCGTCTCGGCCAGCTCGCGCATCCCGGCGTCCACCAGCGGGATCCCGGTGCGCCCGGTCTGCCAGCGCTCGAGGTCCTCACGGTGCTCGGCGGGGCCGTCGGCGGGGAAGTACTCCCAGCCGAAGTCGTCGAAGCGGGAGCGCATGTTCACCCACGCCATGTCCGGGTGGTGGTGCAGCCGGTGCCACGCGAAGTCGCGCCACAGCAGCTGCCGCAGAAACGCATGCGCGTCGCCGGCGGCCTTGGGCTCCCTGTCGGCGAGCTCCGCCACGGTCACCCACACCTCGCGGGGGCTGACCTCCCCGAACCGCAGGTGCGCCGAGAGCCCGCTCGTCGCGTCCACGGCCGGGAAGTCGTGGCCCTTCTCGTAGCCGGGCCCCTCGACGAGCTTGCGCAGGAACTCCGCCAGCCGCGCCCGCGCGGCTTCCTCACCGGGGGTGTTGTGGCGTTCCAGGGAGACGTCGCGTCGCCGCGCCACGTCCCCTCGATTGCCGACGTCGCGCCGCGCGGCGTCGGCAATGTCCGTTCCGGGTCCGTGCAGTGCGGGCTCCGGCAGCGGCGCGCCGAGCGCGCCGGGGGTGTCGATGAGTTCTCCGGCGCGCCGGGAGAACGGGGTGAAGACGCGGTAGGCGCCGCCCTGCTTCGTGGTCACGTCGGCCGGCTCGGTCAGCAGGTGGCCGGGGTGCTCGGTGACCGTGAGGCCCGCGGCGCGCAGGGCGGCGGCGACAGCGGCGTCGTGTTTTGCGAGCGGGACGTGGTGGCGGTGCTGCCAGGTCGCGGCGCCCGCACCGGTGACCCGGGCCAGCCGGGGGAGGAGCGTGGCGGCGTCGCCGCGGGCCCGGATGAGCGGGACGCGGTGGGCGCTGAGGCGCTGCTCCAGCTTGCCGAGGCTCTGGTCCAGCCACCACGCGGCGGCCTCGCCGGGCTCGCGCACGCCGGTCGCGGACTCGGGTTCGTCGACGTGGACGACGATGACCGCGCCGCGGGCGGCGGCCCAGGTCAGGGCGGGGTTGTCGGCGAGGCGGAGGTCGTCGTGGAGCCAGACGAGGGTCAGCGGCTCGGCGTCGGTGCGCCCGGCCTGGCCTGACTGTTGGGCGTGGTCTGCCTGGCCTGCCTGTCGGGCTTGGTCTGCCTGGCCGGCCTGGCCTACCTGCGGGTCCTGGTCCACGAGGTGCTCCTATTCTTCCGGTCTCCCGGTCTGCCGCCCATCGGTTTGTCGGTCTTCGGAGCCGTCGGTTCCCGGCTTTCCGCCCGTCCGCGGGTCCGGCGCGCCAGTCTATGCGGCCCGCGCGGCCCCACCGTGGCCGCATGTGCCCCACGGTGTCCGCGTCTACCGACCCCGGTCCGGTAATCCCGAAATCGGTCCCGCATCGCCGCAGGTCACGGAATCGGCCGAAATCGCTTACCGACCCCGGGTCGGTAAAACCGTGACCCGCCGGGCCGCGGTGGGGTCGAACGGGGCCGGGATCCGGCTGTAATGACCCACCGGGGCTGGCCAGGCCCCGATCAGCCCGGGTCCGCTCCGATCAGCTCGGGTCCGCTCCGATCAGCCAGGCCTGCCCCCGACCGGCCCCGGAAAACCCGCCCGACCGGCCCCGGACCTGCCGCACCCGGGCCAGACCACCACCGGCCCGGTGTACAACGGGAGGGAGACACTGAAATGTCCAGGAACGCTCCCGAAACCCCCGAAAGGACCCAGAAAAGTGAGCACCACCGGCCAGAACACCCCCGCGGACGGCGCCGTCGCCGTCGACCAGGTCCGCGACTGGAACGAGTCCGTCGGCTCGGAGCCGGCGGTGCGCGTGGCCACCAACGCGGCGACAGTCACGGACGTCGACAAGCTCACCCTCAACCGCGGCGCCGTCACCGCGCTGGACACCTCGGTCTCGCACAAGGTCGACGACTGGGCCGTCGCCGACCAGAAGCGTTCCGGGCGCTGCTGGATCTTCGCCGGCCTGAACTCCCTGCGTGCGGCCGTGATGAGCAAGGAGAACATCAAGGACTTCCAGTTCTCCCAGGGCTTCGTGCACTTCTACGACAAGCTCGAGAAGGCCAACCACTTCCTGGTCGCCATGGACCAGCTCGCCGACCGCGAGCTCGACGACCGCACCGTCCAGCGCCTGCTCTCCCAGCCGGTCGAGGACGGCGGCCAGTGGAACATGTTCGTCGCGGTCATCGAGAAGTACGGCGTCGTGCCGAAGTACGCCATGCCGGAGACCTGGTCCTCCGAGCACACCGCCAGCCTCAACCGCGACCTGCACACCGTGCTGCGCCGCGGTGCGCTGCGCGTGCGTGCCGCCGCCGGTGCGCCGGAGTCCGGCTCCTCGCGTGACGACGCCGCGGTGGTCGCCGCGCGCGAGGAGACGTTGCGCGCCGTGCACCGCGTGCTGACCGTGCACCTGGGCGTGCCGCCGGAGTCCTTCGTGTGGCAGTACCGCGACAAGGACGGCGGCTTCCACCGCGACGGCGAGTTCACCCCGCAGGAGTTCGGTGAGGCCTACCTGCCGGAGGACCTGGGCGACTACGTCTGCGTGGTCAACGACCCGCGCAACGGGTACAACCACGCCTACACCGTCGACCGGCTGGGCAACGTCGTCGGCGCGCCGAAGGTGACCTACCTGAACGCGGAGATCGACGTGCTCAAGCGCGCGGCGATCGCCTCCGTGGTCGACGGCCACCCGGTGTGGTTCGGCTGCCAGACCACCGCCTTCACCGACCGCGAGAAGGGCTACTGGGCCAGCGACCTCTACGACCGCGCCGGCTTCTACGGCCTGGACGCCGAGCAGATGGAGATGGACAAGGCCGACCGCCTGCGCACCGGTGAGTCGCTGATGGAGCACGCGATGGTCTTCACCGGCGTCGACCTGCCCGACGAGAACGTCTCGAGCTCGGCCGACCTGCCGGCCACCGCCGAGGAGATCGCGCCGCGTCGCTGGCGCGTCGAGAACTCCTGGGGTGACGAGAAGGCCGACAAGGGCTTCTGGACCATGGCCGACAACTGGTTCGCCCCCTACGTCTTCGAGATCGCCGTGCCGCCGCGCTACCTGCCCGAGGAGCTGCTCGCCGCCCGGGACGAGGAGCCGACGGTGCTGCCCGCCTGGGACCCGATGGGTGCCCTGGCGAAGTAAGCCGGTCCGGCCCGTCCCGTGGAACCGGGGCTGGCGCACCCCTCTGGCCGGTGCACCTGCCGGCCGCCTACCTCAATGGCCGCACCCTCCGGCCGGCGCACCCGCCGGCCCAGCCCGCGGAACCTCACCGGTCCGCGGGCTTTCGCGCGCCGGGCGCGCCTGCGCGCGCCCGCGCCCGGTCGCACCCGGGCACACCGCGGGACGTCGGCAAGCGGCGGTGGGGCGCGACGTCGGCAAGCGGCGGTGGGGCGCGGCGTCGGCAAGCGAAACCTGGCCCGGTTGAGCCGGAGCACACGTTCACCCCGCGGAACGTGAGATCTCACACATCATTGGTGTGCTCTTTGTTGTCCCTTGGACGTAGGCTGTCTCCATAGGCGATAGCCTGTGCAACTTAAAAAGAAGACAGCGATAGTCAAGAGGAGCATTCACCACAGTGGCACTCACGTACGCTGAAGCACTGGTCAAGACCCTGGAGAAGCTGGGCGTGCGCCGCATCTACGGCGTCGTCGGCGACTCCCTGAACCCGATCGTGGACGCCGTGCGCGACTCCAAGATCGAGTGGATCCACGTGCGCAACGAGGAGGCCGGCGCCTTCGCCGCCGGCGCCGAGTCCGTCGTCACCGGTGAGCTCGCCGTGTGCGCCGCCTCCTGCGGCCCCGGCAATACCCACCTCATCCAGGGCCTCTACGACGCCAACCGCAACGGCGCCAAGGTCCTGGCCATCGCCAGCCACATCCCGTCGCGCCAGATCGGCTCGCAGTTCTTCCAGGAGACCCACCCCGAGCAGATCTTCCAGGAGTGCTCCGGCTACTGCGAGATGGTCAACTCCGGCGAGCAGGGTGCCGTGATCACCCACCACGCCATCCAGTCCACCCTCTCCGGCAAGGGTGTGTCCGTCCTGGTCGTGCCCGGTGACGTGGCCACCCAGGAGGTCGAGGAGACCCGCTTCCTGGACTCCAAGTTCTCCAACGCGCGCCCGATCGCCTACCCGGACCCGGCCGAGGCCGCGGACCTGGTCGCCGCGATCAACAAGGCCAAGTCGGTCACCCTCTTCGTCGGCGCCGGCATCGCGGGCGCCCGCAAGCAGGTCCTCGAGCTCGCCGAGAAGATCAAGGCCCCGATCGGCCACGCCTTCGGCGGCAAGCACTTCATCCAGTACGACAACCCCTTCGACGTCGGCATGTCCGGCCTGCTCGGCTACGGCGCCTGCTACGACGCCTGCCAGGAGGCCGACCTGCTGATCCTCATCGGCACCGACTTCCCGTACAACGACTTCCTGCCGTCGAAGAACGTCGCGCAGATCGACGTCGACGGCGCCAAGATCGGCCACCGCACCACCGTGCGCCACCCCGTCGTCGGTGACGCCGGCGCCGTGATCGACAACATCCTGCCCTCGATCGAGGAGAAGAAGGACCGATCCTTCCTCGACCGCCAGCTCAAGAAGCACGCCAAGCTGCTCGAGAGCGTCGTCGACGCCTACTCCAAGAACGTGGACAAGCACGTGCCGATCCACCCGGAGTACGCCGCCGACATCCTCGACGAGCTCGCCGCCGACGACGCGATCTTCACCGTCGACACCGGCATGTGCAACGTCTGGGCCGCGCGCTACCTGACCCCGAACGGCAAGCGCATCGACATGGGCTCCTACCGCCACGGCACGATGGCCAACGCCCTGCCGCAGGCCATCGGCGCCCAGGCTCAGGACCGCAACCGCCAGGTCATCAGCATGTCCGGCGACGGCGGCCTGGGCATGCTCATGGGTGAGCTGCTCACCGTCAAGCTGCACGACCTGCCGGTGAAGATCTTCACCTTCAACAACTCCTCGCTGGGCATGGTCAAGCTGGAGATGCTCGTCCAGGGCATGCCGGAGTACGAGACCGACCACGACCACGTCAACTACGCGCAGATCGCGGAGGCCGCCGGCATTAAGGCCATCCGCATCGAGGACCCGAAGAAGCTGCGCGAGGGCATCCAGGCGGCGCTCGACTACCGCGGCCCGGTGCTGGTGGACATCGTCACCGACCCGAACGCGCTGTCCATCCCGCCGAACATCACCTGGGAGATGCTGATGGGCTTCTCCAAGGCCGCGACCCGCACCGTCATGGGCGGCGGCGTCGGCTCCATGATCAACATGGCGCGTTCCAACCTGCGCAACATCCCGAAGTCGACCGCGCAGTTCTAGTCGCTGGGGTTCTGTCGGCGCCTCCGTAGAGGGCTCCGACCCCAGCTGCTCTGCCCCGGTCAGGTTCCCGAGAGGGTCCCTGACCGGGGTTTTCGCGTGCGGGGGTTGACCTTGACGCGGCGTGAAGCGGCAGACTGATCGGCATGAGCGAAACGGACGTGACCCCGCGCGACGGCGGAGATCGGACCATCGGTGAGGCCGCCGAGCTGCTCGGTGTGAGCACCCGAACGGTGGGGCGGGGATAGGGAGAGGCGGGGGTCGGAGGGCGGGGCCCGAGAAAATGTGTCGTGGGGGAATTCAACGACCGACGTTTTCGCAGGTCGCACAGAAAGGTCGGGTCTGGGATGACACAAAAAGCCGGTCGGCACTCCAGAACCGCGGCCGGCACGCTGAAAACCCGGCCGCCAGGCCAGAACCCCGGCCTGCCCGCCGAAAACCTGGTCGACACTCCAGGACCCCGGCCTGCCCGCCGTGCGGAGGGGCCCGCACTCCGGCTGCCAGGCCGTGCAGACACCCGCGCAGCTCCCGGGCCCTGTCCTGCGACCCGGACTCTCCGGGTCAGACTTGTCTGTGTCCCCGGTAACGCAACTCGGAGACTATGAGCTTCGCCCTAATTTGCTCTTTTGCGCACGCCCCTGTCGCACCGCCTAAAAGTTCATGACCTGCATGAACACGGTTCACTACGTACAGAAAACATTCAGCAACCATTCAGGCACGGCCGATGACACACGTGTCTAATGGAGGTCAGTGAACCGGCGGAAGATATCGCGCCGCCGGCACGGGGCCCACCGGGCAAACGGATCGGTCGGCCGGCCACCAGGCACCGGGTCGACCACCCAACACCGGCAACCGGACCCCGGCGCTGGCCATTAGCCCCACCGGACCGAGCAGAGAGATTGAGCAGGATCCATGGACAACATCAATGACACCAACCAGATCAAGGTCCTCGTCGTCGACGACGAGCCCAACATCGTCGAGCTGCTGACCGTCGGCCTGAAGTTCCAGGGCTTCGACGTCCGCTCCGCCGGCAACGGCAACGAGGCCCTCGAGGTCGCCCGCGACTTCCACCCGGACGCCTTCATCCTCGACGTGATGATGCCGGACATGGACGGCTTCGAGCTCCTGCCGAAGCTGCGCGAGGCCGGCATGGAGGGCCCGGTGCTCTTCCTGACCGCCAAGGACGCCGTCGAGAGCCGCATCCACGGCCTGACCATCGGCGCCGACGACTACGTGACCAAGCCGTTCTCCCTGGAGGAGGTCATCACCCGCCTGCGCGTGATCCTCCGCCGGGGCGCCGCCCAGGACGGCGGCCGCGACGACGCGACCGTCACCTACGCGGACCTCACCCTGAACGACGACACCCACGAGGTCACCAAGGCCGGCGAGATCGTCGAGCTCTCGCCGACCGAGTTCAACCTGCTGCGCTACCTGATGCTCAACGCGGAGGTGGTGCTCAGCAAGTCGAAGATCCTCGACAACGTCTGGCACTACGACTTCGGCGGCGACGGCAACGTCGTCGAGTCCTACATCTCCTACCTGCGCCGCAAGGTCGACACGGGCGATCAGCCGCTGATCCACACCGTGCGCGGCGTGGGCTACGTGCTGCGCCGCCCGCGCTCCTGACCCACACCCCGCGCCCGGCGCCGCCGGACCGGGGCACCCAGCACCCGCGCACCACGCGGGTGAGTCGAGAGCAGGGACGGAGCGTGTCCACGTATGCACGGTGACGACCGCGCCAAGCGTCAGATTTCCGACGCCCGCGCCGACGCCCCGAGCGCCGCATCTGCGGCGCCCGGCGCCGACGCGGGGTCCGGCGTACCCGAAAGTGCCGGCACAGCCGACACCTGGGGAACCCGGATCACCCCGGCGGCGGGCCCCAGCTCCGCGAATGACCCGCAGACCGGCGCCCCGGCTGCCGCCGACGACCGGCAGGCCGGTGTCCGGGGCTCCGGGGACGCGACCGCGGCGTCGGCCATGGCTGACACCGACGACGCCTGGGCCACTGCGCCCACCCGCGTCGACGGCGCCACCGGCACCGCTGATACCACCGGCGTCGACGGCATGGCTGATACCACCGGCGCCACCGGGACAGCCGGCACCGCCGGCTTTGACGGCGTGGTGGGCGCCACCGGCGGCACCGGGACCAGCGGCGCGACCGGCACCGCATCCGCAGGCGCCGCAGGCGCCGAGGGCGCGGAGACCGTAAGGAAGGGCACCCGGCGAAAGGGACGGGGCGTCGGCAAGCAACGGAAACGGGCCCGGTACGGGCGGCGGCGCGCATGGCGTGGCCCCATCGCTGCGCTGAGCACGAGCGTCTCGCTGCGCTTCCTGATCCTGACGCTGATCATCCTGATCTCGGGGGCGGGCCTGTTCGGCTCGTCGATCGCGGTCTCGCAGATCATGCGCGACGCCGTCTACGGGCGCGTCGACGAGGAGCTGCACGACTCGCTCGGCGGCTGGGCCAACAACGCCGAGATCTTCCACGCCGGCGGCGCCGGGGCGCGCCCGCCCAGCGAGTACGTGGTGATCAAGATCTTCCAGGACGGCTCGATGGTCACCTACAACGAGGCCGGCGGCGGGCCGGACCTGGGGCAGGTGCGCCTCGGCGTGGGCATCCAGACCGTCGGCAGCGACCCCGGCACCGGCGACCAGGTGCGTTGGCGCACCATCACCGACAGTCAGCAGGGCGTGACGACGGTCGTGGCGAAGTCGCTCGCCTCCGAGGACGCGATCATGGCGAACCTGAACAACATCCAGGGCCTGATCAGCCTCGTCGCGCTCGCCATGATGGGCGGGCTGGGCTACGTGATGACCACGCGCGCGCTGCGCCCGCTCAGTGAGGTCAAGGAGACGGCCAACGCGATCGCCGCCGGCGACCACGGCCGCCGCCTGCCGAAGTGGAACACCGACACCGAGGTCGGCCAGCTGGCCCGCTCGCTGAACACGATGCTCGAGCGCCTGCAGGCCTCCATCCGTGAGTCGCAGGCCAAGGAGGAGCAGATGCGCCGCTTCGTCGGCGACGCCTCCCACGAACTGCGCACCCCGCTGACCAGCGTGCGCGGCTACGCCGAGCTCTACCGCAGCGGCGCGGTCAGCGACGTCGACATGGTGCTGGGCAAGATCGACGCGGAGTCCAAGCGCATGAGCGTGCTCGTCGAGGACCTGCTGGCGCTCACACGCGCCGAGGGCCAGAAGCTCGAGATGAAGCCCGTCGGCATGCTCGAGCTGTGCCTGTCGGTGGCCAGCTCCGCGCGGGCGGCGTTCCCCGAGCGACACATCGACGTGGACAACCGCATCGACGAGGTGCCCATGGTCGAGGGCGACAAGGACCGGCTGCACCAGTGCCTGCTCAACCTGGTCACCAACGGTCTGCGCCACGGCGGCGACGACGCCGAGGTCACCCTGCGGCTGCGCGAGGACGGGCCGGGACACCTGCTGGTGCAGGTCGCCGACGACGGCCGCGGCATGTCCGCCGAGGACGCCGCGCACATCTTCGAGCGCTTCTACCGGGCCGACACCTCGCGCTCGCGGGCCTCGGGCGGCTCGGGGCTCGGCCTGGCGATCACCAAGTCGCTGGTGGAGAAGCACGGCGGCGCGATCTCGGTGGAGTCCAAGGAGGGCGTGGGCTCCGTGTTCACGATCCGGCTGGCGCGGCTGCCGGAGTAGCGCCGCGGGCCTGCGGGCTGCGGTCGGGCGGTCAGCGCCTTTCGGGGATCCCGCGGGCTCGCGGAGGAGGGGAGCCGCCGGGGAACCGCCCGGGCGGCGCGGCGCGTCAGTCGAGCGCGGCGAGGACCTCGTCGACCAGTTGAGGGAGGTTCTCGTGGCGCACCCCGTGCACGCGCACGAGGTGGAAGGCTGGTGCCGGATCCGGGGCGGCCGCGTCCGCACCGGCCGCGTCCGCACCGGCTGCGTCCGCCGCAGCCCCGCCCGGCCCCTCAGGCGCCCCGGCCAACCCCCGAAGATCCGAGGACGCCTCGGGAACGACGTGATCGGCGTCGGAGACGACCGAGACGACGCTCAGGCCCGCGTCGAAGAGCGAACCCAGCGGTACCGGGAGCCCGGGCACCTCGCCCGGCCGGTCCGTCATGACCTCGGCCGCACCCGCCGAGAAGAACCGCACGATGCCCCGCGCCGGCACCCGGCGCAGCCGCGGATCCGCGAGACGCGCCGGCAGCCCCCGGAAGCAGGCGCCCAGCCCCACCAGGCGGCGCACCGGCACCCCGGCGCCGGCCAGCAGCAGTCCGTGCAGCCCGCCCAGCGAATGACCCACCACGTCGATGGACCCGTCGGGCGATTCAGCGACCAACCTGCGCGCCACCGGCAGCAGTTCGGCCTGCGCCGCGGCCAGCGGCGCCGTGCCGCGCCCGCCGTACGCGGGCGCGCAGACGGTGCGCTGCGCGACGTCGGCAAGCGAAGAGAGGAGCGGGCCGAAGTTCCCCGGCGAGCCGACCGACCCGTGCAGAACCAGCAGCGGGCGCACGCCGGTGGCCCGCGAGACGGCGGGCCCGGGCAGTTCGGGCACGCGCCCGCGGGTGGGGACCAGCCTCAGCAGGGGATTCAGCGCGGGCGACCCTCGGAGTCGGTGTCTAGGGCGGCGCGCAGCTTCTCGGCGGCCTCGTCCATCTTGGCCGGGTCCGTCTTATCGGCGGGGATGGCTGCCGAGAGGTCGTAGCCGGACATGTCGTCGGCCGGGAAGACGTGGATGTGGGCGTGGGGTACCTCGAACCCGGCGATCAGGTAGCCCGCGCGCGCCGAGCCGAACGCCTCGATGACGGCGCGGCCGACGGTCTGGGCGACGTCGTTGAGGTGGGCCCACAGCTCCGGGGCGATGTCCGTCCATTTGTCGACCTGCTCGACCGGCACCACCAGCACGTGCCCGTAGGCGACCGGCTCAATGCTCAGGAACGCGACCGCGCGGTCGTCCCGGTAGACGAAGCGGCCCGGCAGGTCGCCCTCGATGATCTTCGTGAACACGCTACTCATGGCCCTCAGCCTACGGGGCCGTACACTCAGTGTCATGAAAATCCTCGTCATCGGCGCCGGCGCGCGCGAACACGCACTGCTCAAGGGCCTTTCTGCGGACCCCGTCCGCCCCGAACTCCACGTCGCCCCCGGCAACGCCGGCATGGCCGGGACCGCCACGATTCACGACGTCCCGGTGACCGACGCAGGCGGTCTCGTCACCCTGGCCCGTGAGGTCGCCGCAGACCTGGTGGTCATCGGCCCGGAGGCGCCGCTCGTGGCGGGCGTGGCCGATGAGCTGCGCGCCGAGGGCTTCGCGGTCTTCGGGCCCTCGGCGAAGGCGGCCCGGCTCGAGGGCTCGAAGGCCTTCGCCAAGGACGTCATGGCGGCCGCGGGCGTGCGCACGGCGCGGGCCCGGCAGCTGGCCCCGGGCGCGGAGGCGGAGATCGAGTCCGCCCTCGACGAGTTCGGCCCGACCTGGGTGGTCAAGGACGACGGGCTCGCCGGCGGCAAGGGTGTCGTGGTCACCCCCGATCGTGCGGTCGCCCGCGCACACGCCGAGGAGGTGCTCGCCGCCGGCAACCCCGTGCTCTTCGAGTCCTTCCTGGCCGGCCCCGAGGTCTCCCTGTTCTGCCTGGTCGACGGCGAGACCGTGGTGCCGCTGCTGCCCGCGCAGGACCACAAGCGCGCCTACGACCACGACAAGGGCCCCAACACCGGCGGCATGGGCGCCTACTGCCCGCTGCCGTGGCTGCCGGAGGACGGCGTGCAGCGCATCGTCGACGAGGTCTGCCGACCCGTCGCCGCCGAGATGGTGCGCCGCGGCGAGCCGTACTCCGGCCTGCTCTACGCGGGTCTGGCGTGGGGTCCGGAGGGCCCGGCCGTGGTGGAGTTCAACGCCCGCTTCGGCGATCCCGAGACCCAGGCGGTGCTCTCGCTGCTCAAGACCCCGCTGGCCGGGCTGCTGGACGCCGTGGCGCGCGGGAAGCTCGCCGAGCACCCGGCCCTGGAGTGGGAGGACGGCGCGGCGGTCACGGTCGTGCTCGCGGCCGAGGACTACCCGGCCGGCCCGCGCAAGGGCGACGCGATCAGCGGGCTTCCCGAGGACACCGCGGACGCTTACGTGCTGCACGCGGGGACGGCGGCCGGTTCTGCAGACGCTGGTTCCGGGGCCGAGGCCGGTGCCGGTTCTGCGGCGGGGGCCGAGGCCGGTGCCGGTTCTGCCGCGCCCGAGTTCGTCTCCGCCGGCGGCCGGGTGCTGTCGGTGGTGGGCAAGGGCGCGGACCTCGCCGAGGCCCGCGAGCGCGCCTACTCCCTGCTCGAGGGCATCGAGCTGAACGGCTCGTTCTACCGCCACGACATCGGCGCAGCCGCCCTGGAGGGGCGCATCTCGCTCTGATCCCGGTCTGACGGGGAGGGGGCAGGGCCCGGGCGGCCGGTTCCTGCGCTCCCTGTCCGGTGGGCCCGGGCCAGTTTCCTCTGGTCCGGGCCTTCCCGGCCTCCCGATCTGGTCGACGGTTCCTGTCCTGCCCTCCCGACCTGGTCCACGGGTCCTGTCCTGCCTTCCGACCTGGCCCACGGGTCCTGTTCTGCTTGACCGACCTGGTCCACGGGTCCTGTTCTGCCCTCCCGATCTGGCCCACGGGTCCTGTTCTGCACCTGCGGGACGGGTCCGTGGGCATTTTGTGTAGGTTTGTCGGGCTGTCTCTGCGTTTCCGCAGGTCAGATTTCGGGGCCTCGGGCAAACCGCAACAAAATGCCCACGGGGAGGCCGTCGAACACCGACGCTGGTGCTGGTGGTGCGCGTGTGACACGATCGCCGGATCAGGTCGGGGCTGGCACCGGATCAGGTCGGGGCCGGCACCGGATCCGGGTGGGCCGGCACCGGGATTTCACCCGGGGAACCAGGGGTCCCGCTGGCCGTGGCGTCGGCCACGACCGAGGTCCGGCACGAACCCGTCGACCGTCGGCTGATAACCCGGGAACTCCTCGGGGAAGGAATCCATGTAGTCCCGCCTGCGGTCGTAGGGGAGCTTCGGCACGTCCGCGTAGAAGCGGCCGCCCTCACCCGGGCGCACCCGCGTGAAGTGGCGGTCCCGCCCGTAGCGGTACCGCAGCCCCGCCGCCCACTCCTCCATGCTGGGCGGCAGCGACCACCGGGACGGGTCCAGCGCGAGCCCGCGCCCGGCCAACCGCCGGTGCAGATCCACGATCTCGGTGAAGATCTGTCCCCGCCGGAAGGCCGAGGCATCCACGTGACGCAGCGTCAGCCCCGCATTCGTCAGGAGTCGGGCGCGCTCCAGCTCATGGGAGGCCCGCTGCGCGCCGGCCGGCCCCGCGGTCTTCGCCGCGCCCTCGTACTCGACGACCAACCCGGAGTCCGGAAACAGGAAGTCGGCGCGCCCGAGCAACACCCCGCATTCGTCGTAAATCTCAGCCTGCTGCACAGGGTGAAGCCCCAGCTCACGAAGCCGGACACGCAACCTCGTCTCCTGCGGGGACTCGCTCCACGGGCCCGCGAGGGAGGCCACGCGGCGCGCGCGTGCGATGCCGCGCGTCAGGAGGCGCCGGCCGAGGGCCGTGCTGATGGACTCCGGGTTCGCGAGTCCGAGGTGCAGTGCGTGTTCCAGCGGGACGAGGCTGTGCAGGAACCCGTCGAGGCGCGCGGCGTCGAGTGCGCACTGCGTCGGGTCGAGGACCGCGACCCGGTGCCCGCCGATCTCGAGGTACCCGGCCTGTCCGCCGATGTCGCCGGCGGAAGCGGGTGCGGTGAAGATGCGCACGTCGGGGCGGTCGCGGGCGCGGATGTTTTGGGGGAGGAGGATGTCGACGGTGATCTCGCGGTCGGAAACGTGCAGGTGGAGGCCGTTGATCAGTGCGCCCGTCTGTCCCGTGATCACGCTGCCGGGAAGTGAGACCTGCGCCGCGGCGGCCTGGAACATCGCGCGTGCGGGCCGTTTGAGCTCGTGCCACTCGCTCTTCGCCACGAAGACCCCGGGTGCGAGGCGGATCATGCGGCCCGCGCGGTGGTCGGCGTAGATGCGGTTGCGGGCGCGCTTCCCTAGGGCGCGCATGACAAGAAGTTCTCCCCCGAGATCCACAAGTGCACTGAATCACTCCGGGTGGGGTGACGCAACCGGAGAGGCGGGGCGGGGATGGGGTTGGGTGGGTTTCTGGGGTGGGGCGGTGGTCATGGGGCCTTGGGTAGGTGGCTGTGGGGTTCTGGCCTGGGGCCCGTGGGCATTTTGTGTAGGTTTGTCGGGCTGCTTCGGCGTTTGCCCAGGTCAGTTTTCGGGGCCTCGGACAAACAGCAACAAAATGCCCAGAGGGGACCCAAGGGCCTCGGACAAACAGCAACAAAATGCCCAGACGGGCCCCAAAGGGGAGCCCAAAGGGGAGCCCGCGGGACCGGTCCTGCTCTCGCCGGCCCGGGCACACGGGACGCCCGCCCCCACCGCCCACCGCACGGGGTGCACCACGGGGGGTGGGGAGCGGGCGTCGGCAATAATGGGGGACATGGCTGAGAAGAAGCAGATCGCGAATGTCCTGGCGTCCCGCTACGCCTCCCCCGAGCTGACGGAGCTGTGGAGCCCGGAGCACAAGATCGTCCTGGAGCGGCGCCTGTGGATCGCGGTGCTGCGCGCGCAGCGCGACCTCGGCGTCGAGGTGCCCGAGGAGGCCATCGCCGCCTACGAGGCGCAGGTCGGCAACGTCGACCTCGAGTCCATCGCCGCGCGCGAGCGGGTCACCCGCCACGACGTGAAGGCCCGCATCGAGGAGTTCAACGCGCTCGCCGGCTACGAGCACATCCACAAGGGCATGACCAGCCGCGACCTGACCGAGAACGTCGAGCAGCTGCAGATCCACCGCTCCCTGACCCTGGTGCGCGACAAGGCCGTCTCCGTGCTCGCGCGCATCGCCGAGCGCGCCGCCTCCTACCGCGACCTGGTCATGGCCGGCCGCTCCCACAACGTCGCCGCCCAGGCCACCACGCTGGGCAAGCGCTTCGCCTCCGCGGCCGACGAGATGCTCGTCGCCGTCGCCCGCCTCGACGACCTGATCGGCCGCTACCCCCTGCGCGGCATCAAGGGCCCCATGGGCACCGCCCAGGACATGCTCGACCTGCTCGACGGCGACGAGACCAAGCTCGCCGAGCTCGAGCACCGCATCGCCGGCCACCTCGGCCTGGACCGCACCTTCGACTCCGTCGGCCAGGTCTACCCCCGCTCCCTGGACTACGACGCCCTGTCCGCGCTGACCCAGCTCGGCGCCGGTCCCAGCTCCCTGGCCACCACCATCCGCCTGATGGCCGGCAACGAGACGGTCACCGAGGGCTTCAAGGAGGGCCAGGTCGGCTCCTCGGCGATGCCGCACAAGATGAACGCGCGGTCCTGCGAGCGCGTCTGCGGCTTCCAGGTCATCCTGCGCGGCTACCAGTCGATGGCCGCCGACCTGGCCGGCCAGCAGTGGAACGAGGGCGACGTCTTCTGCTCCGTGGTGCGCCGCGTCGCGCTGCCGGACGCCTTCTTCGCCGCCGACGGCATGCTCGAGACCTTCCTGACCGTGCTCGGCGAGTTCGGCGCCTTCCCCGCGATGATCGACCGCGAGCTCGAGCGCTACCTGCCGTTCCTGGCCACCACCCGCATCCTGATGGCCGCCGTGCGCGCCGGGGTCGGCCGGGAGACCGCCCACGAGGTCATCAAGGAGAACGCCGTCGCCGTCGCGCTGGACATGCGCGAGAAGGGCGCCGGCCAGGACCTCGTCGAGCGGCTGGCCGCCGACGACCGCCTGCCGCTGGACAAGGCGCAGCTCGACGCCGCCCTGGCCGATCGCCACGCCTTCATCGGCGCCGCCCAGTCGCAGGTCGACCGCGTGATCGCGCGTGTCGACGAGCTGGCCCAGGCCCACCCGGAGGCCGCCGCCTACCGGGGCCAGGAGATCCTGTAAAACGACGCTTGCCGACGCCGCGCCCACGGCACTGTGGGCGCGGTGCGGCGTGGGGCGGGACGTCGGAAAGCGGGGGAGTGGGTGGTGGCGGGGGCCGCTCCCGATTACCGCGCGCCCGGAGCGGGTAATACACTTCGGTCCATGCGTCCTGACCTCTCCGAGTACACGCACCTGACCGCCGGCAAGGTCCGCGAGATCTACGAGGTGGACGAGGATCACCTGCTGATGCTCGCCACCGACCGGATCTCCGCCTACGACCACATCCTGGACACCGAGATCCCGGACAAGGGTCGGATCCTGACGGCCATGAGCTTCTTCTTCTTCGACCAGATCGACTTCCCGAACCACCTGGCGGGCCCGGCCGACGACGAGCGCATCCCCGAGTCCGCGCTGGGCCGGGCGATGGTCTGCCGCAAGCTGGAGATGCTGCCCTTCGAGTGCGTCGCGCGCGGCTACCTGACCGGTTCCGGCCTGCGCGAGTACAAGGCGACCGGCAGCGTGTGCGGTGTCGAGCTGCCCGAGGGGCTGGGCGAGGCGGACAAGCTGCCCGAGCCGATCTTCACCCCGGCCACCAAGGCCGAGCTGGGCGACCACGACGAGAACGTCTCCTTCGACGTGATGGTGGACAAGCTGGGCCGCGAGCGCGCCGAGGAGGTCCGCGACACCACGCTGAAGGTCTACCGGCAGGCCGCGGCGCTCGCCGAGGAGCGCGGCGTGATCCTGGCCGACACCAAGTTCGAGTTCGGCCTGGACGCCGAGGGCAACCTGGTGCTCGCCGACGAGGTGCTCACCCCGGACTCCTCGCGCTACTGGCCCGCCGAGGGCTACCAGCCGGGCAAGGTGCAGCCGAGCTTCGACAAGCAGTTCGTGCGCGACTGGCTGACCGGCCCGGAGTCGGGCTGGAACCGCGACTCCGACGAGAAGCCGCCGGCACTGCCGGGCTCCGTCGTCGAGGCCACGCGCGACCGCTACGTCGAGGCCTACGAGCTGGTCTCCGGCAAGTCCTTCACCAGCTGGTTCGGCACGGACTCCGAGTAGGGGTTCGTTTCAGGTCGGGGTCGGGGGCTCTCCGGCGCAGCCCGGGTCGGGGGACCTGGGTTGAGCTGAGATCTGGCCTTGGTAGAACCCGGGTTGGGCTGAGATCTGGCCCGGGGCAGGCGGGCTGGGGTCGGGCTGAGCTCTGGCCCGGGTGGGGGACCTGGGTTGGGCTCGGGTTGGGCTGAGGTCTGGCCCGGGTGGGGGACCTGGTTGGGCTTCCGTCGGGCTGGGCCCCGGTTTGGCCCAGCCCGCTCCACCGCCCGCCGTCGGTTTTACCGGCCGCGGGCCGGTAATCCTGAAATGGGGCCTGCATCGCCGCAGGTCAGTAGGCGGGCGCTTTTCGGTTACCGACCGGGGGTCGGTAAATCCGTGCAGAGGCGGGGCTCGGGAGCGGTCCCGGCCGGTCGACGAGCCGGCGTCGGCCACCTGAACCACCTCAGCCACCCCAATCGATAGGGAGCTCTTCGGGGGCTGATTGTGTGTTCCCACGCACATTAGACGGCATACTGTTGACTCTGCACGGACGACATGGATACGATTCCATATGTCAGATGGAAACGATTCCACACGGGCGATCCAGACGCCCGACGTTCCATCCCGCCGAAGTTCACACCGACGTTCCACACGAAGGAGAAACGCAATGTTCCCCACCGACAAGGCCCCGTTCTCGATGCTCTGGCAGTTCGCCGCCAACGACGACCAGCTCGACATCTTCTCCTCCGACTCGACCATCACCGCCTGGCTCGACACCGAGGCCGCCCTCGCGCAGGCCCAGGCCAAGCACGGCGTGATCACCGACGAGGACGCGAAGGCCATCACCGAGGCCGCCGTCCTGGAGAACATGGACCGCGAGCGCCTGTGGGCCGACGCCAAGAATGTCGGCTACCCGATCCTCGGCCTGGTCCGCCAGATCTCCGAGCACCTGCCCGAGGGGCCCAACGGCCGCGTCCACTACGGCGCGACCACCCAGGACATCATGGACACCGCCCTGGCCCTGCAGATGACCCGCTCGCTGGACAAGATCGACGCCCAGCTGCGCCGCCTCGGCGACGCGCTCGCCGAGCGCGCCGAAGAGCACAAGGACTCCGTGATGCCGGGCCGCACCCACGCCCAGCAGGCCATCCCGACCACCTTCGGCGCCACCCTGGCCACGCTGCTCGAGCAGGTCCGCCGCCAGCGCGAGCGCCTCGCCCAGGCCCGCGAGCGCGTCGCCGTGATCTCCCTCTACGGCGCCGGCGGCAACAACGCCGCCCAGGGCGAGACCGCCCCGGCCGTGCGCCACGACATGGCCGAGATCCTCGGCCTGCGCGACCCGCAGATCTCCTGGCACGTCGAGCGCGACGTGCTGGCCGACTTCGGCTGGATCTGCGCGACCGTCTGCGGCACCGTCGCCAAGTTCGGCCGCAACATCGTCGATCTCTCGCGCACCGAGGTCGCCGAGGTCTTCGAGCCCTACAACTCCCACCGCGGCGCCTCCTCGACGATGCCGCAGAAGGTCAACCCGATCTCCTCGGAGCTGATGATCGGCATCTCGACCGTCGCCGGCGCGCTGGCCTCCGCGCTGCCGCGCATCCAGGAGTCCGGCCACGAGCGTGCCGCCGGCGAGTGGCAGGGCGAGTGGTTCCTCATCCCGACGCTGGGCAACCTGGCCGGCGCCGCCGTCGACGAGGCCGTCGTCGTCGCCGAGGGCATGCGCGTCGACACCGAGCGCATGCGCGCCAACCTGGACCTGGACGGCGGTCTGATCATGGCCGAGGCCCAGATGATCCAGCTCGCCCCGGCGCTGGGCCGCGAGAAGGCGCACGACCTCGTCTACGAGGCCTGCACCAAGGCCCGCGAGACCCACACCCACTTCCAGGAGGAGCTGCCGGTCATCGCACGCGAGCACGGCAAGGAGGATCTCCTGCCGGACGAGTTCGTCAAGCCGGAGCACTACGTCGGCGAGGCCGCGCAGATGGTCGAGGAGGCCGTCGCCCGCTGGCGCGGCATGGACGCCTGACCCCGCCCTGAGGAAACACCCACCCAGAACCACCAGGCCAGAGGAGTAGCACCATGAAAAACGGGGAGCCCGGCGCCGACCCGGCCGCCACCACCGGCGCCACCGGCGCCGACCCGGCCGCCGGCACCGCCGGCACCGCCGCCACCGGTGACGCGCCGACCGCGACGCAACCGCCCACGGCGGGGCACGCGGGCGTCGGCAAGCAGACGGCGACGAAGGCGCCGGAGGGCAAGGTCGACGCGCCCGGGCGCGCCCACTGGGTCGACCTGGCCTGGCGCTTCGGCGTCCCGCTGGCCATCTTCGCCGGCCTGTGGTTCTGCCCCCACCCGGAGGCGCTGAGCGACCAGGCCTGGCGGATGTTCGGGCTGTTCGTCGCGACGATCGTGGCGATCATCCTCAAGCCGATGCCGATGGGCGCGGTGACGATCATCGGCATGGTCATCGGCGTGCTCACCGGGCTGATCCCGCTGACGGCGCCGAAGGACGACCCGGGCGCGGCGTACGCGCTGATGGGCTTCGGCAACTCGACGATCTGGCTGATCGTCATGGCGTTCCTGATCTCGCGCGGCTTCGTCAAGACGGGCCTAGGCCGGCGCATCGCGCTCTTCTTCGTCTCGAAGGTGGGCGGCAAGATGATGGGCGTCTCCTACGGGCTGGCGATGGCGGACTTCGTGCTCTCCCCGGCGATCCCCTCGGCCACGGCGCGCGGTGGCGGCATCATGGCGCCGATCATGAAGTCCGTGGCACTGACCTACGAGTCCGAGCCCGGCCCGACCCGGCGGCGCGCCGGCGCCTTCCTGGCGATGAACGTCGGCCAGGTCAACGCCATCACCTGCGCGATCTTCCTGACCGCCATGGCGGGCAACCCGCTGATCGCCTCGCTCGCCGGCCAGCTGGGCGTCGAGATCACCTGGACCAACTGGGCGCTCGGCGCGATCGTGCCCGGCATCGTCGCGCTGATCGTGGTGCCCTACGTGGTCTACCTGGTCTACCCGCCGGAGCTGAAGGAGACCCCGAAGGTCAAGACCATGGCCCAGGGCGAGCTGCGCAACCTCGGCCCGCTCACCTACGGCGAGAAGGTGCTCGCCGGGACCTTCGTGGTGCTGCTGCTCCTGTGGACCCTCGGTGACCTGGTGCTGGGCATCTCCGCGACCACGACGGCCTTCGTCGGCGTGATCATCCTGCTGATCACCTCCGTGCTGACCTGGGAGGACGTCATCCGCGAGAAGGCGGCCTGGGACACCATGGTCTGGTTCGCGGTGCTGTACATGATGGCCACGGCGCTGTCGAAGTTCGGCTTCATCGACTGGATCTCCGAGCTGATCGCCTCCGGCCTGGGCGGCATGCACTGGGGCCTGGCGCTGGTGCTGCTCGTGGTGATCTACTTCTTCAGCCACTACCTGTTCGCCTCGGCGACGGCGCACATCTCCGCGATGTACATCGCCTTCCTCGGCGCGGCCATCGCGCTGGGGGCCCCGCCGCTGATGAGCGCGCTGGTGCTGGCCTACACGTCGAACCTGTTCACCTCGCTGACGCAGTACGCCGGCGGCGCCTCGCCGACCCTGTTCGGCATGAACTACATCCAGGTCGGCGAGTGGTGGCGCACCGCCGCGATCGCCGGCGTCGCCTCGCTGACGATCTGGATCGTGGTCGGCGGTGCGTGGATGAACCTCATCGGGTTCTGGTGAGTGGTCCCGCTTGACGACGTCGCGCGTTGACGCGCCGGGCGGTTCCGCGCCGGGCCCCGGGTTGGTTCCCGGGGCCCGGCGCTCCGCTGCGGCGGGTGCGCCCGTCCCCGCGGGTGCGGGCGCCCGAAAGGGCGAGTCCGAGCGCCCCGGGCGCGCCGACACCCGCCCGGGCCGCGCCGGGCGGCCCGCTAAAATCACCCGGGTGAGCTCGAAACCCTCGTTGAAGGCGGTCGCGGAGTTGGCCGGTGTCGGTTACGGCACGGCCTCCCGCGCGCTGACCGGCAACGGCTACGTCTCGCCGCAGACGCGCGAGAAGGTGCTCGCCGCCGCCCACGAGCTCGACTACCGGCCGAACATCCTGGCCAAGGCGCTCCGCGAGGACCGCACCAACCTCGTCGGCGTGATCCTGCCGGACCTGCTCAACGAGTTCTACTCGGACGCCACGCAGGTCATCCACGAGGAGCTGACCGCCGCGGGCTACCAGATGATCGTCGCCGCGGCCGCCGACGCCGCCGAGCAGGACGCCGTGGTCGACTCCATGATCCAGCACCGCGTCGCCGGCGTCATCCAGGTCCCGGTCCCCGGCGCCCGCGCCACCGACGAGGCGCCCCTGGTGCAGCTCAACCGATCCGACCTCGGCACGGACGTCGCGGCCGTGGTCTGCGACGAGCGCGACGGCTTCGCCCGCCTGGGTCGCCTCGCGCTGCGTCCCGGCGAGCGGGCGGTGGTGCTGCTCGGCCAGGCGGGGCTGTCCACGACGCGGGCGCGCCTGGCCGGCCTCGAGCGGGCGGCCGAGGAAGTCGGGGCCGAGCTCGAGGTCCGCCACGGCGTCTACACCGCGACCTCCGGCTACGACCTGACGGCCGAGGTGCTCAAGGACCCCGCGAGCGCGCCGGGCACGCTGATCGCCGCCTCCCCGCGTCTGATGGCCGGCGCGGTGCGCTGCCTGTGCGACCGCGGCCTGCAGGTCCCCGAGGACATGCGTCTGGCCGGGTTCGACGACCCCGAGTGGTACCGCTTCTTCGGCCCGGGCATCACGGCCTTCGTGCCGCCGCACCGCGAGATGGGCAAGGCGGCGGTCAAGATGCTGCTGGGCCTGATGCGCGGCGAGTCCGGCGGGGTGGTGCGCCTCGACGGCGAGGTCGTCGAGCGCGGCTCCCTCGGCTGAGCGGGGCGCCAGGGCTGAGTGCGGTTCCCGCGGCTGAGCGGGGCCCACCACCCGGCTCGGCGTGCCACCCGACCCACCACGCGGCTGTTACCACCCCGCCGCACACCCGCTCACCGCTGCTTTTACCGGCCGCGGGCCGGTAATCCTGAAATGGGGCCTGCATCGCCGCAGGTCAGAAAGTGGGCACTTTCCGGCTACCGACCGGGGGTCGGTAAATCCGTGCCCGCCTGTGCCGTCGACCCCGCTCGATGCGCCTCGGCCAAACCCCGCCCGACCCGCCACGAGGTCGCCGCGGCGCGCAGCGCGCTGGACCGGCGTCGGCGTGCCGTCTAGCACCCGCGGGCGGGTGCCGTACCCCGGCATGCCCCGCCCCACGTCGCACCCGGCGCGGTGATCACTAGCATCGGGTCCCATGAATTCCTCTCGACCCGATCATCCCGCCGAACCGGTGCCCGCGACCCAGGAGCTGCCCGAGCTCCCCGACGTCGCCGGTGGGCGCGACGCCGCCGGTGGTGCCGAGGTGCCCGCCGCGCCGACCGCTCCGGTGCGCACCGTCGAGCGCCTGCACCACGGCATCAGCTTCATGGACGACTACGAGTGGCTGCGTGACAAGAGCGACCCGGAGACGATCGCCTACCTCGAGGCGGAGAACGCCCACACCGAGGCCGCCACCGCCGGCCTGGAGAAGCTGCGCGGGAACATCTACGCCGAGATCTCCTCGCGCATCAAGCAGACCGACATGTCCGTGCCGCAGCGCTCCGGCGACTGGTGGTACTACGGGCGCACCGAGGAGGGCCGCGACTACGGCTTCTCCTGCCGCATCCCGGTGGACAAGGAGGCCGATCCCTGGACCCCGCCGGTCATCCCGGAGGAGGGCCGCCCCGAGGGCGAGCAGATCATCCTCGACCTCAACGAGCTGGCCGAGGGCCACGAGTTCTTCGCCCTCGGCGCCTCCTCGGTCACCGACTCCGGGCGGCTGCTGGCCTACTCCGTGGACACCGCCGGCGACGAGCGCTTCGAGCTGCGCGTGAAGAACCTGGAGACCGGTGAGCTTCTCGAGGACCGCCTCGAGAACATCTTCTACGGCGCGGCCTGGGCCGGCGAGGACTTCCTCTTCTACACCACCGTCGATGACGCCTGGCGGCCCGACGCCGTGTGGCGCCACCGGCTGGGCACCCCGCAGTCCGAGGACGTCTGCGTCTTCCGCGAGGACAACGCCCGGTTCAACGTCGGTGTCGGCTCGACGCGTTCGCGCAAGTACATGTTCATCGTCACCAGCTCGAAGCTGACCACCGAGGCGTGGGTCGCCCCGGTCGACGAGCCGGAGTCCGAGTTCAAGGTGCTCTGGCCGCGCCGCGACGGCGTCGAGTACGACGTCGACCACGCCGTCGTCGGCGGTGTGGACCGCTGGGTGGTCACCCACAACGCCACCGGCCCGAACTCCGCGGTGGCCGAGTGCCCGGTGGGCACGCTCGGCGACGAGCTGCCGGCCTTCGAGGACATGCACGAGCTGGTTGCGCACAGCGAGTCCGCCCGTGTCGAGGGCGTGGACTGCTACCGCGACCAGATCTTCCTGGGCTACCGCGCCGAGGGCATCGGACGCGCGGCGGTGATGCGGCTGACCGGTGAGGTCGACGAGCGCGGCTTCGGCAGCTTCGAGGAGATCACCTTCGACGAGGAGCTCTACACCGTCGGCGTGGTGGGCAACCCCGAGTGGGACGCGCCGGTGGTGCGCCTGTCCTACGGCTCGTTCACCACCCCGGCGCAGCTGCTGCAGTACCGGGTCGCCGACGGCGAGCGGACGCTGCTCAAGCAGCAGGAGGTCCTCGGCGGCTACGACCCGTCGCGCTACACCGCCTACCGGCTGTGGACCACGGCCTCGGACGGCGCGGAGATCCCGGTCTCGGTGGTGCACCGCACCGACGTCGACCCGCTGGCCGAGCCGCGCCCGACGCTGCTCTACGGCTACGGCTCCTACGAGTCGGCCACGGACCCGGCGTTCTCGGTCTCGCGGCTGTCGCTGCTGGACCGCGGGATGGTCTTCGCCATCGCGCACGTGCGCGGCGGCGGCGAGATGGGGCGTGCCTGGTACGACCACGGCAAGCAGCTGGAGAAGAAGAACACCTTCACCGACTTCATCGCGGTCGCCGACGACCTCATCGACCGCGGCATGACCGCCCCGGACCGCCTGGTCATGGAGGGCGGCTCGGCCGGCGGCATGCTCGCCGGCGCGGTGGCGAACATGGCCGGCGACCGCTTCCGCGGCATCCTCGCGGTGGTGCCCTTCGTCGACCCGCTGACCTCGATGCTCATGCCGGAGCTGCCGCTGACGGTCACTGAGTGGGACGAGTGGGGCGACCCGCTGCACGACCCGGAGGTCTACCGCTACATGGCCTCCTACGCGCCCTACGAGAACGTCGAGCCGAAGGACTACCCGGACATCCTGGCGGTGACCTCGCTCAACGACACCCGCGTGCTCTACGTCGAGCCGGCGAAGTGGATCGCGCGCCTGCGTGCGACGGCCCGCGGCAACTTCCTGCTCAAGACGGAGATGTCCGCCGGCCACGGCGGTGTCTCGGGACGCTACGCCCGCTGGCACCAGACGGCCTTCGAGTACGCCTGGATCGTGCACGAGGCCACCGGCCTGCGCGCCTGACGCCACCGGCCTGCGCTGCTGACGCCCCGGGGCTGACGCTCAGCGGGCGGGGGATGCGCCTCGCCCGAGCTACGACCTCCCCGCCTCGCCGCGACAGGAGCGGCCGCGGGTGGGATAATCGCGTCCCATGAACGGTCGGCTGTTGGTGTCCATCTCATCCATCTTCCGCGACACCCTGCCTGCTGCGGCCCGCACGCTCGCTGACCTCGACGCCGAGGGACTGACCACGAGCCTCTTGATCGCCCCGCACATCGACGGCGACTGGCACCTGGCCAAGGACCCGGAGACGCTCGACTGGGTGCGCGCGGAGCGCGACGCCGGGCGGGCGATCCTGCTCAACGGCTTCGACCAGGCCGTCCAGGGCCGCCGGGCGGAGTTCGACCACCTGCCCGCCCACGAGGCCCGCCTGCGGCTGAAGGGCGCGACCCGGCAGATGGCGAGCCTCGGCGTGGTCACGGACCTGTTCGCCCCGCCCCGCTGGCGGCTGTCACCCGGCACCCTCGAGGTCGCCGACGAATTCGGCTTCCGCCTCATCGGCTCCACCCGCGGCGTCTACCTGCGCGAACCGGACCCGGCCGACCCCGACGCGAGTGCCGGCGGCCCGGACGACGGGAACTCCGCCGAGCCGGACGAGAACGACAAGAACGACGCCGGGCCGTGGCGCCTGGTCTCTTCGCGCAACCTCTCAGTCGGCGAGGGCTTCGGCTCGCCCGGCTGGTGGCGCCGTAACATCATCAAGGCCGCGCGCCGCGGTGCGCGGAAGGGCAACACGATCCGCCTCTCGGCCTCCGCGCGCAACCTCTCCGAGCAGAAGGTCGCCCGCGACTTCGTGGCCGCCGCCGTCGCCGCCGCAGAGGGTGGCGCCCGCCCGGCCTCCTACGCGGAACTCACCGCGCAGGCCCCCTCCAATTGACGACGTCCCGCTGCTCCCCGTCGCCGTGCCCCGCGCCGTGGGCGGTGCGCAGCGGCGGTGCCCCGCGCCGTGGGTAGTGCGCAGTGGCGGTGCTGCACACCGCCGCGTCTGGGTTCCGTGGATCCTGGAGGACCAGCGGCCCGGATGAATGATCCCGGGGAAGCGACGGCCCGGATTACTGATCCCGGGGAAGTGGTGGCCCGGATGAATGACAGATAACTGAGGCGCGCCCGGTACGAGAAACTTCTCGTGCCGGGCGCGCCGGGTTTCACGCTGGCGGTGAGCCGGGCTCCGGCCGACGGTGAGTCGGGTTCACGCGTGTGGTGAGCCGGCGGGCCCGCCGACTCACCGGTGCGTCAGAGGCGGAAGCCGGTCAGACGCTCGATCTGGTCGCGCAGCTCGGCCGGGGCGAACTGCTGGAACGCCCAGACGAAGATGCCGCCGATGCCGAGGACCGCGATCAGGGCGCCGAGGACGCCCAGGGTCGCGGAGCTGCCGACCGAGAGCTCCGAGGAACCGCTCGAGCCGTCGCCCGGCTCGTCGTCACCGGGCTTGCCGCCGTCACCGGGGTCCTGGCCGTCGTCGCCGGGGTCCTGGCCGTTGTCCGGGTCGTCCGTGGAGCCGGAGGACTTCAGGTTGAAGCCGACCTTGACCGGGTCGTGATCGGAGGCGCGGAAGACGATGTTCTCCGGGTCGTCCTGGTAGAAGTCGACGACGTTGTAGTTGCGTCGCGAGTACTCGAAGGCCAGCGGCTCATCGGCGTTGATGTCCCAGACCTCCGCGTCGACGACGCGGTCCATCGCCGCGGCGTTGCCCAGCGCGTGGTCGAGCGAGCCGAGTCGCGCGGAGAACTGGTAGGAGATGCCGGCGTCGTGCTTCTCGGCGATGTTGGTGTAGCCGCCGTGCTCGAGCACGGCCAGGGTGCGCTCCTTGGAGTAGGAGTTCAGGTCGCCCAGGATGAAGGTCGGGGTGTCCGCCCAGTCCTCCTGCTCCTCGAGGTGCTTCAGCAGGGCCTCGGCCTGGCGGGCGCGGACGTTCGGGTTGTTGCCCTGGCCGTCGCCGGAGTCGGCGTCGTTGTTGGCCACCGAGCCCTTGGACTTGAAGTGGTTGACCACCGCGACGAAGCTGTCGGTCTCGTCGTTGCCCTCGGACTCGGTGCCCTCAGCACCGTCGTCGGCAGCGGCGTCATCGGAACCGCCGGCGCCGGCCGGGCGGAACTCCTGGGCCAGCGGCTGGCGGGCCAGGCCGGTGAAGGCCGCGTCATCGAAGATGCGCGACTCGCCGACCGGCTCGACGGTGTCCGGGTTGTAGATGAAGGCGGTGCGGATGACGTCCTCGGCAGTGCCGGTCTTCTCCGGGGAGGGCACGTAGGCCCAGTTGCCGCCGGCGGCGTTCAGCGCGTCGACCAGGCGGGCCAGTGCCTCGTCGCGACGCTCCTTCGAACCGGTGACCGAGTAGGTGTTCTCGATCTCCTCGAGGCCCAGCACGTCGACGTCGAGGCGGTTGATCGCCGCGACGATCTTGCGCTCCTGGTCACCGAAAGCCTCGGCGGTGTAGGCGCCGCGCACGGTGCAGCCGCGCGCGGTGACCGGGTTGCCCTCCCGGTCGTCGTAGGACTGGCAGTTGTGATCGGCGCCCAGCGAGGTGAAGTAGTTGAGCACGTTGAAGCTGGCGATCGAGTAGTCGCCCTCGACGGAGTCGACCGCCTCGAGCGCGGCCGGACGCGAGTCCTCCCACGTGATCGGCAGGTCGGCGCCGGCGGTGTTGCCGGTCACCGGTGCGGTCGGCTGCAGCGACCACGCGTCGAAGCGGTAGTCGAGGACCACCGGGTGGGCGAAGTCCACCGCGTCGCCGGTGCGCAGCGACTTGATCGTCTGCGCGTCGTCCTGCGCGATCCAGGGCAGCGGGGTCGCCTGGTCGCCGCGCAGGTAGTTGCGCGAGCGGCCGTCGTCGAGCACCAGCACCTCCTCGGCCTGCTCCTCGGTCAGCTGCTGGACCGGCGAGTCCGCGTCCGTGTCCGGCTCGTGGACCTCGGTGGCCTGCAGGTACGGCTCGTCGCCGGTGGCCAGCTGCACGGTGCCGAACTGGTTGAGGTTGTAGTTGCCGGTCACCGTCATGTCGCCGGTCGGCTTGACCAGCATGCCCTCGAAGGCCTCGCGGGCCTCGTCGCCGGCGGGCACGGCGTCGATCTCCAGGGCGACGACGGGCTCGAGGTCCTCGACCGGCTCGACGTCGGTGGCCTTGATCTGGGTCAGCCCGTAGTGCTCACCGGCGGTGCCGGTCACGGCCACGGAGGCGCCGACCTCGGGCAGCTCCTTGCCGGAGCCGGTGTAGACGAACAGGCCGTGGGAGGCGTCGCCGGACTTCGGGGCCTCGGAGCCGGTGCCCGGGTCCTGCAGGTAGAAGCCGTCGAAGCCGCCCTCGGGGTAGGCCGCGGTGACCACGCCCTCGACGGTGACGGTCTCGCCGTCCAGCGGGGTGGTCTCCCCGGTGCCCTGGACGTCGGCGGCGGTGACGCGCTCGCCCGGCTCGACCGGGGTGGAGCCGTCGTCACCATCGTTACCGTCGTCGCCCGGCTCCGTGGCGTCGTCCGAGGCCTGCGGGGTCGGGGTGCCCACGGTGAAGTCGGCGGAGTTGTCGTCGGTGTCCACGCCCTCCTCGGTGCGCTGCACCGAGGTGCTGTTCGAGGTGGCGCCGGCCGGCGCGCCCTCGAAGTTCTGGGCGGAACCCCAGCCGACCAGGTCGACGACCTCGCCGGAGGCGTCGGTCAGCTCGGCGATGGCCTGTTTGGCGGCGAAGTTGAAGCCCGCCTCGAGGTCGACGCCGGGCAGCTGCTCACCGTTGTCGCCGCCGTCACCGGCGATCAGCAGGTGGCCGCCGGCCGGTACCTCGCCGGTCAGCGTCGTCGCGGTGCCCGAGTTGCCCTTGGTGGACTGCTGGTCGAGGGTCCAGCCCTCGACGCTGATCGGCTCGTCGGTCGGGTTGAAGAGCTCGACGAAGTCTCGGTTGAACTCGGCGCCGGAGTTGCCCCCGCCGCTGTAGACCTCGTTGATGACCACGTTGGAGCCGTCCGGCGCGGCCACGGCCTGCGGGACGACGATCGAGCCGGCGGCCGCCGTCACCGCCGCCGTCAGGGCGGCGGTGACGGTACGGCGCACCGGGCGGCGCAGGGGACGGCGCACGGTGGGGGAGACGGGACGTCGGAAATCGGAGGAGGGGGAGGGGCGCGGGGGCGTCATGTATTCACGCTTCCTGTGAGCTGTCGTGGGACCAGCTCATTGTCAGCCTTCAGGCGGCTGACGGCAGCGTGTACGGAGAGCATGAGCGCACGCCGCCAGCGCGTTCACCCCCGGGGCGGGAAGAATTCCGCCGCGGGCCAGCCGGGAGCCACCGCAGGTTCACCCCCGCGCGGCCCACCCCGGCCCGCACGGGTGGTCCGGCGCGGGGTGCGCGAGGCGGACGGGGCTTAGTTTCCGCAGCACCGGGGCGGTAGGCTCTGTGACGTACCGATACCTGCGAAGCCCAAAAAAGGGGAGACCTGTGGCCCGTGTAGTAGTCAATGTCATGCCCAAGGCGGAGATCCTGGACCCCCAGGGCCAGGCCGTCGTCCGCGCCCTGCACCGCACCGGCGTCGAAGGCGTCGCCGACGTGCGCCAGGGCAAGCGCTTCGAGCTCGAGGTCGACGACTCCGTCGACCGCGCCGAGCTGGAGAAGGTCGCCGAGACCCTGCTGGCCAACACCGTCATCGAGGACTTCGAGGTCGTCGTCGAGGCCGCGGGGGAGGCGCAGTGACCGCGCGCATCGGAGTCATCACCTTCCCCGGCACCCTCGACGACGTCGACGCCGCGCGCGCCGTGCGCTACGCCGGTGCCGAGGCCGTGGCGCTCTGGCACGCCGACGCCGACCTCAAGGGCGTCGACGCCGTGGTGGTGCCCGGCGGCTTCTCCTACGGCGACTACCTGCGCAGCGGCGCGATCTCCGCGATCGCGCCGGTGATGGGCGCCGTCGTCGAGGCCGCGGGCAAGGGCATGCCGGTGCTGGGCATCTGCAACGGCTTCCAGATCCTCACCGAGGCGCACCTGCTGCCCGGGGCGCTCACCCGCAACCAGAACCTGAGCTTCCACTGCGTGGACACCGTGCTCCGCGTCGAGAACACCGACACCGCCTGGACCCACGGCGTCGACGCCGACTCGGTCTCCGGCTCCGGCTCGGTCTCCGGCGACGGCGCCGGCATCCTCATCCCGGCCAAGCACGGCGAGGGCCGCTTCCAGGCCTCCGCCGAGACGCTCGCCGAGCTCGAGGGCGAGGGGCGCGTGGTGTTCCGCTACACCGACAACTTCAACGGCTCGATGAACTCGATCGCCGGGATCTGCAGCGCCAACGGCCGCGTCGTCGGCCTCATGCCGCACCCCGAGCACGCCATCGACCCGCTGACCGGCCCGTCCACGGACGGCCTCAAGCTGTTCGTCTCCGCGGTCGGCACCATCGCCGCCTGACCGTCGCGCCCGAAGCCCGAAGGGAGTTCCCCACACCATGACCGTCAACAACGACACCGTCGCCGCGGCGCAGGCCGACCCGCACGCCGAGCAGCCCTACCGCGAGCTCGGCCTCAAAGACGACGAGTACCACCGCATCAAGGAGATCCTGGGCCGGCGCCCCACCGACGCCGAGCTCTCCGTCTACTCCGTGATGTGGTCCGAGCACTGCTCCTACAAGTCCTCCAAGGTCCACCTGCGCTACTTCGGTGAGACCACCACCGACGAGATGGCCGAGAAGATCCTCGCCGGCATCGGCGAGAACGCCGGCGTGGTCGACATCGGCGACGGCAACGCGGTGACCTTCCGCGTCGAGTCGCACAACCACCCCTCCTACGTCGAGCCGCACCAGGGCGCAGCCACCGGCGTGGGCGGCATCGTCCGCGACATCATGGCCATGGGCGCCCGCCCGATCGCCGTGATGGACCAGCTGCGCTTCGGCCCGGCCGACGCCGCCGACACCCAGCGCGTGCTGCCCGGTGTGGTCGACGGCATCTCGCGCTACGGCAACTGCCTGGGCCTGCCCAACATCGGCGGCGAGACCTCCTTCGACGCCACCTACGCCGGCAACCCGCTGGTCAACGCCCTGTGCGTGGGTACCCTGCGCTCCGACGACCTGAAGCTGGCCTTCGCCTCCGGCACCGGCAACAAGGTCATGCTCTTCGGCTCGCGCACCGGCCTCGACGGCATCGGCGGCGTGTCCGTGCTGGCCTCCGACACCTTCACCGAGGGCGCCGAGCGCAAGCTCCCGGCCGTCCAGGTCGGTGACCCCTTCGCCGAGAAGGTGCTCATCGAGTGCTGCCTCGACCTCTACTCCGCCGGCGTGGTCGTCGGCATCCAGGACCTCGGTGGCGCCGGCCTGGCCTGCGCGACCAGTGAGCTGGCCGCCAACGGCGACGGCGGCATGCGCATCAACCTGGACAACGTCCCGCTGCGCGCCAAGGACATGACCGCCGCCGAGATCCTGGCCTCCGAGTCCCAGGAGCGCATGTGCGCCGTGGTCACCCCGGAGAACGTCGAGCGCTTCCGCGAGATCTGCGCCCACTGGGACGTCACCTGCGCCGAGATCGGCGAGGTCGCCCCCGGCGAACGCCTGGTCATGACCCACCAGGGCGAGGTCGTCTTCGACGCCCCGGCCCACACCATCGCCGACGACGCCCCGCAGTACAACCGCCCCTGGGCCCGCCCGGCCTGGCAGGACGAGCTGCAGGCCCATCAGCCGGTCGAGCGGCCGGCCGACCTGGCCGAGGCGCTCAAGAAGATGGTCGCCTCCCCGGCGCTGTGCTCGCGTGCGCACATCACCGAGCAGTACGACCGCTACGTGCGCGGCAACACCGTCAAGGCACTCAACTCCGACGCCGGTGTGCTGCGCATCGACGAGGAGACCGGCCGCGGCGTGGCCGTCGCCTCCGACGCCTCCGGCCGCTACACCAAGCTCGACCCGAACACCGGCGCGCGCCTGGCGCTGGCCGAGGCCTACCGCAACGTCGCCGTCACCGGCGCCCGCCCGGTCGCCGTGACCAACTGCCTGAACTTCGGTTCCCCCGAGAACCCCGACGTGATGTGGCAGTTCCGCGAGGCCGTCCACGGCCTGGCCGACGGTGCCCAGGAGCTGGGCATCCCGGTCTCCGGCGGCAACGTCTCCTTCTACAACCAGACCGGTGACGAGCCCATTCTGCCGACCCCGCTCGTCGGCGTGCTCGGCGTGATCGACGACGTCGCGGACGCCACCGGCCACGACCTGGGCAGCGTGCCCGAGCCCGAGTACATCTACGTGCTGGGAAAGACCCACGAGGAATTCGGCGGCTCCGTCTGGCAGGAGGTCTCCGGCGGCGGGCTCAACGGCCTGCCCCCGCAGGTCGACCTCGCCGACGAGGAGCGCCTGGCCGACTTCTTCGTGCCGGCCGCCGCCCACGGCCTGCTCACCGCCGCGCACGACTGCTCCGAGGGCGGCATCGCCCAGGCCGTCGTCGAGATGGCGATGCGCTCCGGCCTGGGTGTGGACCTGGACCTGACCGCGGTGCACGAGGAGCTGTTCACCGCGCTGTTCTCCGAGTCCGCCTCGCGCGCGGTCATCGCGACCACCGCCGACCGTGCCGACGCCGTCGAGAGCCTGCTCGGCGAGGCCGGCGTGCCGTTCATCCCGGTGGGCAAGACCGTCGCCGACTCCCGTGAGCTGAAGGTCACCGGCGAGGACGACGCGTTCACCGCCGACCTGGACGAGCTGACCGAGGCGTGGGCCGCGACCCTGCCCGACCTGTTCGACCACGCCGTGGGCGCGAACTCGAACCCCGAGGAGCTCGAGGAGCTCGAGGAGCTGTAGGGAAGCGGGGCGGTCCCGGGGGTTCGTGGTCCGGGATGGTTCCGAAGTGGTGCCCCCGGGGCGCTTCCGGGCAGCGGCCCCGGGGCGCTCCGGAGAGATGCTGCCGGGGTAGTCCATGGGGCGCCGTTCCCGAAGGCGAGCCGCCGTGCCGGAGACCGGTGCGGCGGTTTTCGCGTGTTGGTGGTGCGGCGGCCCGGTGTCTGGCGGGCGGTGCGGCTGTGTCGCGGGCAGTCGGGGTGGTGCGGTGGCTCCGGGCACCGAGAAAATGTGTCGTGGGGGAATTCAACGACCGATGTTTTCCCAGGTTGCGGTGAACGGGCCGGGCTGGGAAGACACAAAAAGTCGGTCCGGGCCAGTCCCTCCGGGGGATATGGAGCCAGTCGCTCCGGGTGAAATGGGGCCAGTCCGCGTGGGTATGGGGCCGCCCCGGGGAAATGGAGCCAGTCCGCGTGGGTATGGGGCCGATCCGGGGATATGGGGCCAGCCGCGGGGGCTCGGGCCGCCCCGGGGGCATGGGGCTTCTGGCTCGGGGAATGGGGTTGCTGATTCTGGACTGGCCGCTTAGACCCGTCCGCTGACGACGTAGTGGGGGCGGGACTCGTGGCCCGGGGCGGTCCCGAGCTCCGCGTCCAGTTCCTGGACCCGCGCTACCTCTTCGACGGCCACGTCCGCTAACCCCGCCGCGTGGAAGACCCGGGCGAAGGCCTCCGGCCCGCGGGCTCCGGCCAACGGCAGCGACCGTACCGTCTCGTCCGTGTAGGTCCGGGCGAACTCGTCCGGTCCGCCGGCCGACTCGACCTCGAGGTCACCCACGGTGCCCTCAGGGAACCAGTTCGCGTCCACGCAGACCACCCGGCCGCCCGGGGCGAGCAGCTCGGCCCAGGAGCGGACGGCGGCGACCGGGTCGCGCAGGGTCCACAGCAGGAACCGGGAGACCACCGCGTCGAAGCCGGCGGCGGAACCGGGAGTCGCGGGACCCGGAGTCGGGGAGTCCAGAGCCGCGGAACCGGCACCCGCGGAACGAGTGCCCGCGGAAGCGGTATCCCTGGAGTTTGCATCCGCGGACCCCACCGCGTCGAAGCCCACGCCCACCCCGAAGCCGGCCGCGGCCAGGCCGGGGGCGGGTGAGACGGCGTCCGCGCGGACGAAACGCGCCTCGGGTGCGCCGGCGCGACGTCGGCAATCGAGCTCGGTGCGGGCGGCGGCGAGCATGCCCTCGGCGGTGTCCACCCCGACGACGTCGTGGCCCAGGTCGGCGAGCAGGAAGGCGAGGTAGCCGGAGCCGGTGCCGCAGTCGAGGATGCGGGCCGGGGCCGCGGGCAGGTGCGCGGCGAAGACGCCGGACCACAGCTCGCGGTCGACTCGGGCGCGGCGGCCGTGCATCTGGTTGCCGTGGTAGGCCGCGGCGCGGTCGGACCAGTAGCGGTCGAGTCGCGCCTGCAGCTGAGCCGTGCCCGCGGCCGTCAGGTCAGTGCGCAGGGAAGTGGTCATCTCGCCTCCTTGCCGAAGGTGTCGAAGAGCAGCACGATGCGCCCGTGGACGTCGACGCGGTCGACGCGGGTGCGGTAGACGGTCTCGAGGACCTCGGGGAGCAGGATCTCGTCGGGGGTGCCCGCGGCGATGACGCCGCCCCGGTCGAGGAGCACGAGCCGGTCGCAGTAGCGCGCGGCCAGGTTGAGGTCGTGGAGCACCACCACCGTTGAACCCTCCCGGTTCGCGACCAGGTCCAACAGCTCGTACTGGTAGCGCACGTCGAGGTGGTTGGTCGGCTCGTCGAGGAAGAGGTACGGGGTCTCCTGGGCCAGCGCGCGGGCGATGAGCGCGCGCTGGCGCTCGCCGCCGGAGAGCGACTGGACGTCGCGCGGGGCGAGGTCCAACGCGCCCAACGAATCCAGGGCCGCCTCGACGATGCGCTCGTCCTCGGCGCGCGGGCGGGCCGTCGCGCCCAGGTAGGGCAGCCGGCCCAGCATGACCAGGTCGGCCACGCGGATCGGGATGTCCGACTCCTGTTCCTGGGTGACCACCGCTATCTCGCGAGCCAACTGCTTGCGCGGGATCTCGCCGAGCGCGCGGCCGGCCACGGTCACCGAACCCTCGTCCGGGTCGAGCGAACCGTAGAGGCAGCGCAGCAGCGTCGTCTTGCCCGATCCGTTCGGTCCGACGAGACCGAGCACCCCGGACGGCGGCACGTCGAGGTCGACGCCGTCGAGCACGCGCTTGCGCCCGCGGTCCAGCGTCAGCCCGCGCGCGCGGATACCGGCGGCATCACTCACTGATTGCTCTCCAGGAACTCGTCGACCTTCTCCAGGCCGTCTACGGCCAGCGGCGTCGGCGGCTCGGCGAAGTTGAGCAGCAGCGGCATGATGCGGTTCTCGCGCACGGCCTTCGCGTTCTCCATGCCCTTGATCTGCTTGACCGCGTCGACCACCGGCCCGGCCTCGCCCTCGGAGTAGAGCGCGATGATCACGTCGGGGTCGCGCGCGACGAGGTCCTCGGCGGTGACCTCGAAGACACGCTCAGTGGAGTCGCCGTAGACGTTCTCCAGCCCGGCGGACTCGACGATCGGGTGCGACATCGAGCCGGTGCCGTAGGCGTAGGTCACGCCGCCGCCGACGGTGGGGTAGAGCACGGCGACCGAGCGGCCCTCGCCGCTGGCCTTGTCCGCGAGCTCGGCGACGCGCTTCTCGAGGTCCGCCACGACCTGCTCGGCCTTGTTCCCGCGGTCGAAGACGGTGCCGTAGAGGCGCACCTCGTCGTAAACGTCGTCCCAGGTCACTGGGGACTCCAACGCGTCGCAGAAGCCGGGCTCCTCGAGCATGCGCACCCCGCCGGTGTAGCCCACGGTCTCGCGGTTGACGGTGTCGGTGAAGCCGAGCACGAGGTCCGGGGAGGTGGCCACGACCTCCTCCCTGGAGATCTGCAGGTGACCGGAGGCGTCGAGCTTGTCGGTGATGCTCGGGATCTCGGCGATCTTCGCGTTGGTGGCGTCGTCGTAGTACTCGGTGGGGTACTGGCCGGCGCGCGCGGTGACGCGGTCGAGCACGTCGAGCGCGTTGAGCGTCGGGATCGAGGCCGGCTTGAGCGTGGTCACGCGCTCGGGCGCGGCGTCGAAGTTGACGGTCTCGCCGCAGTTCTCGACGCTGACGGCTGCTTGATTGCCGACGTCGTCCCCCTCGCCGTCGGCGGTTCCCCCGCCGTTTGCGCCGCAGGCGGCCAGCGGCAGCACGAGGGTGCAGCAGGCCAGGGCGGCGAGGGTGCGGCGGGTGCCGTGGGGGCGGCGCGGGCCGTGGATGCGGCGGGTGCGGGTGAAGGTGTTCATCTCGGGTCCTTCCGGGAGTGTCAGCGGGTGAGTGGTCGATTCAGTTGGTTGGTCTCTGTCGGGTGGTTCAGTTGGTTCGGCGGGGCCGGGCGGGGTGATCCCGGTTCGCCGGAATCAGTTGGCCGGGGCGTACATGCGGCGCACCAGGATCAGCAGGAAGGGCGCGCCGACCAGGGCGGTGATGATGCCGATGGACAGCTCGCGCGGGGCGAGCAGCGTGCGCGCCCCGATGTCCGCCCAGATCAGCAGGATCGCGCCCGCCAGCGCGCTGACCGGGATGACCGCGCGGTGGGCGCCGCCGACGAAGCGACGCGCCAGGTGAGGCACGACCAGACCGACGAAGCTGATGGAGCCGGCCATCGCGACGATGCCGCCGACGAGCAGACAGGTGATCACCAGCAGTCCCGCGCGCAACTTCTCCGGGTCGACGCCGGCGGTCAGCGCGGTCTCGTCGCCGACGGCCAACGCGTCGAGGTTGCGGGCCAGCAGCATCAGCAGCGCCACGGAGGCGGCGACGATGACGGCGATGACGACCAGCGGGCCGTCCCAGCCGGCCAGGCCCAGGGAGCCGAGCAGCCAGAACATCACCGAACGCGAGGACTCCGCGGAGTCGGAGGCGAAGATGAGGAAGCTGGTCACCGCCGAGAGCGCGTAGCCGATGGCCACACCGGCCATGAGCAGGCGGATCGAGGTCAGCCGGCCCTGCGAGCGGGCGACGGCCCACAGCAGCAGGGAGGCGGCCAGTGCCCCGATGAAGGCGCTGCCCTGCAGGGCGTAGTCGCCGAGGCCCGCGCCGAGGCCGAAGAGGATGGCCAGCGCCGCGCCCGTGGAGGCGCCGGAGTTCACGCCGAGGACGAAGGGGTCGGCCAGCATGTTGCGCACGAGGGTCTGCAGGATCGCGCCGGAGAGCGCGAGCCCCGCGCCGACGAGCCCGCCGAGGATGACCCGCGGCACGCGGATCTCCCAGATGATCGCGTCGTGGACGGCGGCGCCCTCGAGGGCCGTGCCGAAGAGGTGGTGCGAGACGACCTGGAGGGTCTCGGCGGGGCGGATGGGCACCGGCCCGGCGCCGACGCCGACGATGAAGGTGGCCGCCAGGGCGACGGTCAGGGCCAGCGTCCACAGCACGGTGCGGCGGCGGGCGGCGGCCAGGCCCAGGGTGTCGGTCATGGCGCCCAGCCTACATTCAAACACTTCTTAGAACAATTGAATGATTGTCGGTCCCGGGGGGTGTCCAGGGAGCTTCCGAGGGGCTCTTCAGAGGCGACCGGGGTCGGCGTGAAGGGTTGCGGTCGGGCCGTGTGGTGGCATACCGCGGGGGTGGCTCCGGGCGTTGTGCTGGCGCGGCCCGCCCGGGCGCGGTAGCGTACCTACGCGATCGTAGGAAGACTATGCGAGGGGGACCACCGTGACTCCGGGACTCCACCAGACCGGCGCCCGCCGCCCCGCCGAGACCGGCCCGGACGCCGGTCCGGCAGGCGGCACGGATCCGGCGCGCCCGGGGGAGCGGGGCGCCGCGCTCGGTGCCGGCGTCCCGGACGCCGGCGACCCCTCGTCGCGCATCTCGCGCTCCTCGCACCCGCGCCGCCGTCGGCGTCCCCTGGTCGACCGGGGCCCGCGCCCCCTGATCCGCGGCTGGTTCCACCTGGTGGCCGCCTGCCTCTCGGTGGTCTCCGGCACGGTGCTGACCACCTTCGCCTGGATGACCCTGCCCTGGTGGCAGGCCCTCGGGGTGACCGTCTACGCCGTCGGCCTGCTCACCCTCTTCGGCGTCTCCGCGGCCTACCACCGCGGGCCCTGGCGCAGCGAGGCAGCCGTGCGGTGGTGGCGGCGCGCCGACCACGCGACCATCGCCGTATTCATCGCCGCCACCTACACCCCGCTGTGCCTCATCGTCCTCGAGCCCGCCCAGGCGGCCTGGATGCTCGGCACCGCGTGGCTCGGCGCGATCGGCGGGGTGGTGCTCAACCTCGTGTGGATCGGCCACCCCCGCTGGCTCGACGTCGTGGTCTACCTCGCGCTCGGCTGGCTGATCGTCCCGCTCATCCCGCAGCTGTGGCACTCGGCCGGGCCCGCCGTGGTCTGGCTGCTCTTCGCCGGCGGCGTCATCTACAGCCTGGGCGCCGTGGTGTACGGCGCGCGTTGGCCCGGGCGCAGCGCCCGCTGGTACGGCTACCACGAGCACTTCCACACCGCGACGATCATCGCCGCGGTCGTGCACCTGGTGGCCGTCTGGATGGTCGTCGTCCAGGGCGGGTGACGCGGGCGGGCCCGCGTCACCGGGATGCACGCGCCGGGCAGGCGTCACGCCGCGCGCCAGCGCGGCGCAACCCACTCAAGCGCAAGGAAAAACGCCCGCGGTGAGAACCGCGGGCGTCGGCAATTGAATCAGTCGATGCGCTGGTGGGTGACCTGCGGGGTCAGCGAGAGCGGCGAATAGTGACCGCGCAGCTCGCGCAGGGTGTTGGCGTGCTCGGCGAGGCGCTTGTCCTCCTCGGTCTCCGGGACGAAGGTGCGCGCCAGCTGCGGCTCGCCGTCGACGCCGAGGCCGATGTAGGTCACGGTGGCGTGGATGGCGGTCTCGAGCTCGTCGCGGCCGCGGTGGGCGTCACCGGCGCGCACGTGGATCGACATCTGCATCGAACGGGCGTCGGTGCGCATCATGCGGGCGTCGACCTCGATGAGGTCGCCGATCGAGATCGGCTGGTAGAAGCGGATGCCGCCCGCGTAGACCGCGACGGTGCGGATGCCGGACCACTCCATCGTGCAGGCGGTGCCGGCCTCGTCGATCCACTCCATGGCCGTGCCGCCGTGCACCTTGCCGCCCCAGTTGATGTCCGTCGGCTTGGCCAGGAAACGCGTGATCAGACGCGGCGCGTCCGATGGACCCTCGTAGGTCTGCTTGGCCATCTCCGCCTCGATCGCCTTGCGCAGGTCGATACGCGACTCGGCGGCCTGCCAGACGCGCTCCTCCTCCTTGTTGGCCGGGTGGAACTTCGGCACCGCCTGCGAGCGGCCCGTCGCCGTGTCCTTGGCCACGAAGATGACCAGGCAGTCGCAGGCCGGGGAGAAGTGGCCGTCGCGCGGGTCGGCCGAGAGGACCTCGTTGACGATGTGCATCGAGGAACGGCCCGTCATCGCGATGCGCGAGCGGACCTCGACCATGTGGCCCGAGGGGATCGGGCGGGTGAAGTGGATGTGGCCGACGTAGGCGGTCACGCAGTAGGTGCCGGACCACTGGGTGGCGCAGGCGTAGGCCGCCTTGTCGATCCACTCCAGCACGCGCCCGCCGGAGACCCCGCTGGCGCCGGCCATGAGGACGTCGGTCGGTGCCGCCATGAACCTCAGCGTCACCGAGGGGGAGGGGGTCTGGGGCTCGGCGGTGGTCTCGGCCATGGTCCTTCTTCCTGTCACTTCACTCGTTGCTTTCCGACGCCCCGCCGCAGCGCACCCGGGGCGTCCACCCGAGGCCAGGTTACCCGCGTCGCACGTGACTCGCGGGGCAGGCAGGCGGCGCGGGTGGAGTGGGGCTGTGGGGCGGGTCGTGCGGGAGTGCGGCGAGGCTCGGGAGAGCGGGGCGGCGCTAGGCTGACGGCCATGAAGAAGGTCGATCCCGCAGAGGCCCGAGCCGCCGTCCTCGCCGTCGCCGACTGGGTCCGAGACCCCGACAACGTCGCCCGCCCGGCCCGGCCCGCGGTGGCCGCGGCCGTGCGTGCCACCGCCCGCACGCTGGCCCAGGAGGCGCCCGGCCACACCGTCGAGCTGCGCGTGCCGCCGTTCGTCGCCGTGCAGTGCGTCGAGGGGCCGCGCCACACCCGCGGCACCCCGCCCAACGTCGTCGAGTGTGCAGACCTGGACTGGCTGCGTCTGGCCACCGGGCTCGAGGACTTCGACGCCGCCGTGGCCGACGGGCGGGTCCAGTCCTCCGGCTCGCGCGCCGGGGAGGTCGCCGCCCACCTGCCGGTCGTGCCGCTGGAGTGAAGTTCCCGGGGTGGTTGGCCGGGGATCTGTGGTTGGTGGCCGGGGTCCCCGGGGAGGTTGGTCGGGGATCTGTGGTTGGTGGCCGGGTCCCCGGGGGGGGGTGGCCGGGGGCCGTGGGCATTTTGTGTAGGTTTGTCGGGCCGGCTCGGCGTTTCCGCAGGTCAGTTTTCGGGCTTTCGGACAAACCCACACAAAATGCCCACCGGTGAGGCCATCGGACACCGACCTTGGTGCTGGTGGTGCACATGGGGCTCGCTTGACGGCTTGGGCCCTGGGGCCATAGCGGGCGCGGGGCTAGGGGACCCACGACCCGCGCCGCCCCCGGCTCTCCTGACTCTCCCGGGGCCGCCGCCCCGACTGCCCCGGGGCCGCCGCCCCGACTGCCGCGGGCTCCGCGCCGGCGCCCGGGGCCGGGGCCGGGCAAGGGCGTTCGTGTCCCGCGACAACGGGCCGTTAAGATGTGGGGTGTGGCAATCGAGAACTGTCCCGGACCGCACGGCGTCGCCGCGGACCTCGACGACCGCGGCGAGAATGAGCCGCGCGAGGAATGCGGCGTCTTCGGTGTGTGGGCTCCGGGTGAGGAAGTAGCCAAACTCACCTACTTCGGGCTGTTCGCCCTCCAGCACCGCGGCCAGGAGGCCGCGGGCATCGCGACGGGCGACGGCGACCGGATCGTGGTCTACAAGGACATGGGCCTGGTCTCCCAGGTCTTCGACGAGTCCCTGCTCAGCGCCTTCGAGGGGAGCGTGGCCATCGGCCACACCCGCTACTCGACCGCCGGCGGCAAGGACTGGTCCAACGTCCAGCCGATGTTCCGCTCGACGCGCGACGGCCTGGACATCGCCCTGGGGCACAACGGCAACCTGGTCAACTACGTCCAGCTGCGCGACGAGGCCGTGTCCAAGGGCCTGATCGACCGCGAGGACGCCTCCGACACGACCGTGCTGACCGCCCTGCTCGCCGACGGCGTGCACGGCGAGACCGGCATCTTCGAGGCCGCCCGCGAGCTGCTGCCGCGGGTGACCGGCGCGTTCTGCCTGACCTTCACCGACGGCAAGACCCTCTACGCCGCCCGCGACCCGCAGGGCGTGCGCCCGCTGGCCCTCGGCCGGCTCGAGCGCGGCTGGGTCATCGCCTCCGAGACCTGTGCGCTCGACATCGTCGGCGCCTCCTTCGTCCGGGAGATCGAGCCCGGCGAGCTGGTGGCCGTGGACAACACGGGCATCCGCTCCGAGACCTTCGCGAAGCCGCGCCCGCGCGGCTGCGTCTTCGAGTACGTCTACCTGGCCCGCCCGGACTCCGTGATCCGCAACCGCCCGGTCAACGCCGCGCGCATCGAGATCGGCCGGCGCCTGGCCCGCGAGTACCCCGCGGACGGCGACCTGGTCATGCCCGTGCCCGAGTCCGGCACCCCGGCGGCCGTCGGCTACGCCCAGGAGTCCGGCATCCCCTTCGGGCAGGGCCTGGTCAAGAACGCCTACGTGGGCCGCACCTTCATCCAGCCGACCCAGACGCTGCGCCAGCTGGGCATCCGCCTCAAGCTCAACCCGCTGCGCCACATGATCGAGGGCAAGCGCCTGATCGTCGTCGACGACTCGATCGTGCGCGGCAACACCCAGCGCGCCCTGATCCGCATGCTGCGCGAGGCCGGTGCGGCCGAGGTGCACGTGCGCATCGCCTCCCCGCCGGTGAAGTGGCCGTGCTTCTACGGCATCGACTTCGCCAGCCCCGGGGAGCTGATCGCCAACTCGTCGTCGGCGGCCGACGAGGAGACCGTGGTCTCCTCGATCTGCACCGCCATCGGCGCCGACTCGCTCGGTTTCGTCTCCGTCGACGCGATGGTCGAGGCGACCGAGCAGCCCCGCGACGAGCTGTGCTGCGCCTGCTTCGACGGGCACTACCCGCTGGGCGTTCCCGCGGGCAACGACAACGCGGAGGCCGTGGCCGCCCTCCAGCACTGCGGCAGCGCAGATGAGTTCAACGACCTGGTCATGGCCGCCGAATCGAAAGGAAACCTGAACGGATGAGTGAGAACGAGGCCGCCTCCGGCGAGCAGACCGGGGCCTCCTACGCGGCGGCCGGCGTGGACATCGCCGCCGGCGACCGCGCCGTCGAGCTGTTCGCCCCGCTGGCCAAGAAGGCGACCCGCCCCGAGGTCCGCGGCGGACTCGGCGGCTTCGCCGGGCTCTTCGCCCTGAGCGAGTACCGCCAGCCGCTGCTGGCCGCCGGCTCCGACGGCGTGGGCACCAAGCTGGCCGTCGCGCAGGCCGTGGGCAAGCACGACACCATCGGCATCGACCTGGTGGCCATGTGCGTCGACGACCTGGTGGTCTGCGGCGCCGAGCCGCTCTTCCTGCAGGACTACATCGCCATCGGCAAGGTCGTGCCCGAGCACGTCGCCGAGATCGTCTCCGGCATCGCCGAGGGCTGCATCCAGGCCGGCTGCGCGCTGCTGGGCGGCGAGACCGCCGAGCACCCCGGCCTGATGGCGGAGGGCGAGTACGACGTCTCGGCCACCGCCGTCGGCGTCGTCGAGGCCGACGAGCTGCTCGGGCCCGACCGGGTGCGCGCCGGTGACGTCGTCATCGGCATGGCCTCCTCGGGCCTGCACTCCAACGGCTACTCCCTGGCCCGCCACGTGCTCCTCGAGCGCGCCGGCCTGCCTCTCGACGGCTACGTCGAGGAACTGGGCCGCCCGCTGGGCGAGGAGCTGCTCGAGCCGACGCGCATCTACGCGCAGGACTGCCTGGCTCTGGCCGCCGAGTGCGAGGTCAAGACCTTCTGCCACGTCACCGGCGGCGGCCTGGCGGGCAACCTCTCCCGCGTGATCCCGGAGAACCTGACCGCCCGCCTGGGCCGCGGCACCTGGACCCCGGGCCAGATCTTCCGCACCATCCAGTCCCTCGGCCAGGTCAGCCAGGAGGAGATGGAGAAGACCTTCAACATGGGCGTCGGCATGGTCGCCGTCGTCTCGGCCAACGACCGCGACCGCGCGCTGGCGATGCTGGCGGCCCGGCACGTCCCGTCCTGGGAGCTGGGCACCGTCACCGAGTCCGCGGACGGCGAGGAGCGCGTCGAGCTGACCGGCAGCCACCCCGGTTACTGATCCGGAGGGGCCGCGCCCGCGCGCGACCCCCGCGCCCGCCCCGCGGCCCACGTCGGCCGCGCCCCCACACACGACGCCGGTCCCTGCGGCCACGCCGAGCGGCCGCGCCCACACACGACGAAGCGCCGGTCCCTCCCGCTGGGGGAGGGACCGGCGCTTCGACGTTCACCGCCCGGGCCATAGCCCGGGACGGAGATCAGCGGCTACCGGTGGCCCGGCCGTCGCCGTCCTCCGTGTCGTCCTCGTCGTCGATGTAGGCGGCGTACGGGTCCTCGTACTCGTCGTAGTCCTCGTAGTCGTCATACCCGTCGTCGTGGGAGTCCTGGCCGGACTTACCGGCCAGCTCCCGCTGCAGCGACTCAAGGTCCATCTCGGGCGTGTAGTACTTCAACCGGCGTGCGACCTTCGTCTGCTTCGCCTTCGCGCGTCCGCGGCCCATGGCCATGACCCCCTTGGAGTTCGGGACTATCCAGGGCAATTCGGATAACCCATCGGCTGTTCAATCGTGATTATTCCTGTAAGACAGGATAGCGGGTACGCGAAAAAATTTCTGCAATGGGCCCTGAGCACTACTTATAGGGCAAAGCTGGCGAAAGCGCGGTTAAGTTTCGTCAGTCCCGGGGCGGTTCCGGCGCCGTCGGCGGGCGCCGCCCGGCGTGCCCAGTTCCGCCGTGCTTCGCGCGGCTGGTCGATGGCGGCGCGCCCGGCGCCGCCCGACGCGCTCAGCTCCGCCGCGCCTCGCGCAGCCGGTCGATGGCGGCGCGCCCGGCGTGCTCGCCCTCGTCGACCGGCAGGCTGTCCGGGTCTACCACCGCGGCCGCCTCGCCGGCCTGCAGCTGCCCGCCGGCGGAGAGCGCCGAACGCTTGACCAGACCCAGGGCGACCGGCCCGTCCTCGAAGTGGTGCACCACGGTGCCCAGCCGGCCGACGCGGCGCCCGCCGGGCCCGGCGGTGATGTCCGTGCCGGGCACCGGCAGCTCGGGCGCCGAGCCGTCGAGCTGGAGCAGCACCATCAGCCGCGGGGAGCGGCCGATGTTCTCCACCCGCGAGACGGTCTCCTGGCCGCGGTAGCAGCCCTTGTGCAGGTGCACCGCGCCCGGGTGCCCGTGGCGGCCGATCCAGTTGGCGACCTCGTGGGCGATGGACTTGTCGTCCAGGTCGGCGCCGTGCTCCGGCTCCATCGCGGCCACGCGGGCGGCCGTCCAGGTCATCAGGCCGGCCGGCTGCACGCCGGCGCCCGACAGGGCGGCGGCGAAGTCGGCCAGGTCCCCGCGCTCGACGAGGACGTCGGTGCGGGCCGGGCCCGCCCAGTCCACGGTGCGGGTCACGGCGACGCCGGGCAGCGCGGCGTCGTCAATTGAGGCGGTGTCACCCAGGACGGTGACCACGCCCAGTTCGGTGGGCTCGACGGTGACCTTGGACCAGAAGATCATCCGCTCGAGGTAGCCGCGCAGCGACCCGGCCTGCGCGGCCGGGAGGTCCAGGTAGAAGGCGTCGGCGGTGCGGGTGACAAAGGCGTGGTGGACGACGTGGCCCTGGGAGTCCATGTCGAGCGCCTCGGCGGAGAATCCGGGCTCGGCGTCGTCGAGCTTCTGGGAGAGCAGGTTGTTGAGGAACTCCGCGGCCTCCTCGCCGGTCACGCGCAGCACGCCGCGCTGCGAGCGGTCGATGATCACGGGGCCCCGGGTGGCCGCGCGCTGCTCGCCGAGCGGGTCGCCGTAGTGCCAGGCGACGCCGGCGGCGTCGATGCCCGCGGCCGCGGGGTCGTCCGGGTTCGCCGGCGTGGCGCCCGGTAGGTCCAGAAGGGGGGAGCGGTAGGTCTGCGAATCCGTCACGCCCCCGATGGTAGCCATGCGAAACAGGCATAATCGAGGTATGGCTGTCCCACAAGGAACCCGAGCGCCCGTCATCTTCGTCCTGGAACCGTTCGGGGGTTCGATCCGGCGTAACAACCCGAACCTGCCGTTCATCTTCTGGGACGACGCGGCGGTCACCCGCGGTGACGGGGTCTTCGAGACGCTGCTCATCCGCGACGGCAAGGCCGCCAACCTGCGCAGGCACGCGGAGCGCTTCCGCTCCTCGGCGCGGCTGCTCGACATGCCGGAGCCGGACGCGGAGTACTGGGCGCGCGCGACCGCCGAGGCCGCCGAGGCCTGGGTGACCGAGCGCGGCGAGGGTGTCGACGCCAAGTGCGTGTGGACCTACACCCGCGGGCGCGCCTCGACCGGCTTCCCCAGCGCGTGGCTGGTGCTCAGCGACATCCCGCAGAAGACCCTCGACCAGCGCGCCAACGGGGTGAAGGTGATGACCACCCCGCGCGGCTTCAGCGTGGACACCACGCTGCCCGGCGTCGACGAGGTCACCCGCGGCGGCACCGGGCCGGGCGAGGAGCGTCGCGTCGCACCCTGGCTGACGGTGGGCGCGAAGACGCTGAACTACGCGGCGAACATGGCCGCGCTGCGCTGGGCGCACGCCCACGGCACCGACGACGTCATCTACGTCGACCCCCGCGACGTGCACCCCGACAAGGGCCCGCGCGTGCTCGAGGGCGCGACCTCGACGGTGGTGCTGGCCAAGTCCAAGAAGCGGCTGCGCACCCCGGTGCCGGGCGGCGAGGTGCTGCCGGGCACCACGCAGGCGGCGCTCTTCGAGCACGCCGAGGCCGCCGGCTGGCGCTGCAAGGCACGCGACATCTACCTGCGCGACCTCAAGACCGCCGAGAGCGTGTGGCTGGTCTCCTCGGTGCGCGTGGCCGCCCGGGTGCTCTCCCTGGACGGCAAGACCCTCGAGGTCGGCGGGGACCCCGAGGAGGTCCGCGCGCTCATCGAGGGCGCGCTGGGTTCCTGACCTGTCAATTGCCGACGCCGCGCGTGCCCCGCGCGGGCGCGCACGCGGCGGGTGGGCGCGTTCCCCGGCCCCGGGGGCCGGGGCGTCTGGCCCCGGGTGGGCCGGTGCTTGGTCCCGGGTGGGTGCGCGCCTGACCCCGGGTAGGCCGGCGCCTAGCCGGCGTAGCGGGTCAGCTCGGCGGACATGCGCGGGCGCAGCTCGCCGTCGACCATGCGCTCGTCGACCCAGCCCAGGTGGTTGTTGGGCAGCAGGCCGTAGAGGCGCTTGCCCGGGCCGAGGGCCTTCGGGCCGGTCTCGGTGACCATGGTGGAGGCCGACTCGACCTGCCAGGCGCGCTCGGAGATCGGCTTGCCGTAGAAGATCTCGGCCACGCCGGTCGAGTGCGTGGTCACGATCTCGATGTTGTCCTTGGCGTCGATGCGCCAGAAGCCGGACTCGCGCTGGTCCTGGCCGGTCGCCTCGCCGTTCTCGTCGATCTTCCAGATGCGGGACTCGAAGACGAGGTAGTTCTCGCCGTCGTGGGCGAAGGTGACCTGCTGGCCGAAGGCGTACTGGCCGTCCTCGGCGGTGTCCGCCTCGCCGGTGCCGCGCCACACGCCCACCAGGGGCAGCAGGGCGAGCAGGCCGTCGTGGATGTTCGGGCCCTGGCGCAGGTTCGCGGTGTCCTCGGCCACGGGCAGGTCGCCCAGGTTCGGGATGTTGCGCCCGGCGGTGTCCTTGGACTGCTCGGCGGCGAGGTTGATCGCCTCGTTGCCGTCGAGGGTGCGCGCCTTCATCGGCTGCTGGTCCGAGCCCTGCCCGGCGGCCTTTCCGGCGGCCTGGGCGTCGGCGGCGGTGTCCGCCCGGGAATCGGGGTTGTTCTGCGCGTTGTCGTGCTCGTGGCTCATGCGCACCAGGCTACAAGGCGCGCGTGACGACGGCGGTCTGGGAGGGGGCGTTGACCGTTAGGGTGGGGGCATGCGCGCGCTCCTGATCACGAACCCGAACTCGACGGGTCAACGGCCCGAGGTGATGCGGCAGGTGCTCGCCCACCTCCTGCCGCTGCCCGGCCTGCGGCTGAAGTCCGTGTTCACCCACTACCCGCAGCACGCCGTCGAGCTGTGCGCCGGGCTGACCCGTGCGGACTACGACGTCGTCATCGGTGTCGGCGGTGACGGCACGCTCAACGAGATCATCAACGGCCTGCTCGGCGGCGACGCCGCGGGTTCCGAGGGCGCGGCCGACGACACCGACCCGACCCGGATCGCCGAGGCCGAGCCGGGCGCGCCCGCCCCCGAGCCCGCCGAGCTGCCGGCGCTCGCGCTGCTGCCGACGGGCTCGGCCAACGTCTTCGCCCGCGCGCTCGGCTTCCCGCAGGACCCGGTGGCCGCGGCGGAGCTGCTGGCCCGGCTGCTGCGCGAGGACCTGCGCCGCACGATCCACCTGGCCCGCTGGAACGGCAACTGGTTCGGCGTCAACGCCGGCTTCGGCATCGACGCCGACGTCATCGCGCGGATGGAGCGCGCCCGCTCCCGCGGCTTCGCGGCGACCCCGCTGCTCTACCTGACCACCTCGCTTCTGGCCTGGAACCGCATCCGCCGTGACCCGCCGCAGATCAGCGTGCGCGCGACCTCGGTGGACGGCGGGGAGATGGAGCTGGACGACCTGCCGCTGCTCTTCGCCTCGAACACGAACCCGTGGACCTTCCTGGGACCGCTGCCCGTGGTGACCAACCCGGCGAACTCCTTCGACCGCGGCCTCGGCCTGTTCGGCCTGACCCACCTCGACGGCGTTGGCGGTGTGGCCGGCATGCTGCACCTGCTGGGCATGGGGCACTCGCGCTGGTTCGAGCGGTTCATCGAGAAGCGCACCGTGCGCGTCGACGACGCCGCCGACCTCACGCTGCGCAGCGTGCGCCCGCGCAACTTCCAGGTCGACGGGGAGCTGGCCGGCGAGTTCGACGAGATCCGCCTGCACACCGTGCCCGACGCCATCGAGGTCTTCGCCCCGCGCGAGGAGACCCGGTTCAGTGACCGCCCGCTGCGGCAGGTGCTGCGCGACTTCCTGCGCTGGCACTAGGAGCGCCGCGCGCGGGTCGTGCTGTGCCGCCCGGGTCCCGCGTCCTGTCGGCGTCCCGTCCCCGGCGCTGAGGTCGGCGCCGCGCGCCGGGACCTGCGCCGTCCGCTACCTGTCGGCGCCGCGCGCCGGGACCTGTGCCGCCCGCTACCTGCCGGCGCCGTAGTCCGTGGAGTCGAAGTCGCTGGCCTCGGACGACTCGATCGGCGCGAGGTCGCTCAGGCTGACGGTGATGTTGCGCCGCTGCGCCTCGAAGCGCAGGGAACCGCCGCTGACGCCCACCGACTCCACGCGCGACTCCAGCGGCAGCACCCGGGTGTCCAGGTCCCAGGAGAACGCCGCGGCGGCCTCCTCCTCGCGGCCCTCGGGGGCCTCGAGGACCTCGAAGGGGCGCATGGTGAAGTGCTCGCCGTCGAGACGCAGCGTGGCCAGCACCGTCACCGGGTCCGAGAAACCGTCCGGCGTGCCGGTCAGCTGCACCTCGGTGGCCCCGCCGCCGGTCGGCGAGATGTCGTAGGGGTTGGAGATGTCCAGGTCCGTCATCCCCAGCTGCTCGCCGACGGCCACCCCGTCGAGGCTGATGCGCCGGGTGCTCAGCTCGGCGCGCGCCCCCGAGATCTCCCCGGTGACCACCTGGTCGGCGGTCACCTTCAACCCGTCGAGCTGGGTGGAGGCGTTGACCAGGCCGAAGCCGGGGGTGTCCACGTCGAGCACCTCGACGCTCATCCCGGAGATCTCGCCGGTCAGCGTCGAGGCCAGGTACGGGCTGCCGCCGATGGAGACGCGCGGCTCCATCTCCAGGTTGGACTCCCGGGCCACCGCGGACGCGACGTGCGCCTCCGCACGGGCGGCCACCGCGGCGTCGGCAAGCAGGCCACACGCGCCGACGGCGACCACGACGCCGCCGGTGAGCACCAGTTTCCGGGACAATTTCACAACGAGCCATTGTAGCGGGGCCCCGCGTGGCTAGGGTGGGCGCCATGACCGCAAGCGAGATCACCGTGCACACCGGAGCCCCCGACGCCGCGGCCGCCCGCGACCTGGTCGCGCGCGCCGCGGAGGCCGACGGCTTCGAGGCCCTCTCCGAGCAGTTCCTGCTCGGCCTCGACGACGCCCGCCTGGGCCACCGCCACCTCACCGTCACCCGCGACGGTGCCCTGGTGGGGCTCGCGGCCGCCGACGGGGAGTCCGCCGAGCTGGTCGTCGACCCGGAGGCGCGGCGCGCCGGGGTGGGCCGCGCGCTCGTCGGGAAGCTGGGGCCGACCCCGCTGTGGGCCCACGGCGACCTGGAGCCCGCGCGCGCCTTCGCGCGCGAGCTGGGTTACGGCGCGCAGCGTGAGCTGCTCGTGCTCGCCGTCGCCGGGGAGACGCTTTTCGACGCCGCGTCCGTCTCCTTCACCGCGCCCGGCGTCGCCGAGGTGGGGCGCGAGGGTTTCCTTGCCCTCGACCTGGCGGAGTCCGAGCGCCGCTTCGGCCGCGACGCGGTGCTCGACGCGTGGCTGCAGGCCAACAACGAGGCCTTCTCCTGGCACCCCGAGCAGGGCGGCTGGGACCGCGGGCGCCTCGAGCGGGCCATGGAGGCCGAGTGGTTCGACGCGGGTGACGTGTGGCTCCTGTGGAGCGGCGGCGACTCCGTCACCGCCACCGGGGCCGAGGACGCCGCCGGGGGAGAGGGGACCGAGTCCGCGCAGGGCTCTGTGCCGCCGCTGGCGGGCTTCCACTGGACGAAGTGGCACGGCGGGCCGGCCGGCGAGGCCGTCGGCGAGGTCTACGTCATCGGGCTGGCCTCCGACTTCCGCGGCCGCCGGCTCGGCGACCCGCTGCTCGAGGTCGGGCTCGAGCACCTCGTGCGCCGGGGCGCGGACCGTGTCATCCTCTATGTCGAGGCGGACAACGAGGCGGCGGTCAAGGCGTACCACCGCCGCGGTTTCACGGAGGCCGAGCGGCACGTGGTCTACGGGCCGGCTGAGTAGTTCTGCCCGTTAATACCCCCGCACGGGGGTGTTATGACCGGACAGACTCTGTGATCTTATCCGGAATTCTCTACGACAAGTGCCCGTTAACACACAGGTTGCAAGGGTCTCTATAAGCAAGTTTCTGTCGGCGACCCCCACCGTTAACGGGCCGTTCATCTTACATTGTCGCTGCGTACGCATGGGTTCCTTAGGTTGGTGCCACGTGAGCAACGGAGGTAGCCGGCATGTCCACGCCCCGGCGTGAAGGCGCACGGCCCGTTGGTTGCTCTCTATCTCTACGAGACATCCACGAGTCCCGCATCGCGAAAGGTTTCCCTGATGAAGAACTTCAAGCGTTCCGCCGCCGTCCTCGGCGTCGTCGCAACCGCGTCTGTCGCCCTGGCCGCCTGCTCTGAGGGCGGCGAAGGCGGCGAGCTGATCGGCGAGGGCGCTTCCTCGCAGCAGAACGCCATGGACTACTTCGGCACCAAGTTCTCCGAGACCGGCTCCAGCCTGGCCTACAACGCCTCCGGCTCCGGCTCCGGCCGCCAGAACTTCATCGGCGGCCAGGCGGACTTCGCCGGCTCCGACTCCCCGCTGAAGGACGACCAGATCGACCCGGCCAAGGACCGCTGCGGCGGCGCTGACGCCTGGCACCTGCCCTTCGTGATCGGCCCGGTCGCCATCGGCTACAACATCGACGGCGTCGACAACCTGAACCTGTCGGTCGAGAACGTCGCCAAGATCTTCAAGGGCGAGATCACCAACTGGAACGACCCGGCCATCGCCGAGGAGAACGAGGGCACCGAGCTGCCGGACCAGGACATCACCGTGGTCTACCGCTCCGACGAGTCGGGCACCTCCGACAACTTCCAGAAGTTCCTCAAGGCCGCCGCCCCGGACATCTGGGAGACCGACGGCCAGCAGTTCCCGACCGCCGTGGGCTCCGGCGCCAACGGCTCCAACGGTGTGGCCACCGAGGTCAACAACACCGCCGGCGCCATCACCTACGTCGAGGCCGGCTTCGCCCACCAGAACGACAACGTCGAGGTCGCCAACATCGACTTCGGCCACGGCCCGGTCGAGCTCGGCAACGAGTCCGTCACCAAGGCCCTCGACAACCTGACCTTCGAGACCGAGGGCAACGACATGGTCGTCGACTCCGACGCCCTGTTCGCCATGGACACCGAGGGCGCCTACCCGCTGGTCCTGACCACCTACGAGATCGTCTGCTCCGACTACAGCGGCACCGACAAGCCGGAGACCGCCGAGACCCTGAAGAGCTTCCTCAACCTGGCTCTGGACCACCAGGACGACGAGCTGGCCGACCGCGGCTACATCCCGGTCACCGGTGAGCACGCCGACCGCCTGAAGACGGCCGTCGACGCCATCCAGTAGCCTGACCGAGGCTCATCAGCCTCCCGGTCACGTCTGACCGACCGCAGAACGCCCCCGAGGACCCTCGGGGGCTTCGCGGCGCCAGCGTGACGGTGCCCCGCCCGGCGGGCGGGACGCCCACTGCCCCAGAAACACAAAAATCTTGTGAAGAAGGATCGCCGCCACATGGCAAACACCCCGAACGTCGACGAGCGCGAGATGCTCGACGGGGACCCGGCCGTCGCCGGTAAGACCGCCACCGGAGGCGCCGCCCCGGCCACCGATGAACCCAAGGTGGCCGGTAAGGGCGCCGGGGTCAAGCGACCGGGTGACCGTGTCTTCGAGTTCCTGTCCACCGCCGCCGCAACCCTGATCACCATCATCATCGCCGCGATCGGTCTGTTCCTGATCCTTCGCGCCATCCCCTCGCTGTCCCGTAACGAGGGCGGCCTCTGGGGCTTCCTGACCTACGCCGGCCCCTGGCAGACCCAGGACACCACCGCGATGCAGTTCGGTATCCCGAACATGTTCGCGGTCACCGTCCTGATCTCGCTGGTGGCCCTGCTGCTGGCCATGCCGATCGCACTCGGCGTGGCGATCTTCCTGTCGAACTACGCCCCGAAGCGCGCCGTCAAGCCGCTGGGCTATCTGGTCGACATGCTCGCCGCCGTGCCCTCGATCGTCTACGGCCTGTGGGGCTGGCAGACGCTCGGGCCCTTCCTCGGCGACTTCTACGAGTGGCTGCACAGCTGGGCCGGCGGGTTCTTCCTGTTCGCCACCTACGACAACTCGCCGGGCTTCGGCACCGGCCGCAACATGTTCACCGGTGGTGTGGTCCTCGCCGTGATGATCCTCCCGGTCATCGCCGCCACCGCCCGCGAGGTCTTCGTGCAGACCCCCAAGGGGCAGATCGAGGCCGCCCAGGCCCTCGGCGCCACCAAGTGGGAGGTCGTGCGCATGACGGTGCTGCCCTTCGGCCTGTCGGGCTACATCTCCGGCGCGATGCTCGGCCTCGGCCGCGCGCTCGGTGAGACCATGGCCCTCTACATGGTCGTCTCGCCGTCCTCGCAGTTCCGGTTCTCGCTCTTCGACGGTGGCACCACCTTCGCCACCGCCATCGCCAACGCCGCCGCGGAGTTCAACAACGACATCTCCGCCGGCGCGTACATCGCCGCGGGCCTGGTGCTGTTCCTGCTGACCTTCGTGGTCAACAGCATCGCCCGCGCCATGGTGAAGTCCAAGTAGGAAGGTGGGGAAGAAACAATCATGACCCAGGCAACCAAGGTCACCCCGGGCGGAGACGGCAAGCTCTCCGCCGACGGGCCCGTGTTCAACCAGATCTCCTCCTCCCGACGGATCACCGACAGCATCGCCAAGGTGGTCATCTACCTGGCGATGGTCATCGCGCTCGTCCCGCTGGTGTGGGTGCTCGCCGTGGTGATCAAGAACGGCATCGGCACCGTCATCGACCCGTCGTGGTGGACCCAGTCGCAGCGCGGCGTGTCCAACTCCTCGCCGGGCGGCGGCGCCGCCCACGCGATCATCGGTACGCTCGTGCAGACCCTGATCTGCTCGATCATCTCGATCCCGATCGGCATCTTCACCGCGATCTACCTCGTCGAGTACTCCCGCGGCGGCAAGCTCGGCCGGATCACGACCTTCATGGTCGACATCCTCTCCGGTGTGCCCTCCATCGTCGCCGCGCTGTTCATCTTCGCGCTGTGGATCTCGGTCCTCGGCCAGGGCAAGTCCGGCATGGCCGTGGCCCTGTCCCTGGTGCTGCTGATGGTGCCGGTCATCGTCCGCAACACCGAGGAGATGCTCCGCGTCGTCCCGGCGGACCTGCGTGAGGCGTCCTACGCCCTCGGCGTGCCGAAGTGGAAGACGATCGCGCGCATCGTCCTGCCGACCGCCCTGTCCGGCATCATCACCGGCATCATGCTGGCCATCGCCCGCGTGATGGGCGAGTCCGCGCCGGTGCTGATCCTCGTGGGCACCTCCAACATCATCAACTGGTCGCCGATCGGTGGCCCGCAGTCCTCGCTGCCGCTGATGATGCTGGACATGTACAAGGCCGGTACGGCCCCCGCCGTCCTCGACAAGCTGTGGGGCGCGGCCCTCACGCTGGTCATCATCATCGCCCTGCTGAACATCGGCGCCCGGATCATCTCCGCCCGGTACTCCGTGAAGCACTGAGGCCATCGAGAGAAATTTACGAAGAAGAGAACCAGGAGCTAGAGATGTCGAAGCTTGAACTGCAGGACGTCAACATCTACTACGGCGACTTCCACGCCGTGCAGAACGTCAACCTCTCGGTGCCGGCCCAGTCGGTCACCGCCTTCATCGGGCCGTCCGGCTGCGGTAAGTCCACCGTGCTGCGCACCCTCAACCGCATGCACGAGGTCATCCCGGGTGCCTCCGTCCAGGGCAAGGTGCTCCTCGACGGGCACGACATTTACGGCCCGAAGGTCGACCCGGTCTCGGTGCGCAACACCATCGGCATGGTCTTCCAGAAGGCCAACCCGTTCCCGACCATGTCCATCGAGGACAACGTCGTCGCCGGCCTGAAGCTGTCCGGCGAGAAGAACAAGAAGAAGCTCAAGGAGGTCGCCGAGCGCTCGCTGCGTGGCGCGAACCTCTGGGAGGAGGTCAAGGACCGCCTCGACAAGCCGGGCGGCGGCCTCTCCGGTGGTCAGCAGCAGCGTCTGTGCATCGCCCGCGCCATCGCGGTCGAGCCCGAGGTGCTGCTCATGGACGAGCCCTGCTCGGCCCTCGACCCGATCTCGACCCTGGCCGTGGAGGACCTCATCCACGAGCTCAAGGAAGAGTTCACCATCGTGATCGTGACCCACAACATGCAGCAGGCTGCCCGTGTGTCCGACCAGACCGCCTTCTACTCGCTCGAGGCCACCGGCAAGCCCGGCCGCCTCGTCGAGGTCGGCCCGACGAAGAAGATCTTCGAGAACCCCGACAAGAAGGAGACCGAGGACTACATCGCCGGCCGCTTCGGCTAAACCTCGGCAGACGGAAGAGGCCTTCCCCGCTCGCTGCGGGGAAGGCCTTTCGCCGTGTCCGGGGCGGCGCCATGCGGGGCCCTGCACCTCTGCGCCGCTACGCCCGTGCCCGCGCGCCGCCGGGGACACGGAGCTTCCCGGGTGACAGGGTCTCCAGGGGCGCAGAAGTGCCGCGAAAGCCGGGGGAGAAGCTGAGAGTCCCGCGGGCCCTGGGCCTGGGCCCTACCGCCCGTGGCGGTGGGAGAACTGCCGCTCGAGCTCGGCGAAGCGGCGCTCCACGTCGGCCTGGGACTCCTCGTCGCGGCGGCGCGCGATGTACTCCTCGCGCACCAGGCCCGTGGTCAGGTAGATCACCCGCGAGGAGACGTTGACCGCGTGGTCGGCGTAGCGCTCGTAGTAGCGGGCGATCAGGGCCACGTCGACGGCCTCCCGGGTGGTGTAGGGCCACTCGCGCTGGGTGAGCACGAGCATGATGTGCTCGTGCAGGTCGTCCACGGCGTCGTCGTCCTCGTTGAGGCTGACCGCGGAGTCGGCGTCCGGGTCGACGAGCAGGTCGCGGATCTTGGCCACCATGTGCAGGCCGAGCCGGCCCATCTCCTCGAAGAATCCGCGCACCCGCTCGGGGCACGCGTACTCCGGGTGGCGGCGCCGCGCGGCGTTGGCGATGTGCATCGCGAGGGCGGCCATGCGGCGGAAGTCCTCGACGATGTAGATCGAGGAGACCACCTGGCGCAGGTCCCGGGCCACGGGGCCCTCGAGGGCCAGCAGCTCGACGGCGCGGGCCTCGCAGCGGTCGACGATCTCGTCGAGCTCCTCGTCCATGGAGAGCGCCTCCTCGGCGGACTCCAGGGAGGCGCGGGTCAGCGCGTCGTTCGCCTTGTCCATGACAGAGCTGACCAGATCACACATGACGATCAGGTCATGGGCGAACGAGTCGAGATGTTCACGGTAGGCTGCACGCATGCCGAATAGGATACCCGCAACGGTCTGAAAGGCCCTTGTCCGAAGGGCTACGCATGGGGGAACTTTAGGTTAACCGTCGGGTAACAACGCACTTCAGAGCGTGCATATGTCCCACTACTTATGGGTTACCGCCATTTGTGGTGCCCGGCGTGTTTCCGTCCGGGCCGGCCCACGTCCGGCCCGCCCCCGCGTCCGAGGCGGTGCAGCCGCCCACGTCCCACTTCCGGCCTGGGGCCCCGCGGCCGCCCGAGGCCCCTATCCGCCGCTGTTCTCGATCTCGGCGCCCACCGGCACCGTCTCGTCCTCCGGGTCGTCGAGCCAGCCCTCGGGCAGTGCGACCTTCGCCGCCGACCCCTTGCGCCCGCGCGCTCCCGAGGCGTCCTCGGCGACGACCTGGGAGTCGCGCCACGGGTCCAGCTCCGCGGAGAGTTCCGCCAGCGAGGAGATCCGGGCGAGCTTCCCGCGCAGGTCCCCGCCGACGGGGAAGCCGCGCAGGTACCAGCCGATGTGCTTGCGCAGCATCCGGCAGCCGTGCTCCTCGCCCCCGACCTCGGCGAGCAGCCGGGCGTGGCGCTCGATGATCCCGGCGACCTCCCCGAAGGTCGGCTCCGCCGGGATCGGCAGCCCGCGCAGCTCGGCGGACAGCTCCGCGAACAGCCACGGCCTGCCCAGGCAGCCGCGTCCGACCTCCACGCCGTCGCAGCCGGTCGCGTCCATCATGGCGCGCGCGTCGCCGGCGGCGAAGATATCGCCGTTGCCGAGTACGGGCACCCCGGTGCCGGCCATGTGCTCGACCAGGCGGGCGATCTCGTCCCAGCGCGCCTGGCCCGAGTAGCGCTGGGCGGCGGTGCGCCCGTGCAGCGTGACCGCGGCCGCGCCCTCCTCGGCGGCGATCCGCCCGGCGTCCAGGTGCGTGTGGTGCTCCTCGTCGATGCCGATGCGGAACTTCACGGTCACCGGGATGCCGGAGTCGCCGCTGGCACGCACGGCAGCCGCGACGATGTTCGCGTAGAGGCGCCGCTTGTAGGGGATCGCCGAGCCGCCGCCGCGCCGGGTCACCTTCGGCACCGGGCAGCCGAAGTTGAGGTCGACGTGGTCGGCCATGTCGCGGTCGACGACCATGCGCACGGCCTCGTAGGTGTACTTCGGGTCCGAGGTGTACAGCTGCAGGCTGCGCGGCGACTCCTCGGGGTGGAAGCGCGTCATCTTCAGCGTCTTCTCGTTGCCCTCGACCAGGGCACGCGCGGTGACCATCTCGCAGACGTACAGCCCGGAGACGGTCCCGATCTTCTCCTGCTCGAGGTGCCGGCACAGCATGCGGAACGGCATGTCGGTCACCCCGGCCATCGGGGCGAGCACGACCGGCGAGGCCAGCTCGAGATTTCCCACGCGTAAACTCACGGCCCCATTCTGGGGGACGCGCACCCACGGCGCCAAAAATTGCCGACGTCGCGCCGCGCGGCGTCGGCAATTGACGTGCGCGTCGCCGGGGGTGACGTCCGCCCACCGGGCGGACGCGACGCTGCAGGTCAGCGAATCGTCATGAGTTTCGGCAGGACGCGGGTGACATTGCGTGTCACGTATCACTATCATTGGGTCAAGTGGCGCGGCCAGCCGCGCGAAACCGCACCCCAAGACGTCGACAAGCTAAGGAAGACAATGAGCGAGCGTATCGCCAACGCAGCCCTGCAGGGCAAGGTCATGTCCGCCGAGGAGGCGGCGCAGTTCATCGACAACGGCGCGACCGTGGGCATGTCCGGGTTCACCGGCGCCGGTTACCCCAAGGCGCTGCCGACCGCCATCGCCGAGCGCGCCAAGAAGGAGCACGCCGCCGGCAACGACTACAAGATCAACGTGCTCACCGGCGCGTCCACCGCCCCCGACTGCGATGGTGTGCTCGCCGAGGCCGACGCGATCAACTACCGCGCGCCCTACCAGTCCGACCCGTCGATGCGTAAGGCCATCAACTCGGCCGCGATGAAGTACCAGGACATCCACCTGTCCCACATGGGCATGCTGGTCCAGCAGAACTTCATCGACGTCGACGTCGCCGTCATCGAGGCCGTGCGCATCACCGAGGAGGGCAACGTCGTGCCGTCCTCCGCCGTGGGCAACAACGTCGAGTACATGGACGCCGCCGACAAGATCATCATCGAGATCAACGAGTGGCAGTCCCTGGAGCTCGAGGGCATGCACGACATCTGGGAGATGCCGAAGCTGCCGAACCGTGTCCCGATCCCGATCACCAAGCCGGGTGACCGCATCGGCACCCCGTACATCGAGGTCGACCCGGAGAAGATCGTCGCGATCGTCAAGACCGACGAGGCCGACCGCAACGCCCCGTTCAAGCCGGCCGACGAGATCTCCGAGAAGATCGCCGGCAACTTCCTCGACTTCCTCGAGGCCGAGGTCGCCGCGGGCCGCCTGAGCTACGACGGCTACATCATGCAGTCCGGCGTGGGCAACGTGCCGAACGCCGTGATGGCCGGCCTGCTCGACTCCAAGTTCAACAACATCCAGGCCTACACCGAGGTCATCCAGGACGGCATGGTCGACCTGATCGACTCCGGCAAGATGACCGTGGCCTCGGCGACCTCCTTCTCCCTGTCGCCGGAGTACGCGCACAAGATGAACGAGGAGGCCTCGAACTACCGCGAGCACATCATCCTGCGCCCGCAGCAGATCTCGAACCACCCCGAGGTCATCCGCCGCGTCGGCCTGATCGCCACCAACGGCATGATCGAGTCCGACATCTACGGCAACATCAACTCCACCAACGTCTCCGGCACCCGGATGATGAACGGCATCGGCGGCTCGGGCGACTTCACCCGCAACGCCTACATCTCCTCGTTCATCTCCCCGTCGGAGGCCAAGGACGGCAAGATCTCCACGATCGTGCCCTTCGCCTCGCACATCGACCACACCGAGCACGACGCCATGGTCGTCATCACCGAGTACGGCTACGCCGACCTGCGCGGTCTGGCCCCGCGTGACCGCGTGGCCAAGATGATCGCCATCGCGCACCCGGACTACCGTGCGCAGCTGGAGGAGTACTACGAGCGCGCCCTCAAGGGCAAGGCGCTGCACACCCCGCACGACCTGGGCACCGCGTTCTCCTTCCACATCAACCTGGCCGAGAACGGCACGATGCGCCTGGACTAGGGGCGGTTGCCGTCCCCGTTAGTCGGGCACTGGCGCGGCGCCGGCCGGGCCTCGGCTGAGCACGGATCCAGTCGTCGCCTCGGCCTGGCGGCACGCCGGGACGCGGCCCGCGCAACCGGCGGGCTGATTGCGGCACCGGTTGTCCTGCACGTTAGGATGACCGGTGTCGCTTCGCCGTTTCACCGGCGTTCGGCCTGCCGCTTTATGGCGGGTACTCCGCTCTTTTGGCGGCGGATACGGGCCTCTAGCTCAGTTGGTAGAGCTGCGGACTTTTAATCCGAAGGTCGTGGGTTCGATCCCCACGGGGCCCACTGTTTTCCCACCGCGTCGGACCTAGGTTCCGGCGCGGCGGGTTTTCCGTGTTCCGGGGGCAGTATCTGTGAGGGGCAGGGCCCGGATCGCTTCGCCGGGCCGGGCCGGGCCTTGCCGTCGCGTCGGGGAGGAGTGCGGGCCAGCGGCGGCCGCCTTCCGGGCTGCTGTGTGCCGGTGGGGCCGGCTCTCCGGGGTCATACGGAGGCCGGAAGGACCGTTTCCTGGTGCGGACTGCGCGGTTTTACCGACCGGGAGTCGGTAGGCAATGTGGGCCAACTCGCTGACCTGCACTTTCGCGACCCCCGAAACGCGATTACCGACCGGCGTCCGGTAACAACCCGCGCGGCAGGGGTGGGACAGTCGGTAAAAACCCGCGCGGCAGGGGTGGGACAGTCGGTAAAAACCCGCGCGGCGCCGACGGGATGGGGTGCAAACCCGCCGATTCGGTACAGGCCCGGTGAGAAATCTGCCCGCTCAGCCGGCCCCGGAGCCCCACCCACTCACCCGAGCCTCGTGCGCACCTCCGCCAGGAACTCCGCCCACGGGAAACCCTCGCCCGGGTCGGTGTGGTCGGTGCCGCCCCACACGCGCGTGGCGTCGTGCGTCGTGATCCCCGGCAGCTCCGCGACCGTCGCCTGGCGCGCCGGGATGCCGTAGCGCGCGCACCAGTGCGCCGTCACGTCCGCGCCGGCGGCGAGCAACGCAGGCTGAGCGAGCCACTCCTCACGGGACCAGCACGCCTCGGCGACGAACGCGAGGTGCAGCAGGACCCGGTTGCCCAGGTTCCCCGTGGACCACGTGCACCAGTCGTCCGTGTTCGCGCGCATCCGTCGCCCCGCGGCGTCGACAAGCACGTGGTAGCTGCCGTCCCGCACGCGCAACTGATGCCGCGCGACGGCGTACACGGAGCCGCTCGCCGGCGTCTCCGTGGTGTGCAGGCAGATGCCCTGCAGCCCGGTCGTGGGGCGCGGGCCACCGACGGCGAAGCGCGCGCTCCAGTCGACGTCGAACCAGTCGGGCCCGCTCAGGACTTGACCATCCGCTTGATGGCCTTCATCGCCTCGGTGATCTTCTCGTCGCCCGAGCCGTCGTCGCTGTCGATCGCGTTGGCCACGCAGTGGCGCAGGTGGTCGTCCATCAGCGTGACCGAGACGTTCTGCAGCGCCGAGGTCGCCGCGCTGATCTGGGTGACGACGTCGATGCAGTAGACGTCCTCCTCGATCATGCGCTGGATGCCGCGCACCTGACCCTCGATGCGCTTGAGCCGGCGCAGATAGGCGGCGCGGTCGCTGCTGTAGCCGTGCGTGGCGTGCTCCGCGTCCGCCGGATCGCCCGGGGTCCCGGAGCCGCCGCAACAGTGGTCGACAGGGGCACTCATGCAGGAGATTCTACCCCCGGGGTCGGGGAGTGCGCCGCTTGACGACGTCCCGCCCGACGCCCGGTGCGGTACCTCGCGCGGTGCGGGTGGGCGACGATTTGGGCGGTTATGGTCCGATCGCGTATATTTCTACGGGCTGGCCCCGTGCGAGCGTGGTCGGACGCCCCCATCGTCTAGCGGCCTAGGACACCGCCCTTTCACGGCGGCGGCACGGGTTCGAATCCCGTTGGGGGTACGGAAGTCCCCCGGGGTTTCCCACAACAGAACATGGCCCTGTGGCGCAGTTGGTTAGCGCGCCGCCCTGTCACGGCGGAGGTCGAGGGTTCAAGTCCCTTCAGGGTCGCCGACGAGGCGCCGTCCGGTTCAACCCGGGCGGCGCCTTTTTGTGTTCGGGCGTGCTCTTAGCTTCAGAGGGGCGTTGCAACTTTCCCCCACGGAAGGCCGCCGACGGCCATGCCGACGACCGGCCGGGACGGGCTCCGAGGGGAGGGTTGGCACGGGCTTGTCGGGGAGGGCCGGGAAGAGCTCGGCGGGGAGGGTCGGGCAGCGGTCCGGTGACGGCTGGGAGACAGTATTCCGCGCGCCCGCGGGAGGGGAGCGAAACGGGCTTTTTGAGACTCGCGAAAATATGCGGTGAACAGCTGATTTGTTGGGTATCTGGGTTCTGTGTAAAGTAACGACCCGTACCGCACAGCCCGGTCGGGTTAACGGTACCGCTTCATTTCGAGGCCCTGTGGCGCAGTTGGTTAGCGCGCCGCCCTGTCACGGCGGAGGTCGAGGGTTCAAGTCCCTTCAGGGTCGCCGAGAAGGCCGGAAGGCAACTTCTCTGGCCAGATAGCTCAGTCGGTAGAGCGTCCGCCTGAAAAGTGGAAGGTCGACAGTTCGATCCTGTCTCTGGCCACCGCAACACGATCCCCGTCCCGGGTAACCGGGCCGGGGATCGCGGCGTTTCCGGGGGTGGGACCACGACGCTTCCGGGGTGGGCAGTGGTGTTTCCAGGGCGGGGAGCGGTGTTTCCGGGGTGGACGGGCTCTGCGTCGAGGGTTTTACCGACCTCGCGTCGGTAAGCGATTTCAGCCGATCTGCTGACCTGGGGTTCTGCCGGCTCCAAAACGCGATTACCGCCCGGCGGTCGGTAAAACCGGCCAGCGTCCCTCCGCATTCTGCGGGCCAAGCCGGGGCCGTCGCCGTATCGACCCGTTCCGGCCCACTCTTCACCCCGCGGTTGCATGTGCCAGGCGTCCAAAAAAGTCATTTGCGTGCCTGCACATGCAACGGACGCAGGGCGGTGACCGATCCCCGGCCCGCCGCGGTCAAACACCGGTCCCATTCCGCGAACCCCTGCGCTCGCCACTCCCGCGCCCCTAGAGTGTGGGCATGGCTGAAGAATTCGCGCACGACGCCGCCAACACCCGCTACACCGTCACCGTCGACGGCGAGCCCGCCGGCTTCGCCGAGTACGCCGAGACCACCGACGGTGTCCTCGACTTCCACCACACCGTCATCGACCCGGCCTTCCGCGGCCGCGGTCTCTCGGGCAAGCTGATCGCCCACGCTCTGGGCGAGGTCCGCGCCGCGGGCAAGAAGATCATCCCGAGCTGCTCAGCGGTCGAGCGGTTCATCGAGAAGAACCCGGACCAGAGCGACCTGGTCGCCTGAGCGTCTCGTGCGGAGCGAACACCCCGTGACCCACACGTAAACTCCCGCCGAACTCTTGCACGTCCCCACCGAACCGCCTTGACGCTGCGGGGGGGCGACGTTACTCATGGATACGGCAAGAAGCAGGGGGCCGTCCGCGCCTCCTGCCCCATCGACCGGAAATGTGGTTCGGCCATGCAGCTGAGCTGGGAAGACGTATCTTTTCAGTACTCCAGGTACTCGCGTCCCATTCTCGAGGACGTCTCCCTGACCCTCTCCGGGCCGGGCCTGCACGAGGTCCGCGGCCCCTCCGGCAGCGGCAAGTCGACGGTGCTCGACCTGCTCGCCGGGCTGCGCGCGCCGACCTCGGGCAGGGTGCTCGTCGACGGCAGGCGCCTGGCCGCCGGCTCCCCGAACAAGGCCGCCCGGTGGCGCGCCCGCCACGTCGGCTACGCCCCGCAGGCCCCGACGCTCTTGGCCAGTCTGACCTGCGCGGAGAACCTCGAGCTCGCGGTCAACGTTGCCGGCCGCGGCCTCGACCACGCCGGCCGCGCGCGGCTCCTCGAGCGCCTCGGCATGGCGCCCTTCGCCGAGGCCCTCCCCGAGGAGCTCTCCGGCGGCCAGCGGCAACGCGCCGCCGTCGCCCAGGCCCTGTGCTCCCGGCCGGAGCTGGTCCTCATGGACGAGCCCGTCAGCGCGCTCGACGACGCCAACGTCGCCGTCGTCGAGGACCTCCTGCGCGAGGCCGTCGAGACCGGGGCGACGGTCGTCTACTGCTCGCACCGCGAGCTCTTCGGCGGCCGCGCCAGCACGCTCCTCGAGATGGGGGAGTGACCGGTGAGCACCGCGACCACGCCCCTGGACCGTGAGGACCCAAGCCCGAAGACCCCACGCCCGGCCCGCCCGACCACGCCCCGCGCCGCCTACCGCCACGAGCTGGCCACCACGGCGGGGCCCTACATCGGCGGCATCGTGCTCGCCGCGGTCGTGATCGGCACGCTCGTCGGCACGATCCTCTACGTCGCCTTCTCCACCGGCGGCAGCCCGGACTTCAAGGCCGGCGTGACCAACATGAGCCTGATCGCCGTCGTCCCGGCCGTCGCCGGCATCCGCCTGGCGCACCGCAACTTCGTCTCCGACCACCGGCCCACCATCGACGCCCTGCGCAACCTCGGGGTGACCGGCGCGTTCTTCCGACGTCGCCTGATGGTCCAGGGCCTCCTGCTCGCGGTGCTGGGCACCGCCTCCGCCGTCGTGCTCGGGCGGCTCCTGGCCACCCCGCTCTTCCGCGTCATCCTCCTCGGGCTGAACAAGGAGCTGCCGCACACGTGGGGCTCGCCGCTGGACGTCGCCTGGAGCTCGGCGATCGTCATCGTCCTGCTGTACCTGCTCGGCGTGGGCACGGTCCGCGTCGACAAGACGCTGGCGCGCGAGGACGCGGGTGCGGGAGAGTCCCGTACGCGCTCGTGGAGCTTGACGACGCTCGCGGGGTGGACGTTGGCGGGCGTGAACATCGTCGCCGGAGTGTGGTGCATGCTCACCGAGCCGCCGGGGTGGGTGGTCCTGGTGCTGGTGTTCACCCTGCCGTTCCTCGCGGCCACCCTGGCCGGGCCCGTCGGACGGTTCCTCGCCCGGGTGGTCTCCGGCGGGTTGCGGCGCATCGGCGGCTGGTCCTCGCCGGCGGTGGGCATCCGCTCCGCGGAGCGCGTCGGGACGATGTCGCGGGTCGGGTTGGCCACGGCACTGGTGGCCATCCCGCTGGCCGGGTTCACCGGGGCGCAGGCGGCGCTGTGGGCCGCCGACCACGCCGCTGCGGAGAAGTTCTCCGACGCCCCGGTGGTCGTCGACGGCGACCACCGGCTGCTCGAGCCGGCGCGGGCCGAGGAGGTCTGCGGCGAGCTCGGGGACGACTGCCTGGGCGTGGTCTACTGGCAGCCCTCGGCCTACGAGTCGGAGGGGGAGACCTCCGTTCCCCGGGAGCGTGCCTCGGACTACTCGCTGGCCGGCTCCGACCCGCGGGTCCTCGTGGAGGTCCTCAACGTCGGCTGGACGTTCGGGACGCCGGAGGGCGCCGTGCAAGACGAGCAGGCTCCGGAGAACGCCGGCCAGGAGGAGCAGGCGCCGGAGGACGCCGCGCAGGAGCAGCAGATCCCGGGGCAGCAGGCCCCGGAGGGTGCCGTGCAGGAGGAGCAGGCCCAGGGTGGGCCCGCGGAGAGCGGCAGCCCGTTCTACCCGGGCTTCATGGTGCCCTTCTCCGGGCTCTCCGACGACCCGCCGGTCAACCCGGACTGGGGTCTGCCCGTCCTCGACGCCGCCGCCCTCGACGGGCGGGGCGAGTCCGGGGACGGGGATCTTTCCGCCCCCGGCGGTCGGGACCTCGGGGGCCTGCGGGTTGAGCCGGCCGACGAGTGGGCCCGGCACGTCGACATGGACAGCCAGATCATGTACGGCCCGCACGGCGACGGCACGGCCGGGTTCATCCCCACCGCCGCCTACACGCTGCTGGCGATCTGCCTGGTGCTGGCCGTGGCGGTGATGGGCAAGCGGGCGCGGATGCACTGGTTCTTCGCCCCGCTGTGGCTGCTCGGGCGCACCCGGCTCAGCCTGCGGCACGCCCAGTTCTGGGCGATCCTCTTCCCCTACCTGGCCGCGGCGCTGACGGCGGTGCTCTGCGGGCTCTGGTACACGCTCGTCGTCCACGTCGCAGTGACCGGGCGGCCGGGTGCGTTCATGCCGTACCTGCCGCCGGGTCTGTGGGTGCTCTTCGGCGTGGTCTTCCTGGCGACCAGCGCCACGGCGTTCCTGCCCGCCCCCGAGCGGCGCCGTCCGGTGACGGCGGACTGACCGGCGCGCCGACCTGCGGGCGTCGGTCCCGCCCCGAGCCGCGCCGCGGCGAAGCCCCAGACCGACTCGACCGGGCGCCGGATCCCGCTAGATCTCGTAGGCCCCGCGGGAGACGTAGTAGTCCGGGTCGACCAGGTGGCGGCGCTCGTCGCGGCCGCGCGGGCGGCACTGCGCCGGGATGCCGACGGCGATGCAGTTGGCGGGCACGTCCTTGGTCACCACGGCGTTGGCGCCCACCGCGGAGCCCTTGCCGATGGTGATGGGGCCGAGCACCTTTGCGCCGGCGCCGATGACCACGTCGTCCTCGACGGTGGGGTGGCGCTTGGTCTGGGTGAGCACCTGCCCGCCCAGGGTCACGCCGTGGTAGAGCATGACGCCGTCGCCGATCTCGGCGGTCTCGCCGATGACGATGCCCATGCCGTGGTCGATGAAGAAGCGCCGGCCGATCGTCGCGCCGGGGTGGATCTCGATGCCGGTGAAGAAGCGGTTGAGCTGCGCCAGGATGCGCGCCGGGCCCTTGGCTCCGCGCACCCACAGCCAGTGGGAGACGCGGTGCGACCAGATCGCGTGCAGACCCGAGTAGACCAGGGCGTTCTCGACGTCGCCGCGCGCGGCCGGATCGTGCTCGCGGGCGTTCTTCAGGTCCTCGATGATCATGGACACGACACTCATATCGCAATGATAACAACGGTGCGCCGCGGCCAGCGGCGCTTCGCCCTCCCCGCGCAGACGGCGACGCCCGCACACCGGGTGAGGTGCGCGGGCGTCGTGAATTGAATGGGCGGGGCGCACCCGCCCGGACCGCCGCTGTGGGCGGGAAACCGCTTAGTTGCGGATGTCCTCGTAGAGGAGGGTGGAGACGTAGCGCTCGCCGAAGTCGGTGACGACGGTGACGATGGTCTTGCCCTTGTTCTCCGGCTTGGCGGCCAGGTCGAGGGCGATCTTGACGTTGCCGCCGGAGGAGATGCCGCCCAGGATGCCCTCCTCCTCGCCGAGCTTGCGGGCCCAGGCGACGGCGTCCTCATTGGTGACGGTGACGACCTCGTCGATGGCCTTGCGGTCGAGGACCTCCGGGATGAAGTTGGCGCCGATGCCCTGGATCTTGTGCGGGCCGGCCTCGCCCTTGGTCAGCAGCGGGGAGCTGGCGGGCTCGACGGCGTAGATCTGGGTCTCGGGCTTGCGCTCCTTGAGCACCTCGCCGACGCCGGAGACGGTGCCGCCGGTGCCGAAGCCGGCGACGAAGATGTCGACCTTGCCCTCGGTGTCGTTCCAGATCTCCTCGGCGGTGGTCTTGCGGTGGATCTCCGGGTTGGCCGGGTTGGAGAACTGGTTGGCGGCCACGGCGCCCTCGCGCTCGGCGAGGATCTCGTTGGCCATGTCCACCGCACCCTGCATGCCGGCGGCACCCGGGGTCAGCACGATCTCGGCGCCGTAGGCGCGCAGCATGACGCGACGCTCGGTGGACATGGTCTCCGGCATGGTCAGCACGACGTTGTAACCGCGGGCGGCGCCCACCATGGCCAGGGCGATGCCGGTGTTGCCGGAGGTCGCCTCGACGATGGTGCCGCCGGGCTTGAGCTCGCCGGAGGCCTCGGCGGCGTCGATGATCGCCTTGCCGATACGGTCCTTGACGCTGTTGGCGGGGTTGAAGGACTCGACCTTGACCAGGACGTCGGCCTCGAGGCCCTCGGTCAGGCGGTGCAGGCGAACCAGCGGGGTGTTGCCGATGGTGTCGGTGATGTTGTCGTAGACGGTCATGTCTGCGATCGCTCCTCAGTGTTTTCGATCGGGGTGTTTTATCCGGCGCGCGGTCTCCCGCGGCGCCACGGCACACACCCTAACACAGTTTTAGACCGCCTTGTATGAACGCGACAGACAGGACGGTCTATACGACGTGTGAGTGGAATCACGACGTATGGTTTTCAATACCGAATGGACCCGATCGGACACGCCGACGTGCCCGCATGCGTCGGTTCACGGGCCCGCCCAAGGGCGCTCGGGGGTGGCTCACATGCAACGGGCACCTGCCTTTTAGGTCCGCTACCTGCGTTATCGGACACAAGCAAAAGAGGTATTACCAATTCGGGGGGATCCCCCGGGGGCAACACATTCCGGAAAAATTATCGCCGTCGGGTCAATGACGTGCCGAAAGGCCGATTTTTCCCCACCCCCGCCCCTGGATATACTCGGGGTGTCGGGTCGCGTCCCGAGAAGCCGGCCCGGGTGTGGTAACTGGGTGCACACGAACGGGTGCACCTCCCAGGAGGACAGCATGGAAGCCCAGCGGATCAAAGATGACGACGAAGCCGTGCGCGTTGCGCTCACCTCTCTGCGCAACGCCACCGGCATCCCGGTGGCGATGTACGCCACCCTGCTTCCCGACAACCGCCTGCAGATAACCCAGTGGCTGGGCCTGCGGACCCCCGCCCTGCACAACCTGGTCATCCCGCCGGGAGTCGGCGTGGGCGGCCGCGTGGTGGCCAGCCGCCGGCCGGTGGGTGTGAGCGACTACGCGCGGGCGACGATCATCTCCCACGAGAACGACAAGATCATCCAGGACGAGGGCCTGTACTCCCTGGTCGCGGTGCCGGTGATCGTGCGCCGCGAGATCCGCGGCTGCCTCTACGTCGGCGTCCACTCGCCGGTGCGCCTCGGCGACAAGGTCATCGAGGAGGTCACCATGACCGCCCGCACCCTCGAGCAGGACCTGGCGATCAACTCCGCGATGCGCACCGCCGCGGGCGTGAAGTCCGGCGGCAAGGCCGGCCGCGTGATGAACGGCGCCGAGTGGGAGCAGATCCGTTCCACCCACTCCAAGCTGCGCATGCTGACCAACCGCATCACCGACGAGGCGCTGCGCCGCGAGCTCGAGGTCCTCTGCGACCAGATGGTCAGCCCCGTCCACGTCAAGCAGACGACCAAGCTGTCCGCCCGCGAGCTCGACGTGCTCTCCTGCGTCGCCCTCGGCCACACCAACGTCGAGGCCGCCGAGGAGATGGGTATCGGCGCCGAGACCGTCAAGAGCTACCTGCGCTCCGTGATGCGCAAGCTCGGCGCGCACACCCGCTACGAGGCCGTCAACGCCGCCCGCCGTATCGGCGCGCTGCCCTGACATCCGGTCGATTTCCGACGCCCCGGTGCCGCATCGGGTGCGGCACCGGGGCGCTTTGCGCGTGTGGGGGAGTGCGTCGGGGCTCGTGTGTGTGCGTGCGGCGTGCCTCGTGCGTGTGTGGGGGAGTGCGTGGAACGGCGTGCGCGTGCGCGGTTGTCGTGCGTCGTCGTGCGCGAGTGTGCGCCGGATGTGGCGCGGATGCGGTGCAGGGAAGCGCTGCAGGCGGCGCGGGGCGGTGGGTGCCGCTAATCTTGCGGGTGTGAAGGACCAGTTTGTCGTTAATGGTGGAGCCCGGCTCAGCGGTCAGGTCAGGGTCGGCGGCGCGAAGAACAGCGTGCTCAAGCTCATGGCGGCGGCGTTGCTCGCCGAGGGCACGACCACGCTGACCAACTGCCCGCGCATCCTCGACGTGCCGCTGATGCAGAAGGTGCTCGAGGGCCTGGGGTGCGATGTCGAGGTCGACGGGGAGACCGTGCGCATCACGACGCCGGCGCGCCCGAGCCACGACGCCAGCTTCGAGGCCGTGCGCCAGTTCCGTGCCTCGGTGTGTGTGCTCGGCCCCCTGACCTCGCGGTGCGGGCGGGCCGTCGTCGCCCTGCCCGGCGGCGACGCCATCGGCTCGCGCCCGCTGGACATGCACCAGTCGGGTCTGGAGAAGCTCGGGGCCAAGACCCGCATCGAGCACGGCGCCGTCGTCGCCGAGGCCGATGAGCTGCACGGCGCGGAGATCCACCTGGACTTCCCCTCGGTGGGTGCCACCGAGAACATCCTGACCGCGGCGGTGCTCGCGCAGGGGCGCACGGTGCTCGACAACGCCGCGCGCGAGCCGGAGATTGCGGACCTGTGCGACATGCTCGTGTCCATGGGGGCGCAGATCTCGGGGGCGGGCAGCTCCACGATCGTCATCGACGGGGTCGAGAGCCTGCACCCGACGGAGCACCGCGTGGTCGGCGACCGCATCGTCGCCGGCACCTGGGCTTACGCCGCGGCCATGACGCGCGGTGACATCACGGTGGGCGGGATCTCGCCGCGCCACCTGCATCTGCCGTTGGAGAAGCTGAAGATCGCCGGCGCCGAGGTGGAGACCTACGAGAACGGTTTCCGGGTGCGTATGGAGCGTCGCCCGCTGGCCACGGACTACCAGACGCTGCCCTTCCCGGGCTTCCCGACGGACCTGCAGCCGATGGCCATCGGCATCTCCGCGATCGCGGAGGGGACCTCGGTGATCACGGAGAACGTCTTCGAGGCGCGCTTCCGCTTCGTCGACGAGATGCTCCGCCTGGGCGCGGACGCCACCGTCGACGGCCACCATGTGGTGCTCCGCGGGATCGAGGGACTGTCCTCGACGGATGTGTGGTCCTCGGACATCCGCGCCGGCGCCGGTCTGGTGCTCGCGGCGCTCGTCGCCGACGGCACCACGACCGTGCACGACGTCCACCACATCGACCGCGGGTATCCGGACTTCGTGGAGAACCTCGCGCGCCTGGGCGCGGACATCCGCCGCGAGCGGGTGGAGGAGCAGCCCATCTACTAGCGGTGCGGTCACGCCCGGGTACCGGAACTGCCTGGAAGATGCGACCAACGGCGCGGAGTCGCGGAAAACGGCGCCGAAAAATCCCCCGTATGCAGGCGATTTGTCAGCATGCGGGGGAACGCGTAACCTATCGCCTCGTCGCCGCGAGAGGCGCTGGTCGCCAGGTCAGACACTGACCGGGATCGGGCTTGAGGCGGGCGGCAGGTACCGCGGGTTAACGCGGGGTTGACGGAAGTCAGCCTGGGTGTTAACCTCGGTGGAACCAAGCTTCCGGGGGTCATCGCCGTTTTTGGTGGTGGTCCTGGTGTGCTTGTGTTGTGTGAGAACTCGATAGTGTGTTGATGTACTTTTTGTGGTGCGTTTCTTGTGGCTTGTCCGCCGGCACTGCCTTAGGTTGTATGCCTTTGGGTGGTGTTGGTGTGTGCCGGTGGGGGTTGACCTCCCTGGACTTTGGTCCGAATGATTGGTTTTTACCGGTGGCAGGTTGCTTGGAGTGCATTTTTTGTACTTTTGAGTTTTTTCTTGTCAGTTTTTTGTTTGTCAGGTTTCGGGCTTTTCACGGCTCGTTTTTTGCGAATTTTTTTGTGGAGAGTTTGATCCTGGCTCAGGACGAACGCTGGCGGCGTGCTTAACACATGCAAGTCGAACGGAAAGGCCAGTGCTTGCACTGGTACTCGAGTGGCGAACGGGTGAGTAACACGTGGGTGATCTGCCCTCAACTCCGGGATAAGCCTGGGAAACTGGGTCTAATACTGGATAGGACCACATCGTGGATGGTGTGGTGGAAAGCGTTTTGCAGCGGTTGGGGATGAGCTCGCGGCCTATCAGCTTGTTGGTGGGGTAATGGCCTACCAAGGCGGCGACGGGTAGCCGGCCTGAGAGGGTGTACGGTCACATTGGGACTGAGATACGGCCCAGACTCCTACGGGAGGCAGCAGTGGGGAATATTGCACAATGGGCGCAAGCCTGATGCAGCGACGCCGCGTGGGGGATGACGGCCTTCGGGTTGTAAACCTCTTTCGACCGTGACGAAGCCTTTGGTGACGGTAGCGGTAGAAGAAGCACCGGCTAACTACGTGCCAGCAGCCGCGGTAATACGTAGGGTGCGAGCGTTGTCCGGATTTACTGGGCGTAAAGGGCTCGTAGGTGGTTTGTCGCGTCGTCTGTGAAATTCCGGGGCTCAACTCCGGGCGTGCAGGCGATACGGGCATAACTTGAGTACTGCAGGGGTAACTGGAATTCCTGGTGTAGCGGTGGAATGCGCAGATATCAGGAGGAACACCGATGGCGAAGGCAGGTTACTGGGCAGTTACTGACGCTGAGGAGCGAAAGCATGGGTAGCGAACAGGATTAGATACCCTGGTAGTCCATGCTGTCAACGGTGGGCGCTAGGTGTGAGACCCTTCCACGGGTTTTGTGCCGTAGCTAACGTTTTAAGCGCCCCGCCTGGGGAGTACGGCCGCAAGGCTAAAACTCAAAGGAATTGACGGGGGCCCGCACAAGCGGCGGAGCATGTGGATTAATTCGATGCAACGCGAAGAACCTTACCTGGGTTTGACATACACCGGATCGCCCCGGAGACGGGGTTTCCCTTTGTGGTCGGTGTACAGGTGGTGCATGGTTGTCGTCAGCTCGTGTCGTGAGATGTTGGGTTAAGTCCCGCAACGAGCGCAACCCTTGTCCTGTGTTGCCAGCACATTGTGGTGGGGACTCACGGGAGACTGCCGGGGTGAACTCGGAGGAAGGTGGGGATGACGTCAAATCATCATGCCCCTTATGTCCAGGGCTTCACACATGCTACAATGGTCGGTACAACAGGTTGCGATACCGTGAGGTGGAGCTAATCCTTTTAAAGCCGGCCTCAGTTCGGATTGGGGTCTGCAACTCGACCCCATGAAGTCGGAGTCGCTAGTAATCGCAGATCAGCATTGCTGCGGTGAATACGTTCCCGGGCCTTGTACACACCGCCCGTCACGTCATGAAAGTCGGTAACACCCGAAGCCCACGGCCCAACCTTTTAAGGGGGGAGTGGTCGAAGGTGGGATCGGCGATTGGGACGAAGTCGTAACAAGGTAGCCGTACCGGAAGGTGCGGCTGGATCACCTCCTTTCTAAGGAGTATTTCTTATATTTTTTTGAATCCGGGTGGACGCACGCCACATTGGCGGCGGAGCAGGCCACTAAGTTAGAGACCACCATGAGGGCCCACACCGTTCCGGTACGGGGTGGGCGGCAGGTCATCAACGCACTGTCGGGTGTCTGGCACGACACCGCACACACCAGTTCGTCTGGTGTCGCGTGGTTCGTGTGCGGCACGGTGACGCCGGCCGGGACGATTCGTTCCTTGGTCTGGTCGCTGCCGTGTGTGGTGTGTGAGAACTGGAGAGTGGACGCGAGCATCTTATTTTTCTTGTTGTTGTTCGAATTTTTTGCCTTTTTGGTTATTCGATTCGTGTTTGTCTAGTGGCGCACGGTGGATGCCTTGGCATGCTGGGCCGATGAAGGACGTGTGAGGCTGCGTTAAGCCTCGGGGAGTTGTCAACTAAGCGTTGATCCGAGGATGTCCGAATGGGGAAACCCGGCCGTCGTTGTTGGCGGTCACCTGCCGGTGAATGTATAGCCGGTTGGGAGGTAAGGCGGGGAAGTGAAACATCTCAGTACCCGTTGGAGAAGAAAACAATTGTGATTCCGTGAGTAGTGGCGAACGAAAGTGGATTTTTGGCTAAACCTGTCCGCGTGTGACACCGTTTCCGGGGTTGCGTGGCAGGGGTTGTGGGCTTTGAACGTGTCGGTGCGGTAACCGCCGGCGGATGGATGTGTGTGGTAAGCGGAACCGGCTTGGAATGGTCGACCGGAGTAGGTGAGAGTCCTGTACGTGAATGCCGCATGTGTTGTCTTGTTCTTGTTTGCCCGAGTAGCAGCGGGCTCGTGGAATCTGCTGTGAATCTGCCGGGACCACCCGGTAAGCCTGAATACCCAGTGTGACCGATAGTGGATAGTACCGTGAGGGAATGGTGAAAAGTACCCCGGGAGGGGAGTGAAATAGTTCCTGAAACCGTGCGCTGTCAAGCCGTCAGAGCCCTTTAGGGGGTGATGGCGTGCCTTTTGAAGAATGAGCCTGCGAGTCAGCGGCACGTCGCGAGGTTAACCCGTTGTGGGGTAGTCGTAGCGAAAGCGAGTTTTTATGGGCGTTTAGTGGCGTGTCCTGGACCCGAAGCGGGGTGATCTACCCATGGCCAGTGTGAAGCGACGGTAAGACGTCGTGGAGGCGCGCACCCACTTAGGTTGAAAACTGAGGGGATGAGCTGTGGGTAGGGGTGAAAGGCCAATCAAACTCCGTGATAGCTGGTTCTCCCCGAAATGCATTTAGGTGCAGCGTCGAAGTGAGCGTGCCGGAGGTAGAGCTACTGGTTGGTTGAGCGGGATTATCGTCTTAGCAACATCAGCCAAACTCCGAATGCCGGTGTACGTGTTCTTCGGCAGTGAGACCGTGGGGGATAAGCTCCATTGGTCGAGAGGGAAACAGCCCAGATCGCCGGTTAAGGCCCCTAAGGGTGTGCTCAGTGGAAAAGGATGTGGGATCGCGAAGACAGCCAGGAGGTTGGCTTAGAAGCAGCCATCCTTGAAAGAGTGCGTAATAGCTCACTGGTCGAGTGGTCCTGCGCCGACAATTCAGTGGGGCTCAAGTACACCGCCGAAACCGCGGCAGACTTTTTTGTCTGGGTAGGGGAGCGTCGTGCACGCGTGGAAGCGTCGGGGTGACCTTGGCGTGGAGTGTGTGCGAGTGAGAATGCAGGCATGAGTAACGAATCTGGCAGGTGAGAATCCTGCCCGCCGGATGACCAAGGGTTCCTGGGTCAAGTTCGTCTTCCCAGGGTGAGTCGGGACCTAAGGCGAGGCCGACAGGCGTAGTCGATGGTAAACGGGTTGATATTCCCGTACCCGAGTGTGCGCGCCCAGTGGTGAGCCGGGGATACTAACCATCCGGTCGGTGCCTTTTTGTCCACTTCGCCTTCGGGTGTTGTGGCGTGGTACCGGTCGCGTGGGGCCTGATCCGTAGTAGCCAAGTGATGGGGTGACGCAGGAGGGCAGCCACGCCGTGTTGTTGGATTGCGCGGTGTAAGCGGTGAGAGGCTCCGGTGAGGTAAATCCCGCCGGAGGATAACCTTGGGCCGTGAAGCGTAGACACATAAAGTGTTGATGGTGGTGTGCTCATGCTGCCGAGAAAAGCCTCTAGCGAGTGCACATTCGGCCCGTACCCTAAACCGACACTGGTGGTCAGGTAGAGGATACTAAGGCGTTCGGGTGAACTGTAGTTAAGGAATTCGGCAAATTGCCCCCGTAACTTCGGGAGAAGGGGGGCCACACCTTGGTTGGTGTGGCCGCAGTGACAAGAGGGAAGCGACTGTTTACTAAAAACACAGGTCCGTGCGAAGACTTTTAAGTTGATGTATACGGACTGACGCCTGCCCGGTGCTGGAAGGTTAAGAGGACCTGTTAGGCCATTTTTTGGTCGAAGCGGAGAATTTAAGCCCCAGTAAACGGCGGTGGTAACTATAACCATCCTAAGGTAGCGAAATTCCTTGTCGGGTAAGTTCCGACCTGCACGAATGGCGTAACGACTTCCCTGCTGTCTCAACTACAGGCCCGGTGAAATTGCACTACGAGTAAAGATGCTCGTTACGCGCGGCAGGACGAAAAGACCCCGGGACCTTCACTATAGCTTGGCATTGGTGTCCGGTCCGGTTTGTGTAGAATAGGTGGGAGATTGTGATCCGGCATCGCCAGGTGTCGGGGAGTCGTAATGTGAAATACCACTCTGACCGGGTTGGCCACCTTGAACCTTGGCCCATGATCTGGGTCGGGGACAGTGCCTGGTGGGTAGTTTAACTGGGGCGGTTGCCTCCTAAATGGTAACGGAGGCGCCCAAAGGTTCCCTCAGCCTGGTCGGTAACCAGGTTTTAGAGTGTAAGTGCACAAGGGAGCTTGACTGCGAGAGGGACTTCTCGAGCAGGGACGAAAGTCGGGACTAGTGATCCGGCACCTACTTGTGGATGTGGTGTCGCTCAACGGATAAAAGGTACCCCGGGGATAACAGGCTGATCTTCCCCAAGAGTCCATATCGACGGGATGGTTTGGCACCTCGATGTCGGCTCGTCGCATCCTGGGGCTGGAGCAGGTCCCAAGGGTTGGGCTGTTCGCCCATTAAAGCGGCACGCGAGCTGGGTTTAGAACGTCGTGAGACAGTTCGGTCTCTATCCGCCGCGCGCGTGGAAACTTGATGGAAGGCTGTCCCTAGTACGAGAGGACCGGGACGGACGTACCTCTGGTGTGCCAGTTGTCCCGCCCGGGGCATGGCTGGTTGGCTACGTACGGGAAGGATAACCGCTGAAAGCATCTAAGCGGGAAGCCTGTTCCAAGATGAGGTTTCATTTGAGGTTCCCTGTAGATGACGGGGTTGATAGGCCGGATCTGGAAGCATCGTAAGGTGTGGAGGTGACCGGTACTAATCCGCCGAACAAACACAAACACAATGACAGGTAATCCTGTTGCTCGCGTCCCACTCTCCGGTATCTGACACGCCACACGAACCCCTTTGAGGGTTTGCCGGTGTGAAACGTGTCGGTGGTTATAGTGGCGGGGAAACGCCCGGTCCCATTCCGAACCCGGAAGCTAAGCCCGCCAACGCTGATGGTACTGCACTCGGGAGGGTGTGGGAGAGTAAGTCACCGCCGACACCACAACTCAAAAAACATATATGGACGGCACCCGCCGCTGGTTTTCACCGGCGACGGGTGCTTTTTAGTGTGCGCGTTTCCTTTTCCCGATTTCCGGGATATTCCGTATCCGGTGCATTTATTTCGATGGCGTTTCCTGTGGTTTATCCACTGTTACAGAACCGTTGTTTTCCTTCTGTCCGGCTCGGCGCCCGTCGACGGTGCTGAACCGTCGTCGCTGGTGAGCTGGTGTGGGCGGACCCGGTAACGATGTCCGTGCTCCCGCCCGATGGTCCTCCGGGAAGGGTTGTCGAAGGGCCTGAACAGGGTCCCGGGCACCCTCGCCGACCTGCACGTCCAGTGCACTTGACGGTAGAATTTAATGGTTGTAACCCCAATCGACGACGACTCCGAGAGCAGGACACATCTGATGGGAAAGCACTCGATCCGTCCGGACCGCAACAACGAGTCACGCAGGGCGCGGGCGGCCGAGACTGACCCGGTTACCTCGGCCAAGGACAACTCCTCCGCGGGCGGTTCGAGCGCCCTCGGGGCCGGCGGCCTGTTCACCCACAGTGAGTCCGCGCAGGATGGCGTGGGAGAGCCGGAGGACGCCACGCGCACCGACCTGCCTGCCGTGGACGCCGACGGCGACACCGCGTCTGCAGGGGCCAGTGCCGCTGATGGCCCCGCGCCGACCGGCCCGGTCGCAGATGACACCGTGGACGCGGGCCCGGCCAAGGCCGCGGAGCGCACGGAAGCGGAGGAAGACGCCCGGCCCACGCAGGGCTGGGCGGCGACGTCGGAGGCCACCGAGGGCGAGCGCGACGTCGTCAAGCGGAAGGAGTCCTCGGAGGGCTTCGCCGCCGAGGCCGTCGGGCTGGTCAAGCGCTTCGGCCAGGGCGAGACCGTGGTCACCGCCCTCGGCGGTGTGGACGTCGCGTTCCGCACCGGGGAGTTCACCGCGATCATGGGCCCCTCGGGCTCCGGCAAGTCGACGCTCATGCACTGCATGGCCGGGCTCGACTCCGCCACCGAGGGCAAGGCCTTCATCGGCGACACCGACCTGTCGACGCTGAAGGACAAGGAGATGACCGCGCTGCGTCGTGACCGCCTCGGCTTCATCTTCCAGTCCTTCAACCTGGTGCCCACCCTGACCGCCGCGGAGAACATCACGCTGCCCAGCGACATCGCCGGCCGTGACGTCGACGAGGCCTGGTTCCGGGAGATCACCGAGCGCCTCGGCCTGGCCGAGCGCCTCGAGCACCGGCCCGCCGAGCTCTCGGGCGGCCAGCAGCAGCGCGTCGCCTGCGCCCGCGCGCTCGTCTCGCGCCCGGAGATCATCTTCGGCGACGAGCCCACCGGCAACCTGGACTCGAACTCCTCCGGCGAGGTCCTCGACATCCTGCGCACCGCCGTGGACAAGGACGGGCAGACGGTCGTCATCGTCACGCACGACCCGCGCGCGGCCTCCTACGCCGACCGGGTGGTCTTCCTGGCCGACGGCATGATCGTCGAGGAGCTGCGGGACCCGACCATCGAGCAGATCGCCGCCACGATGACCGGAATCGAGGGCTAGTCCCGGATGGCACTCAGCAACTCCGCCATGCGCCGCGTCTCGCTGCGCAACATCGGCTCCCACAAACTGCGCCTCGCGCTGACCGTCATCGCGGTCGTGCTCGGCACCGCGTTCATCTCCGGCGCCTTCATGTTCACCAAGGCGCTCTCCTCGACCTTCGACAACGCGGTCGCGACGTCCTTCGACGGCGTCGACGTCGTGCTCGGGCCGGGCGAGGGGCAGCCCGGCATCCCGCTCTCCGAGGTCGACACCCTGCGCGCCGACGACAAGATCGGCGCCGTGAACATCCACAACAACACCACGGTCGCGGTCGGTGACGCCGAGGGCAACGCCCTCCAGGCCGGCGGCACCTCGTCGATCCACGTCTGGTACCCCGAGGGCGAGTCCGTCGGCGCCGACGAGCCCCTCGTCGAGGGCAACGCGCCCGAGGGGCCCGACCAGGTGGTCATCAACGAGGCCGCCGCCGAAGAGTACGGGCTCTCCCCGGGCGACCAGCTGACCGTCGTGGACCCGCAGTCCCGCGCCGAGCTCGAGGTCGCGGGCGTCTACACCACCGACGTGGACGGTGCGAGCAACACCGCGGCGCCCCTGCTCGGCATGGCCGAGGGCGGCTTCATCGAGCGCTACACCGACGGGCAGACCATCAGCCAGGTGGTCCTCTCCGCCCCCGGCGACGGGTCGGCCGACGCCCTGCTCACCCACGTCGAGCAGACCTACCCGCAGTACACCGCGGACACCGGCGAGAAGCTCGCCGAGCAGATGAGCGAGCAGATCAGCGAGGCGCTGAAGTTCGTCAACTACTTCCTCGTCGCCTTCGGCCTGATCGGCCTGCTGGTGGGCACCTTCCTGATCGCCAACACCTTCTCCATGATCGTCGCCCAGCGCACCAAGGAGTTCGCCCTGCTGCGCGCCCTGGGTGCCTCGCGGCGCCAGATCACGGTCTCGGTCGTCTTCGAGGCGCTGGTCGTCGGCCTCCTCGGCTCGGCCGTCGGCGTGCTCGCCGGCATGGGCCTGGTCGCCGCCATCAAGGCGGTGCTCGCGGCCACCGGCAACGAGCTGCCCGCCTCCGGGCTGGGCCTGAGCTGGCAGGCGGTCCTCATCCCGATCGTGCTGGGCACCGTCGTGACCGTCATCTCCGCCTGGACGCCCGCGCAGCGTGCCGGCCAGGTGCAGCCGGTCGAGGCCATGCGCTCGACCGAGGCGGCCACCTCCACCCCGCTGACCGCGCGGACCATCTTCGGTGCGGTGCTCGCCGCCGTCGGCGTCGGCGCCGCGGTGTGGGGCGCGTTCAACGAGGACTGGAGCGCCAACACCCGCGCGATCCTCGTCGGGGTGGGCCTCTTCGGCGTCATCGTCGGCTTCTTCTTCGCCGGCCCGGCGCTGTCCATCCCGGTGGTGCCCTCGCTGGGCCGCGTGATCGGCCTGCCCTTCGGGTCGATCGGCCGGCTCGCCGCCACCAACTCGCGGCGTAACCCGCGCCGCGTGGCCACCACCGCCTTCGCGCTGACGCTCGGCATCGCGCTCGTCACCGCGATCGGCATGCTGGGCCAGACGATGAAGGCCTCGATGGCGGACTTCTACGAGGACAACGTGCGGTCCGACTTCGTGCTCTCCGGCCCGACCAGCGGCCAGTTCCCGCTGCCGGCGGAGACCGTCGAGGACGCCCGCGGGGTCGACGGCGTCGCCTCGCTCGGCGAGATCTACATGCTGCCGATGCTCGTCGACGGCCAGACCCCGCAGCCCGGCTCGCCGATGGGTGAGGCCGTCGAGGGTGACCTGACCGAGGCGCTGCCCCTCGAGCTCGAGGAGGTCGCCCCCGGCGAGGACAAGGCCGAGGCCGCCCGCACCGAGGGCAAGGAGGGCTTCTACGCCACCCCGTCCCTGGCCGCCGAGCGCGGCTGGCAGGTCGGCGAGAGCTACGCGCTGACCGGGCCCACCGGCGGGCGCACCGTCGAGGCCCCGCTGCTGGGCACCTTCGACGGCACCGGCCCGATGATCATGCCGGTGATCGCGACGAAGACGACCGCGGAGCAGTTCGCCGCGCCCGACACGATGCGGCTCTACCAGGTCGCCGTGAACAAGACCGAGGGCAAGGACGCCGACGAGCTGCGCGCGGGCCTCGAGGAGGCCGTCAAGCCGCTGCTCGTGGTCCAGGTCCTGGACTCCAAGGACATGGCCGAGGAGATGGGCGGCGCCGTCGACGCCATGCTCAACATCCTCTACGGGCTGCTCGCCCTGGCCGTGATCATCGCGGTGCTGGGCATCGTCAACACCCTGACGCTCAACGTCATCGAGCGGCGCCAGGAGATCGGCATGCTGCGCGCGGTGGGCACCCAGCGCCGCCAGGTGCGCACGATGATCATCCTCGAGGCGGTGGCGATCGCCGTCTTCGGCGCGCTGGTCGGCATCATCATCGGCCTCGGCCTGGGCTGGGCCTTCCTGCGCGTGCTCGCCGAGGAGGGCCTCGACACCATCGTGGTGCCGTGGGGCCTGATCGGCTGGATGCTCGCCGGCTCCGCGGTCGTGGGCGTGCTCGCGGCGCTGTGGCCGGCGTCCCGCGCGGCGCGCACGGCACCGTTGGACGCGATCGCGGAGGATTGATTTCCGACGTCCCGGTGGTGACGGCGGCTGCGCCACCGTCACCGGGGGGGGGCGGCGGAAGCCGCCGCGCGTGCCTACTGGCTGAGCCAGAGACCGAGGCCCGCGAAGACCAGCCCGCCGAGCACGGTCGCGGCGGTGTAGCCCGCCAGCTTCCACCACCGGCGCGCCTTGGCCAGGCCGCCGAACTCGGCGACCAGCGTCGACAGCGTGGACAGCGCCCCGGCGAAGCCGGCGGCCAGTGCGGTGTGGGCGATCCCGTCGATGCCGAAGGCCACTCCCGCGGCCAGCGAGCCGCCCATGTTGGCCAGCCAGGTGCCCGTCAGCCCGCCGGGGAAGCGCGCCAGCAGGTAGCGCAGGGCGCCGCCCAGCGCACCGGTGCCGGCGACGCAGACAAGGACCAGCGCGGGCGTCGTCAAGCTCACTTCGCCCTCCCCTCGGGACGGGTGTGGTGCACCGTGCGGTGGGCGCGGGCCTGCTCGGCGGCGCGCACGCCGCGCGCGCCGGCGGTCCCGGAGCCACCGGCGTCATCGGATGAGGTGCGGTGGTGGCGCCAGGTGCGGCGCTCGGCGAGCACGTCGCCCACGCCCCAGGCGGCGAACCCGCCCAGCACGGTCGCGGCGAGGTAGGCGACGGCCTCCCAGGCCGGCACGTGGTAGAAGACGACGACCACAGCGGAGAAGCTGCTGAAGCCGCCGAGGACGCCCTTGCCCCAGAACAGCCCGGGGCGGAAGAAGCCCATCGCCAGGCAGGCCAGCAGGTTGATGCCCAGCAGCGGCCACAGGGAGCCGGGGGCCAGCCCCTGCAGCCCGAAGCGGGCGCAGGCGCCGAAGACGGCGCCGCAGGCCACGACCAGCGTGCGCCCGGTCTCCCGGGACACGGTGTGGGCGAGGTCTGCGGCGGTCACGCTCTGGAATTCTAGCCGGGTGCGGGGCCGGCGCCGGGCGGGGCCGTGTCGCCCCGGTGCGCTCCGTGGCGCCCGGCGGCGGTCCGGAAGGCCCGACGGCGGCCGGGTGCGGTCAGCGCCAGTCGGAGCTGGTGGACTCGAGGTGGCGGCGCACCGCGTCGGCGTCGGCGGTCAGCTTCGGGTCGAAGCGCAGGTACTCCCTGGTCTCCTTGGCCACCAGGCCGGAGAGGAGCAGCAGGCCGATCAGGTTCGGCAGCGCCATCAGGGCGTTGGCCAGGTCCGCGAAGGTCCACACCAGGGTCAGCTCGGTGGTCGCGCCGACGAAGACGACGCAGGTGAAGAACAGGCGGTAGGGCAGGGAGAACTTCCAGCCCAGCAGGGCGACCACGCAGCGCTCGCCGTAGTAGGCCCAGCCGAGGATGGTGGAGAAGGCGAAGAAGACGACCGACAGGGAGACGATCGTTCCGCCCCAGTGGCCCGGCAGGGCGGTGGAGAAGGCGGCCGCGGTCATGGTCGCGGCGTTGTCCTCGCCGCGGTCCCACACGCCCGTGGTCACGATGCACAGGCCGGTGATGGAGACGACGATGATCGTGTCGATGAAGGTCTGGGTCATCGAGACCAGGCCCTGACGGACCGGGTGGGTGGTCTTGGCCGCCGCGGCCGCGATCGCCGCCGAGCCCATGCCGGACTCGTTGGAGAAGATGCCGCGGGCGACACCCATCTGGATGACGACCAGGAAGGCCGAGCCGACGAAGCCGCCCGTGGCGGCGGTGCCGGTGAACGCGTCGGTGAAGATCAGCTCGAACGCGCCGGGCAGGGAGGTGATGTTGAGCAGCAGCACCACGATGCCGCCGACGACGTAGACGACGATCATCATCGGCACGAACGCCGAGGTGATCCGGCCGATCGACTGGATGCCGCCGAGCAGCACCGCGCCGATGCCGACGAAGAGCAGCGCGCCGGTGGCCACCGGGTCCAGCCCGAAGGTCTCCTGCATGCCGTGGGCGACGGCGTTGCCCTGGGTGGTGTTGCCGATGCCGAAGGAGGCGACGATGGCGAAGAGGGTGAACAGGAAGGCCAGGATCTTGCCCGCCGGGCCCCTGATGCCGCGGCGCAGGTACTCCTGCGGGCCGCCGGCCTGCTCGCCGTTGTGGTCGGTGGTGCGGAAGCGCACGCCCAGGAACGCCTCGGTGTACTTCGAGGCCATGCCCACCAGGCCGGTGATCCACACCCACAGCAGCGAGCCGGGCCCGCCGATGGAGATGGCCGTGGCCACACCGACGATGTTGCCGACGCCGACGGTGGCGGCCAGCGCGGTGGTCAGCGCCTGGTAGTTGGTGATGTCGCCCTCGACGTCCTCGCCCTCGCTGCCGTCGATGAAGGCCTTGCGCAGGGAGCGGCCGAGGGTGCGGAACTGGAGGAAGCCCAGCCGGCACGTCAGGTACAGGCCGGTGCCCAGCAGCAGCGGGATGAGGATGAACGGTCCCCACACCACCGCGGCGACGGAACCGAGGAAGTCATTGAGCGTGTCCATGGTCACAGAATCTAATTCCCGATAGGTAACAAAGGAAGTGAAACGGGACATTCTCACCCGAGCGGGGGTATCGGATCACCGTGCGCGTCCCGCGACCCTGCACGCCCGGGCCGAAACGGGGGACAATGGGTGCCGGAGGCGCGACGTCGTCCACGCGACGGCCGCACGCGCACGCACCGTCACCCGGACGCAAAGGAGATCCAGGACCCCATGGCACACGAACGCGCAGGCCAGCCCGCCCGCCCCGAGGACCTCATCGACATCGCCGAGGTCGTCACGGCCTACTACACCCGCACGCCCGACGCGGACGACCCCGACCAGGCGGTCGCCTTCGGCACCTCCGGGCACCGCGGCTCCTCCCTGGACAAGGCCTTCAACGAGAACCACATCCTGGCCATCACCCAGGCCATCGTCGAGTACCGCCGCGCCCACGACATCGGCGGCCCCGTCTACATCGGCCGCGACACCCACGCCCTGTCCGAGCCCGCCATGGTCTCCGCCCTGGAGGTCCTCAAGGCCAACGAGGTGCCCGTGCGCGTCGACGCCGCCGGCCGCTACACCCCGACCCCGGCGGTCAGCCACGCCATCCTCGCCCACAACGCCAAGCTTTCCGGCGGGGTGACCGGCACCGACCCGAAGCGTGCCGACGGCATCGTCATCACGCCCTCGCACAACCCGCCGCGCGACGGCGGCTTCAAGTACAACCCGCCGTCCGGCGGGCCGGCCGGCGCCGACGCCACCGACTGGATCGCCGACCGCGCCAACGAGATCCTGCGCGGGGGCCTGAAGGACGTGCGCCGCACCCCGGTCAGCGGCGTGCGCGACGAGTTCGCCGAGGCCTTCGACTTCATGGGCGAGTACATCGCGGACCTGCCCAACGTCGTCGACCTGGACGCCATTCGCGAGGCCGGCCTGCACATCGGCGCCGACCCGATGGGCGGCGCCTCCGTGGACTACTGGGGTGCCATCGCCGAGGCGCACAACCTCGACCTCGAGGTGGTCAACCCGCAGGTCGACGCGACCTGGCGCTTCATGACGCTGGACACCGACGGCAAGATCCGCATGGACTGCTCGAGCCCGGACGCGATGGCCTCGCTGATCGCCAACCGCGACACCTTCGACATCGCCACCGGCAACGACGCCGACGCCGACCGCCACGGCATCGTCACCCCGGACGCCGGGCTGATGAACCCGAACCACTACCTGGCCGTGGCCATCGAGTACCTGTTCAGCCACCGCCCGGGCTGGCCGGCCTCGACCGCCGTGGGCAAGACCCTGGTCTCCTCCTCGATGATCGACCGCGTCGTCGCCGAGATCGGCCGCGAGCTCGTCGAGGTGCCCGTCGGCTTCAAGTGGTTCGTGCCGGGGCTCATCGACGGCACCATCGGCTTCGGCGGCGAGGAGTCCGCGGGCGCGTCCTTCCTGCGCACCGACGGCACCGTGTGGTCGACCGACAAGGACGGCCTGATCATGGACCTGCTGGCCGCGGAGATCACCGCCGTGACCGGCAAGACGCCCTCGCAGCGCTACGCGGAGCTGGCCGAGAAGTTCGGCGCCCCGGCCTACGCGCGCACCGACGCGCCGGCCGACCGCGAGCAGAAGGCCGTGCTCAAGAAGCTGTCCCCGGAGGACGTCTCCGCCACCGAGCTGGCCGGCGAGCCGATCGTGGACAAGCTCGTCGACGCCCCCGGCAACGGTGCGGCCATCGGCGGGCTGAAGGTGACCACGGAGAGCGCCTGGTTCGCCGCCCGGCCCTCCGGCACCGAGGACAAGTACAAGATCTACGCGGAGTCCTTCCGCGGCGCCGAGCACCTCGCCCAGGTGCAGGAGGCCGCCCAGGCGGTCGTCTCGGAGGTGCTCGAGTAGCGACGGAGCGGGCCCGGGCGCGGGCTGTGGTGCGCGGCGCCGGCCCCGCTGCCGCGGTCCCGGGCACGCCGCGTGGGACGGCCGGAGGGGCCGGGGCACGCCGTAGCGCACCCCGCACAATGATGGGCGACCCCACGCGACCTGCGTGGGGTCGCCTTTCTGGGCTAGACTCCCTCCGCGAACCACACGGGCAGGGGCCGACCCCGTCCGTCCAACGGAAGGAAACGAGAGCGCGCACGTGAGCAGCACCGTCAAGTCGCCGAACCAGAAGAGCAACGGCTTCCTGTGGGCCGTCATCGCCGTGGTCGTCATCGCGGCCGTGGTGATCGGCTACATCATCATCTCGGGTCAGTCGAAGAGCAAGGTCGAATTCGAGGGCCAGGTCGAGCCCGTGGCCATGAGCCAGCAGATCGACGACGAGGCCTTCAAGCTGACCGCGGAGGACTCCGCCAAGACCGACGACAAGACGCCGAAGGTCGAGATCTACGAGGACTTCCTCTGCCCGCACTGCGCCGAGCTCGCCGTGGCCGACAAGGACCAGCTCAAGGACGCCATCGAGGCCGGCGACATGGACGTGGCGATCCGCACGATGTCCTTCATGGACCGCGGCAACGAGGACGGCCAGTCCCACCACATCCTGGCGGCCGTCTACGCCGTCGGCGAGTCCGGCGACGCCGAGCTGTACTGGAACTACCGCCAGTACCTGCTCGAGCACCAGCAGGACATCTACCAGCAGTGGGGCGACGAGGAGCTCGCCGACCTCGCCGAGCAGATGGGCGCGGGTGACGACGTCGTCTCGAACATCCGTGACGGCAAGTTCACCGACGAGGCCCGCCAGTTCGGCAAGGACAACGAGGACCGCTTGCGCGCCACCGACGACGGCGTGTCCTCCCCGCGCATCTTCGTCGACGGCGAGGAGATCCAGCTGAGCAGCGACTGGGTCGAGAAGGTCCGTCGCTAGCCGCACCGCCGGCGACGCGATTTCCGACGTCGCGTCGGTCGCCGTCGCCGTCCCCCGCACCCGTGCCGCAATTGCGGCCGGGAGCGGGGGATTTGGTCGTTTCCGGGTGCGCCATGTACATTGTCAGGAGTCTTGAGGGGCTATGGCGCAGCTGGTAGCGCACCACACTGGCAGTGTGGGGGTCACGGGTTCGAATCCCGTTAGCTCCACTCCGGAAAGGCCGGTTTCGGCCAGCCCGGTCAACTGAATACCCACGGGGCTATGGCGCAGCTGGTAGCGCACCACACTGGCAGTGTGGGGGTCACGGGTTCGAATCCCGTTAGCTCCACTTCCCGGAGGCGGGCCGCTCGAGAGAGCGGCCCGCCTCTTTTTTCGTGTGCGTCCCCGCGGGAGAGGAGGACCGGTGGGCGGGGAGGGGAGTCAGATCCAGCCTTCGCGCCAGGCGATGTGGGCGGCCGCGACCCTGGTGTCGGCGCCGAGTTTGCTCATCGCGGTGGAGGCGTAGTTGCGGACGGTGCCGGGGGCCAGGTGCGTGCGTTCGGCGATGGTGCGGACCGTCGCCCCGTCGAGCGCCTCGCGGAGCACGTCGAGTTCGCGTGCGGTGAGCGGGCAATTGCCCTCGGTCAGTGCGGCCCCGGCGACATTGCCGTCGATGTAGCGGCCGCCGGCGTGCACCGTGCGGAGGATCCCGGGGAGGTCGACCACTGAGGTGGCCTTGGTCACGAAGCCGCTCACCCCGGCCTCGAGAGCGCGGCGCAGGACGGCGGGCCGTGCGTGCCTCGTCAACAGGACGACGCGGGTCGAGGGCGCGTCTGCGCGGATGGCGGTGGCCGCCTCGATGCCGTCCAGTCCGGGCATCTCCAGATCGAGGACGGCGATGTGGGGGTGCTCCCGGAGGGCGGCCTGGACGGCTTCGCGGCCGTCTCTGGCGGTGGCCGCGACGATGAAGTCCTCTTCGAGGGAGAGAAGGGTGCCGAGGGCTTCTCCGATGAGGAGTTCGTCGTCGGCAAGGACGATGCGGATCGGTGTGGTCACTGTGCCTCCGTGGAAAGTGGTAGCCAGGCGTCGAGATGCCCACCGTCGTCGTCGGTGCTGGTGAAGGTCAGTCGCCCTCCCGCCCCGGCGTAGCGGCGTGCCAACGTGTCGAGACCGCTGCCCGGGGATCCGGACTGTGGCACGGCTGGGCCGGAGTCGGTCAGGGTCAGGGAGACGCCCTCGCGGCCGGCCCGCTTCTCGGGCCGGACGCCGATCTCGCACCGCTCGGCCCGCGTGTGGCGGAGAATGTTCGTGATCCCCTCGCGGATGGTCCGTCCGAGGAGACGGTCGGCGGTGTCGGAGAGGGCCGGGGGAGCGTCGCAGTCGACGCGCACGGTGATGCCGGCTGACGTGAGCACCCGGGCCGCGTTGGCCGCCTCCGTCTTGACACTGACTGCACGGTAGGCGTGCACGACGCTGCGCATCTCGTCGAGCGCGGTCGCGGCGATCTCGCGCAGCCTCGAGGCGTGCTTCCGAGCGTCTTCAAGTCTGCCGGTGTCGATCAGCCGCTGGACGAGCTGCGCCTCGACGGCGAGCAGTTGCAGGTGCTGACCCTGGATGTCGTGCAGATCCCCGGCGAAGCGTTGGCGCTCGTGGGTGACGGCGCGCTCGGCCTCCCTCGTGCGCAGATCGTCGACCTCGAGCGCGAGCGCGTACACCGCGTCCTGCGCGATAACCGCGAAAGCGAGCAACGCACCGACCGCGACCGTCAGCCCCAGATCGTCCAGGCTTCGGTCTTCCGCGCATGCGAGGGCGACGAGGAGGCAGGCGGCGGCCGCCACGGCGGTCTGCAGCGAACTCGTCCAGAGGGATCCGATCGCCACCGCGCGGAGGGCGAGGGCGACCGGTAATACCGCCGCCGACAGGCCTCCGGAGGTGCCGGGCATTATCGCGACGAGCAGGGCGGACCCGGCGACCATCGCGATGCTCCAGGTGGCCCTGACCGGTACGCTCCGCCACAGCCGGGAGAACCGGGGGCCCGGGACCGCCTCGGTGAACAACGCGAGTCCACCGAGCACACCGACGAGTCCCGCGAGAACAATCCCGACGCCCGTCATCCGGTTGTGGTCCTCAGCCACGAAGACGCCCACGGGGACGAACAGCGCCGCGAGGACGAGCACCGCGTGGGTCGATCTGATGTAGGTGGCGATCGCCGGGAACGACGCCGGCCGGGAGTCCGGGGGCATGGCGGTCAGCGACGTCGTTCCCACCGGAACGTCCGGTGCGACAGCACGCTGAGGACCACTAGCCATGCCACCACAATGCCAGCATCGGCGGCGAACCTCAGCGGGTCACCGTCGGCGGTCCAGGCTGCGGTCGTCAGATCGGCGTTGGCGACCAACGGCACGGCCCGCAGGGCGAGATGCGCCGCCGGATCAGAGATCGTGGGGAGCAGTGAGGCCGCTCCCATCGTCGCCACGAACAACGGCAGCATGGTCCACTGCGCCTTCTCCGGGTTGGCCGTCACCGCGCTGGTCGCGACTCCGGCGAGCGCGGCCACGAGGATGCCGCTGGCGCCGGCGGCCAGAATCACCAGGGGCCGGTCGGGAGTCGGAGCGCCGAGGGCGAGGAGGCCGGAGTGGACCACCACGAGTTGGAAGAGTCCGACCACGACGGGTGGCGTCAGCAGGCCGGTGATGATTCCCAGGTCGGGCAGAGGCGTCGTCCGCAGTCGTTTCAGCGCCAGTGTGTGCCGTCGGGCGGTGATCGTGTTCAGGGCGACGAAGTACACGGTGATGCACAGCACCGCCGCGGTGTGGCGGCCCCCGATGCCCGCCCATGTCCCGGCGTTCTCGGTGCGCTCTCCGATCCAGGTGATCGCCAGCAGCCCGGCGGGCACCAGCAGACTGACGGCGATCATCGCGGGTTGCCGGAGGAAGACCCATAGCTCCGAGGCGACGAGCGCCCGCCACAGCTGCGAGGTCTTCCGGACAGGTCGGGCAGATGCGGTCATGCTCATGCGTTCGTCCTCTCTCCGGTAGTCTCTCGGCCCCCGGCGTCGGCGACGTCGAGGAACACCTCCTCCAGGGAAGCCGGCGAGCTACGCAGCCCGTCGAGCGCCAGCGCGTGTTCCCGGCTCCAGTCGATGACTTTCCCGACGTCCACCTGGAGATCGGAGGTACGGATGCGCACGTGCGTCCCTCCCGTCCCGGAAGCCGCCTCCAGGTCGCCGTCGAGTCGCGTGGCCAATGCGTCCACCGTGTCGCCGGTCGCGGGGACGCTGAAACTGATCGTCGCGGGGATCGTCGCGAGTACCCGCTCCATCGGCCCTTCGCGGGCGACCCTGCCGCGGTCGAGGATCGTGACGGTCTCGGCGAGGCTCTGCGCTTCGTCGAGATAGTGCGTCGTCAGTAGCACCGCAGTGCCTGAGGAGACCACGTCCCGGATGGTCCGCCAGACCATCCGCCGGGACTGCGGGTCGAGACCCGTCGTCGGCTCGTCGAGGACCATCAGTTCGGGGTGACCCCACAGGGCCATCGCGAAGTCCAGGCGCCGCCGCTCCCCGCCGGACAGCACCGAGACGGCCTCGTGCCGTCGGTGAGTCAGCCCGACCAGCTCCAGAACCCGGTCCGTGCTGTCCTCGCGCAGATTCAGTCCCCGCCACAGGTCGAGCTGCCCGGAGACCGTCATCTCGTCGACGAGGCCCGACTCCTGCAGCATCGTCCCGGTCCGCGCGGAGATCCGGGTGCGCTCGCGCGCCGGGTTGAATCCGAGGACGTCGATGCCGCCGCGGGCGGGGCGCCGGAAGCCCTGGACGGTCTCCAGGAGCGTCGTCTTTCCGGCGCCGTTCGTGCCCAGAAGCGCGTGGATCGATCCTCGGGGGACGGAGAAACTCACGTCCCGGACCGCGGTGAAGTCTCCGTAGGAGCACCAGACGTTCTCCACCGAGACGACCGGGTCCCCGGATGCGGGGTCGTTGACTGCGTGGAAGCTCATGCCTCGAGTCTCAGGCGAGTTTCTTCCGGGCGACAGTCATGGATGTCACGGGTTGGATGACATCTGTCATTCGGTCGATGACATGTGTGTCTGGTGGCCCGGGGCGGCGACCGGGACCGTGGTGTCCATGACTGGATGGCCACAACCTGAAACTGCACCGAACCCGTCCCCGAGCCAGAGCCTGGGCGCCGACCTGATGGGGCTCGGCCCTGCGTCGACACCCGGGCGGGAGCTGCTCGCCGCGGCACTCCAACTGGGGCTCGTGATTCTGTTGCTCTTCGTGCTGTTCCCCGATCGTGTCCCAGACCCGGCGAAATGGCTGCTGCTGGGCGCCGGGGCGGTTTTCTTCGTCGTCCGTGCGGCGATCGGCATCCCCAAGTGGCGCCGTCGGTCGGCGTGACCTCGATGTCATCGGCACACATCCGGAGTTTCCCGGCGTCGACCGAGTGACCGGAGGACTCCGGGACGTCGCCGGGGACCCCGTTCGGGGGCCATGCGCCCGGACCGTCGCCGCCGCCGGTGAGACCACGTGCCCGCGCAGGCACGGGGACCGTCGCAGCGAGGAAGGCGACAAAAGGGGATAATGGGAGACATGAGTAACTACGATTCCACCGAAGGTGTCGTCCAGTACCTCGACGAGTCGGAGTCGCGGGAGAAGCTCGCCTCCGCCCAGCTGGGTCGCGTCGTCGTGCGCCGCTCAGACGACATGGACATCTTCCCCGTCAACTTCGTCATCGACGACCGCGGAGACATCTACTTCCGCAGCGCCGAGGGCAACAAGCTGTTCACCATCAACCTCAACCACGACGTCCTCTTCGAGGTCGACAACGTGGACAAGGAGGCCAACCGCGCCTGGTCCGTGGTGGTGCGCGGCAACGCCGAGCTGCTGCAGCACGCCGACGAGATCGAGTACGCTGACAGCCTGAACGTGCGTCCGTGGCTGCCGACGCTGAAGTACAACTACGTCAAGATCACCGCCTCGGAGTTCTCCGGGCGCGCCTTCGAGCTCGGAGAGGAGCCTGACGGATACGGATGGGACGGCAGGGGATAACCAAGCGCCCGGGCCAGCGTGACGCCGCGCGCGCCGAGGCGGCCGGCCTGGCCTGGCTGCGTGAGGCCAGCGACCGTGTCGTCGAGGTCCTCGAGGTCACCGACAGTTCACTGACGACGGCCCGTGTCGCCCCCGACCGCCCGACCCCCGAGGCCGCGCGGCGCGCCGGGCGCGAGCTCGCCCGCATCCACGACGCCGGCGCCGAGGCCTTCGGCTGCCCGCCGCCCGGTTGGACGGGGCTGAACTACATCGGCACCCAGTCGCAGGCCTGCGAGCCGCGGGAGCGCTGGGCGGACTTCTACGTCGAGCAGCGCGTGCTGCCCTTCGCCCGGGCGGCGCACGAGTCCGGCAACATTGACGACGTCGCGTGGGACACCGTCCGGCGCGCCTGCGCCGCCGTGCGCGAATCCGACGCCTTCGACGACGCGAAGCCGGCGCGCATCCACGGTGACCTGTGGGCGGGCAACCTGCTCTTCGGTGCGGACGGCCCGGCGTTCATCGACCCGGCCGCCCACGGCGGGCACCGCGAGACGGACCTGGCGATGCTCGACCTGTTCGGCGCGCCCTTCCTCGAGGAGATCCGCGCCGGCTACGAGGAGGCCCACCCGCTGCCGAAGGGCTGGCTGGACTTCACCTGCGTCCACCAGCTGCACCCGCTGGCGGTGCACGCGTTGACCCACGGCCCGGCCTACGGTCAGGCCCTCGAGTCCCGCGCCGCGGAGACGCTCGACCTCCTGGGCTAGCGCCCCGCCCGGGCCGCGCCTGGAACGCCGTGCGGGGCGGCTCCCACCGGCGATGCACCGGCGGTGGGGCAGGGGGGCCGATTATCTCCCCACCGGCGAACCGGTATTAACCCCGGGTGGCGTGCTCAGTGCGGCGCCACCAGGTATCGGCGGGGCCGGCCGGCAGGTGGCGCTTGTGCTCGCCGCGGCGCCAGTGCCGCTCGATGGTCTCCGCGTCAGCCGCGTCGACCGCGCGGCCCTCCAGGTAGGCGTCGATGGCCCGGTAGCTCACGCCGAGAGCCTCCTCGTCCGGCAGCGCCGGGCGCTCCTCCTCCAGGTCGGCGGTGGGCACCTTCTCCCACGTGGAGGCCGGTGCGCCCAGCCGCTCGAGCAGCGCCGCGCCCTGGCGCTTGTCCAGGCCGGCCAGCGGCAGGACGTCGGCGGCGCCGTCGCCGAACTTGGTGAAGAACCCGGTGACGTTCTCCGCGGCGTGGTCGGTGCCGACCACCAGGGCGCCGAGCTCGCCGGCCAGGGCGTACTGCGCGATCATCCGCTGGCGGGCCTTGACGTTGCCGAGGTTGAAGCCGCCGAGCCGCTCGAGGCCCAGCGCCTCGGCCGCGGCCGCACCCATCGCCGCGGTGGCCGGGGCGATGTCGACGGTCAGTGAGCGGTCGGGGGCGATGAAGTGCAGCGCGGTCTGGGCGTCGTCCTCGTCGGCCTGCACCCCGTGCGGCAGGCGCACCGCGGTGAACTCGGCCTCGCCGCCCTCCGAGCGGATCCGCTCGCAGGCCAGCTGGGCGAGCCTGCCGGTCAGGGTGGAGTCCTGGCCGCCGGAGATGCCGAGCACGTAGCCGCGCGCGCCGGTCGTGGTCAGGTAGTCGGCGAGGAAGGCCACGCGCGCCTCGATCTCGCCGGCGGTGTCGATGCGCGGGCGCACGCCGAGGGAGTCGATGATGTGCGCCTGCAGCGGCCGCGGCGAGGACATCTCCGGGGCGGCCCCCGTGGGCGAGGTGGCGGGGTGGTTCCCGGACGAGCCTGCGGTGGCGTCCCGGGCGGGGGAGGGGTTGTCGGTCGGCTGATCCATGGCTCCGACTCTACTGCCGGGGCCCGCGAGCGGTGCCGACGTTTTGGCCGATCGGCCCCGGTGCGGTAACATGGCTGCTCGTTCGTGGCCCGACGCGCCCTTGAGGCGCCGCCGGGCCGCCGTGGCGACGCGGGATGACCCCGCGCCCGTCATGCCCGCCCATCAGCTTGAGGTGCGCGAGCGCGCACGCGATACAGGAAGGAGCGCCCGATGAAGGTCCGCAAGTCGCTTCGGTCGCTGAAGAACAAGCCGGGTGCCCAGGTTGTGCGGCGCCACGGCAAGGTCTACGTGATCAACAAGAAGGATCCCCGCTTCAAGGCCCGCCAGGGCTAACCGAGGGCCCTGAGTGCGATGCCCGTGGGGCGTCGCACCACCCCGCGACGGCGGTCTTCCCCGCGACGTGGATCACCCTGTGAGGGTGTTTCCGCGCACACCGGGAAGACCGCCTTCCGCCTTTCCGGGGGAAATGCCAGCCGTGTAACTACACGGGACGGATGAGGCCTCCACATGTAGTGGCCGCATTCTCCGCCCAGCTGGGAATATCACGAACGTAACTACTATATGTAGTGAGTCTTGCGTAAACCGACCACAACGGATAGTGTCAGAGGGGTCGCGCAGGGAAGCGCTGGAAACCGCCGGGGGACCGGACGGTGGCCGCCACCCGGCGCAGGGAAACACGGGAACGAGAAGCGAGGAAGCCCCACGATGGCCATCACCGTCTACACCAAGCCGGCCTGCATGCAGTGCAACGCCACCAAGAAGGCGCTGGACCGCGCCGGCCTCGACTACACCACCGTCGACATCTCCATGGACGACGAGGCCCGCGACTACGTCATGGCCCTCGGCCACCTCTCCGCCCCGGTCGTCGAGGTCGACGGCGAGACCTGGTCCGGCTTCCGTCCGGACCGCATCAAGGCGCTCGCCGGCAAGGCCGCCTAAGAGGCAGCAACCCGGCCGACCTGGCCCGCGCCGCATGAGTGGCGCCGGAAGGTCGGCACCCGGCCGCCCGGCCCACGACGGCCCGGCGCCCATCGGGCGCCCACGCGCCCACGGTGCGGCTGCGCACCGGGCGAGCGACGCGACGTCGTCAAGCACGACGCGCCACAACTGGATGAATCGCAGAAACCCACGAAACCCCCGTGCGGGCCGCCGCGAGGCGCACCCGTAGGGGGTTTTCCCGGAAAGGACGTGAGCGGCCGTGCTGGTCGTCTACTTCTCCTCGGCCACCGAGAACACCCGCCGGTTCGTCGACCGCCTCGGGCTGCCGGCCAAGCGCATCCCACTGCACCGCACCGACCCGCCGCTGCACGTCGACGAGCCCTACGTCCTGATCTGCCCCACCTACGGCGGCGGCGCCTCCATCACCGGTAAGAACTCCCGGCCCGTGCCCAAGCAGGTCATCCGCTTCCTCAACGACGAGCACAACCGCTCGTACATCCGCGCCGTCATCGCCTCGGGCAACTCGAACTTCGGCACCGACTTCGGCCTGGCCGGTGACGTCATCTCCGCCAAGTGCAAGGTGCCCTACGTCTACCGCTTCGAGCTGCTCGGCACCGCCGAGGACGTCGACCGCGTCCGCGAGGGGCTGACCGAGTACGCCGGCGAGCTCGGCCTCGAACCCGCAGCCTGACAAGGCGCCCGGGCGCCGCTCCGGGCGGCACGGGTACAACAGAAGGGGACCTCTCCGGGACCCCGCAGACACCGCCGGGCAGACACCGCCGGAATTAGACTGCACCGCAGCAGCACCGCAACAGCACCGCACCGCACAAGAAGAACCGTTAGCGAAAGGCCAGATCAACCGTGAGCCAGGACCTGGGTAAGACCGTCGCCGAGCCCGCCCGCCGCGAGGAGCAGCTCGACTATCACGCCCTCAACGCACTGCTGAACCTCTACGACGAGGACGGGCGCATCCAGTTCGAGAAGGACCGCGAGGCGGCCAACCAGTTCTTCCTCCAGCACGTCAACCAGAACACCGTCTTCTTCCACGACCTGCGCGAGAAGCTCGACTACCTGGTGGACAACAAGTACTACGAGCCGGAGGTGCTGGCGAAGTACTCCTTCGAGTTCGTCAAGAGCCTCTTCCAGCGCGCCTACGCCTTCAAGTTCCGCTTCCAGACCTTCCTGGGCGCGTACAAGTACTACACCTCCTACACGCTGAAGACCTTCGACGGGCGCCGCTACCTCGAGCGCTTCGAGGACCGCGTCTCCATGGTCGCCCTGGCGCTGGCCGACGGCGACGAGAAGCTCGCCGAGGGGCTCGTCGACGAGATCATGTCCGGCCGCTTCCAGCCGGCCACCCCGACCTTCCTCAACGAGGGCAAGGCCCAGCGCGGCGAGCCCGTCAGCTGCTTCCTGCTGCGCATCGAGGACAACATGGAGTCCATCGGCCGCGCCATCAACTCCGCGCTGCAGCTGTCCAAGCGCGGCGGCGGCGTCGCGCTGCTGCTGAGCAACCTGCGCGAGGCCGGCGCCCCGATCAAGCACATCGAGAACCAGTCCTCCGGCGTCATCCCCGTGATGAAGCTGCTCGAGGACTCCTTCTCCTACGCCAACCAGCTCGGCGCGCGCCAGGGCGCCGGCGCGGTCTACCTGTCCGCGCACCACCCGGACATCCTGAAGTTCCTCGACACCAAGCGCGAGAACGCCGACGAGAAGATCCGCATCAAGACCCTCTCGCTCGGCGTGGTCATCCCGGACATCACCTTCGAGCTGGCCAAGCGCAACGAGGACATGTACCTGTTCAGCCCGTACGACGTCGAGCGCATCTACGGCAAGCCCTTCGGCGACATCTCCATCACCGAGCACTACGCCGAGATGGTCGAGGACCCGCGCATCCGCAAGACCAAGATCAACGCCCGCCACTTCTTCCAGACGGTCGCGGAGATCCAGTTCGAGTCCGGCTACCCCTACATCGTCTTCGAGGACACGGTCAACGCGGCCAACCCGATCGAGGGCCGGATCAACATGTCCAACCTGTGCTCCGAGATCCTCCAGGTCAACACGCCCAGCGAGTTCAACGACGACCTGACCTACTCGCACATCGGCCAGGACATCTCCTGCAACCTCGGCTCGCTGAACATCGCCAAGACGATGGACTCGCCCGACTTCGCCAAGACCATCGAGACCGCCGTGCGCGGCCTGACCGCCGTCTCCGAGCAGACCTCCATCGACTCGGTGCCCTCGATCCGCGAGGGCAACAAGGCGGCCCACGCCATCGGCCTGGGCCAGATGAACCTGCACGGCTACCTCGGCCGCGAGCACATCCACTACGGCTCGGAGGAGGGCCTGGACTTCACCAACGCCTACTTCGCCGCGGTGCTCTTCGCCGCGCTGCGCGCCTCCAACAAGCTTGCCGAGGAGCGGGGCGAGACCTTCGAGAACTTCGAGAACTCCGACTACGCCGACGGCTCCTACTTCGACCGCTTCGACCCGGCCGAGTTCGCGCCGCGCACCGAGCGCGTCCGCGAGCTCTTCGCCGCCTCCAGCATCCACACCCCGACCGCCGAGGACTGGGCGCAGCTGAAGGCCGACGTCATGGAGCACGGCCTGTTCAACCGCAACCTGCAGGCCATCCCGCCGACGGGCTCGATCTCCTACATCAACAACTCGACGTCCTCGATCCACCCGATCGCCTCCAAGATCGAGATCCGCAAGGAGGGCAAGATCGGCCGCGTCTACTACCCGGCGCCGCACATGGACAACGAGAACCTGGAGTACTTCCGGGACGCCTACGAGATCGGCTACGAGAAGATCGTCGACACCTACGCCGAGGCGACCAAGTACGTCGACCAGGGCCTGTCGCTGACGCTCTTCTTCAAGGACACGGTGACCACCCGTGACCTCAACAAGGCCCAGATCTACGCCTGGCGCAAGGGCATCAAGACCCTCTACTACATCCGCCTGCGCCAGATGGCGCTCGCCGGCACCGAGGTCGAGGGCTGCGTGAGCTGCATGCTCTAGGCCGCGGCCGGGTGCGAGCCCGAAATTGCCGACGACCCCGCCACGCCCGCGCCGTGCTTCCCTTCCGGGAGGTGCGGTGCGGGCGTTTTGGTGTGCGAGGGAGCGGGGGAGTGTGCGAAACGGGTGCCGTCATGCGCCGTGGGCGAACAGCGGGGGTGGAGCCGGCGCAACGGGTGTCGTTGCTCGCCCCCGGCGCAACGGGTGCCGTCATGCGCCGTGGGCGCAGTGCGCGGCGTCGGCAAGCGAACGGGCGGAGGCGCCGAACCAGGAACTAGTACGCCTGGGCGTCGACCTCGACGAGCAGCGCGCGGCTGAGCTCCGCGGCGTGGCCGGCGTCGCCGTCGGCGATGGCGCGGGCCAGGTCGAGGTGGTGGTGGACCGACTTGTCGGAGAGGCGGGCCGGCTGCAGGCCGAACTCGGTGCGCCCGCGCATCACGGAGACGACGGACTCGGTCAGGGCGACGATCATCTCGTTGGCGGAGGCCTCGAGAATCAGGGAGTGGAAGGCGACGTCGACCTCGAGGAAGTCGTCGGTGTTGGCGCGGCCGGCGGCACCGATCCTGCCCAGGCGGTCGGCCATTTCGAGCAGCTCGGCACGCTGGGCCTCGGTGGCGTGGCGCGCGGCCTCGCGGGCGGCGACCGGCTCGATCGCGGTGCGCAGCAGCGCCAGGGAGCGCAGCTGGTCCTCGCGGGTCTGCCGGGAGTTCAGCCGCCAGCGGATCACCGCCTGGTCGAGCACGGACCACTGGGCCATCGGCTGCACGGTCAGCCCCACCCGGCGGGAGGACGCGACCAGCCCCAGCTGCTCGAGGGCGCGCATCACCTCGCGGGCGACTGTGCGCGAGATGCCGAAGCGCTCGCTGAGGTCGCCGAGGGTGAACACGGAGCCGACGGGCATCTCCCCGGAGCAGATCTCGCCGCCGAGAACGTCGAGCACGTACTCCAGCAGCGGCCCCGTCCCCGGGTTCGTGCGCGCCATGAGTCCTGCCTTTCGCGGTCCTTGGGTTTCACTTCAACTGTAGTTCATACGGTGTGACCTGCGGCCACGGCCCCCGTCACGCGGTGGCGCGCGGCCGGGTAGATTGGGTGGGCAAGCCGCGCGCGCCGCCGCCGGCCCCGCGCCCCGCCCACGCCGGCGGGCGCCGGGGCCCGCAGGGCCGGCCGCGCGAGACGGAGACCAGCAGTTTTCAAAGGAGCGCACCGATGGCTGAGACCCCGGAACACGTTGAACCGCGCGAGGACTACGACGACTACATCGCCGACCACGGCGACGTGGTCAAGGCGATCAACTGGAACGAGATCCCCGACGAGAAGGACCTCGAGGTCTGGGACCGCCTGACCGGCAACTTCTGGCTGCCGGAGAAGGTCCCGGTCTCCAACGACATCAAGTCCTGGTCCACGCTCAACGAGCTGGAGCAGCAGACGACCATGCGTGTCTTCACCGGCCTGACGCTGCTGGACACGATCCAGGGCACCGTCGGCGCGGTCTCGCTGCTGCCGGACGCGACGACGCTGCACGAGGAGGCGGTGTACACCAACATCGCGTTCATGGAGAGCGTGCACGCCAAGAGCTACTCGAACATCTTCATGACCCTGGCGAACACGCCGATGATCAACGACGCCTTCCGCTGGTCCGAGGAGAACGAGAACCTCCAGCGCAAGGCCAAGATCGTGCTGTCCTACTACGAGGGCGAGGACCCGCTGCGCAAGAAGGTCGCCTCCACGCTGCTGGAGTCCTTCCTCTTCTACTCGGGCTTCTACCTGCCGATGTACTGGTCCAGCCACGCGAAGCTGACCAACACGGCGGACATCATCCGCCTGATCATCCGTGACGAGGCCGTGCACGGCTACTACATCGGCTACAAGTTCCAGCGTGGCCAGGAGAAGATCACGCAGGCCGAGCGGGACGACCTCAAGGAGTACACCTTCGACCTGCTCTACGACCTCTACGACAACGAGCTGCAGTACACCGAGGACCTCTACGACGAGCTCGGCTGGACCGAGGACGTCAAGCGCTTCCTGCGCTACAACGCCAACAAGGCGCTGATGAACCTCGGCTACGAGGGGCTCTTCCCGGCCGACGAGACCCGCGTCTCCCCGGCGATCCTCTCCGCGCTGTCGCCGAACGCCGACGAGAACCACGACTTCTTCTCCGGTTCCGGTTCCTCCTACGTCATCGGCAAGGCCGAGGAGACCACGGACGACGACTGGGACTTCTAGCCCCCGCGGCGGCTGCCGCGCCCGATTGCCGACGTCCCATCGGTCCCGCAGGCGGTTCCGTCCCGGTCGCCGCGGCGCGCGTGGTTGCCTGCCGGGGCTGCGTGGCAGGTTGAGTGCCCCACTCCGCGATCGCCTCGCGTGCTGAAGGCCCGGGCTTCACGTCCGGGCCTTTTCTCGTGTCTCCCTGAAGGTCTTCCCGGGCGATCGGCACCGCTGCATCGTCTGCCGAGGCCTTCCGCCCGCTTCACGCCTTCCTCTCCTCTATCTCTTGTCGCCACGGTTGCGGCGCCCTCGCCCTCCGCGCCGTCCGCAGCGGCAGAGCGTCGCCCGCTCGCGCTCGGCGGGCCCGCGCCTGCGCCGGCGTCGCCGGGCCGTCCGCGCCGCCCGCGTCGACGACCAAGCCGTCACTGTTTTCTCCTCCGCGTGCCGCACCCCGGTGGTGTCGCCGGTTCCGACGCTGAGTCATGCTTCGCACTGCCTCTCGGTCTGTGTTGCCCGGGTCGCCGGGCCGTCCGCGCCGTCCGCAGCGGCAGAGCGTCGCCCGCTCGCGCTCGGCGAGTACCCATCGGCACCCAGCCGTTCAGCCCGGCCTTCGGCGTCGCCTGCTCGCGATCGGCTGGCCCGCGCCTGCGCCCGGGTCGCCGGGTCTCACCTGTTCGCGCCTGCTCGCTCCTGTGCCTACCCGTTCCGATTCCCGTGACTGGCGGGACGGGCGTTATGCCCGTGACTGCCGGGGCGCTCCCGCGGCCGGCGGGTCCGTGCCGGAGTGGGGGAGCGTCCGGACGACACGCCGCCTACACCTTTTGGCTAAGCCCCCCAGGGGGTAACCGAATTGCCGCATTTCGGGGGCGGTGGCGATCCGCCTCCGGGGCGTGCCGGCCGCGGCCCCGAAGGGAGGTCACGTCCACCTGCCGCCGGGAGGCCGCCGGGGCGGCCCGTGACGCTGGGACAACGCTGAAATCTCTGAATGAAACCTGCTCGCGGGGCCGCCGCATGCCCCGGAACCTGCGCCGACATGCTCCGCGACGGTGCCGCCACGGCGGTCCCGGAGGCCTCGCTGTATCTGGCATCGACGCCGGGAACTGGCTTAGGATTGGGCGTGTAACACTTGCGGCGACCCCGGTCCGGGGTCGCTTATAGTCAGGAGGAATTTATGACTGCTGTGGCACCACGGCGCGAAACCCATGTCGCGCCGGCGCGCCCGGAGCCCACGGGCAACGCCCGCAAGGGCTCCAAGTTCTGGATGCTGCTGACGACCACCGACCACAAGCAGCTCGGCATCATGTACATCATCATGTCGATGATCTGGTTCTTCGTCGGTGGCCTGATGGCGCTGATCATCCGTGCGGAGCTCTTCAGCCCCGGCCTGCAGTTCCTGTCCAACGAGCAGTTCAACCAGCTGTTCACCATGCACGGCACGGTGATGCTGCTGGCGTTCGGTACCCCGATCGTCTGGGGCTTCGCCAACTACGTGCTGCCGCTGCAGATCGGCGCGCCGGACGTGGCCTTCCCGCGTCTGAACTCGTTCGGCTTCTGGATCACCCAGCTCGGCGTCGTCGCCATGCTGCTCGGCTTCATCACCCCCGGTGGTGCCGCCGACTTCGGCTGGACGATGTACTCGCCGCTGTCCGACTCAATCCACACCCCGGGTGTGGGCGCTGACTTCTGGATCATCGGCGTCGGCGCCACCGGTATCGGCACCGTCGCCTCCGCGATCAACATGCTGACCACCATCCTGTGCCTGCGAGCCCCCGGCATGACCATGTTCCGCATGCCGGTCTTCACCTGGAACATCCTGGTGGCCTCCGTCATCGCGCTGCTGATCTTCCCGCTGCTGCTGGCCGCGGCCCTCGGCATCCTCTACGACCGCAAGCTGGGCGGCCACATCTACGACCCGGGCAACGGCGGCTCCATCCTGTGGCAGCACCTGTTCTGGTTCTTCGGCCACCCCGAGGTCTACGTCCTGGCACTGCCGTTCTTCGGCATCATCTCCGAGGTCATCCCGGTCTTCAGCCGTAAGCCGATGTTCGGCTACGTCGGCCTGGTCTTCGCCACCCTGTCCATCGGTGCCCTGTCGATGGCCGTGTGGGCGCACCACATGTTCGTCACCGGCGCGATCCTGCTGCCGTTCTTCTCGTTCATGACCTTCCTGATCTCCGTGCCGACCGGCGTGAAGTTCTTCAACTGGACCGGCACCATGTGGAAGGGGCACATCACCTGGGAGACCCCGATGATCTTCGCCGTGGGCTTCATGGCGACCTTCCTCTTCGGTGGTCTGACCGGCATCATGCTGGCCTCCCCGCCGCTGGACTTCCACCTGGCGGACTCCTACTTCCTGATCGCGCACTTCCACTACACCCTGTTCGGCACGCTGGTGTTCGCCTCCTTCTCGGGCATCTACTTCTGGTTCCCGAAGATGACGGGCCGCATGCTGGACGAGCGTCTGGGCAAGATCCACTTCTGGCTGACCTTCATCGGCTTCCAGGGCACCTTCCTGGTCCAGCATTGGCTGGGCAACATGGGCATGCCGCGTCGTTACGCGGACTACCTGGACTCCGACGGCTTCACCACCCTGAACCAGGTCTCCACGATCTTCTCCTTCCTGCTGGGTCTGTCGGTCCTGCCGTTCATCTGGAACGTCTTCAAGTCCTGGCGCTACGGCGAGGTCGTCACCGTCGACGACCCGTGGGGCTACGGCAACTCCCTCGAGTGGGCCACCTCCTGCCCGCCGCCGCGCCACAACTTCACCTCGATGCCGCGCATCCGCTCCGAGCGCCCGGCCTTCGAGCTGCACTACCCGCACATGGTCGAGCGCATGCGCCGCGAGGCCCACACCGGGAGCCACTGACGGCCACCCCGTAGCGACCATGGAGCGCACATCTCCTGACTGAAAGCTCGGACCTCCCCCTCCCGCCCGCACCGCGGGCGACGGGGCGGGGTCCGAACTTTTTGCGTTCCGGGCCTGCCGTAGGCTTCATGTGACACCCCTCTGCGGGCGGAGGCGGTCGCCTATCGGGCGCCGCCGCGCCGGCCGGCCGCCCGGGTCCCCGCACCCGCCGGCGCAGCAACCACCACCCGATCTTCAGACAACCCCTCGTTCGAGCGTCCAAGGACAAGGAAGCTTCATCACCGTGACCGACACCCACGACAACCCCACCGAGTACCGCGTCGAGCTCCAGGACGGGCTGACCCCCGCGGTGATCACGGTCTCCGGCCCCGACCGCCCGGGCGTCTCCGCCGCGTTCTTCCGCGTGCTCTCCGCCCACGAGGTCCAGCTGCTCGACGTCGAGCAGTCCGAGTTCCGTGGCCGCCTCCAGCTCGCCGCCTTCGTCGGCGTCACCCCCGAGCGCACCGACGTGCTGCGCGACGGCCTGGAGACCACGCTGCGCGCCCACGATCAGCGCGTGACGGTCGAGCTGCCGGAGCAGCCGGCGGTGGGGCGCCCGCGCTCCACCCACGTCGTCGTGATCCTGGGCAACCCGGTCACGGCCCGCGACGTCTCGGCCGTCGGCCAGACGCTGGCGGACTACGGCGCGAACATCGACCGCATCCGCGGCGTGGCCGACTACCCGGTCACGGGCCTCGAGCTGCGCATCACGATCGCCGACCCGGAGCCGGGCGGCGGCGCGGCGCTGCGCAAGGCGCTGGCCGAGCGCACCTCCGAGCTGGGTGTGGACATCGCCATCGAGCGCGCGGGTCTGCTGCGCCGCTCCAAGCGCCTGATCTGCTTCGACTGCGACTCCACCCTGATCACGGGCGAGGTCATCGAGATGCTGGCCGCCCACGCGGGCAAGGAGGCCGAGGTCGCCGAGGTCACCGCCCGCGCCATGCGCGGCGAGCTGGACTTCGAGGAGTCCCTGCGCGAGCGCGTCGCCACGCTCAAGGGCCTGGACGTCTCCGTGCTCGACGAGACGGCCGCCGCCATCGAGCTGACGCCGGGCGCGCGCACGACGATCCGCACCCTGAAGAAGATGGGCTACTCCGTGGCCGTCGTCTCGGGCGGCTTCACCCGCGTGCTCGAGGGCCTGGCCGAGGAGCTCGAGCTCGACTACGTGCGCGCGAACACCCTGGAGATCGAGGACGGCAAGCTGACCGGCCGCGTGCTCGGCGACGTCGTCGACCGCGCCGCCAAGGCGAACTTCCTGCGCTCCTTCGCCGAGGCCGAGGGCCTGCAGATGCACCAGACCGTCGCGGTCGGCGACGGCGCCAACGACATCGACATGCTCTCCGCCGCCGGCCTGGGCATCGCCTTCAATGCGAAGCCCGCCCTGCGCGAGGTCGCCGACACCTCCGTCAACCACCCCTTCCTCGACGAGGTGCTCTACATCCTGGGTGTGCCGCGCGAGGAGGTCGACTCCTCCGACCTGGAGGAGGGCACGTTCCGCAAGGTGGCGCTGGAGCGTTGACACCCCCGCTTGACGACGTCGCGTCGGTGCGCGTCGCGCACCAGTTCCTGCGGGCGTCGGTCAGTGCCGACCCCGCCGACCGGGACGAGGACCCGTCGCGCCCGGAGACGGTCCAGGCGATGCAGATCGCCCTGGAGATCCCGAAGCAGGACCCGCCGGCGCGCACGGACCTGCTGGAGGCGGCCGCGCGTGCGGTGGTGGCGGTCTGCCTGGACCCGCGTGCGGGGCAGGACGGGCCGTGGCGCGAGGGGCTGGCGGCCTGGTACGGCCACCGCATCCGCAAGGTGGCCCGCCGGGCGCGCAACAAGGCGTGGCGTGACGTGCAGGCGCTGCCCGGCGTGACGGTGACGCAGAACGGCACCTCGGCGCGCGCGTTCGTGCCCTCGGCCGTCTCCGAGGTGCCGCACGCCGTGTCGAAGCTGCAGATCCGCGGCACGGACCTCGAGGCCGACGAGCCGGGCGAGGTCCCGGAGGGCGCCGCGCTGATCCTCGTCGACGAGGCGCTGGCGATGAGCACGGGCAAGGACGCCGCCCAGGTCGGTCACGCCTCGATGCTGCTGGCCGCGGCGATGGACACCGATTCGGCGGTCGCGTGGGCGGCGGCGGGATTCCCGCTGGCGGTGCGCGAGGTGCCGGCCGCCGAGTTCACCCGGGCGGCGGAGCGTGCCGACGCCGTCGTCGTCCGCGACGCCGGCTTCACCGAGGTCGCCCCGGGTTCCGCCACCGCGGTGGCCCTCCCACCGCGCCGCTGACCTGAACCGCACCCGGTCCGCGGGACGCTCCGTAGGGCCTGCTCGGCGTTGTGCGTCAAGGGGAAAGCTGGCTCCGCTGGGGCGCCGAGATGGTGCATAGGCTGGAGCAACACTGCCACGGGGCACCGTGAGGGGGCCGCCACGGGGCCAGCGTCTGGCTCGGGGAGTGCGCCTACTTCTTGGCGCCGGTGACGAGGCGTTTGAGGGCGCCGCGGGCGACCTGCCCGTCGGTGGTCTCCCAGTAGCGGGGGATCGAGGCGCGCAGGAAGGACCCGTAGCGCTTGGTCACCAGGCGCGGGTCGAGCACCGAGACCACCCCGCGGTCGGTCACCGAGCGCAGCAGCCGGCCCGTGCCCTGCGCGAGCAGCAGCGCCGCGTGGGTGGCGGCGACCTCCATGAAGCCGTTGCGCCCGGCGGCGTCGGCGGCCTCCTTGCGCGCCTGCAGCAGGGGGTCGTCGGGGCGGGGGAACGGGATGCGGTCGATGATGACCTGCGAGCACGACGGCCCCGGCACGTCCACGCCCTGCCAGAGCGTCAGCGTGCCGAACAGGCAGGTGTGCTCGTCGGCGGCGAAGCGGTCGACGAGCGCGCCGGTGGCGTCGTCGCCCTGCAGCAGCACGTCGAAGGGCAGCCGCGGGCGCAGCGCATCGGCGGCCTGCCGGGCGGCCCGCTTCGAGGAGAACAGCCCGAGCGTGCGGCCCCCGGCGGCGAGGACGAGGTCGTGGATCTCGTCGAGCACGGTCTCGTCCAGGCCGGCCCGCCCGGGCAGCGGCAGGCTCTTGGCCACGTAGAGGATCGCCGAGCTCCGCGGGTCGAACGGCGTGCCCACGTCCAGGCTGTCCCAGGCACCCTTGGCCAGCCCCCAGGTCGCGGCCATCGCGTCGAAGCGCCCACCCAGCGCCAGCGTCGCCGAGGTCAGCACCACGGTGTTCTCCGCGAACAGGCGGCCGGCCAGCAGCTCGGCCACGGACAGCGGCGCCACGGTCAACGCCGCGCCCCGCCGCTCGTCGACGGCCAGCCACACCACGTCGTCCTGCTCGGTGGGGTCCTCGACCTCGAAGACGGTCAGGATGCGCACCAGCGCGTCGTGCAGTTCGAGCAGGTGGTTCGACAGGTTCATCCGCTCGGCGTGGCGCTCGGGGTCGTCGCTGGCCTCGCCCTGCGGCGCGTCGGCGACGTGGCCGCGCAGGTCCCACACGGCGTCGCGCAGCCCCACCAGCAGCGTGCGGGTGTGGTCGTCGACGCTGGTCCAGCGCCCGTCGCCGAGCGTGACGGCGTAGTCGGCCCACGCCTCGGCCGCCTCGACCAGCTCGGTGTCACCGCGCGCCTTCAACTTGCCGGCGCGCGTGGCGGCCTGCTTGAGCGCGGTGCCGGTGATCTGCTCGGTGGCCACCGACGTGATGCGCCCGTCGAGCTCGTGGGCCTCGTCGACGATCACCACGTCGTGCTCGGGCAGCACCGCCGCATCCGAGAGCGCGTCGATGGCCAGCAGCGCGTGGTTGGTCACCACCACGTCGACGTCGGCCGTGCGGGCACGGGCCAGCTCGGCGAAGCAGTCCTCCCCGTGCGGGCAGCGGTTGCGCCCCAGGCACTCCCGCGAACTGACCGACACGGTGCGCCACACCTTGTCCGGCACGCCCGGCTCGAGGTCGTCACGGTCGCCGGACTCGGTCTCCTGCGCCCAGTCGCGCACCCGCTTGACCTGCCGGCCCAGCCACCCGACGTCCGCCTCGTCCAGCAGGGCCTCGTCCTCGGGGGCGTCGGCGGCGGCGATCTTGTTCAGGCAAAGGTAGTTGCCCCGGCCCTTCTGGATCGCGAAGGTGGGCCGGTGCGGCAGCATCCCCTCGAGCGCGTCGGCCAGCCGCGGCAGGTCCCGGCCCACCAGCTGGCGCTGCAGCGCGATGGTGGCCGTGGAGACGACGACGGTGGTGCCCGTGGCCTGGGCGTGCCGGATCGCGGGCACCAGGTACGCCAGCGACTTGCCGGTGCCGGTGCCCGCCTGCACGGCGAGGTGCCGCTCGGCGTCGATCGCACCGGTGACCGCGTCCGCCATGCGCGCCTGGCCGGCGCGGCGGGAACCGCCCAGGGCGGCCACCGCGGCGTCGAGAAGCGAGGCGGTGGAGGGCAGCTCGGTTACGTCAGCGTCGTCGGACATGGACCCCGAGTCTAGCCGCGCGTCACTCCCGCGCGGTCTCCGGGAAGCCGACGAAGCGCACCGTGATGGCCGGCTCGTCGCGCGAGAGCGCCAGGCCCTCCCACGGCAGGGTGACCAGCTGGCCGGCGAGGTAGTCGCGCGACTCCTGCAGCGTCGGCTGGTCGGGCACGATCTCGCCGTCGCGCATCAGCGGCACGGTCAGCTCGCGGGCGTCGGCGTCGCCGACCTCCGGGTCCGCGGCGTCGAAGGGCACGACGATCTCCTCGATGGCGGTGCCGGTGGAGCGGTAGGTGCGCAGCGCGCGCTTGGTGCCGCCGGTCATGGCCTTGCCGCGGGAGCGCTTGGCCACCGGGTGGCCGTCGACCTCCACGAGCTTGTAGACCATGCCCATCGTCGGCGAGCCGGAGCCGGTGACCACGGAGGTGCCCACGCCGAAGGAGTCGACGGGGTCGCCGCGCAGGCCGGCGATGGAGAACTCGTCGAGGTCCGAGGAGACGACGACCTTCGTGTTGTAGGCGCCGAGCTCGTCGAGCTGCCGGCGCACGCGCCGCGTCATCGAGCCCAGGTCGCCGGAGTCGATGCGCACGCCGCCCAGCCCGGTGCCGGCGACATCGATGGCGGTGCGCACGCCCTGCGCGACGTCGTAGGTGTCGACCAGCAGCACCGTGTCCACACCGAGCGACTCGATCTGCGAGCGGAAGGCGCCGGCCTCGTCGGGGCGGCCGTCCTCGTCGACGTGCAGCAGCGTCCAGGCGTGGGCGGAGGTGCCGGCGGCCGGGATGCCGTAGCGGTGCGCGGCCTCGAGGTTCGACGTCGAGTCGAAGCCGGCGAGGTAGGCGGCGCGCGAGGCGGTCACGGCGGCGTACTCGTGGGTGCGCCGCGAGCCCATCTCCATGATCGGGCGGCCGTCGGCGGCGGTGACCATGCGCGCGGCGGCGGTGGCCACGGCGGAGTCGGCGTTGAGGATCGACAGCACGACGGTCTCGAGCAGCACGCACTCGGCGAAGGTGCCGCGCACGGTCAGGATCGGCGAGTACGGGAAGTAGAGCTCGCCCTCGCGGAAGCCGTCGATCTGGCCGCTGAAGCGGAAGTTGCGCAGGTACTCGACGGTCTCGTCGCTGAGGAAGTCGAGCGTGGCCAGCTGCTCCTCGGTGAAGTAGAAGTCGCGCACGGCCTCGAGCACCCTCGGGATGCCGGCGACCACGCCGTAGCGGCGCTCATTGGGCAGTTTGCGGGCGAAGACCTCGAAGGTCGCCTCACGGTGTGCGGTCCCGTCCCGGAGGGCGGCCTCCAGCATCGTCAGCTCATACATGTCGGTGAGCAGCGAGGTGGAGCGGTTGACGGGGAGGGAGGAGTTGTTCGGCTCAGCCATGACCCCACCCTAGTACCCGTGACCTCGCCCACGTACCGGCTAACCCCTTTCGCGTCGGAACGCGCCGGAACGCGGCGGCCGGTCAGTCGGCGGTGTGCACCTCGTAGAAGTCGTCGGTGCGGGTGATCTGACCCTCGGAGTCGACCCAGAGACGGTCGCCGTCGATGTAGATCGTGGTCGCCCTCGTGGTCATCTCGAAGTAATCGTCGCCGGAGTGCCGCGTGACCTCGGTGCGCCAGGGCCCCTGCCCGAAGTTGTCGAGGTAGTACAGCCCGGAGCCGCCGTCGCAGATGAGCACCTCACCGGCCGACGCCTGCGCGGCGTAGACCCACCGGTCGCCGTTCTGGCAGCTCATGCCGCCGTCGAAGCCGGTGCGGGACATGCCCTCGGGCACGTCCGTGGCGCGGGTGCTGCTGCTGGTGGTGGTGCTCTTGCTTGACGACGCCGCGGTGCTCGGCGCCCCGTGCGTCGTGGTGCCCACGGTGCTCAGTTCCGCCTGCCCGGCGGTGGAGGCGTCGGTGTCGTCGCTCTCCCAGGGGCGCAGCAGGGCGAGGGCGGCGCCGAGGCCGATCAGGGCGAGCACGGCGACGGCGATGAGCACGGCGAAGCCGGCGCGGCGGCCGCGGGAGCCGCCGTCGTCGGGCTGCTCGGGCTGCGGCGGCACCTGGTACCCGCCCGGGTAGCCGCCGTCGTACTGCCCGGGGAAGACCTGCTGCGGCCGCTGCGGCCGCTGCGGCTGCTGCGGCTGCTGCGGGCCGTCGCCCCAGGAGTCGGGGTACCGGCCGCCGTCGTTCTGGGGCATCGTCTTCTCCTTCGGGCTCGGGGCGGGGTCGCAGGCATGATGCTACCCGGGCCCGGTGCGCGACCGACGCGGCCGGCTGCCCCGGGGCGCCGGGCATGACTAGGCTGTGGGACATGGAACGGCCGTCGATGCGATACCGGGAGACACTGATGGGTTCACCCATGGCCACCCCCGAGGTGGACGAGGAGATCGAGGTCGACGTCGCCACCTCGGAGAACCTGCCCTGGATGTGCATCGTCTGGGACGACCCGGTCAACCTGATGAGCTACGTGACCTACGTGTTCCAGACGGTGCTGGGCTACGGGCGCAAGCGCGCCACGGAACTGATGATGCAGGTGCACACCGAGGGCCGGGCCGTCGTCTCCTCCGGGGAGCGCGACAAGGTCGAGGGCGACGTGAAGAAGCTCCAGGTCGCCGGCCTGTGGGCGACGATGCAGCAGGCCGGCTGAGGCGCGAGGAAGGCAGAGCAGCAGACATGCAGGACTGGCGCAGGAAGAAGGGGCTCATGCGTGCCCCGCGCTACCACACGGTCTTCGACCCGATGGAACGTGAGGTGCTGGGCAACCTGGCCTCGACGCTCGGCGAGGCGCTGATGGAGCGCGTGCGCTCGGCGCCGAAGGACGAGCTGGCCGAGATGACGGGCATGCCCTCCGGCCACCGCGAACCGCCGCAGGACCCGGGCCTGGCCCGGCTGCTGCCGAACTTCGCCCGCGAGGGCGACGAGGAGTTCGACGGCGACAACCAGCTGCTGCGCTCGCTGCACGAGAATGACATCACCCGCGCGAAGCTGGAGAACCTGCAGGCGGTGACGGGGGCGCTGGGCCCGGACGGCGGGGTGGACGTCACCCTCGACGAGTCCGAGGCGCGCGCCTGGGTCGCCGCGCTCAACGACATCCGCCTCTACGTCGCCGCCGGCAACGGGCTGGCCGGCTCGGGACTCGAGGGCACGGAGGTCGTGCCGGGTGAGGCGGCCACGGTCGAGGCGGAGCGCCTCGTCGAGTGGCTGGCCTACAACCAGGAGTCCCTCCTGACGGCCCTGACGGGGGAGTGAGATGACCGGTTCGCTTGTCGACGTCCCGGGTCTCGCCGTCGGGCATGCAAGTCTCGGTGACACCGGGGTCACCGTGGTGCGGGTGACCGACCCCGCCGGCGCCGTCGCCTCCGTCGACGTGCGCGGCGGCGGGCCCGGCACCCGCGAGACCGACCTGCTGGCCCCGGAGAACACCGTCGAGCGCGTCCACGCGGTCGTGCTCGGCGGCGGTTCGGCCTTCGGGCTGGCCGCCGCGGACGGCGTGATGCGCGCCCTGGCGGAGCGGAACATCGGCTTCGCGCCGCTGGGGGAGGGGCACCCCGCCCGGGTGCCGATCGTGCCGGCGGCCGTGATCTTCGATCTCGCGGTCGGTTCGGCCGACCACTTCCCGTCCCCGGCGGACGGGCGCGCCGCGCTGGCCGACAGCGTGGACAACCACTCCGACGCCCGCGGCAGCGTGGGCGCTGGCTGCGGGGCGAGCGCCGGGCGGCTGCGCGGCGGTTTCGGCCAGGCGGCCGTGACCGTCGGCGAGCACACGGTGGCCGCCGCGGTGGTGGCCAACCCGGTCGGCGAGGTCGTCGACCCGGTGACGGGCCGGTTCTGGGCGGACGAGGACCGCGCGCCGGCGGACCCGGCCCGCATGGCGGTGCTGCAGGCGCCGGACGGTTCGCTGAACACGACGATCGGCGTGGTCGCCACCGACGCCCCGCTGACCAAGGCGCAGGCGCGCCGGGTGGCCATGGTCGCCCACGACGGCATCGCCCGGGCGGTGCGCCCGGCGCACTCGCCGTTGGACGGCGACACCCTCTTCGCGCTCTCCACCGCTCCTGTCGCCGCCGGCCTGGACCCGGTGGCGCTGGCGCGCATCGGCGAGGCCGGGGCGGAGGCCGTCGCGGCCGCTATCGTCGACGCCGTCGCCAATGCGGCGCCCGGCGGCGAGCTGCCGGTCACCGCCTACGAGGAGCTGCTGTGAGGCGGGCTCCGTCGAACCTGCGCACGGGGCTGGCCTGCGCCGTCGGCTACCTCGTGGTCATCTGGGCGGTGCACCTGATCAACCTGTTCTTCTTCGGCGGCAGCCTGGTCGCGCTGGGCATCCACCCGCTCGACCCGTCGAGCCTGTGGCACATCGTCACCGCGCCGGTGCTGCACGCGGACTTCTCGCACCTGACGTCGAACTCGGTGCCCGGGGCGATCTTCGCCTTCCTGGTGGGGCTGTCCGGCCGACGGGCCTTCTGGGAGGTCACGGCCTTCGTCGTGGTCGTCGGCGGGGCCGGCACCTGGTTCTTCGGCGGGGTGGGCACCAACCACATCGGCGCCTCGATGCTGGTCTACGGCTGGCTGGTCTACCTGCTCGTCCGCGGCGTCTTCAACCGCTCGCTCGGCCAGATCGCGCTCGGGGTGGTGCTGTTCATCTCCTACTCGGGGATTCTGTGGGGCGTGCTGCCCGGCACCCCGGGGATGTCCTGGCAGGCGCACCTCTTCGGGGCGATCGGCGGCGTGCTCGCCGGGATGATCATCACCTCCGACGACCCGCGCCCCTCATCCGGTCGCGGCATCGGTAACGGTTCCGTCGGCAACCTCGGTACTGGCCAGCAGGGCTTCGGCGGCCAGAGCTTCGGAACCCAGGGGCCCGGTTCCGCCGGTACCTTCGGCACCGGCTGGTCCGGCCGAGTCTGACCACAGGGAGCGTTACGTGGCGGTACCTCAGCCGTACTTGCTGTCGGGCCGGCCCCCGTTTGTAGTGCGGACGAAGCAGCGCCCACAAGCGTCGGGGTGCGGCACCGCAGGTCAGGCGTAGGGGTCGCTGACCGCGTCCAGCGAGGTGACCTCCGCCGGGCTGAGCTGCAGGCCCGCCACGGCCACCAGGGCGTCGAGCTGAGCCGTCCGCGAGACCGAGGCGATCGGCGCCGTCGCACCCTTCGCCCGCAGCCAGGCCAGCGCGACGGTGGGCACCTCGACGTCGTGCATCGCCGCGACCTGCTCCAGGCGCGCGACCACCCGCAGCGCCTCCGGGGTCACCATGCCCTCGGTGAACCGCGAGCGGGCCGTGCCCGCCACGTCCGCCGCGCTGCGGTACTTGCCCGTCAGCACGCCGGAGGCCAGCGCGAAGTAGGGGAAGACCCCGGGGCGGTACTGCTCGACGACCGGGCGCAGCTCGGTCTCGTACTCCGCACGGTGCAGCAGGTTGTAGTGCGGCTGCACCGCCACCGGGAACGCCGGGGTGCCCCGGGAGACCCGGAAGAACTCACGCATCCGGTCCGCCGGGTAGTTCGACAGGCCCACGTGGCGGATCTTGCCCGCCTCGACGAGCCCGGCCATCGTCTCCACCTGGTCCTCGACCGGCACCTGCGGATCGTCGGCGTGCAGGTAGTACAGCGGGATCGTCTCCAGGCCCAGCCGGCGCAGCGAATCCTCGCAGCCGGCGGTCACCGCCGCGGCCGTGACCGTGTCATTCGGCGGCAGCTTGCCCACCTTCGTGGCCACCACGACCTCGTCGGCGCAGCCACGCTCGGCGAGCCACGCACCGATGACCTGCTCGCTCTCGCCACCCGAGAGGCCCTCGCCCCACCGGGAGTAGACGTCGGCGGTGTCGATGAAGTTGCCGCCCGCCTCGCGGTAGGCGTCCAGGATCTCGAAACTCGTGGCCTTGTCGGCGGTCCAGCCGAAGGTGTTGCCGCCCAGGTTCAGGGGGAAGACCTCCAGGTCGGAGGCACCCACCTTCACGCGGGCCGGGTCAGGGGCGGAAGTGGGGTTCGACGTGTTCACGCCCCCGATCGTAACGGCGCACGGCGGGACGTGCCCGTACTCCGAGAACCCGTCACGTCGACCGCGGGACGCCCAAGCAACGCAACCGCGCGACGGGCGCGACGTCGGCAATTGAACGCCCGCGATAGGATCGGGGGCCGTGAACGACACCAGCGCACCCATCGGCATCTTCGACTCCGGCCTCGGCGGGCTGACGGTGGCGCGCACCATCGTCGACCAGCTGCCCAACGAATCCGTGGCCTACATCGGCGACACCGCGCACGCCCCCTACGGCCCGCGCCCCATCGCCGAGGTGCGCCGGCTCGCCGCCGACATCGCCGACGAACTCGTCGGCCGCGGCTGCAAGGCGCTCGTCATCGCCTGCAACACCGCCTCCTCGGCCTTCCTGCACGACGCCCGCGAGCGCTACGACGTGCCCGTCATCGAGGTCATCCGGCCCGCCGTGCGCCGCGCCGTGGCCACCACGCGCAACGGCAAGGTCGGCGTGATCGGCACCCGCGGCACCATCAACTCCGGCGCCTACCAGGACCTCTTCTCCGTCACCCCCGGCATCGAGGTCACCGCCGCCGCCTGCCCCGCCTTCGTCGACTTCGTCGAACGCGGCGTGACCTCCGGCCGCCAGATCCTCGGCGTGGCGGAGGGCTACCTCGCGCCGCTGCAGGCCGCCGGCGTCGACACGCTCGTGCTCGGCTGCACGCACTACCCGCTGCTCTCCGGCGTCATCCAGCTCGCCGTCGGCGACGACGTCACGCTCGTCTCGTCGGCCGAGGAGGCCGCCAAGGACACGCTGCGTGCCCTCGCCGAGCACGACCTCTTCCGTGACCCCGAGGTCGACGGGCCGCCCACGCGCACCTTCGAGTCCACCGGCGACCCGCGCACCTTCGCCGCCCTCGCGCACCGCTTCCTCGGCCCCGAGCTGGCGCAGGTGCGCGAGACCGACATCGCCTGGAGCTGACCCGGCGGGGCGGGGCGTTCGAAATATTTTGCCGGGCGTGGCACTGTTGAGTGCATGAGGTTGACCATCCTAGGAAGCTCGGGCAGTCTGGCAGCGCCCGACAACCCCGCCTCCGGCTACCTCCTCGAGGTCGACAACGCGCCGGGGGTGGTCCTCGACCTGGGCCCCGGCACCCTGGCCCGGTTGCAGAGCTTCATCGACCCGGCCAGCGTGCACGTGCTGTTCTCGCACCTGCACGCCGACCACTGCCTCGACTTCCCCTCGCTGATGGTCTGGCGCCGCTTCCACCCGGACGCCCCGGCGGTCGCGCGCAGCCTGCTCTACGCGCCCAAGCCCGCGCCCGTCTTCTTCGGGCGGCTGTCCTCCGACGACCAGCCCGACGGCGTCGACGACCTCTCGGACACCTTCGCGTTCACGCCGTGGCGCGCGCACGAGCCCGAGATCGTCGACCGTGTCACCGTCACGCCCTACCCGATGGTCCACCCCGTCGAGGCCTACGCGCTGCGCGTCGAGGAGCACACCACGGGTGCCACGCTGGCCTACTCCGGCGACACCGCCTACAACGACCAGCTCGTCGAGGCCGCCCGCGACGTCGACCTGTTCCTGTGCGAGGCCAACTGGGGCACCGACGCCGGCGACGACGTGCCCGGCATGCACATGAACGGCGCCGAGGCCGGCCGTGCCGCGCGCCTGGCCGGGGCGAAGCGCCTGGTGATCATCCACGTGCCGCCGTGGGTGGACAAGCAGGCCACCGTGGCGGCGGCCGCGGAGGAGTTCGGCGGGCCCGTCGAGTTCGGCGAGCCCGGCACCGTCTACACGGTCTGAGCCGTCCGGGCCGCCCCGGGCCCGGCGCGGCCCGCGCGGGGGTGCGGCGCGGTAGCCTGGGCGCATGAGTTTCACGCAGAGCTACCGCCGCGCCGACGGGCGCGCCCAGGACGAGATGCGCCCGGTGCGCATCACCCGCAACTTCACCTCGAACCCGGCCGGCAGCGTGCTCGTCGAGTTCGGCGAGACGCGCGTGATGTGCACCGCGTCGGTGGAGGAGCGCGTGCCGCGCTTCAAGAAGGACTCCGGCGAGGGCTGGCTGACCGCCGAGTACGCGATGCTGCCGGCCGCCAGCAACGAGCGCATGCCGCGCGAGTCCGTCAAGGGCAAGCTCAAGGGCCGCACCCAGGAGATCTCGCGCCTGATCGGCCGCTCCCTGCGCGCCGCGGTGGACCTCTCCGAGCTCGGCGAGAACACCATCCAGATCGACTGCGACGTGCTGCAGGCCGACGGCGGCACCCGCACCGCGTCGATCACGGGCGCCTACGTGGCGCTGGCCGACGCGATCAAGGAGCTCAAGACCCGCGGCGTGGTGCCGGGCAACCCGCTCAAGGAGCCGGTCGCGGCCGTGTCCGTGGGTCTGATCGAGGGCCACGTCTGCCTGGACCTGCCCTACGAGGAGGACTCCCGCGCCGAGGTCGACATGAACGTGGTGATGAACTCCGAGGGCCAGTTCGTCGAGATCCAGGGCACCGGCGAGGAGGGCACCTTCACCCGCGAGCAGCTGGGGCTGTTCCTCACCGTCGCGGAGAAGGGCTGCCGCGAGCTGGTCGAGGCGCAGCGCGCGGCGCTGGCCGAGGACTGAGCGCATGCGTCTGCTGGTCGCCTCGAACAACCCCAAGAAGCTCGCCGAGCTGCGCCGGATTCTCGACGCCGCGGGGCTCGACCATGTCGAGCTCGTCCCGCTCGCCGAGGCGCCGGCCTACCCGGAGCCGGTGGAGACGGGCCGCACGTTCGCGGACAACGCGCTGATCAAGGCGCGCGCGGGTGCGGCGGCGACGGGTCTGGTCACCGTGGCCGACGACTCGGGCCTGGCCGTCGAGGAGCTCAACGGCATGCCGGGTGTGCTCTCGGCGCGGTGGTCGGGCGGTCACGGCGACGACGCCGCGAACAACTCGCTGCTGCTGGCGCAGATGGGCGACGTCCCGGATGAGCGCCGTGGCTGCGCCTTCGTCTCCGTGTGCGCGCTGGTGACCCCGGATGGCGAGGAGACGCTTTCCGAGGGCCGCTGGGAGGGCCGGCTGCTGCGTGAGCCGGTCGGGGAGAACGGATTCGGCTACGACCCGCTCTTCGTGCCCGCGGAGGAGGATGCGGCGGGTTCCTCGCCGCGTTCGTCGGCGCAGCTGAGCGCGGAGGAGAAGGACGCGCTGTCGCACCGTGGCAAGGCGCTGGCCGGTCTGGTCGACGCCATCGCGCGCCTGGCCGGCTGAGCCGCTCTCAATTTCCGACGCCCCGCATCCCCACGGTTGCGGGGCGCTCTTGCGCGGTGCGTCGGGGCATGTCGAATCGCCCGGCCGGTGCGCAGGGTCTTGTGATTCGAAGGCGGTGACCGGCGTGATCCGCCTGCCGTGCCGTGCCTGGGCGGGAGCGGAGAGGGCTGATCGGGCTACTCCGGCGGCTGCGTCCGGGGCATTCCTCGTGAGGGCATGCCGAATTACCCGGCCGCGTGCCGGGTTCTGTGATTCGAAGGCGGTGACCGGCGTGATCCGTCTGCCGTGCCGTGGCTAAGCGGGAGCGGAGAGGGCTGATCGGGCTACTCCGGCGGCTGCGTCCGGAGCATTCCGCGCGAGGGCACGCCGAATTCCCCGGCCGGTGCGCCGGGTCCTGTGATTCGAAGGCGGTGAACGGCGTGATGGCGGCAGCGAGGACCCCCACGCGCTACCGCGAGTGGGCGGGACTGCCGGTCAGCCCAGGCGGGGCGGGTGTTTCGGCGGTTTAAGCGGCCCGGGCGGTGCGGCGGGCGGCGTGCTCGGCCATCATCCGCCGCGCCAGAGTCGGCGTGGCATCCCGCTGCTTCCGACCACCCGGCAACACCCGGTAGACGTCCAGACCGTCGCGTTCGATCCGACCGTGACGGACCGGGCCTTCCGGATCGTCGTCGTTGGCGGCGTTGTGGTACTTGCACAGCGGCGTCAGGTTGTTGATGTTGGTCATGCCGCCACGTGCCCAGGAGGTGTCGTGGTCGGCCTGGCAGAACTCCGCCGGCTGGTTGCACTCCGGATGGGCACACACCCCGAAGGTGGCGCCGAGCATCGTGCGCTGCTTGCCGTTGGCGAACCGGCTTGTCCGGTACAGGTTGCTCGGGCCCTCGGTCGGGTGGACGAGCATGATCATCGAGTTGTCGTCGAAGATCATCTCCGGGATGCGCGTCGGGATCTCCGCGGCGAACAGTTCCAGGTCCGCAGCGTCCTCGGCGTTCTCGGCGTCGGTGTCCGGGACGGGAACCAGTTGGCCGCCGGGCCGGAGGCCAGCCAGGTTTCCGGTTGCCTGGTCGCGGTGTCCCCGCGAATCATCAGTGCCGGCGTCCGCCGCGGTGGCGGCTTCGGCTTCGTCGCCGGGCTCTGCGGCGGGGCGGGTGGTGCCCGCCTGGCGCAGCAGGCGCTGAAGGAACTCCGAGCCCGTCATTCGCGAGCCATCCGAGGCGACCAACTCGATGTCGTCGCCCCGGCCGTCCTCGATGCGCACCGCCTCATCCAGACTCAAGCCCACCACCGGGCGCAGCACCGACTGCGGGAAGCCCCGGGTGAGCATGTCGGCGAAGGCCTCACCGCAGGCCATAGCGTCCACGTTGTCCTCGCCGACGAGCTTCGCCGCCGCGGTGTGGGCCGCGTGGCGAAGCGCTCCGATCTCCGCCGACGGACCGCGGAACAACAGTCCCTGCCCCTTGGTCTTGGAGTTGATGAACTGCAGGCTACGGGTCTGCGGGACGGGCTCAGCCGGCCCGTTGTACTCGTCGAGTAGCTGCTGGCAGGCCTTGCGTACCTCGTCGTGGGTGCCAGCGGTCCGGCAGGCCCGGGTGCGGAAGCCCCAGGCGCGGCGTTGGTTTTTCACCTTCGCGGCAAACGACTCGATCATGTCGAGGGTGACGATGGAGTGGCCGTTGTCCCGGGCGGCCTGAATGGCGTTGGTCTTCGCGGAGGTCTCTGGGAAGTACTCGCGGGCCACCCGCGCGATCTTCTGCGCGTCCATCGGAAGGACGCCTAGGTCGATGAGTTGGTGTTTGCTCATGCCTCGGGCGGCCTCGGCGAGGCCTATGCCCCGGCGGGTGACCGTGATGAGTTGGTCGAGCAGGTTCATGTCCCCCAGCATGACGGGCCCGCAGACAGCACGCGAGAGTACGTTGCGGCGTCTGTGGAGCGCGGGGAGCGGTCCACAGGCGGCCCTCCGGGCCGGCGCACGGGGGCGGCGACTTCTGGTACGGGCCCCGGGATAGCGGGAGAAAGCACGCGCACAGGAATTGGTACAGCGCGCATGACCAGGTGCACCTGTGACGCCCAGGTGGGACAGGACCGGGGCGCGGGAGTGCAACGACCGCGCCCACGCACCCACCGGGAGGGAACCGCGGGGGTGCGGGAGGGGACGTCGGAAAGCGGGGTCAGCGCTCGTTGAGCTGGAACTTCTCCGTGACCTCGCGGCGGCGCCAGTGCTCGACGAAGAAGGACAGCAGCGGCACCACGCCCGAGATCGCCGTGACCACCCACGTCGCCGGCTTCCAGCGGGCCTTCAGACCCAGGTTCAGCGTCGCGATGACGAACGCGATGTAGGCCCAGCCGTGCAGGATGGCCACCCACGTGGCCCAGGAGGGCATGTCCATGTGCAGCACGTATTCGGCGATCATGCGCGCGCACAGGAGCAGCAGCATGCAGCCGGTCACCCAGGCCGCGACGGAGAAGATGGTCAGGGCCTGGCGCACGCGGCGCTTGCGCTCCGGGTGGACCTTCGGGCGGGGCTTCTCGGCGGGTGCCGTCATGGGGTCAGTCTCCTGGTCTCGGTGATGTCTCGGTCATGCTCTCGGTCGGTGGCGCGGAGCGCTGCCGCCCCGCCCATGAGTGGTCGAATCCGGTCGCGCGTCGGTTCCCGGCGCCGGCCCCAGCGTCAGTCGCGGGCGCGCCGGTCCGGGTCGCCGGCGAGGTCGGCGAGCCCCGAGAGGTCCTCGCCGCCGCGGCGCCGCCGGTTGAGCCGGTTGAAGTCCTCGACGTCCAGGTTCGGGCGCTCGGGCAGGAACTGCGCGACCTCCTCGGAGGCGGTGTCGTCGAACTCGGCGGCGTCCGCGGCGTAGAGGCGGTCCATTTCCGGGTCCGAGCTGCCCGTCGGGGCGCCGTCCGTGCCGTCCGGGTCCGCGTCCGCGGCGTCGCCACCGGTGCCGTCGGCGTCCCCGCGCTCCGCGGCGTCGAGGGCCGCGTTGTCCGCGTCGATCTTCTCGTTCTCGTACTGCAGGAACTTGCGGTAGGCGTAGACGAAGAAGGCGCCGAACATCGGCCACTGGAACGCGTAGCCGAGGTTCTGGAACGTGCCCGAGCCGGACTGGAAGCGGGTCCACTGCCACCAGGCCAGCGCGATGGTGCACACCACGGCGATCGCGAGGAAGACGACGTGCGTGAAGCGGACCCGCACGTGCTGCCGTCTCTTCCTCTCGCCACTCATGACTGTCCAGGATACCCGGATGCATCAAAAGGCGGAAAGCGCCGCCAGTGTCGCCGGGCCCCTGCTTCCGCCGCCCGGTGGCCGGGAAACCCGCCCGCCGGGCAGCGCGGTCCACCGTGCGCGGGCCCCGTTATGATGGACGCCTGCGCGCCCGTGGCGGAACTGGCAGACGCGCTGGATTTAGGTTCCAGTGTCTTTGACGTGGGAGTTCGAGTCTCCCCGGGCGCACCAGTGCAACAATGGCAACATGTTGACCATCGGCACCGACCTGGTGCACGTGCCCGCCTTCGCCGCCCAGCTGGCGGTCCCCGGCAGCCGGTTCGGGCGCGTCTTCACCGCCGCCGAGCAGCGCCGCGCCGCCGGCCACGTCGACCGCGACGCCCACCTGGCCGGCCGCTGGGCCGCCAAGGAGGCCTTCATCAAGGCCTGGTCGCAGGCCCTCTTCGCCCACCCGCCCGCCATCGCCGCCGACGAGGTCGACTTCGCCGAGGTCGAGACCGTCGCCGACGCCTGGCACCGCCCCGCCTACCGCCTCCACGGCGCCGTCGCCGAGGCGGCCGCCGCGAGCCTCCCCGACGGGTGGCGCGCCGAGCTGAGCATCAGCCACGACGGTGACTACGCCGTCGCCCAGTGCCTGCTGCACGCGTGACCGGTGCCGGACCGGCGCCTGCTCCACGGCCGGGAACCGCCAACCCTGCGGGGTACCCTTGGCAGCCATGACCGACACCTCCGACATCGCCCCCGGCCTCGACGCCGAGGAGCTGGCCGCCACCTTCGCCGAGGTCCGCGCCAACGGCCCCCTCGTCCAGTGCATCACCAACACCGTGGTCACCAACTTCACCGCCAACGCGCTGCTCGCCGCCGGCGCCGCCCCGGCGATGGTGGACATCGTCGGCGAGGCCGGCGACTTCGCCCGCGTGGCCGGCGGCGTGCTGGTCAACCTGGGCACGCCGACCCCGGAGCAGCGCACCGCCGCCCGCGAGGCCGTCGCCGCCGCCGGCGAGGCCGGCACCCCCTGGGTCCTCGACCCCGTCGCCGTCGGCGCGCTGCAGGTGCGCACCGAGCTGGCCGCCGAGCTCGTCGAGAAGCACCCGGCGGCCGTGCGCGGCAACGCCTCCGAGATCCTCGTGCTCGCGGGCACGGGCGCCGGCGGGCGCGGCGTGGAGTCCACCGACACCCCCGAGGCGGCCCGCGCGGGCGCCGAGGAGCTGGCCCGGCGCACCGGCGCCGTCGTCGCCGTCTCCGGCGAGCGCGACCTGATCACCGACGGCGAGACGACCGTGCTGGTCAGCGGCGGCGACGCCCTGCTGACCCTGGTCACCGGCGCCGGCTGCGCCCTCGGCGCCCTGGTCACCGCCTTTGTCGCCGGCCGCGGCGGCCACTCCGTGCTCACCGCCGTCACCGCCGCCCACGTCGCCTACGGCCTGGCCGCCGAGCGCGCCGCCGAGGAGGCCGACGGCCCGGGCAGCTTCGCCGTCGCGCTTCTCGACGCCCTGCACAACCTGCGGCAGGACGACGTCGCCGCCGGCGCCCGCGTCGAGGTCCTGGAGCCCGCCGAATGAGCGACGAACGCGAAGTCAACCGTGCCGCAGCGGCCCGCGGCATCTACCTCGTCACCGACCGCGCCCAGTGCGGCGCCCGCGGCGTCGTCGAGACCGTGCGCCAGGCCGTCGACGCCGGGGTGACCACCGTCCAGCTGCGCGACAAGGACGCCACCGACGAAGAGATCCTCGCCTGCCTGCGCGAGCTCGCCCCGGTCACCGCCGGGCGCGCCGTGCTCGTCGTCGACGACCGCCTCGACGCCGTCGTCGCCGCGCGCCGCGAGCACCTCGCCGTCGACGGGGTGCACCTCGGCCAGTCGGACACCTCCGTGGCCGTCGCCCGCGCCGCCCTGGGCCCCGACGCCGTCGTGGGGCTGACCGCCGACCGCCCCGAGCACCTCGAGGCGCTGGCCGAGCTGCCCGCCGGCACCGTCGACTACCTGGGCGTCGGCGCCGTCCACCCCACGGCCACCAAGGCCGACGCCCCCGAGGCGTTCGGGGTGGCCGGTTTCGCCGACTTCGCCGCCGCCGCGCCGTTGCCGTGCGTGGCCATCGGCGGGGTGAAAATTGCCGACGTCGCGCCCCTGCGCGCCGCGGGTGCCTGCGGCGTCGCCGTGGTCTCGGCGATCTGCGCCGCCGACGACGCCCGCGCCGCGGCCGCCGAACTCGTCGCCGCATGGGCGAGCGCGGACGCGCGCTGAGCGCGCACGGGCGACCGACGGGACGTCGGCAATTGGACGCCTAAGCGCCGGCGACGGTGAACAGGTACGCCACGAGCATGCGCTTGGTCTCGGCGACCACGGCGTCGACGTCTGCGTCGGTGCGCTCGGGCGCGCCCACGGCGTAGTTGAGCAGCGAGACCACCGTGTGCACGAGCACGCCGGCGAGTTTGCGGCGCTCGGCACGCGGCACCCCGTGGGCCAGCGGGCCGAGCACCCCGGCGATCAGGTCGAGCATCTCGCGCTCGGTGTCCGCGGCCGTCGCACGCGTCGCCGGCGTCGACTGCACCGCGTGCCAGACCGCGCGGCGCGAGGGGTCGCGCACCCACAGCTCGGCGAGGTGGTCGATGAAGTCCTCGAGCACCACCGGCCACTGCGGGGTGGGCACCTGCTCGGAGAAGGACCGCAGCGCGGCGACCGTGGCGTTGGTGTCCTCGCGGTCGAGCTCGCAGACCATCGCGTACTTGTTGGCGAAGAACTGGTAGATCGTGCCGATCGGCACGTCGGCGCGCTTGGCGACCTCGTCGAAGGTGAAGGACTCGAAACCGGACTCGACGAGCACGCCGCGCGCGGCGGTGAGGATCCGGGAGAACCGCTCCCGGCTGCGCGCCTGGGCGGGACGCCGACGCGGACGCAGGATCTCCTCGCCCGCCGGGGCGTTCGCCGTGCTCACCGTCCGGGTCTCCCTAGGAGTTGTCCGCGGCGTCGAGGCCGTCGAGGTCACGGATGAAGCGGGCGACGTGCCCGGTGGCCTTGACGTTGTACTTCGCGGCGCCGATGGTGCCGTCCGGCTCGACGAGGAAGGTCGAGCGGATGACACCCTGGACGACCTTGCCGTAGTTCTTCTTCTCGCCGAAGGCGCCGTAGGCGGTCATGACCTCCTTGTCGGGGTCGGAGAGCAGCGGGAAGGTCAGCCCGTGGTCCTCGCGGAAGGCGGCGAGCTTGTCCTGCTTGTCCGGCGAGACGCCCACGACGTCGATGCCGGCGTCGTTGAGCTGGGTGAGGCTGTCGCGGAAGTCGCAGGCCTCCTTCGTGCAGCCGGGGGTGTTGGCGCGCGGGTAGAAGTAGACGATGACGCGGCGGCCGGCGAAGTCCGACAGCGAGACCTCGTCGCCGTGGTCGTCGGTGAGGGTGAAGGCGGGGGCGGTGTCGCCGGGCTGGAGTTTCTTCGTCTCGGTCATGGGCGCCACTCTACCCGCGGCCGTGGGCGCGTCCGCGGGAGTTACGTACACTTCGTGGATATGAACGCTTTCCGACGTCCCGTCCGTTCCCTCGCCGCCCTGCTCGCCGTGGGCGCGCTGACGCTCGCCGGCTGCGCCGGCGACGAGGGTGATACCTCCGGCTCGGCGGAGGCCGGCGCCTCGCTGACGGCGTCGTCGTCCGGCAGGGAGGACACCTCGGCCTCGGATTCGGCCGACGCCGAGAGCGACGAGTCGCCGCTGGTGGCGCTCGCGCGCGACAGCGCCGACGACCCGCGGGCCCTCGGGGACCCGGAGGCGCCGGTGAAGGTGCTGCTGTTCACCGACCCGTCCTGCCCGCACTGCTCGAACTTCCACGAGAACGTGCTGCCGAAGCTGCAGTCGGACTACATCGACGACGGCGAGGTCTACCTCGAGGTCCACGACCTCGGTGTGCTCGGCGAGGACTCGGTGAAGATGTCGGCGGCCTCGCGCGCCGCCGCCGACCAGGGCCGCTACTTCGAGTACATCGACCAGCTCTACCCGGCCACGCTCAACGGCGAGACCCGCGGCGTCGACGACGACCAGCTGGTCGAATGGGCCGAGGCCGCCGGCGTGCCGGAAATCGACACCTTCCGCGAGGCGATCTCCGGCGAGGACCTCGCCGCCAACGTGCAGTTCGACTCCGAGGCCGCCACGAACGCGGGCCTGAAGGTCGTGCCCACCGTGATCGTCAACGGCAAGGAGGCCGAGAACGTCGAGGAGCCCGACGCCTTCCTGCCGCAGATCGACGAGCAGCTGGACTGACCGACGCGCGGCCGACGCACGCCGCACCGGGGCGACGCTGACACGGCACGCAAAGGTGTGGCAGACTCATTACCCGGATACCCGCTTTCCGGGGTAGGGGCCTTGGGCGGCCCCGGAAAGCGGAAGCAGACAGAGTTGATTGGGAGATGACCGTGGCACGAGACATCGATGACATCCAGCGCGACATCGAGCGCACCCGCAGGCAGCTGGCCGGCACGCTGGATCAGCTCGCCGACCGCAGCAAGCCGAAGAACCTGGCCGAGGACGCGAAGACCCAGGTCACCGACTGGCTGAAGGACCCGAAGGTGCAGAAGATCCTCGCCGGCATCGGCGTGGCCGTCACCGGTGTGGTCGTCTTCGCGGTGGCGCGCTCGCGCCGCAACCGCAACGACCTCAAGGAGCTGCGCAAGCTGCTCGCCGACCGCTGACCCGGTCGCGGCGCCGCGCGGCGCCCGTGCCCGGTGGGGAGTGCTCCCCGCCGGGCGTTTTTCGTCTGTCCATCTCAGGGAGTCCGGGGTAACTTCGCAGGGTAAGGTCAACGCGGACCACCTCATTGTGCGGTGAGAAAGGACGATCATGAGCCCGAACGGCACGCCGGACCCGCAGAACGACCGCGACTGGGCCGACCAGTGGGGCAGCGACTCCGAGACGCGCCGCATCCGGCCCGATGCGCCGGGTGCGGACCAGGCCGGCGGCCAGGGCGGTGAGGCCGGGCGCAACGCGCCGCGCCAGTACTTCCCCGGCGAGACCGAGCCCGGCATGCCCGACGGCTGGCAGGCCCCGCAGCAGGGGCCGGGCTTCGGCCAGGGCGGCTATGCCCAGGGCCAGGGCTTCGGCCAGGGATTTGGTCCGGACGGCTACCCGCAGGCCCAGGGGCAGGGTTTCGGCCCGGGGCAGGCCTACCCCGACGCCCAGGGATTCGGTCCGGACAGCTACCCGCAGGGCTACGACCAGGGCTACAGCGACGTCTGGGCCTCCGGGGGCGACGCGACCGGAGCCGGAAGCGGCAAGGGCCGGGACCGCACCTTCGTGGTGCTGTGCAGCGTCGCCGGCGTGCTGCTCGTCGCCGTCGTCGCGCTGGTGCTGTGGCTGTTCGTCTTCTCCTCGGACGGCGACGACCCCGAGACCGACGCCGCCGCCAACACGCTGACCTCGCAGGAGAACAGCGAGTCCGCGAGCGCGCCGTCGACCGCCGCCTCGTCCTCCTCGTCCTCCTCCGAGGAGGCCGGTCGGCCCACCGACGCCTCCGTGCCCTCGGACGCCTGGGCCGTCAACGAGGCCGCCAAGAACAACGAGCCGAGCGGCGACTTCAACAACGTCTACGCCGCCGGGCCGACCAGCGAGCCGTTCGCACTTGCCGTGCGCGACGCATTCGTGGATGCTTACCTGGACAACGGCCGCACCGACCAGACGATCGACGTCCGCAGCTCGGTGACCGGCCGCAGCTACACCATGAACTGCAAAGACAACGGCTCCTACGTGCACTGCACAGGCGGTAACAACGCGAATGTCTACATCTCCTGACCGTCTGGTCCGGGCCCACGCCGCGGTGGCGGCCGCCGCGCTGCTGGCGGCCTCGCTGACCGCCTGCACGATTGACCAGCCCGAGGACACCAGCTCCTCCGCGACGACGACCGCGCAGCCCACCCCGACCGGGGACCCCGAACCCGTGGACCCCGGCAACCCCGGGGTCTCGGAGGAGGCCCTCGAGAAGCTCGCCGACGAGGTCTCGGAGAAGTTCGGCCAGCCCGTCGGCGTGGCCGTCGCCGACCCCCTCGGCGTGCACACCGGCGGCGAGATCGAGTCCGCCTCGGCCTGGTCGACGATCAAGGTTCCCATCGCGGTCGCCGCCGAGCGCGTCGCCACCGGCGCAGGTGCCGCAGACGGCGCGGATGGCGCCGTCGCGGCGGAGGACGCCTCAGCGGACGGCGCCGGTGGTGCAGCCGGCGCAGGCTCTCGACCCGACACGGACACCGACGCGGGCAGCGGCGCCACCGGCGACACGTGGATCGACCAGCTCGTCGAGCAGGCGATCACCGTCTCCGACAACGACGCCGCCAACAGCCTCTGGCTCAGCCTCGGCGACACCAGCACCGCCAGCCAGGCGACGGACGCGGTGCTCGCCGACGGCGGCGACGAACTGACCGACGTCGAGACCGACGTGCTGCGCTCCGGGTTCTCGGCCTGGGGCCAGACCGACTGGGCCGTGGCCGCGCAGGCCCGCTTCGCGCTGAGCCTGCCGGAGATGGCCGGCGCCGAGCGCGTCGTCGAGGCGATGGGGCAGATCAGCCCCGACCAGGCCTACGGCCTCGGCCGCATCGACGGCGCCCACTTCAAGGGCGGCTGGGGCCCGAACGACCAGACCGGCGCCTACGAGGTCCGCCAGTTCGGCTTCGTGGACACCGACTGCGGAGTGCGCGGCCTGGCGGTGGCCACCGACGGCGGCGACTACGCCCAGGGCCAGGAGGTCCTCGACGAGCTGGCCCGCGGCCTCGACAAGCTCGTCTGCGCGCCCCGCGGCGCCGCACCGCAGCCCACGGCGACGGACGACGCCGCGCGCACGGACGGGACGTCGGAAATTGACCGGCAACGCACCGCCACGCCGCACCCGACGCCGGGCGCCTAGCCGACCTAGATGATCTCGGCGCCGGCGGCGCGCATCTCCTCGATCGCGGCGGCGCCGCCCTCCTCGCTGACCGGCGAGCACAGCGACGTCAGCACGCGCACCGAGAAGCCGCGCTCGAGGGCGTCGAGCGCGGTGGCGCGCACGCAGAAGTCCGTGGCGATGCCGCACACGTCGACCTGCGTGACGTCGTGCGCGCGCAGCCAGGCCTCCAGGTCCTGCCCGCCGTCCGGGGTGGTGCCGGAGAAGCCGGAGTAGCCGTCGTCGTACTGGCCCTTGTGGAAGTACTCCTCGACGGCGGCGTCGGCGAGCGCCGGGTGCATCGCCGCGCCCTCGGTGTCCGCGCGGCAGTGCACGGGCCAGGTGTGCACGAAGTCGGGGTTCTCGGCGAAGTGGCTGCCCGGGTCGATGTGCCAGTCCTGGGTGGCCACGACGTGCTCGCAGCCGCCCGCGCCACGGGCGACGACCTCGGCGATGGCGGCGGCCACCCGGTCGCCGTCCGCGGTGCCGAGCGCGCCGCCGGGGCAGAAGTCGTTCTGGGTGTCGACGATGACGAGTGCCTTCATGCGGTCTCCTGACGGTCGGGGCGGAAAGTTCCTTCCGGCTAAGCGTAGTCGGGCGCGCCCGGGCGGGGGTGCACGGTTTTCGGCCCCGGGACACGCGGTGTGTCCCGGGGCCGGGGTTGCCGCGTCGCGGGCGGCAGGTCTTGGGGCGCCGTGGCGGCGCGTGCTTGCCGACGTCGCGCCGCGCGGCGTCGGCGAGCGCCGTACTAGTTGTCGCGCAGCCAGGCGGCGGCGTTCTCGGCGACGGTCTCGGGCGGGTCGGCGATGTCGACGACCACGCCGGGCTCGTCGTCGCTGAGCGGCTCGAGCGTGGCCAGCTGCGAGTCCAGCAGCGAGGCCGGCATGAAGTGGCCGGTGCGGTTCTCCATGCGCTCGCGCAGCAGCTCCGGGGTGCCGTGGACGTGCACGAACTTCGCGTCCGGCGCGGCCTGGCGGATCAGGTCACGGTAGCTGCGCTTCAGCGAACTGCAGCCGATGATGCCGCCCTCGGCGCTGTCGTGCAGCCACTGGCCGACGAGGCGCAGCCACGGCCACCGGTCGTCGTCGTCGAGCGCCTCGCCGCGCGCCATCTTGTCGATGTTCTCCTGCGGGTGCAGGTCGTCGCCGTCGCGGTAGGGCAGGCCGAGTCGCTCGGCGAGCAGCTCGCCGACGGTCGTCTTGCCCGAGCCGGACACGCCCATCACGACGATGTGGGGGTGGGCTGCCATCTCGTTCTCCTTCTAGTTGCTGCGCCGGCGGCGCGGGTCGTGCGCCGCGCGCGCCGGGTGTGGGCGTGGCCCGCGGGGACCGCGCCCGGTGGACTACCAGTTGTGGACGGTGCCGTCCGCGAGCCGGTTGTAGGGCAGGTAGGCCTGCTCGTAGGGGAACTTCTCGGCGATCTCCGGGTGGAACTCCACGCCCAGGCCGGGGTTGTCGCCCGGGTGCAGCAGGCCGTTCTCGAAGGTCATGGAGGTCTCGAAGACCTCGAGGGTCTCCTTGGAGTGGGTCATGTACTCCTGGGCGCCGTAGTTGTGGATGTTGATGTCCAGGTGCAGCTCGGCGGCGAAGCCGATCGGCGAGACGTCCGTGGGGCCGTGGAAGCCGGACTTGATCTGGTACGGCTCGGCCTGCGCCATGACCTTCTTCAGCGGGGTGATGCCGCCGAAGTGGGTGGTCGCGCAGCGCACGTAGTCGATGAGCTGGTTGTCGATGAGGTCCTTGATGTCGTAGACGGAGTTGAAGACCTCGCCGATGGCCAGCGGGGTGGTCGACTGCTGGCGCACGTAGCGCAGGTTCTCCTGGTTCTCGCCGAGGGTGACGTCCTCGAGCCAGAACAGGTCGTAGGGCTCGAGCGACTTGGCGAACTGCGCGGCCTCGCGCGGGGTCAGGCGGTTGTGGCCGTCGTGCAGCAGCGGCAGCTCGGGGCCGAACTCGTTGCGCACGGCCTCGAAGACGGTGGGCACGTGGCGCATGTAGGCCGCGGAGTCCCAGTCCTCCTCGACGGGCCAGTCGCCGCGGTTGGCCGGCTCGAAGTCGTAGCGCTGCCCGGAGGACTGCTCCTGGGCGGCCACACCGTAGAGCTTCTTGATGCCCGGCACGGAGGTCTGCACGCGGATCATGGTGTAGCCGAGCTCCATCTCGTAGCGGATGGAGTCGAACAGGCTCTCCAGGTCGGTGCCGGAGGCGTGGCCGTAGGCGCGCGCCCCGGTGCGCGAGGCGCCACCGAGCAGCTGGTAGACCGGCATGTTCGCCATCTTGCCCTTGATGTCCCACAGGGCCATGTCCACGGCGGCGACGGCGGCCATGGTCACGGGGCCGCGGCGCCAGTAGGCGGAGCGGTAGAGGAACTGCCAGGTGTCCTCGATGTTGCGGGCGTCGCGGCCGACGAGCAGCTGGCAGACGTGGTCCTTGAGGTAGTGGGCGACGGCCAGCTCGCGGCCGTTGAGCGTCGCGTCGCCGACGCCGACCACGCCGTCGTCGGTCTCGACGCGGAGGGTGACGAAGTTGCGGGAGGTCGAGAAGACGTAGACCTCGGCCTTGGTGATCTTGGCGGACATAGCGGGTCCTTTCTGTGTTCGGCGGGGCGTCCGGGCTGGTGGCGGGCGGTTCCGGCGCGCCCCGGGCCCCTCGTGGGGCGCTCTGGGACCAGTATCCGTGGGGTGGGGAGGGGCAGTAAAGCAGTTGCACGGAGTTGCCGTGATTGCCGCGATTGCCGCGATTGCCGACGTCCCGGTGGTCGCCGTGGCTGCGGCCGCTGCGGCTGGTCGGGGTGGAACGCCGCCCGCCGCGGTGCGCCCGGACCCGCCGGTACCGTGGGACGCGAAGACCCCGGCCGGAGGGGCCGGGGTCGTGCGCGGTTCAGGGGGGGTCAGGCCTTTCCGGCGGACTGGTCCTCCTCGATCATCTTCTGGGAGACGTAGCCCGGGAACTTCGCGCGGTAGGTCTCCGCGATCAGCTCGATGATCTGGCTGCGGGAGAGCTGGCCGGAGTTGAGCACCAGGTCGTAGTACTCGTCGTCGTTCGGGTCCCATTGGTAGAGGGCGTTGGCCATCTCGGCGCGCATGCGGTCCTCGGTTCGGCACTGCCGCTTGGCCGCCGCGCGGTCCAGGCCCGTCACGCGCACCACACGGTCGATGCGCTTCTCGAGCGGGGAGACGATGCGCACGTGCAGCGCGCCGACCACGCGGCTGAGCACCAGCGCGGAGTTGCGGCCCATGATCACGCCGCCGCCGTCGACGGACTTGAGCACCGTGTAGGTGTTGTCGTTGGCGATCTTGCGGTTGGCCGCCAGGTTGGAGGCCTGCGAGAGGTCGGAGCCGGTCAGCGAGACCTTGCGCATCCACCGCGAGATGCCCGAGTCGGTCAGCAGCGCGACCTCCTCGCCGGCCTCGGCCAGTTCGTCGGAGCTGAAGGCCTGCGGGATGTACTTCACGCCGAGGCGGTCGGCCAGGCGCGGGGCGATGTCGGTGGCCGCGGAGCCGCGCAGACCGAACATGGTCACGATCGGCGGGTGCGGCTGGTCCAGGCGGGACAGCAGCGTGCTGCGGTTGCCGGGCGCGGCGGTCTTGACTGCGTCGCCGGAGACGCCCTTGCTCGAGGCGACGGCGTCCTGGGTGCGGCGCTCGTTGAGCTCGGAGACGATGCGGGCGTGCTCCTCGGAGTTGAGCTTGTAGAAGAGGGCGACCAGGATCGCGATGATCGCGAGCACGGCGGGGACCAGGCCGGTGGCCACGCGGATGCCCTGGAGGGCCTCGGCGGACTGCTCGGGGGCCTTGGCCACGTAGCCGAAGGCGCCGATGATCGCGGCGCCGGCCCAGCCGCCGATGCCCTGGCCGCACTTACGGATGAAGGACAGGACCGAGTAGGAGCCGCCCTCGGCGCGGATGCCGGTGCGCCACTCGCCGTAGTCGACGGTGTCGGCCTGCATGGAGAACATCAGGGCGTTGGTGCCGCCGTTGCCGATGCCGAAGAGGAACCAGCCGGCGACGGCCATCAGCAGGCCGCCCTCGGGCACGAAGAAGATGGTGACGTAGCCGAGCACCGCGAAGGCGCCCATGAGCATGTAGCCGTTGCGCTTGCCGATGCGCGCGGTCAGCGTCGCCGTCAGCGAGGCGGCGAGCACGGTGCCCACGGTCTGGGCGAGCATCAGCCAGGTGTAGTAGGCGGAGTTGCCCAGCACGTAGGTGGCGAAGTACATGCCCACCGCGTTCATGGTGAACAGCGAGGCCAGGAGGAACAGCGCGACCAGGCACAGCACGATCAGCGGGCGGTTCTGCCGGATCATCTTGAAGGTCTCGCGGAAGGAGATCTTGCCGGTCGGCTTCGGCACCTCCTCCTTGCAGTTGAGGAAGCAGATGAAGTAGAAGCCGATGGCCAGCGCGGCCAGGCCGATGCAGGTCAGCGTGAACTTCAGGCGGATGCCGTCGCCGGTGGTGTCGTCGAACTGCGGGGCGACGACGAAGGACAGCGCCACGCCCGTGACGGCGCCGGCGATGGCGCGGGCACCGGAGAGCTTCGAGCGGTCGACCGGGTTCTGGGTCATCGCGGCCGACAGCGAGCCGTAGGGGATGTTGACGAAGGAGTAGGCCAGCTGGAACAGCGCGTCGAAGAGGAAGATCCAGGCGACGGTGGCCGTGGCACCGAGGCCGGCGGGGACGCTGAACAGCAGGACGAAGACGATCGCCAGCGGCAGGGAGCCGAAGAGCACCCACGGGCGCAGGCGGCCGAAGCGGGTGTCGAAGCGGTCGACGGTCTGACCGGCGATCAGGTCGGCGATACCGGCCCAGATCTTGGTGATGCCGTAGATGGCGCCGGCGACCCCGGCGGCGACGCCGGCGATCTCCGTCATGTAGACCATCAGGAACATCGAGGTCATCAGGAACGAGAGGTTGTTGGCCGCGTCGCCGAGCGCGTAGGAGATCACCCGGCGGTTCTTCATCTGCCCGGTCGCCAGACCGGGAGAGGGCTTGGTGGTGGTCACGATCAGCTCCTAGGGGGAGGGGAGGCGTTTGTTGGGGAGACTGCCGGCCGTCTGCGTCCTCGCAGCACCCCGGTCGCTCCCGACTGTCGGGTTATTCAGTTGTGCAGGTCTGTGGGCGGCGGACCCGGGTCCGGGCCCGAAGGCCCGCGCCCGTGTGGTCCGCGCTGTTGCCGGTGCGGCGCAGCGGCCCACCGTCACCTCGGTGACGGTGCGCCAGTCGCGTCGCACCGGGCCCGCCGTCAGCTGCGGCGGCGGGCCAGGGCGGTGCCGGCGGCGGGGTCAGCCGCGCTCGCGGATGCGCCAGTCGCGGCGGCCGTAGGCGGCCTCGTCCTTGGCGGTCCAGCGGCCGCGCAGGTAGCGGGCGGCGGCCTTCGGGCGGCGGTCGCGGGTGAACGCGCCCTTCTTGTTGCCGTCGACGCGGGCGTAGCCGTACTTGGTCTGGAAGTCGGCGAAGTTCCACATCTGCTCACCGACGACCCACTTGCTCGAGTCGAAGACCCGCGCGCACATCTCCAGGTAGGCGACCTGGAAGTCCTCGGTGAACGGCTGGTTGTACACGGAGTGCAGGCCGGCGACGGTGTCGGCGCCGAACTCGGTGTAGATGATCGGCTTGCCGTACTTCTCCCAGCCGGCGAGCTCCTCGGACATGGTCTGCTCGGCGGAGACCAGGTCGCCGGTCTGGAAGTACCAGCCGTTGTAGCGGTTGATCATGATCACGTCGAACAGGTCGGTGATCTTGTCCTCGTCCGGGGTGGCGAAGGTGACGTTGACGAAGCCGACGGGGCGGGTCGGGTCGCAGTCGCGGGCCAGCTGGGCCAGCGGCTCGAAGTACTCGCGGGCGCCGCGGCCGGAGCTGTCCGGCTCGTTGGCGATCGACCAGATGACCACCGAGGGGCGGTTCTTGTCGCGGGCGATCAGGCGCTCGATCTCGAGGCGGTGCTGGGCCTGGGTGTCGTCGTCGACGTGGCCCTTCTCGAAGGTCTCGCCGCCGCCGGAGTCCAGGATGCCGCCGGCCATGCCCCAGTTCAGGCCCACAGCCGGGGTCTCGTCGATGACGACGATGCCGTGGCGGTCGCAGAAGTCCATGAACTCCTCGGCGTAGGGGTAGTGGCTGGTGCGCAGCGAGTTCGCGCCGATCCAGGACAGCAGCTCGGTGTCCTGGATCATGTGGGCGTTGGAGTGGCCCTTGCCCAGGGTCTCGTGGTCCTCGTGCATGCCGAAGCCGGTGAAGTAGAACGGCTTTCCGTTGATGAGGAACTCGTTGTCGCGGACCTCCACGGTGCGCACGCCGAAGTGCTGGGCGTAGGAGTCGACGACCTCGTCGCCGTCGACGAGCTCGATGACCAGGTCGTAGAGGCCGCCGACGCCCGGGGTCCACAGGGTGACGTCCGCGATCTCGGCGCTGCCGGTGGCCCCCTCGCCCTCGGCGACGGTCTTGCCGGTCTGCTTGTCGACGACGTGCACCTTGACGTCGCCGTCCACGGCCTGCTCGATCTCCCAGTTCACCGTGCCGGTGGTGCCCTCGTAGGAGGTGGTGACCGTGACGTCGCAGACGTGGCGCTGCGGGCGGGCGACCAGGGTCACCGAGCGGTGCAGGCCGGTGTAGTTGTAGAAGTCGTGCAGGTAGTTCTGCTGGCGGCGGCCGTCGGGGAGCTCGGTGACGGTTCCCGGGGGGATGCAGGTGTTGTCCAGGCGGTTGTCCACGCGCACGGTCAGCAGGAACTCCTCGCCGGCGGTGACGTGGTCGGTGATGTCGAACTCGAAGGGCATGTAGCCGCCCTTGAAGGAGCCGGCCTCGTGGCCGTCGACCCACACGGTGGCCGCGTGGGTGGCGGAGCCGAAGTGGACCAGGACCTGGTCCTCGCCCCAGCCACGCGGGACGCGCACGCGGCGCTGGTACCACCAGTAGCCGACGTGGTTGCGCACCTCCTCGTCGGCGAAGAGGTCGTTGACGGAGGCCGGCACGGCGATCTCGAGGCCGCCGGGCAGGCCCTCGGAGGTCAGGGTGGCCGGGTCGAGGTCGTTGTCCCAGTCGACGGCGAAGCGCCAGGTGCCGTCCAGTACGCGGGTCTCGCGGGTCGGGGTGTCCTTCGGGGTGAGCATGGGGTTCCTTTCGCGTTGTGGCCCGGGATACCGGGCGAGCTCGGGGAGGAGACGTTCTTCGGTTGTCGCGGTATGCAGTTGTCGGTCTGTTCCCGGTCTGGTGCGGCGCCTGCCGGGGTCTCTCGGCCCAGGCCGCCGGTGCGGCACAGAGCGGGCCGTGGCGCCGGGCGGTGGCGCCGGGACGGGGCACCTGGCGCAGCGCGCCGGGTGGCCTCGCCCCGCGGGGGCTGCTACTCGGCGCGGATCTCGTCGACCAGGCCGCGGATGAGCTCCACGGCCTCCGCGTCGCCGGCGAGCTCCTCGTCGAGGGCCGCGACCAGCGCGGCCACCGGGTCGGACTCGCGGCGGGCGGCGTCGAGGTCCGCGGCGCGGGCGTCCTTGATCTCGGCGTCGTCGCGGGTCAGAAACGCGATCCAGGCGGCCACGGAGAACGCGGCGGCCGCGCCGGAGCGCCCGGCGGCGCGCTCGGCCTTCATGATCGGCACCGCGCGCATGCGCTGCTTCGTGCCGCCGTCGACGCCGATCTGGGCGAGGTTGTGACGGATGCGCGGGTTCTCGAAGCGCTCGATGAGCGCCTCCCGGTAGCCCGGGATGTCCAGGCCGGGTGCGGTGAGGTGCTCGGCGGCCTCGTCCCACAGGGCCTCGACGCGCCGGCGCACGGTCGAATCCCCGATCGCGTCGGCGACGGTGGCGTGCCCGCGCAGCTGGCCGTAGTAAGCCATCAGCGAGTGCGAGCCGTTGAGCAGCCACAGCTTGCGGCGCTCGTACTGCTCGATGTCGTCGACGAACTCGGCGCCGGCGGTCTCCCAGGCCGGGCGCCCGGCGGGGAACTCGCCCTCGATGACCCAGGAGGCGAAGGGCTCGGTGACCACGGGGGCGTGGTCGGCGTAGCCGGTCTCGCGCTCGACGTCGGCGATCAGCTCGTCGGTCGTCGCCGGGGTGATCCGGTCGATCGAGGTCGACGGGAAGGTCACCTCCGCCTCGATCCACTCGGCCAGCCCCTCGTCGACGGCACGCGCCGTGCCCAGCACGGCGGTCCGCGTCATGGGTCCGTTGTCGGCGACGTTGTCGCAGCTCATCACCGCGAGGCCCCCGTGGCCGGCAGCGCGCCGGGCGTTAAGGGCCGCAACCACGCGCCCGGCGGCGGTGGCCAGGGAGTCGGGCACCGCGGCGTCGGAAATCGTGGCGCGCAGCGCCTCGATGTCGGCGGCGACGTCGGCGTCGGCGGTATCCAGCGCGCCGTCGTCGGTGAGGTGGTAGCCGGCCTCGGTCACGGTCAGGGTGATCACGGCGAGCCTCTCGTCGGCGACGAGTTCGACCAGGCGGGCGAGGTTGGCGGCCGGCTGCGCCTCGGACAGCGCGGTGATCAGCTCGGTGGAGTCGCCGTCGCCGGAGCGGGTGACCAGGGTGTAGAGGCCGTCCTGGGGGACGAGCTGGTCGGACAGCCGCGGGCTGCGGCCGGTGAAGGAGCAGTAACCCCAGTCGGCGGAGTCCTCGGCGTGCTGGGTGTACCAGACCTGGTGGGCGCGGTGGAACGCGCCCAGGCCCAGGTGGACCAGGCGCACGGGGCGCGCCGGGGCGTCGACGGTGGAACGGTTGAGCTTGTCGGTCATAGCTTGAACACCCTCCTCGGGGAAGCGTCGATGAGGTCGACGATGATCTCGGCGGCGCGGTCTTCGGTGATGCGGTGCTCGGCCACGAGGCGGGCCAGGTAGCCGGCCTCCACGCGGCGCGAGGTGTTGTGGCGGGCGGGGATGGAGCAGTACGCGCGGGTGTCGTCGATGAACCCGGAGTAGCGGGAGAACCCGGTGGTGCCCGTCGTCGCGGAGCGGAAGCGGTTCATCGCGTCGATCTCGTCGATGAACCACCACGGCGCGCCGACGTAGCAGGACGGGTAGTAGCCGGCGATAGGGGCCAGCTCGCGCGAGTAGGTCGACTCGTCGATGGTGAAGAGGACCAGGTGGAAGTCCGGGTTCTCGCAGAAGTCGCTCAGCAGCGGCTGCAGACCGTCGATGAAGTCCATCCGGAACGGGATGTCGTGGCCGGTGTCGGGGCCGTACTTCTCGAGCGCGGAGGCCGAGGTGTTGCGCCACACGCCCGGGTGGATGGTCATGACCAGGCCGTCGTCGCGGGCCATCTCCGCGAAGCGGTAGGTCATGTTGCCCTCGAAGGCGGCGGCCTCGGCGCGGGTGGCCTCGCCGCGCAGGCCCTTCTGCAGGATGCGCTCGGCCTCGGCGTCGTCGATGGGGTGCACCCAGGAGTCGTGGGTGCCGTGGTCGGAGCTGACGGCGCCGTTGGCCTTGAAGTACTCGCGGCGGTTGCGCATGGCCTCGAGGTAGCCGGCGAAGCCGGTCTTGCCGTCGCCGGCGGTGTCGATGAGCCGGGTGACGTTCTCGGCGAAGCCCTCGTTGTACATCTTCGTGTAGGCGTCCGGGCGGAAGGTCGGCAGGACGCGCGGGCTGAAGGTCGGGTCCTCGGCGAGCGTGCGGTGCGCGGCGAGGTCGTCCAGCGGGTCGTCGGTGGTGGCCAGCACCTCCAGGCCGAAGGAGTCGGCCAGGGCGCGCGGGCGGAAGTCCGGCTGGGCCAGGGTGGCGGAGAGCTCGTCGTAGATCGCGTCGGCCTCGTCGGCGCCGAGGCGGTCGGGGTCGATGCCGAAGACGTGGGCGAACTCCTGCTCCAGCCAGTAGCCGGAGGCGGTGCCGGTGAAGAGGTCCCAGTGCGAGGCGAAGATGCGCCAGGCCTCCCTGGGGCTCGCGCCCTCGGTACCGCCGACGCGGAGCTTGTCCAGGGGCACGCCCGCGGAGTGCAGGACGCGGCACAGGTAGTGGTCGGGGCTGATGATCAGGGCCGTCGGGTCCGGGAAGGCGGCGTCGTCGACGAACATCTGGGCGTCGAGGTGACCGTGCGGGGAGATGATGGGCAGCTCCTCGACGTGGTTGAGCAGCCTGCGTGCGATCTCCCGGACACCCGGGTCGGCCGGCAGCAGCCGGTCGGGGTGGTGTGCGTGGGATGAGTTCATGCCTCTAATTCTCGCGGGGTAGCGCGCAGGGGGAAAGGAGTTGCACGAAGTTGCCGCAAGCGCTTGACGACGTCCCGTCGGGCCCCTCGGCGGCGCCCTTGCATGGGGTTCGCGGCGCGCTAAAGTTAGTCACGTGACTAAAAAACGCGAGACCAAGAACCCGGCGCCGCCCGCCATCGACGTGCGCGACCTGACGGTGGTGCGCGGGAGGAACGAGATCCTGCACTCGGTCAGCTGCCGGCTCGAGGAGGGCTCGATCACGGGTCTGCTCGGCCCCTCCGGCTGCGGCAAGACCACCCTGATCCGCGCGATCGTCGGCGCGCAGAAGATCGCCGGCGGCTCCGTCGAGGTGCTGGGGCTTCCGGCAGGCACCGCGGAGCTGCGCCGCCGTGTCGCCTACACCAGCCAGGGCCTGAGCATCTACCGCGACATCTCGGTGGCCGAGAACGTCGCCTACTTCGCCGGGGTGCACGGCCTCGACGTCTCCGAGGTCGACCGCGCGATCGCGCTGGTGGAGCTCGAGGACCAGCGCGACCAGCGCGTCGACTCGCTCTCGGGCGGCCAGGCCTCGCGCGCGTCGCTGGCGTGCGCGCTCGTCGGAAATCCCGGGGTGCTCCTGCTCGACGAGCCCACCGTGGGCCTGGACCCGCTGACCCGCGAGTCGCTGTGGGCGACGTTCCGGCGGCTGGCCGACGAGGGGGCCACGCTGTTGATCTCCAGCCACGTCATGGACGAGGCGAGCCACTGCGACGAGGTGCTGCTCATGCGCGACGGGCACTTCCTGGCCCACGAGTCGCTTGACGAACTGACCCGGCGCACCGGCACAGCCAGCGCGGAGGACGCGTTCCTCGAGTTGGTCAAGCGGCCGGAGGCGTACCCGGGCGGGGAAGCGGACGCGCCGCACGCGCGAGCCGTGCGCACGGACGACAGCACGAACGAGGGCACGAACGACGAGGAGGGGAACCGATGAACGCCTTCGCCACCACCCGGCGCATCGCCCGGCAGATGAGAAACGACCCGCGGACCCTGGCGCTGATCGTCGTGGTGCCCGCCGCGCTGCTGACGCTGCTCTACTTCGTCTTCGTCGACGTGCCCGTCCCGCCGGGGCGCGCCCCGCTCTTCGACCGCGTCGGCCCGGTGATGCTGGCCGTGCTGCCGATGGTGCTGATGTTCATCATCACCTCGGTGGCGATGCTGCGCGAGCGCACGATGGGCACCCTCGAGCGGCTGCTGACCACCCCGCTGAGCCGCGCCAACCTCGTCGGCTCCTACGCGGTCGTCTTCGGCGGGCTGGCCCTGGTTCAGGCCGCGGTGCTCGCCGCGCTGCTGCGCTTCGCCTTCGACGTCCCGCTCGAGGGCTCCTGGTGCGCGCTGCTCCTGCTCGCCGGGCTCGACGCGCTGATCGGCGTGACCCTGGGGCTGATGGCCAGCGCCTTCGCGCGCACCGAGTTCCAGGCCGTGCAGTTCATGCCCGCCTTCGTCGCCCCGCAGATCTTCCTGTGCGGGCTCTTCGTCCCGATCGACCAGATGCCCGGCGTGCTCGAGGCCGTCGCGCACGTGCTGCCGATGACCTGGGCGGTCGACGTGGCCAACACCGTCATAGCCGAGTCCGGCCTCGACGGCGGCGACTGGCTGCGCATGGCCGGGCTGCTCGCGCTGTCGGTGGTCGCCGTCTTCGGCGCCGCCGTCACCATGCCGCGCAAGGTCGCCTGAGATGGCGCACGGGACGTCGGAAAGCAACCCGCAGCCCACGAAGGGCGAGCGCACGCGCGCGGCGATCGTCGACGCGGCCGCCGCGCTGTTCTCGTGGCGCGCGTTCGACGCGGTCACGGTACGCGAGATCGGAGCGGCCGCCGGGGTCAACCCCGGGCTGATCCACCACTACTTCGGCTCGAAGGAGGGGCTGTTCACCGCCGTGGTGCAGCGCTCGGTGCAGGCCACGGGCGCGCGCGAGCGGCTCGCCGGGCTGCCGGCCGCCGAGCTCGGTGCGCAGCTCGTGCGCCTCGCCGAGGCCGCCTGGGGTGCGCCTGAGCAGGCCGGATGGATGTCCATGATGCGCCGCGCGGTCGCCGAGAGTCCGGAGCGGCTGCGCGACATCGGCGAGAAGGTCTCCACCGCCGCACTCGTCTCGGTGCTGCCGGAGGAGCTGGACCACCGCGAGCTGCGCGCCCAGCTGGCGGCCTCGCAGCTGGCGGGCCTGGTGCTCATGCGCCACGTCGCGGGCGTCGGGGTGTTCGCGCAGCTGGACACCGAGGAGGTCGTGTCACTGGTCGGCCCGACCGTGCAGCGGTACCTGACGGGGGAGTTGGGGGTCTAGGCGCGCCGGGGTGGTTGGTTCACCGGAGGGCGCAGGTGAGCCCGGGGGTAGTTCCGGTTCCTTGTGTGAGCCGTTGACCAGCACATTCGAACATTCATGCTGTTTATTTTGTCAGTTTCGGAGCTCTGTCGCGCGCATCCGTAATACTTGCCGTGAGCATTCGCTCGCACAGGTAAACAAAATGACTGACGCCTCAGGACAGGTGTGAAATGGCAGGACCAACGGAGATCCCACCGCGATGGGAGCTCTCCCTCGACCGCACGACGGCGAGGAAAGGCAGGGAAGACAGGGGGTACGTCCACCGGCTGCTGATGTCGATGCTGCCGGACGGGGTCTTCGACAGCTCCCGGCCGCGTGCAGACGCGCGTCTGCTGTGGGCGTGGACGGGGCCAGCCACGCTGATCGTGGCCAGCGACATCCCGCCTGCACAGGCACGGGGTGTGGAGATGAAACCGACGGCAGCCGTCGAGCCGTTCACCGCAGGCCAGGAGCTCGCGCTGACCGTGCTGCTCGAGACGACCTTCACGAAGGCCGCCTGGGTCCCCGAGGAGATCTGGAATCTGCCGGACCGGCCGGCCATTCGCAACAAGCGGATCCCGGTTCCCGATGACCGGCTCGAGGTCTGGATCCGGGAGAAGCTTGAGCGCAACGGCCTGGCGGCCAAGAACGTCTCGGTGCTCGCCACCTCGCGGGAAAAGGTGAAGAAGCACACGATTCCGACCGCCGCCGTGGCTGCCACGGTCACCGTGGTTGATCCGGAGAAGGCCAATGCGGCGCTGGTCGGCGGACTCGGCCGCTCGAAGAACTTCGGCTGCGGGATGCTGCTGCCGCTCTACTGAAACGAATCACCCCGAAACCCCATCACCGGTGGCCCCGGGTAGGCGGCCGCCACAGACCGAAAGGACGACCATGACCGACCACCAGAGCCTCTCCGAGCGATTCGCCGCCATCCGATACATCGGCGACATGATCCCCACCGGCGGGCGCGGAGCCCCCGTCGCCCCGCCGACCTACATCGGCGAGGAGCGGGGCGTGCCCAAGTTCGCCTACTCGGCCGAGCACCCCGTGCCCGACCCCGCCAGCGGCTACGCCCGCTTCCTCACCGACGAAAACGGCGCGCACGTCCTGCGCCCCGCCGTGGTGATCAACTCCCTGGGCGCCGAGGCCACCGGCATCGAGGCCGCGATCTTCGCCGGCCAGGAGGAGCTGGGTGTGACCCTGCCCGGGATCTTCCTCAACGCCGACGACTACAGCGACGCGGACCTCGAGGGCATCGCCAAGAAGTCGCTGAAGAAGGACAACTCCCAGTACACCCCGGAGACCCTGGCCCAGGCGCTGCGCTTCGACCTCGAGAGCGCCCACGCCAGCACCTGGACCACGCCGCACCGGCACGTGGACACATACATCCGCCACGCCGTCATCGACGGCCAGCAGATCTGGGCCAACCCGGGCAGCGAGGTCTACTCGATCATCGCCCAGGCGTCCCAGGGACGGGCCGACCTGCTGTTCCGCTACTTCCCCAACTCCGCGCTGATGGGCTTCTGGCTCTCCTCGGTCGCCCCGCGGCGGCACAAGCTGGCCCGCGCCCTCTCCTCGACGGTCCAGGGCTACGACGCGCACGAGGTCGTCTACGGAGCGACCAAGGGCGACGTCCTCGGCGGCATCACCAGCACCACCGGCATGCGCCGCAACGCCAAGACCCTCGAGCTCGAGCCCGCGGCGGCGTCGAAGAAGACCGCGCCCTCCGCGGTCGGCCTCGGACTCGTGCCCACCTCCCCGGTGACCAAGGCGTTCTCCTGCAGCGCCATCCTCCGGCGCTCCTCCATCTCCCTGACGCACCTGCGCCACCTCTCGGTGCCGGGCAACCCCGAGGCCTCCACCCAGATCGCGGACGTGCTGGCGTGGATGGGCGTCTACGGGCTGCTCGCCACCGCCTCCGAGGGCTTCTACCGCTCGGGCTGCGACCTGGTCACCGGCTCGGAGAACAGCTCCCTGACTCTGATCGGCCGCGACGGCACTGAGACACCCTGGGACGTCAGCGTTGAGGACGCCGCGGAGGGCTTCCGCGCCGCCTACGCCAAGCTGCCCGAGGAACTGCGGTTCGCCGAGCCGATCAAAGCCGGCTATCCCGAGACGATCGTCGCGGCCCGCGCCGACACCCTGGTCGCGGAGTCCAACACCGCCGAGGAGGAGTAGTCCCCGTGAGCCTCTGCATCCGCGCCCGTTTCATCGTGGGCACGTACTCCGGGCACGCCGGCGCGGGCTCGCCGTGGCCGCCGGCCCCGGCCAGGGTCGTCTCCGCCGCGGTCGCGGAAGCCCACCGGTCCGCGCGGCTGACGGTCCGTGACATCCTGCAGGACCTCTGCCGGGCGGGGAACCCGACCATCGTCGCTCCGGCTGCGTTCAGCTCCGGCGAAGCCAGCTCCTACATGCAGCCACAGGGCGCGACCCTTTCGGGCAAGGTGCCCAAGAGCGAGGTCAAGGCGCCCCGGCGCATCATGGGAGAACGCGGCGGAAAGATCCTCAAGCGGGTCAACGGCCACTACAGCGTGGACGGCGACCTCTACTACCTGTGGGAGGACCTCGACCTGTGCGAGGCGGACCACGAGGCACTCGCTGAGACGCTGCGTGAGATCCCCTATCTGGGGCGGGAGTGCGACCTGGTGCTCCTGGACATCGTCCCGGAGAACCTCGAGACGCTGCTGGACGCCCACCGCGGCACGCACACCGTCCTGCGCCCCTCACCGGTCGGGGGAGTGGCGCTGCGGGGGCTCACCCCCGGGCTGATCAGCTGGCTGGACGACCGCCACGAGTCCATCTTCGCCGAGCATGCCGGCCAGCCGGTGCCGGTCGACCACCGGATCCGTCAGGTGCGCTACGCGGCGGCGACGCCGCTGCCGGACAGCATGTACCTCCTCGTCCTGCCGTTCTCGCGTGCGGTCTCCATCGACGAGGCCCGGCGCCGGGCGGCGACCGTTCAGGCGGGGGAGGGCGGTTTCGTCTTCCCTGTGACCCAGGCCGGCAACCCCTATCTCGACGGTCGGGCGGTGGGCCTCGGCGCGATCACGGACCGCGGGATCGAGGTCTCCGAGGACTTCGACCAGACCTGGCTCGGCGAGGACACGGGTGCTGCGAGCCTGCAGGGAGGCTACTGGCAGCGCGGGGCGCGGGAGTGGATGAGCGTCGTGCCTTTCCTCGGCCACCCGGACCGCTGGGTCGCCCAGCGCCAGATCGAGGCCGCGGTCCCGAACGCCACCGTCCTCGAGCTGGACACCAGGCCGGTGCGGCCCAGCCAGGCACGCATGGCCTCTGACGACACCCATCGCGCGTGGCACGCGGTGCTGCGCACCGAGAAGGAGATCCCCGGCCCGCTGGTGCTCCAGCGGGACACCGGCACCGGGGTATTCCTCCCCGACTACGGCAAGGACGACAGACGATGACACAGTTCCCGAGCTTCGAGACCTTCTACCGCGCGGTTCACGGGTACGAACCGTTCGTCTGGCAGTCCGACCTGGCACGGGCCGTCGCCGAGAGCGGGGAGTGGCCCCGGCAGATCAGTGCGCCGACGGGCGCCGGCAAGACCTCGGTGCTCGACATCGCGGTCTGGGCTTTGGCCCGAGACGTCGACCGCCACGGCCCCTCGGAGCGGACGGTTCCCCTGCGCACCTTCCTGACCGTCGAGCGCCGCCTCGTCGTCGACGGCGCGTACGAGCACGCCACCGCGATCTCGGCCGCCATCGAGTCCGCGCCGGAACTGGCCGCCGTCCGCGATGCCCTGCGAAAGCTGCTCCCGGAGGACTGGAGGGGACCCGCGCTCGGGGTGACCTCCCTGCACGGCGGTGTCCGCGAGGACCGGACATGGTTGCGCCCTGTAGGTGCACAGATCATCACGTGTACCGTCACCCAGCTGGCGTCGCGGAGCCTTTTCCGGGGAGTCGGCGTTTCGCCCGGCATGCTCCCCGTGCACGCGGGACTCGTCGGGACCGACCGCATGATCTTCGTCGATGAGCCGCACCTCGTGCCCGCCGCGGTGCACATGTGGCGCGAGTGCGAGGCGATCCAGTCGGCCGCGCCCGAGGGACCGACCGTCGGGCAGACCGTGGTCCTGGGCGCGACCGTCCCCGACTACCTGTCTGCCGAGTCCCCGTTCGTCGGGAGTCTGGAGGGCGATCCTTCGCCTGCGGCCCGTGCGCGGTGCGGTGTGGCCAAGTCCGCGCGCCTGGTGGAGGCGCCCACACCGGCTGTTGCGGTCAAGGAGCTCGTGTCTTCCGCCTGCGAGGCGTGGGCCGACCGGGACCGCTCCGGCGGCGACGGTGTACTGGTCGTGGTCAACACGATCGCGACGGCCCAGAAGGTCGCCGCCGAGATCGCCAAGAAGCTGAAGAAGGACGCGCCCGCCCACCTGAACGTCCTGACCTCGACGGTGCGCCACTTCGACCGCACAGGAGCCGTCTTCGGTCCGGACACGCTGACGGTTGCGACCCAGACGGTGGAGGTCGGCGTCGACCTCGACGCCTGCGCGCTCGTCACGGAGCTCGCGTCCATGCCCGCGCTCATCCAGCGCTTCGGCCGCCTGAACCGTACGGGCCTGCGGGAGACTACTGTCGCCACGGTCGTCGTCCAGACGAAGGGGGAGGGGATCACCGACAAACCCTCCATTGCGGTCTACGGCGAGGATCAGCTGACGGCGACGTATGAGTTGCTGCAGGAGAACGCGGTGGACGGTGTCCTCGAGGACCTCCCCGGCCTGGGCGTGGCGGACGAGACGTGGGCGGAGAAGCCGAGGACTTGCGCCGTCGCGGACTATCTTCCGCGGCTGACCGCCACCAGGCCACCCGCGCTCGCACCGTGGGAGGCGCTGGCTTTCGGCCCCGACCACCGGGACCGGGTGACCGTCGAGGTCGCCTGGCGCGACAACCTCGACGTCCTGGGCGACTGCCCGATCCACTCTTCCGAGACCATCGCGCTCCCGATTGACGAGGTTCAGTCGTTTATCGGCGGTGCGAGGTCCGGCGGCGAGTTCGCCGACACCCAGGCGAGCGTATCCAGGGTCGCCACGAACGACCCGGTGCGGCTCTCCGTCCGGGTGATTCGCGACGCCGCGTGGGTCGCCCCACAGCGCACCAGCGACGTGCGGCCGGGGGAGACCGTGGTGATCGACAGCTCCGAGGGCGGCTACCTGGCGTCACTCGGCTGGTCGCCGGAGTCCCAGGAACCGGTCGCTGACCACTCCGTGAAAGCGGTGTGCGAGGGACTCACCGGATTCTTCGACGCGGCGCTGCTGCTCGGTGAGGAGCGCGTCGCCGAGGCCGTTGAGGTGGGGGAGGACCTCCGCGCGGAGGTTGTGGAGGCCTTGCCCGCCATGCCCGAGACGGAGCTGATCGTCCACGGTCGTTTCGTCGGGGTCCGGAGTATTCACGATGGCTGGTCTGTCGGAGGCTGGGTGAGTTTGGCCGATCACAGCGCTCAGGTAGAGCGCGTGGCCGGCGAGACCGCGGCACTCGCGGGGCTCGATGACTCGAAGCGGACGGCTGTGAGCGCCGCCGGTCTCCGGCACGACGCAGGCAAGACGGACAAGGCTTTCCAGCAGATGCTGGGAAACTTCGCCGGCGAGCCGTGGGCGAAGGGCCGCGGGAGTCGGCGGCGTCGGGTCCAGGGGCTCGTGCCGGTCGGGTGGCGTCATGAGGTGCTGTCCGCGGAAACCGTCCCAGAGGACATCGACGATGCGGGGCTTGTCAGGCATCTGATTCTCTCCCACCACGGCTGGGGCCGGCCGCTCGTCGGTCACGCAGACAAGGTCATCTTCAACGGCGACAACTTCCGCGAACTGGAAGAACGGTTCGGTCCGTGGGGGCTCGCACTCCTGGAATTGGTTTTGCGTTTCGCTGACTGGGAAGGGTCCCGCTCTCCGCGGTCTCAGGGCATTTCCTGGGAATCTTTGGGGATTGCGGCCCGAAACGATTCCGACGGTGAAATCGCTCAACGTGAATCACAGGAGAATTCCGCCAATTCGACTGTGGTGAAGTTGACCGGTCCCCGCCCCTATTCGTTGACGACAGTGTTCGCCGGAATCGGCGCGCTTTTTGCAGTGACCAGGCAGGGCGACTCAAGTGCTCGGATCCGCTATCGGGATGGCGTGGCTGAACTGGCATCTTCGCAGACTCCGGTCTGGGATGAGCACCTGGCCAGCCAGCTCTACGGTGCTCTGCTGATCGCTTCGGGGCACAAGGACCGAAATGGGAATGACACACCGGAGGCTGACCCTCGGGTGGTGAAGGCAAACAAGTGGCATGTCCGCTACCGGGAGGCAGCCTTGTCATTCGAGGATCTCGCGCGGCCGATGTTCTTCGATGCGGTGCCGGGTGACGGCCCGCATCCGGTGAGTCTTCCAGTATTTATCCGCAATGGAAGCCCTTTCCACTGTTTGAACCACGACGAGTTCGAGGTGCCGGATAACGCCCTGTTTGAGCGTGGTTCGGGGCTCGTTCCCGGGAAGATGAACGGCGGGATCGATGTCGAGGCTGATCTGCGGCTGACGGATGGCCAGGTGGAGGACCGGTATTCTCCAGGGCTGCTGGCGTGGTCGATGCTCGGCATGATCGCGCTGGGGATGCCCGGGTCCGAGTACGGTGTCGGTGTGGTCGACGGCGAGCTCCGACTTGCCCTGCCTCGAGGCTGGGTGACTATGGATCAGATCAGAGACCTGATGCAAGCTGCCCCGGAGCGGTGCGAGTTCCTGTCGTGGCGTTCGGCTTCCTCGACTCTCTCGAGTTACATGAAGTTGTGGTTGCCGGTCGTAGATGGCTGACCGAAGTCGTATCTGGAACAGGGCCTAGGCTGGAATAGCCGCAGCTCGTCGAGTGTCTTCCCCGCATGCGCGGGGGTGAGCCGGACGGCACCCTCTACCGCAAGCACTCCTCGAAGTCTTCCCCGCATGCGCGGGGGTGAGCCTCGGTAGCCGGCCTCGGACTCGGGCTCTCCCCAGTCTTCCCCGCATGCGCGGGGGTGAGCCCCGACGCCACGGGGTCTTGGGCTGAGCGTATCCGTCTTCCCCGCATGCGCGGGGGTGAGCCCTCGGCCTGGCGGGTGGCGTCGACGTTCTCGGTGTCTTCCCCGCATGCGCGGGGGTGAGCCCACCTAGGCAGCAATAGACCACGCCCCGCGCGCGTCTTCCCCGCATGCGCGGGGGTGAGCCCTGCAGCAGGTCCAGCAACGCGTTCGACTTGCGGTCTTCCCCGCATGCGCGGGGGTGAGCCCGAGGGGCTACTCGCGACCGGCGCCGACACGCTGTCTTCCCCGCATGCGCGGGGGTGAGCCCGTCGCGCTCGGCGCGACGATGCTCGCCGCTCGGTCTTCCCCGCATGCGCGGGGGTGAGCCCGAGCTCGGCGACGCGCTCGGCGGCCCACCCGGGTCTTCCCCGCATGCGCGGGGGTGAGCCGCAGGGTCCCCTTTCCGTCGAGATCGCGGAGGAGTCTTCCCCGCATGCGCGGGGGTGAGCCCGTGGGCACCAGGTTGTCTTCGTCGCGGCGGCGGTCTTCCCCGCATGCGCGGGGGTGAGCCCATGGCTTCCACGCACGCCTCGGCGACCGCCCCGTCTTCCCCGCATGCGCGGGGGTGAGCCGATGGCGCTCGAGAGCGTGTTTCAGGGTGTGGCGTCTTCCCCGCATGCGCGGGGGTGAGCCGAAGGAGGATTGATCATGACGGAGAAGACACGAGTCTTCCCCGCATGCGCGGGGGTGAGCCCACCACGAACGTACCCTGCGCCGAGGCCAGCCGGTCTTCCCCGCATGCGCGGGGGTGAGCCGTTCGACGACGACCGGGCAGCCACGTCGGCGGTGTCTTCCCCGCATGCGCGGGGGTGAGCCCCACTCGGCCACGGCGACCACCTCCTGCTACTCGTCTTCCCCGCATGCGCGGGGGTGAGCCGTGGGCGGCCCGGGCGGTGAGCATGGCGGCGACGTCTTCCCCGCATGCGCGGGGGTGAGCCTGTCCCGAACGTCGCGCAGCGTTTGCGGCACGGGTCTTCCCCGCATGCGCGGGGGTGAGCCGAGGGGTGATCACCGATGGCAGAGTCCACATGGGTCTTCCCCGCATGCGCGGGGGTGAGCCCTCACAAAGCGGTAGCTATCACGTACTCGTGGAGTCTTCCCCGCATGCGCGGGGGTGAGCCGTCCACACCACCGCCTCCGGCATGACCACCCGAGTCTTCCCCGCATGCGCGGGGGTGAGCCGATAGCCGGCTCGCCGTCCACTTCCCAGACCCGGTCTTCCCCGCATGCGCGGGGGTGAGCCCGGATCCTCACCCGGGCGCAACGACCACTCCTTGTCTTCCCCGCATGCGCGGGGGTGAGCCCCAGATCGCGATCTCCTGCAACGCCACCCACCTGTCTTCCCCGCATGCGCGGGGGTGAGCCCCTCGAAAACGTCGAGAATTCCGCCCTCGCCGCGTCTTCCCCGCATGCGCGGGGGTGAGCCGTACGAGGTGACCTTCGAGTGCTTCCCCGACGCGTCTTCCCCGCATGCGCGGGGGTGAGCCGCTCATTGGGGTGTCTCCATCGTCAGCGTCGACGTCTTCCCCGCATGCGCGGGGGTGAGCCGGTCAACAAGGACATCCTGGAGCCCCTGGCGGAGTCTTCCCCGCATGCGCGGGGGTGAGCCGGCGCCTGCGATGATGGTGGAGTCGAGTTGGGTGTCTTCCCCGCATGCGCGGGGGTGAGCCCTGGCAGCGCGGCGGCGGCCGCGAGTCGAACAGGTCTTCCCCGCATGCGAGGGGGTGAGCCCAGGCCGCCGATGGCGTTGGGGGTGGGTGGTTGGTCTTCCCCGCATGCGCGGGGGTGAGCCCATCGAGATCACCTCGGCGGCGTCCTCCGGACCGTCTTCCCCGCATGCGCGGGGGGTGAGCCCGTGTCCGTCAGGGAGTCGAACGCGGCCCGCGGGTCTTCCCCGCATGCGCGGGGGTGGCCCGGAGATCATCGTCGACACCGGCATCGGTGATTAAAGTTCCCGCATCCGCGGGAGTCCACCCGGCGGCCGCGACTCAGTCCCCGCCGGGCGCGCGCCGCGTCGACTCCCGTTCGATCAGCCGGTTTGGCAGCACCCGCGGCCGGCTCATCGGCCCGCGTTCGCCGCGCACCAGCGCCATCGCGTTGGCCGCGGCGACGCGCCCGATCGAGCGCAGAGGCCCGGCCACCGTGGTCAGCGAGGGCCGCACGATCGTGGTCAGCTCCGTGTTGTCGAAGCCGATCACGGCGACGTCCTCGGGCACGCGCCAGCCGTCGTGGCGGGCCTGCTGCATGAAGCCGATGGCCACCAGGTCGTTGAAGCACATCACCGCGTCGGTCGGGTCCTTGCGCCAGCGCACGAAGGCCCGGCGCCCGCCGCGGGTGGTCGGCGCGTCGGCGTGCATGTGGTGCACGGAGACCCGCGCCAGCCGGCGCACCTGCTCCAGCGGCAGCTGTTGCGTGCTGCGGGTGAAGGTGACCACCTCCTCGGTGGTCTCCGCGTTGCCCACCGCGTCGAGCAGCCCGCGCAGCCGCGTCGCGTCCGCCCACGAGCCGTCCGGCCCGCCGACGTAGGTGATCGAGCGCGCGCCGACCTCCTCGAGGTGACCCGCGGCCTTGATCGCGCCGTCGTAGTTATCGACCAGCACGCTGGGCACCCCGGGCACCGGTCGGTTGACGCACACCGTCGGCAGGCGGCGGGCGATCTTGGTGACGTCGTTGTTGCTCAGGCGCGCCGAGGCCAGCAACAGCGCGTCTACGTGCGGGATGAACGCCTCGGCGGCCGTGCTCGAGCGCCCGCGGACCTCGTCGACGTTGGCCACGAGCACCTGGAACTCGGCGACGCGCGCGGCGTGCTCGGCGCCGCGGATGATCTCCAGGAAGAACGGGTTGGTGATGTCCGCGACCACGATGCCGAGGTTGCCCGTGCGCTCGCGCCCAGGGTTGCTGCGCGTGGCCAGCTCGCGCCGGTAACCGAGCTTCGCGGCGGCCGTGCGCACCTTCTCCGCGGTGCGGAAGCTGACCCGGTCCGGTTTGCTCAGCGCCCGGGAGACCGTCGCGGCCGACACCCCGGCCGCCGCGGCGACGTCGTAGATCGTGACCTTGCGGTCCGGCTCGCCCTCCGGCGTCGACTCTGCTGACTGCATAAGGGGCAGTATATGTGCGCTTGGGCTCGCGGCAGCGCGTGATTTCCGACGCCCCGCGTCCCCGACGCGGCGCACCGGCGCACCCGGGGCGCGCCACCCGCCCACGCCGCACGGGTGCGCCGAGGGCGAGAAGCACGGCGTCGGCAATCGGGGACAGGTAGCCTGTGTGCGACCGACCGAAGGGTGGAATGACCGTGGTGGAACAGATCAAGTCGCCGGTGCCGCAGTACCTGGAGAACCTGCTCGACGAGGTGCGCGACAACACCGACGGCGCGGTGGCCGACTACATCCCGAACCTCGCCGAGGCCGACCCGGACCCGTTGGCGATCGCGCTGTGCACCGTCTCCGGGCGCATCTACGCCGCCGGCGACGCCGACCGGCTGTTCACCATGCAGTCGATCACCAAGCCGTTCATCTTCGGGCTCGCGCTGCAGGAGCACGGCGAGAAGGTGCTCGACGTCGTCGGGCTGGAGCCGTCGGGGGAGTCCTTCAACGAGCTCTCGCTGGACCGCAGCACCCACCGGCCGATGAACCCGATGATCAACGCCGGCGCCATCGCGGTCAACCAGCTGATCAACGGCACCGAGTCCAGCGTCGAGGACCGCGTGGCTGTCATCCACGACTTCCTCGGCAGGCTCGCCGGGCGCCGTTTGAGCGTCGACGGGGACCTGGCCGACAACGAGCTGGCCGGCGCCGACCGCAACCTCGCGCTGGCGCACATGCTGCGCAGCCACGGCGTGATCAACGACGACGCGCGCGACGCCGTCGACAGCTACATCCGGCAGTGCGCGGCCGAGGTCAGCGTGCGCGACCTGGCCGTGATGGCCGCGACCCTGGCCAACGGCGGGGTGCAGCCGCAGACCGGCGAGCGCGTCCTCGACGCCGGGGTCGCGCGCCTGACGCTGGCGGTGATGAGCTCGGCGGGCATGTACGACGGCGCCGGGCGCTGGATGGCGCGCGTCGGCATCCCCGCGAAGTCGGGCGTCTCCGGCGGGCTGCTCGGCTCCCTGCCCGGGCAGCTGGGCATCGGCACCTTCTCGCCGCGGCTGGACTCCGAGGGCAACAGCGTGCGCGGCCGGCTGCTCTACGAGAGGCTCTCCGACTCGATGGGCCTGCACCTGATGAACCCGGCCGAGGTCGGCGTCCACGCGGTGCGCTCCATCCTGGTCCACGGCGAGGACACGGTGCTCACCCTGCAGGGCGTGATCAACTTCTCCGCCGCCGAGTCGATCCTGCACGAGATCGCCCGCCACGACTTCACCGAGGGGCGCCTGGTCCTCGACGTCACGCGCGTGGTCACCGTCGAGTCGATCGGCCGCAGGTTCCTGTCCTCGGTGCTGGCGAAGATGCGTTCGGCCGGCCTGGACATCGCGCTGCACGACCCGGAGGACCGCCTGCGCGAGCTGACCGTCGACGGCGACCGGCCCGAGAGCCTGGACGCCGAGGAGCTCGCCGAGGTCGAGTCCGAGCCGCCGGAGAACGACGGGGAGTGGTGAGGCGGTGGTGGGCGCCGGCGGCCTGAGTCGCGGCGTCCGCCCGGGCCCGGAATTTACGGACACTTTCCGGACACCCGCTCCCGCACGCAGAAGGGGCCCGGTACTGTGTACCGGGCCCACCTGCTGTTATTGGTGCGCCATCAGGGAATCGAACCCCGAACCCACTGATTAAGAGTCAGTTGCTCTGCCAATTGAGCTAATGGCGCATGTCGCTCGGCGGTCTGTGCCGCTCCCTTGCAACGGACAGTTACTTTAGCATCGCACCCGTGGACCGTAAAATCCGCTGGTCAGGAAGTGTTTCATGCGTTCGGTTGGTGTGCTTGGGCGGCGTGTGCGGCCGGCGTGCCTTCAATACGTCTGCTCCGGGTCGGTGGTGCGCCCGGGGTGTCGGACCGGCGGCGCGCCCCGGGGCGCTCGCGCCCGATTGGCGACGCCGCGCCCGCCCGCCCTGGGGCGGTACCCGCCGCGCCGTGGCGCGCGACGTCGTCAAGCGCACCGGGCCCCGTCGCCCACCCCGGGCGGGGAGCGTTCCCCGGTTCGTTTGGTCCGCTAATAGGTAAGCGGGCTACGATCCGTGTACACGTCCTCAAGCGTGTGCGGGCACCGCCCCGCGCGGGCGAGGGGCGCCGCTCACACAACGTCCGGGATGTTCCGGCGCAGACCGGGAAAATGGTTCGTGACCGGGGGAGACCCCGTTTCCGACGAATTCCCGATAACCGTTTGGTTAAGGTTGTGCGTCGCTGCTAACGGCATGTGGCGGTCGGCCGTAAAGAGGGTATGGTGACCGCAGATCTCCTGCGGGGTAGTCGAAAATTCAAAGGATTGACGGAGATGAAGCATTACCGGACACGGGCGTTCGTCGCCGCCGCGTTGACGGCCGTCGCGCTGGTGGCGTCAGGTTGCACGATCGGCGAGGCCGGTCCCGACCACGAGAACACGGCCGAGGTCGAGGAGGCCTCGCAGGACGCCGAACCGGAGGTCTCCGTGAAGGACGACGCCACCGAGGTCGACCCCTCGGTGCCGGTGAAGGTGACCTCCGCGGGCGAGGGCCTCAAGGACGTCACCATGACCAACGAGCAGGGGTACGAGGTCGAGGCCAAGTTCAACGGGGACCACACGGAGTGGACCACCGACGAGGTCCTCGGCTACAACCGCACCTACACGGTCAAGGCCACCGACAGGAACGGCAAGAAGACCTCCGTCCAGTTCCAGACGATCATGCCGTCCTACACCGCCAACGTTGCGCTCTCGCCGCTGGAGGACTCCGAGGTCGGCATCGGCCAGACCATCGCGGCGCGCTTCTCCGTGCCGGTCGAGGACCGCCAGGCCGCCCAGGATGCCATCAAGGTGACCACCGAGCCGTCCGTCGAGGGCGCCTTCTTCTGGGTGAACAACTACGAGGTGCGCTGGCGCCCCGAGAACTACTGGGAGCCGGGCACCAAGGTCAAGGTCGAGGCCGACATCTACGGCAAGGACCTCGGCGGCGGGGTCTACGGCGAGTCCGACAACGCCACCCGGTTCACCATCGGCGACGACGTGCGCACCGTCATCGACGACTCCACCAAGGAGATGACCGTCTACCGCAACGGCGAGGCGCTGCGCACCATCCCGGTCTCCCTGGGCCGCGACGGCGCCTACGCCACCCCGAACGGCATCTACATGATCGGCGACAAGAACCCGTCGATGATCATGGACTCCGAGACCTTCGGCCTCTCGCACGAGGCTGGCGGCTACCGCACCGCGGTCGACTGGGCCACGCAGATGTCCTACTCGGGCATCTACGTCCACTCCGCGCCGTGGTCGGTGTGGGCGCAGGGCTCGCAGAACACCTCGCACGGCTGCATCAACGTCACGCCCGAGGCCGCCAAGTGGTTCCAGGACACCGTCAAGCGCGGCGACATCGTCGAGGTCAAGAACACCTCCGGCGAGACGCTCTCCGGCTACGACGGCCTGGGCGACTGGAACATCCCCTGGAAGACCTGGAAGGCCGGCAACGCCAAGGACAACTCCGCCGCCTGATCGACTCACCCCCGCACTTGCCGACGCCGCGTCGCCCACCCGGGCGCCGCGGCGTCGCCGTCTCTGCGTGGTGCGGCGCGCGCCACGCGCCCGCAGATGCGAAGAACCCCGCACCGTCTCTGGTGCGGGGTTCGTTCTCTTCGGGGTGGATGACGGGACTCGAACCCGCGACACCCAGGATCACAACCTGGTGCTCTACCAGCTGAACTACATCCACCATCGCCGCGAAATGCAGCGAGGACCACCATAGCCCAGTGGTTCTCATTTACAAAAACGGCTGGTAGGCCTCGGTGGCCTCCTGCTGCGCGGTGGTCGCCTCCTCCGAGGTCGGGCCCGGTTCTGCGACGAAGGCCGCGCGGCGGTAGTAGTCGAGCTCGCGGATGGACTCGACGATGTCGGCCAGCGCGCGGTGGGCCATGCCCTTGTCGGGCTGGTGGTGGTAGACGCGCGGGTACCAGCGCCGCGTGAGCTCCTTGATCGAGGAGACGTCGACCATCCGGTAGTGCAGGGCGGCGTCCAGGCGCGGCATCTGCTCGCGGATGAAGGAGCGGTCGGTGGCGATGGAGTTGCCGGCCAGGGGAGCGGGGTGGTCGGGGTCGCAGTGCTTCGCGATCAGGTCGAGCACGGCCTGCTCCGCCTGCTCCATGGTCACCTCCGAGGCGCGGATCTCCTCGGTCAGGCCGTTGGTGGCGTGCATGTTCTGGACGAAGTCGTCCATCTCCGCCAGCTCCTCGTCGGTGGCGTGGACGACCAGGTCCACCCCTTCGCCGAGGATGTTGAGGTGGGCGTCGGTGACCAGTGCGGCGATCTCGACGATGGTGTGCCGGTGGATGTCCAGGCCGGTCATCTCGAGGTCGATCCAGACCAGCCGGTCGTCCTTGGGGGCCACGGTGTGATTTTCGGTCGCTTGTGCGGACATGCCCCAACTGTAGAACAACGCGACGGTGCGGTCGGCGCGACGTCGTCAAGCACTGGTCAAGCCCCACCGATGGGGTTGGACCCTAAAAGGGGGTACTACATGTTGTGTGTGACGGAAATCTGAGCGGCGGAAAGACGGCGGCGGAGCCAGGGGTGGCGGTCGCCGATAGGCGCGACCTTTCGCAGAAATGAAAAACTTCAAAATCATTCTTACGATGGAGTTCGCTGTTCAGGGTCACAACGACGTAATTACAGCGGTCAGAGCGAAAGGACGGTATCGGATCTCCATGACGAAGGCGACGGTCATCAAGCGGGACGGACGGCACGTGGCGTTCTTCCCCGCCAGGATCCTCAACGACCTGCGCTCCGCCGAGCGCGTCTACGGCGTGCGCCCCGCGCGCCCGGCCGAGGAGATCGTCGCCGAGGTCACCGCCCGCGTCGAAGCCGCCGTTGAAGCCGGCACCGACGCTTCCGGCACCGGCACCGATGCCGACGTCGCCGTCTCCACCGCCCGCATCCGCGAGCTCGTCGACGAGGCCGTGGCCGACTCGCCCGAGGTCCGCGACGCGCTGCGCGAACAGAGCGAGCGCAAGGAGGCCCGGCTGGCCACCGCCACGGACCTCACCCACGCCATCGACCGGGTGGTCAGCAAGGACGCCGACGTCATGGCGGAGAACGGCAACAAGGACTCGCGCACCTTCACCACCCAGCGCGAGATCCTCGCCGGCGCCGTCACCCGGGCCGAGGGGCTGCGCATCTACCCCGAGGACATCCGCCGCGCCCACATCAAGGGCCTGATCCACCTGCACGACCTCGACCGCTCGCCCTTCGGCGCGCTGCCGAACTGCTCGCTGCCGGACTTCGGCTACCTGCTCTCCCACGGCTTCACCCTCGGCAACGCGCGCATCGAGCCGCCGCGCTCGATCGGCGTGGCCGCGACCCTGCTCGTCCAGCTGCTCGGCGCGATCTCCGGCGAGCAGTACGGCGGCATCTCGATCCACGAGATCGACCGCCTGCTCGAGCCGTACGCGGAGCTGACGCTGCAGAAGGACCGCGACCTCTACGCCGAGATCATCGAGGACCCCGACGAGGTCGAGCGCCTGGCGCGCAAGAAGGCCGAGAAGGACATCTACGACGCGATGCAGGCCTTCGAGTACCAGGTCAACACGCTGACCACCTCCGCGGCGCAGACGCCGTTCACCTCGGTCTCCTTCGGCATGGCCACCTCCTGGTGTGCCCGCGAGATCCAGAAGGCGATGCTCGCCGTGCGCGAGAAGGGCATGAGCGGGGAGACCGCGATCTTCCCGAAGCTGCTCTACTTCGTCGACGAGGGCGTCAACCACTCGCCGGGCGACCCGAACTACGACGTCAAGTGCGCCGCGATGCGCTGCTCGACCAAGCGCATCTACCCGGACCTGATCTCCGTGCCGCGCATCCGCGAGGAGAAGAACGGCCTGCTGGTCACCCCGATGGGCTGCCGCTCCTTCCTGCACTACTGGGAGGACGAGGACGGCGAGCCCCGCATCGTCGGGCGCAACAACCTCGGCGTGGTCTCGCTGAACCTGCCGCACCTGGCCATCCAGGCCGAGGGCGACCGCGACGTCTTCTTCGACTCCCTCGACGAGGCCGTGGACCTGGCCGTGCGCGCCCTGCGCCTGCGCGAGGAGATCGTGCTCGGCGCCGAGCTGGAGAACGCCCCGGTGATGTACACCCAGGGCGGGCTGGGCGACCCGACCGGGATCACCTCGGTGCGCGACTGGTACACGGGCAGGAACGAGAAGCGCTCGTCGATCTCGCTGGGCTACATCGGCATCCACAACGCGATGGTGGCGCTGACCGGCGAGGAGCACTGGCAGGAGGACACGGAGCTGCGCGCGCTGGGCCTGCACATCATGGAGCACATCAACGCCCGCGTCGACTCCGTCCAGGACCTCTTCCACGCCAAGCTGACGGTCTACTCGACGCCCTCGGAGTCGCTGTGCGACCGCTTCGCCGCGATCGACCGCGACCGCTTCGGCGAGATCCCCGGGGTCAACGACCGCGAGTACTACGAGAACTCCTTCCACTTCCCGAGCTACCAGGACACCGACCCGGTCTCGAAGATCCACTTCGAGGCGCCCTACATGCACCTGACCCCGGGCGGGTTCATGTACTACGTCGAGGCGCCGAACCTGCAGTCCAACTCCGCGGCCTTCGAGGCGCTGTGGGACGAGGCCTTCGACAACGTCGGCTACTTCGGCGTCAACTCCCCGGTCGACTACTGCTTCCTGTGCGGTTTCGAGGGCGAGTTCCGCTGCGACGAGGAAGGCTACTACTGCCCGACCTGCGGCAACCGCGACGAGACCCAGGCCAGTGTCACCCGCCGGCTGTGCGGCTACCTGGGCTCGCCGATGAAGCGCCCCGTCGTCGCCGGCAAGCAGAACGAGATCAACTCCCGCGTCAAGCACATGTGAGTGAAGGAGGACCATGACCACCGCCGTGCGCACCACGATTGACGACGCCGCGCCTGCCCCCACGGGGCGCACCGACGCACCGTGCGCGGGTGTCGGGCTCGCCGGCTACTACGGCGCCCCGCACACCTCCGCCGAGCGCCTCGGGCGCATCGCCCGCATGGACGAGCGCTCACGCACCTGGGCCGACGCCCCGGTGCTCCGCGTCGCGGACTACAAGCCCTTCCAGGTCCTCGACGGCGAGGGGCTGCGCTGCTCGCTCTACGTCTCCTACTGCGCGTTCAACTGCCTGGGCTGCTACAACAAGGCCGCCCAGAAGCGGAACTACGGCGTCGAGTACACCGCCGAGCTCGAGGAGCGCATCCTGCGGGACCTCTCGGGCCGCCACGTGGCGGGGCTGACCCTGTGCGGCGGCGAGCCGATGCTCAACGCCACGAACCTGCTGCCGCTGGTGCGGCGGGTGCGCGCGGAGCTGCCGGAGAAGACCGTGTGGTCCTACACCGGCTACCGGTGGGAGACTCTCGAGCTGATCGGCGGGGACCGCTGGGAGCTGGTCAGGAACCTCGACGTGCTCATCGAGGGGCAGTTCATCGCCGAGGAGCGCGACGAGTCGGACCTCAAGCCCTTCCGCGGCAGCTCGAATCAGCGGCTGATCGACGTGCCGGCCTCGCTGGCCGCGGGCCACGTCGTCGAGTACGAGGTCGCCGCGCGCTTCTGAGGCGTGTGGTGGCCGGGTGGTCCCGGCCTGCGCCCGAAGCACGGGGGATCCCGCCCGCGCGCCGGGCGTGCGTGCTCCTAGCCCGCGATGACGCTGAAGGTGCCGTCGGCGTGCTTGGCCACGGTGTCGCCGCCCTGGGCGATCGAGCCGTCGGGAAGCTCGAGCTCGGTCAGGTCACGGGTCTCGAACTCCGGCGCGACGAACTCGCCGCCGTCGAACCAGACCTGGAAGGCGCTGCGGGCGGTGCCGGAGCCGCTGAAGATGTGCTGTTCCACGATGCTGCGGTCTCCTTCGGCCGTGTCGTCCTGGGCTCCGCCGGTCTCGGCGCCGTCCGCGGCGGGTGCGCCGCCCTCGGGGGTGGAGCTGCCGGCCGGCTCCTCGTCGGAGGAGGCGGCGACGCCCCAGTTGAAGCCGGGGTCGACGGGGGCGGAGGAGAGATCCGCGCTGGCGGAGAGCGGCGCCCCACCCAGCATCAGGGCACTCAGGAACGTGGCGATCGAGGTGTTCATGGCGCCGAGGTTATGTGCGCCGGAGGCGGAAGTGAACCATTGCCAGGGGATTCCCCGGCACCTCCGCAGTCGCACCCAGCAAGGCCGGGCGTCAGGCCATCTTGGCGTAGAACCAGCCCATCACCGGCGAGAGCAGCCCGCTGGGCGCGTAGGCGGAGATGGCGTTCATCGCCTTCGACAGGGGGCCGGGCACCACGCGGCGGCGGTTCTTGGCCAGGGCCTCGAGGGTCTCGTCGGCGCAGGACTCGTAGGTCGTCCACAGGAAGTCGGGCACGACCTTGTCCACGATGGACTGCTCGGACTCGGGGATCTCGGCCTCGCGCACCGGGCCGGGGGCCAGCAGCGTGCAGTGCACGCCGGTGCCCTTGAGCTCGTAGTGCAGCGCCTCGGTGAAGGCGTTGACGCCGGCCTTGGTGAACACGTAGGTCGCGTTGTTGGGGATCGGCACGTTGCCGGCCGCCGAGCCGACGTTGCACACCGCGCCCTCGCCGCGGGCGACCATGCCCGGCAGCGCGGCGCGGGTCAGGCGGAAGACGGCGGTGGCGTTCAGGTTGAACTGGTTGGTCTCGTAGTCCCAGTCCTGGTCGAGGAAGGGACCGAAGCTGGCGATGCCGGCCGAGTTGACCAGGATGTTGATCTCCCGGTTCTCGATCTCCTCGACCAGCTCGGTGACCTCCTCGGCCTTCGAGAGGTCGGCCGGGCGGACCTCGACGGTGACGCCGTGGGCCTCCTCGAGCTCGGCGGCGATCTTCTCGAGGACCTCCCGGCGGCGGGCGACGAGGACGAGATTGTGGCCGTAGCGGGCCAGCTTGCGGGCGATCGCCTCGCCGATGCCCTGGCTGGCACCGGTGACCAGCGCGGCGGCGGAGGTCGAGGGGTAGGGCAGGGTCATCGGGCACCGTTCCTTCGTCGGGGATCGTGTCGGAATCGTGACACGGCGTGCGTGGTCAACGATGCTACCCGCGCTCGTGGCGGGGCTACACTGGCGGCCGCCAATCGCCCCCGACCCACAGAAAGCGGTATCGACCGATGACGAAATCCGTGCGCACCCGCGTGCTCGCCGCGCTGCTGCCGGCCGCCCTGGCCACCGCCGTGCTTTCCGACGCCCCCGCGGGCGCCGACGAGCGCGCCGCGCTCGCCGCCCCCGGCGCCCCCATGCGCAGCGACGTGCAGCTGACCGACATGCCCCTGCCGGAGTACCTGAACCGGCAGGTCTGCAGTCAGGGCGTGATCGGCACGGTGGTGCTGCCCGACGGCACGCAGCAGCGTGTGCTGGTCACCGCGGGACACTGCCTGGCGCCGATGGAGGGCCAGCCGGAGTTCGGCGACCGGGTCTTCGCGCCGACCCGCAGCGGCGGCGACACCGTCATCGGCTACCGCGACCAGGCGCACGCGCCCGCGACCGGCGAGGCGGACGCCGCGCAGGCCGAGGGGGACCTCGCCGAGACGCTGCGTCTGTCGGTGGACTCGCCCGACTGGGGCACGGCGGTGCTCAACGACGGTGTGGTGGACAGCCGGATGGCCGACTCCGTGGACAAGGCCGGCAACGCGCACGGTGCGCCGGTGCGTCTGACCGCGATCCGCGACTACCCGGACCTCGCCCCGGGCCAGTACGACTTCTCCGTGGCCGGCCAGCCGATCTGCAAGGACGGCACGGCCACCGGCCGCAGCTGCGGCACGCTCCTGGTGCGCTCCCAGAACGGGCTGTGGGCCTGGGACCTGGGCTACGTGCAGGGCGACTCGGGCGGCGTGAACTTCGACCCGAACACCGGAGAGGTGCTCGGTGTCAGCTCCATGGTCTTCGGGCCGATCACCCGTGCCCAGCCGGCCGACGTCGCCGTCGAGCAGGCCTACGGCATCCCCGACGGCCAGGTCAACGAGCACTTCTCGCTGACCGACTCCGAGGCCGCGCACTCCGATGACCTGCGTACCTTCGGCGAGGACGAGGCCACCGCGATGGAGTGGGCCCAGGAGAACGAGGCCGTGCCGGACTTCGTCGCCGAGCACCAGGCCAATGTCGCGGCCGCCGAGGCGGACGCCGCGGAGTACTCGCAGCGCATCGAGGCCGACGCCCAGGGCGGCTTCGAGGCGCTGGGCGCGGGCCAGGACCCGGCGAGCGCCTTCGCGCCGCTGGGCCAGACCCTCGACGAGGCCGGGCAGTCGGCCTCCCACCACGCCGAGGTGCTGCCGGAGAGCGCCGTGCTCTCCATGCTCTCCCAGTAGGGGAGCGGCAGGGTCGGCCGCTCCGGGCCGGCCACAGCGGGTCTGACCGGGTGAGCCCGTCAGGCCCGCTGTTCGCGTGCCCAGTCGCCGATGACGCCGGGCACCGTCGGGGTCGGCTCGCCGAGGAGTTTGCGTCGGTTCTCGTCGAGCTCGACCGCGGTGGTCACCGCCTTGACCGACTTGGACCGCCCGGTGGGCTGACCGCCCGCGTTCGCCCCCATCATCGGGGCGACCGGCACACCGCCGCGCATGCTGGCACCGGAGTGGGTGCCGCCGGAACCTGCGCCCGCGGTCGGGGTGGTGGCACCGGAGACGCCGGGAGCGCCTGCGCCGGGCGCGCCGGGCACGACGCCGCCGAGGCCGGGGCGCCCGCCGGGGGAGTGGGCCCCGCCGAGGCCCGCGGAGCCGCCGGCCGGACCGCCGAACGAACCTGTCGCACCCACGCCGCGGACCGCCCCGAGCGCCGGGGAGCCCGCGCCGCCGGGAAGCCCGCCGCCGATGCCGCGCGGCAGACCTGCGGTACCACCCGGGCGCGATGAGATCGGGGTGGTCGTACGCGGCGACCCGGAGTTGCCGGGAGCCCCGACCGCTCCCGGGGCGAACATCCCCGACTGGGACGCGACACCGGATGCCGGGGAGGCCGCACCGAGCGATCCCGCGCGAGCTGCGCCGCCTGCTCTGGGACCTCCGGTTACTCCGTTGGTCCCACCCAGGGCCCCGCCCCGGCTGAGGGCCGGGGCAGCGCCGGCACCGGTCATCCCCCCGAGCCCGGGGAGCGGACTGTTGGTGCCACCCAGAGTCGGCCCGGCCGCGGGAGCACTGAGCGGGTGACTCGCGGGGCCCGTCGGCGCCGACTGCCCGGCCATGCCGGCGGGTCCGGCGTAGTGGCTCGCCTGAGGCGCGCCCCCGCCGAGGGCGGTGGCCGCCTGGGTGACCAGGTGGTTGCCTGCGCCTCGCCAGGCGCCGGCGGACTCATCGATGCGGGCGTCGGTCGTGGCGAACTGCTGGTTCTCGCCGGCATCGCCGCCGCCTCGGGCGGTGGCGGGGTCCATGAGCATGTGCACCGCCGGGATCGCCGGGGCGAGAGACGCCTGGAACTTCGGCACGAAGGCCGCGAGGAACGCCTGCTCGGCGGCGATGCGCTCGGCCGGCGGCATGGCCGTCACCGCTGCGCGGGCGGCCTGGACCTCGGAGTTGCCTGCGGCGTGGGCCGCGTGCAGGGCCTGGGTGTGTTGCGCCATGGCGGTCGCGTTGGCGGAGAAGTGCCCGGCGCGGGCGGCCATCTCGGTGATGCGGCCGGCGGCACTGTCGAAGACTTCGCCGGTGTTTGCTCCGCTGACGTCGGCGGCGACGGCGTTGAGTTCGTCGGCGACTGTTGCGAGCGTTCTTGCCATGGAGTTCCAGGAGTCGGTGGCCTGGACGGTCAGGTGTGTTCCGGTGGTGGCGAACTCGGTGGCGAGTTGGTCGAGGCTCATCGTCGGTGTGACGACGGGGTGGGTGGGGTTGAGTGCGCCGTAGTTGGTGGCGGGCTCGTCGGGGAGTCGGACAGGGAAAGACGGTTGATAACCCTCTTGGGACCTGGTGAAAAGTTCTCTGGAGTTGAGGAAGTCGCGGGTGGCGATGATCGTGTTGGTCCAGCTCAGGGCATCTTGTGCCCAATTGACCTGGTCCGCGAATTGTCCGAGGACGGTTGCTGCGGAGCCTGCACCGCCGTGGAGGGCAGCTCCGTGGGCGACGCCGAGTTGGTCGAGACCAGAGACTGCGGAGTAAGCCCCGCTGATACTGGATCGTTGGGCTGCGGCCATGGCCTCCTGGGCGGCATTGATCTGGGCAGTGATTCTGGTAATTGCGTGTCTGGTTGCTGCTCGATCTAGTTCGATCATGGTGCATTTCCCCCGATGAGTTTTGTGATCTTTTCGTGCGCTTCCCTCGCACGCTTGCAGGACTCCTCAGTACTCCCGGTATTCAGGGCTGGAGTGAAGATGACTTCCCAACGCCCCCGATTGGTACTCACTCCGCTTACGCACTCGTTCCGACCTGCCGTGCCGTTGACCAGATGCGGCGAAAACGGTTGTTCTTGGGATAGTTCCAGGACTTCAATTCCCTGGGTCTGAAGATCATCCAGAGTGGAACGGGAGCTGAGTATTTGGAATCGTCCGTCACTCGATTTGCGCGGAGATGAGTCGCTCGATGCTGCATATCCGGTGCAGCTCGCGACGTAGCCGGCGAGCTTGTCCATGTCCGGCTCGATCTCCAGCTCGAGACCCGCCTGCCGGTAGATCTCCGGGGAAATCTCCGTGCAGGGGTTGAACTGCTCGTCCGGGTGCGTCGCCATGTCGATCTCGCCCGGCTCGAAGGGCAACTTCGACGACGGGACCCCGAAGAGCGTCGGGCCGTCGCTCGCGCTGACCGTCGCTGAGTCGTCCCCCGTCTCCCCGTTCGTCTTGCCCGCGTGCGCCAGGTCCCGGCGGTAGTCGTCCAAGCGGTCGTTGGCCGCGGCGACGGTGTCGAGCACCGGGCCCGCAGGGCCCGCGCAGCCCGCGGTGAGAAGACCTGCGACGGTGACCGTCGCGAGCGTCGTCAATTGTCGGGTGGGTGGTGGTCGCATCGGCATTGCCCCCTCGCTGTCGAAGCATCTCAACCGGTCGTGATGCGGGGCTCTTACTTCCCCTCATCCCCCTTAGACCGGTCCGGGGCGCCTCCGGTTCCCTTCCCGGGGCGGCCCGTGGGCATCATTGTGCGCGACGCGAAACCATCCCGCATCTCGGACGGGAAACTTCTCGCTCCGGGCGCGGCGGCCGGGCCCACCCGCCCGGCCGTGTCCACCCGCTACCGGGTGAAGGGGTGCTCCGGGTCCGCGGAGAGCTCGGCGCGGTTCTGCGGCTCGGTCCAGCCGGACTGGTCCGGGCCCTTCGGGATGATCGGCTCGGAGCCGTCGGGGGCCACCACGCCCTCGCCGCCGTAGTAGCCCTCCTTGATCGCGTCGAAGTCCGTGGTCTCGCGGAACGCCGGGATCGAGTAGAGGTCGCGGGCGTAGGCCCACAGGTGCTCGAAGTCGACGAGCCGCTGCCGGTTCGCCTTGAACGCGCCGTAGTAGGCGGCGTCGAAACGCGCGAGCGTCACGTAGAGGCGGATGTCGGAGTCCGTGATGTGGTCGCCCCACAGGAAGCGGCGGTCCGACAGGCGCTCCTCGAGCTCGTCGAGTGCGGCGAACAGCGAGTCGTAGGCCTTCTCGTAGGCCTCCTGGGTGGTGGCGAAGCCGCACTTGTAGACGCCGTTGTTGACGTTGTGGAACAGCCAGTCGTTGAACTCGTCGATTTCCGCGCGGTGCCCCTCCGGGTAGAGGTCCGGGGCGTCGTCGGCGTGCAGCGGGGCCCAGGCGACCTCGAGCTCGTTGGTCATCCGGTGGAAGTTGTTGTTGACCACCGCGCCGGTCTGAGTGTCCACGATCGCCGGCACCGTGCCGCGCTTGTCGTAGTCCGGGTCGGCCTTCTTGTAGGCCTCGAGCAGGTACTCGATGCCCAGCACCGGGTCCTTGTCGTCCTCGTCGAGACCGAAGCGCCAGCCGTTCGCCGTGCGCCGCGGGTGGGCCACGCCGACACTGATCGCGTCCTCGAGCCCCAGCAGGCGCCGGGCGATGAGCTGGCGGTGCGCCCACGGGCAGATCATGGCCACGATCAGCCGGTAACGGCCGGCCTCCACCGGCAGCTCACCTTCGCCGATGCCGAAGTGGGTGGTGAAGCTGCTGGACTGGCGCTTGAAACCGCCGTGGCCGTCGGTCTCCTTCGTGCGTTCGCTGACTCCCATGTCTTAATGCTCCTTCACAAATTTCTCGTCGGGGTGGCCGAGAGTGTCTCGGGGACGATACAAGGACCCTACAAGACGGGAAAAGCGCCGGCCACGCACTCAAAAATGTGCGTTGACCGGCGCTTTCGGTGGTGCCCCCAGCAGGATTCGAACCCGCGACCAGCCGGGTAGAAACCGGATGCTCTAATCCACTGAGCTATGGGGGCGCGGCGGGGACGGTGAGTCGGGCGCGATGCGTCGCAACGCGACGTCGGCAAGCGTCCCCACGTGCAGTGACTCTAGCGCACGGCCCCCTGCGCCCCAAGAGGTGGCCGGGCGGCGGGGAAGTAGGGTGGTGGCTATGTCTGACACGCTCGTTCGGGACGGTGAGGCCCCGGCCAGCCCGGCCTCGGGCCCCTCCGTCCGGTCGACCTGGCCGCTCTACCTCGCCTTCACCGTCTTCGCCGGCGTGGTCGGCGCGGCGATCTCCTGGGGACTGCTCGCCGACTCCCTGGCCGCGCTCGGCATCCCGGACCCCGGCCGGCTGACCACCGTCGGCCTGCCCTTCCTGCGCGCGGCGTCCTGGATCGTCTCCGCGCTCGCCGTCGGCTCGTACCTGGCCGCCGCCTTCCTGATCAACCCGGACGTCCCGGAGAACGACAACTCCCGCATCCTCGAGGCGCGTCTGACCGTCGACGGCCACATCGCCGCGCGCACCGGCGCGCTGTCCTCGCTGGCCCTCGGCGTGATCTCCCTGGTCATGGTGCCCCTGACGCTCTCCGACGTCTCCGGCACCCCCTTCTCCCAGGTCCTCCAGCCGGCCGCCTGGGTCACCGCGCTCGAGCAGGTCTCCGCCGCGCAGGCCTGGGCGTGGACGGCCGGCCTGGCCTTCCTGGTCGGTATTCCCGCGCTCTTCGCCCGCCGCTGGTCCAGCCAGCCGCTCGCCCTGGTCTTCGCGGTGCTCGCCGTGGTGCCCAACGGGCTGGACGGCCACTCCGCGGCCGGCGGCAACCACGACTACGGCACCAACTCCTACCTGTGGCACCTGATCTTCCTGGTGCTCTGGATCGGCGGGCTGATGGCGCTGATCGCCCACTGCCGCCGCCTGGGTCCCGACACCGAGACCGCCGTGGCGCGCTACTCCAAGCTCGCGCTCGTCTCGATCATCGTCATGACGATCTCGGGCGTGGTCAACGCCGCGGTGCGCATCGACTTCTCCGACTGGCTGACCACCACCTACGGCCTGATCATCACCGCCAAGGCCGTCGGCGTGGTCGTGCTCGCCTTCCTCGGCTTCGTGCACCGCCAGGTCACCATGCCCAGGCTCGCCGGCCCGCACCCGGACCAGCGCGCCTTCCGCCGCGTCGCCGTCGTCGAGGTGCTGGTCATGGCCGCCGTGACCGGCGTGGCCATCTCCATGGGCCGCACCCCGCCGCCGCCCCCGCGCGACCCGAACCTCTCGCCGATGGCCGTCAAGATCGGCTTCGACCTGCACGAGGCACCCACCTTCTGGAACGTGTGGACGATGTGGCGCTTCGACCTGCTCTTCGGCACCATCGGCCTGGTGCTCGCCGCCGCCTACATCTACGGCGTGGTGCGCGTGCACCGCCGCGGCGGCGACTGGCCCGCGGTGCGCACCTTCTGGTTCCTGCTCGGCTGTTTCTCGCTCACCGTCATGATGAGCTCGGGCATGGGCATGAACATGATGGCGCTGTTCTCCGTGCACATGATCGTGCACATGGGCCTGGCCATGGTCATCCCCGTCTTCCTGGTCCTCGGCGCGCCGTTCACCCTGATGATGCGGGCCTCCGGGCCGGGCGCGCCGGGCCGCCCCGGACCGCGCGAGTGGGCCTTCGCCCTGTGCCACAGCCGGACGCTGGGCTGGATCACCAACCCCGCGGTCAACACGCTGCAGTTCCTCTTCTTCTTCTACATCATCTACATCACCCCGCTCTTCGACGTGATGGTCGCCGAGCACGGCGGGCACGTGATCATGAACGTGCTCTTCGTGACCTCCGGCTTCCTCTACTTCTGGGAGATGATCGGCGCCGACCCGATCCCGCGCCGCGGCAGCGTGCTGCTGCGCCTGGGCTGGCTGATGATCTCGATGCCGGTGCACCTCTACTTCGGCGTCTACCTCATGCAGCTCAACGAGGTGCTCGCCGAGGACTTCTACGCCGGCCTGCTGCTGCCCTGGGCCCCGGACCTGCTGGCGGACCAGAAGGTCGGCGGCGGCATCGCCTGGGCCTCCGGTTCCTTCCCGCTGGTCGTCGTCTTCGGCGCGCTGTTCTACCAGTGGCTGCGCGACGACAAGGCCGAGGAGAAGGCCTACGAGGAACGCGCCGCCGCTACCGACGACGCCGAGCACGACGCCTACAACCAGTGGCTGGCCAGCCTCAACGACGACGCCGAGACCGGCGGAGAGATTGACGACGTCCCGTCCGTCCCCGCCGGCAGCGCCCCTGACGGCGCTGCGCCGGCGCCTGCGCCGCAGGCGCAGGACGACGCGCCCACGGACACGGCGACGGACGCCGCGACGGCGGGCGACGGGGCGTCGGCAAGCGGGGCCGACGACGCGGCGGACGCCGAGGACGCGCGCCCGCGCCGCCGCGACGCACGCCCCGAGCACCCGGGCGTGCCCTGGCCGATGTCGGACTCCGCCTACTACACCGAGGAGTTCGGCGAGGCCCGCGAGCGCGGACGGGACAGGAAGCGTAAGAAGCGCGGCCGGCGCAAGCGGCGCTGAGGCCGGCCTGTGGATGACGCCGGATTGTCCACAGGCGCGCGCCGGGGCGCTGCGCCGGGTCGCGGTCACCGGGCAGCATCGGGGACAAGCCCCCGGGGGGAAATTCCGCGGGAGTGTCCGGGGGCGAACCGAGACCCTCGCGCTCCCGCGGGAAAGGACCGTCATGGCCATCAACCACCCGGTCACCCTGACCGGCAACCTCACCCGTAAGCCCTGGCTGCGGCGCACCCAGACCGGTGCGCTCGTGGTCAAGATGCGCATCGCCGCCGACCGCTCCCTGCGCGACGAGAAGTCGAAGACCGGCTGGAGCAGCGTCGACGAGCTCTTCATCGACGTCGAGGCCTGGGGCGACCTGGCCTACAACTGCCGGACGACCCTGGACAAGGGCTCGCCGATCGTGGCCACCGGCTACCTGGTCACCGAGGAGTGGGAGGGCAAGCAGGGCACGACCGAGGAGGAGCGGCGCCGCTCGCGGGTGCTGCTCAAGGCCCGCGCCGTCGCCCACGACCTCAACCGCCACTTCGCGCGCGTCAACCGCTGCGTCGACGTGCAGGCCCGCTGGGCCGGTGAGCGGGACCCGCAGAACCAGGCGCTGTTCGCCCAGAACGTCGACGAGGACCTCTTCACGCCCCAGGACGCGGGCTCCGGCCAGGCGCCGGGCGGGGACCCGGAGCCGGCCACCTTCGACGCCTCCCCGGGCGGTGAGGAGGCCCCCTTCGCCACGGCGGACGTCGCCTGAGCCGGGCCGGCGCGGCCTGGCCCGGCGCCGCGCTGCTGGTAGGGTTACCCTCTAGTGTCTGACGCGAAAAACCACGACAGAGGGGAAACATGGGCGAGTTCATCTACACGATGAAGAACGTGCGCAAGGCCATCGGTGACAAGGTCATTCTCGACGACGTCACCATGGCCTTCTACCCGGGCGCCAAGATCGGCGTCGTCGGCCCGAACGGCGCCGGCAAGTCCTCCATCCTGAAGATCATGGCCGGGCTCGACCAGCCCTCCAACGGCGAGGCCTTCCTGGACCCCGGCGCCACCGTCGGCATCCTGCTGCAGGAGCCGCCGCTGGACGACTCCAAGACCGTCCGCGAGAACGTCGAGGACGGCCTCGGCGACGTCTTCGAGAAGAAGCGCCGCTTCGAGGAGATCGCCGAGGAGATGGCGACCAACTACAGCGACGAGCTGATGGAGGAGATGGGCAAGCTCCAGGAGGCGCTCGACGCCGCCGACGCCTGGGAGGTCGACTCCAAGATCGAGCAGGCTATGGAGGCCCTGCGCTGCCCGCCGTCCGACGACCCGGTCACCCACCTCTCCGGTGGTGAGCGCCGCCGCGTGGCCCTGGCCAAGCTGCTGCTCTCCGAGCCGGACCTGCTGCTGCTCGACGAGCCGACCAACCACCTCGACGCCGAGAGCGTGCAGTGGCTGGAGAAGCACCTGCAGGACTACCCGGGCGCCGTGCTGGCCGTGACCCACGACCGCTACTTCCTCGACCACGTCGCCGAGTGGATCTGCGAGGTCGACCGCGGCAAGCTCTACCCCTACGAGGGCAACTACTCGACCTACCTGGACACCAAGCAGAAGCGCCTCGAGGTCGCCGGCAAGAAGGACGCCAAGCTGCGCAAGCGTCTCAAGGAGGAGCTGGCCTGGGTCCGTTCCGGCGCGAAGGCCCGCCAGGCCAAGAACAAGGCCCGTCTGGAGCGCTACGAGGAGATGGCCGCCGAGGCCGAGAAGTACAAGAAGCTGGACTTCGAGGAGATCCAGATCCCGACCCCGCCGCGCCTGGGCAACAAGGTCGTCGAGGTCAAGGACATGTCCAAGGGCTTCGACGGCCGCACCCTGATCAAGGACCTCTCCTTCACGCTGCCGCGCAACGGCATCGTCGGCGTCATCGGCCCGAACGGCGTGGGCAAGACCACCCTGTTCAAGACGATCGTGGGCATCGAGGAGCCGGACGAGGGCTCCGTCGAGGTCGGCGACACCGTCAAGCTGAGCTACGTCGACCAGAACCGCGAGCACATCGACCCCGAGGCCACGGTCTGGGAGGTCGTCTCCGGCGGCCTGGACTACATCCACGTCGGCCAGAACGAGATGCCGTCCCGCGCCTACCTGTCGGCCTTCGGGTTCAAGGGCCCGGACCAGCAGAAGCCGTCGAAGGTGCTCTCCGGCGGTGAGCGCAACCGCCTGAACCTCGCGCTGACGCTCAAGGAGGGCGGCAACCTGCTGCTGCTCGATGAGCCGACCAACGACCTCGACGTCGAGACCCTCGGCTCCCTGGAGAACGCCCTCGAGAAGTTCCCGGGCTGCGCCGTGGTCATCTCCCACGACCGTTGGTTCCTGGACCGCACCTGCACCCACATCCTCGCCTGGGAGGGCAACATCGAGGAGGGCAAGTGGTTCTGGTTCGAAGGTAACTTCGGCGACTACGAGAAGAACAAGGTCGAGCGCCTCGGCGAGGAGGCCGCCCGCCCGTCGCGCGTGACCCACCGCAAGCTGACGCGCTAGGCGTCGGCGGGTCCCCGCCCGGCCGGCCCTGAGGCGCCGCTCCAGGCGGCGCTTCAGCCACCGCTTGAACAGGCACGAATCACAGAGGGAAGCGAGAACAATGGCATCCATCCACGAAGGCTCCGTCCACCGGACCTACGTGCCGCTGCGGTGGAACGACTTCGACCGCTACGGGCATCTCAACAACGCCCAGTACATCGAGCTGGCCCAGGAGGCCAGGGTGAAGTTCGCGCTCACCGAGTTCCCGCGCGCCGGGCTGAAGACCCCGATGTTCTTCCTGCGCAACCTCGAGGTCGACTTCATGAAGCCGATCCTGCCGAACAAGGAGGACCGCGTCCTCATCGAGACCACTGTCGAGGCGATCGGCACGACCTCCATGACCACCCGCCAGGAGGTCAAGGACCCCGAGGGCCGGGTGGCCGCCGTGGTGCGCTGCGTGTCGGTGGCCATGGACCGCGAGTCCGCCCGCCCGCGCGCGATCAGCTCCGCGGAGATCGGCGTGCTGACCCAGTACGCGGAGTCCTCCGAGGACAAGGGCCCGGCCGGCGAGCTCGAGGGGCCGGACCGCGGTGACCGGGAAGACGGCGCCCGTTGACCGGCGCGAACGGCGGCTGGACCGAGGAGTTCCTCGAGATCTCCGACGGCGCGTCCGGCCTGCAGGCGCTCGTCTCCCGCGCCGTGGGGCTCGACGCCGCGGCGCTGGCACGCCTGCAGCAGCGCGGTGAGTTCGTCGAGGTCTTCGTGACCACGCCCTTCGACGTGGTCGCCTCCCGCCGCGTGCGCGGCACCGCCTCGCGCGACGGGGCGGTGGTCTCCGCGCGCCGGCTGCTCGACGAGCTCGTCGTCTACAACTCCGCGGAGCCGAGCTCGCGCCACCTGGCGCTGGGCTCGCCGCGGGACCCCTCGTGGCCCGGGGCGCTGCCGCCGGCGCAGGGCTTCAAGGAGATCGACCGGGTGCCCGTCGACGTCGTGCGCACCCTGGCCGACAAGGGCCAGTCCCTGGCCCGGCAGTTCTCCGGCCCGCTGGGCCCGCCGCGCAGCCTGCTCGACCAGACGGTCCTGGAGGTCAGCTCGGCGGCCGCGGACGGCCGGGGGGCCTCGACGGCCACCGGTACCTCGGGCACCTCGGGTGCTGCCGGCACCTCGGCCGCCGGGGGAGCGGATGCCGGCACCGGCACCGGCGCGAACGACGCCGCGTCCGACGGCGCGGCCTCCGACGCCGCCGTGGAGAAGGTGGAGATCCCGATGCGGATGATCTTCACCTGCACCTCGCTGGGGCTGATCCCCGGCTTCGCCGCGGCCACCGAGATCCCCCGCCACCTGCGGGTGGCCAAGCTGGGCCGGTGGGTGCGCGTCGACGCGCCCTTCGGCACCGTCTACCGCTCCACCAGGCTCTCGCTCTTCTGAGCCGCGCGGCAGGCGCGCGAGAACGCTGCGCCGCGCGACACCCCGCGTCACCCGGCGCACGGCCCCGCGCCACCCGCGTACCCGCACACGGAAAAACCGCCGCACCCGGCGGGGTGCGGCGGTGTGGAACCGACGGGACGTCGGAAATTGATGGAGGCCTAGGCCTCGTCGTCCTCCAGCGCGGGGTGCTGGATGCCGATGCCGTGCGGGTAGGGCACCTCGATGCCCTGCTCGTGCATGCGCGCCAGGATGTGGCCCTGGATGCGACGCTGCACGTCCCACTGGTCGCCGGGCATCGTCGTCACCGAGATGCGGTAGGACATGTGGTCGATCTCGAAGGCGGACACACCCTGCATCTTCGGCTTGTCCAGGATCTTGGAGGCCACCTCCGGGTTCTCGCAGGCCTCCTCGGCCGCGGCGGCGATGACCTTGCGCGCCTCGTCCGGGTCGTTGGACAGGCTCACCGGGATCTGCAGGCGGGCGATGGCGTACTCGTCGGAGAAGTTGCCCACGCGCAGGATCTCGCCGTTGCGCACGTACCACAGGGTGCCGTCCATGTCGCGGATCGTGGTCAGGCGCAGCGAGATGTCCTCGACGTCGCCGATGATGTCGTCGCCGACGTCGATGACGTCGCCCACGCCGTACTGGTCCTCGAGCAGCATGAAGATGCCCGCGAGGAAGTCCTTGACCACGGACTGCGCGCCGAAGCCGAGGGCGACGCCGGCGACACCGGCGGAGGCGATCAGCGGCGCGATGTTGACGCCGAGTTTGTCCAGGATCGCCAGCGCGGCCCACACCCAGATGATGATGCCGACGGCGGACTTGCCCACCTGGGCCAGCGTGCGGATGCGCGACTTGCGGCGGCGTTCCTTGGCCCGCTCGGCCAGCGTCTGCTCCTGCTGCTGCTCGGCGTCGCGTTGCCGGCCGATGGGCAGGATGTGCGACTTCTTGCGCGGCTTGCGTTCTATGTTGCTCTCGGCGAGGCGGTCGATGAGGCGGCGCAGCGCCCAGTGCGCCACGACCGCGACCACGAGCGTGATCCCGAGGCTGATGGGCACGTCGATGAGCCACTGCTGGACGAGTTCGTTCTCCCACCAGGAGGTCACGGTGGCGGCCGCGGAATCGGTCATCTCGGAGACACCTTCGGGTGAATTAGCTGCGAGTAATGCGAGGTCATCGGGGTTCATTGGCCCCAACGTAGCGCCCGAGACGGCCCGGCGCGACCCCGGGAGGCGGGCAGGGGGTGAGGGCGGCGCGCAGTCGCTGGACGCGGGGTGCGGGGCAGGGGGAGTGGACCGGATCGTGTGACAAACCTGGACCGCTTGGTCTATTGTTGCGGGAAACCCCGGACCGCCTTTTCCGACGCGAAGGAGAACCCCCACGTGAGCGCCCCGTACCCCGGATTCTTCACCGACGCCATCCACGCCGGCTACCACCCGGACTCACACACCGGCGCGGTCAACGTGCCCGTCTACACGTCGACGACCTTCGCCCAGGACGACATCGCGACGCTGCGCGGCGGCTACGAGTACGGCCGCTGCGGCAACCCGACCACCGCGGCGCTCGAGAAGGTCGTGGCCACCCTCGAGGGCGGCGGGGAGGCCGTCGGCCGCGCCTTCGCCTCCGGCATGGCCGCCACCGACACCGTGCTGCGCGTGCTGACCCGCCCGGGCGCCCACATCATCCTCGGCGGCGACGTCTACGGCGGCACCTACCGGCTCATCGAGACCGTCTTCAAGCCCTGGGGCGTGGACTACTCCGTGGTCGACACCACCGACGCCGGCCAGGTCCGCGACGCCCTGCGCGACGAGACCGCCGTGGTCTGGCTCGAGACGCCGACCAACCCGATGCTCGGCGTGACCGACATCGCCGCCGTCGCCGAGGTGCTCGACGGTCACCCGGCCCGCCTCGTGGTGGACAACACCTTCGCCACCCCCTACCTGCAGCGCCCGCTGAGCCTCGGCGCCGACGTGGTGGTCCACTCGACCACGAAGTACCTCGGCGGCCACTCCGACGTCATCGGCGGGCTCGTGGTCACCCCGCACCCCGAGATCGACGAGCTGGTGCTGAAGTTCCAGGGCGACATCGGCGCCATCCCCGGCCCCTTCGACTCCTACCTGGCCTACCGCGGGATCAAGACCCTCGGCGTGCGCATGGACCGCCACTGCGCCAACGCGCAGGCCCTGGCCGAGTTCCTTCAGTCCCGCGACGAGGTCGCCGAGGTGCGCTACCCGGGCCTCGAATCCCACCCGGGCCACGAGGTCGCCGCGCGCCAGATGGCCGGCTTCGGCGGCATGGTCTCGGTGCGCCTGGCCGGCGGCGAGGAGGCCGCCAAGCAGTTCTGCCGCAACACCGAGCTGATCTGTCTGGCCGAGTCCCTCGGCGGCGTGGAGAGCCTGCTCGAGCACCCGGCGACGATGACGCACCTCTCCGCCGAGGGCTCCGCGACCGCCCCGCCGCGCGACCTGGTGCGCATCTCCGTCGGCCTGGAGGACCGCGACCAGCTGCTCGCCGACGCCGCCCAGGCCCTCGACCGGCTGTAGCCGCGCGGCCGTCGGAGCCGCGAAAACCCTTCTCGCCCGCGCGCCCCCGCGCTACCCTGGCCGCATGAGCACCACCGACACCACCGAGAACACGGAGAACACCGCGGATACCGCGGCCGCCACCGCCCCCGGCACGGAGACGGAGCGCCCCCGCAAGGTCGCCGTCGTCACCGGCGCGACCGGCGGGATGGGCGTCGAGATCGTCGCGGACCTGCTGCGCGACCACGACGTGTGGGCCATCGGCCGCGACGCGGACGGCCTCGACCGTCTCGGCGAGCTGGCGCACGTCACCGCCGTGCAGGCCGACCTGGTCACCGAGCTGCTCGATAAGCCCACTGGCGCGCTCGACGAGGTGCTGGGCCTGGACCGCGTCGACGTCCTCGTCCACGCCGCCGCCGTGGCGCAGCGGCGCACCGTCGAGGCCGCCTCAGCCGGGGAATGGCGCTCCCACCTCGACCTCAACGTCGTCGTGCCCGCGCAGCTGACCCGCCGCCTGCTGCCGGCGCTGCGGGCGGCCGGCGGCGACGTCGTCTTCATCAACTCCGGGGCCGGCGACGGCGCCTTTCCCGGCAACATCGTCTACGCCGCCTCCAAGCACGCCCTGCGCGCGCTCGCCGACGGCCTGCGCAAGGAGGAGGCCCCGGCCGGGGTGCGCGTGAGCACGGTCGCCCCGGGCCCCACCGACACCCCGATGCTCGAGACGCTGGTCGCCCAGGAGGGCGGCACCTACACCGTCGAGCACTACATCGACCCCGACGAGGTCGCCCGCGCGGTGCGCACGGCCGTCGACGCGGGGCCGTCGACCCAGATCACAGAGATCGCGGTACGTCCACGAGTCGAGTTGACGGACCGCTGAGGAAGACCTCGACGGCGTTGCGCGCCGCCTTGTCGGTCTCCTGCAGCATCAGCGGGTCCGTGCCGGGCATCGGCGAGATCGTCGTGTCCGCCATCTGCCCGTAGGTCGGGATGCCCAGCAGCATCAGGCGCTTGTCCGGCGTGCCGTCCGGGTGCACCAGCGCGCGCGTGACGGGGTCGACCTCGGGCGAGCCGGTGGGCACGGCCTGCCCGTCGGAGGTGTGGTTGTTGAAGGCCCGCCAGCGGCCCGCCGCCTCGATCGAGCGCGACAGCCCGTCGGTCGCGCGCTGGATGACCGGCTTGTGCATCCACGCGTCGACCAGCGTCGTCGCGCGCACGGGTGTCTGCGTGGTGGGGGAGACCACCTCGAAGTGCGCCCCGCTTGACGACGCCGCGCCTGCCGCGGCGTCCGTGCCCGGGCTCACCGTCACCGTCGGCTCGGCGCCGAGCAGGGTGACCAGGCCGGCGTCGATGAGGGCGAGCAGCTCGCGGGTGCGGAAGAGCGGCGGGCCCGAGCCGACCATCTGGCCGAGCGCCATGAACGCCGAGAGCGTGGTGCGCCGCGACTCGGCGGTGTAGACGCCCTGGTCGCCGAGGATGGACGCCGGCTTGCGCGAGGCGCTGATCGACCACAGGCCCGCCTTGAGCGGGGAGTCCCAGGCGTCGACGGCCTCGGCGATGTCGCGCGCGAGGAAGCCCGCGATGGTCCCGGTGACCTCCTCCGGGGTGCCGGTGACGCCGTCGAGCGGCTCGAACCAGGCGGAGAGCCGGAAGACGTCCTTCTCGGCGACGTGGTCGGCCAGCGTCTCCTCGAGCCGGTCGACGGGGGTGGCGTCGATGAGCCCGATCAGCGAGTCGAGGTCGGTGTCGATCGCCTCGGGGCGCGTCGCGGCCAGCGTGCGGTAGTAGGCGGCGTGGGCGTCGCGCACGATCGCCGGCCACACCTCGGCGGTGAAGTCGACGCTCTCGCGGCCGCTCAGCTCGTCGATGACGGCGCGCAGCCGCTCCAGGGAGGCCTTCGGCGGCAGCGAGCCGTAGTCGGACTTGGGCACGTAGGGGTAGCCGCGCCGCGAGGAGACCCACAGGTGCGGTTCGCGCCCGGACGGCTCGTAGCGCAGCCCCGAGCGCGCGGAGGAGTCCTCGACGAAGCGTCCGCCGCGGCCGATGCTCAGCAGTGCCATGGCGTCGAAGAAGCCCATGCCGAGCCCGCGCACGATCACGTCGCCGGACTCCGGCACCGCGTCGAGGTCCTGGTCGATGGGGTTGTCCGGGTGCACCCAGGTCAGTCCCGGGTGCTCGGCGACGGCCGCGGCCAGAGCCTCCTCCTCGGCGGTGGGGCCGGGCTGGACCCAGCCCGGGGCGATGACGGTGGCGTCGGCGCGGATGAGCTCGCCGTCGTCCAGGCGCAGCCAGTCGATGCCGTTGTCCTCGTCGGCGATGACCTCGACCACCCGGCCCGGATGGCGCCAGACGGAGACCTCGGGCGGCAGCAGCATCTCGGCGACCTCGGCGAACCAGGTGATGTAGAGCCCGTAGAGCGCGCGGGTGGGGTGGGACTGCTCGACGGTCGCGTCGATCTCGTCGCGGAACTCCGCCAGCTGCGTGGGCCGGACGGGGTTGAGGCGGAAGAGCCGCTGCTTCCCGGCGGAGATGCCCTCGGTCTCGCCGCGCACCAGGCGGATCCACTCGAAGAGGGTGGGTCCCTCCTGGACGGGGTTGCCCACCGAGGAGCCGGGCTCGGTGAACAGCGTGACCGCCCCGGCCAGCGTGTTCATGCACAGCGTCTGGCCCTGGTCGGGGTTCCAGATCCGCCCGCCGTAGAAGACGACGTCGTCGATGAGGTGGATGTACATGAAGTTCTTCGGCGGGTTCGCGGCGATGCGCTCGATGACGGAGATGCCGCGCGGACCGGCGCCGATGACGGCGATGCCGGGGGCGGCGGTGTCGTCGGCTGCGTGTTCCTTGGTCATGCCTCCAGACTCTAGTACACCCCCACTAGACAGCTTTGTATGCCCCTGACGAACTGACCTGTACGTAGCGGTGCTACGGTCGGCGGCGTGAAACCTACGACACCCCGCCCGACCCGCAGGAGGCGGCGCCCCGTGCGCGCCGCCGTGGCCGCCGTCCTGGTCGCCGTCACCGCCCTGAGCGCCTGCGCGCGCCCGGCGGGGCCGGCCGGGGCGGCGGAGAACTCCCTGACCTACCTCGAACCGCAGTTCTTCAACACCCTGTACCCGCCGGCCGCCGGCTACTACGCCAACGGCGCGGTGGTCAACAACATCGCCGACCGCCTCCTCTACCAGGATCCGGAGACCCTCGAGCTCTCCCCGTGGATCGCCACCGAGCTGCCCGAGGTCAACGACGACGCCACCGAGTACACCTTCACCATCCGCACGGACGTGACGTACTCCGACGGCTCGCCGCTGACCGCGGAGAACGTGGTGAGGAACTTCGACCTCTACGCCCTCGGCGACAAGTCGCGCTCGCTGACCAGCTCCGAGCAGATCTCCAACTACTCCCACGGCGAGGTGCTCGCCGAGAACCGCGTGCGCTTCCACTTCGACGCGCCCGCCCCCGGCTTCGCCCAGGCGACCAGCTCCTTCAACGCCGGGTTGCTCTCGGATGCCACCCTGGCCAAGGGCAACGAGGGCTTCTCGCCGGGCTCGGCGACCGGGGTCTCCGGCTCCGGCCCCTTCGTGATCACCGGCGAGAAGCTCGGCACCGAGCTCGTGCTCAGCGCCCGCGAGGACTACGACTGGGCCCCGCCGGCACTTGCGCACCAGGGGCGCGCCGGGCTCGACGAGGTCCGCTACGTGCTCGCCGGCGAGGAGTCCGTGCGCGTCGGCGCGCTGACCGCCGGCCAGGCCGACCTGGTCCGCGAGGTCGCCGCGCCCGAGGAGCGCCACCTCGAGGACCGCGGCATCGGCATCGTCTCCCACGGCACCAACGGGATGAACAACCAGCTGGCCTTCCGCTTCCGCCACCCGCTGCTGCAGGACAGGCGGGTGCGCCAGGCCATCATCGCCGGCGTCGACCGCGGGGAGATCATGCGCACGCTCTTCTCCGCGTCCTACCCGATGGCCGAGGCCCCGATGGCACGCACCGCCCTCGGCCACCGGGCCCAGCCCGAGGAGGCCTACGCCTTTGACCCGGAGCGCTCCAGGGAGCTTTTCGCAGAGGCCGGCTGGACGCCCGGAGAGGACGGCATCCTGGTCAAGGACGGGAGGCGCATGGAGCTGACCGTCAACGAGGCGATCGCCCAGCCACGCTCGCGCGAGGTGGTCACCAAGCTGCAGGAGCAGCTGCGCCGCGTCGGGGTCGAAATCAACCTCAACCCCGGCGACAACGCCACCCAGAAGGCCGACCTGCTCGACCAGGACAAGATCCAGATCGCCCACACCATGGTCGGCCGCGCCGACGTCGACGTCATCCGCTCGCTCTACCACTCCGAGACCCGCAACCAGCTGCTCAACGGCGACTCCGCCGACGGCAGCGTGGGCGACGAGCACCTCGAGAAGCTGCTCGACGCCGTCGCCTCCGACCCGGACGCCGCCGACCGCGAGCGCCTGGCCGGCGAGGCGCAGGACTGGGTCACCGAGAACGCCTACGTGCTGCCGCTGTTCGAGGAGCCCGTCGTCTACGGCGTCCAGCCCTGGGTCAAGGGCTTCCGGCCCGAGTCCATCGGGCGCCCCAGCTTCTACACCGTCACCCTCGACAACGAGGCCAGGGAGGCAGCCAAGTGACCGCCCGCTACATCGCACGCCGCGTCGGCCAGGCCGTGCTCGTGCTCTTCATCACCTTCACCGTCGCCTTCTTCCTGCTCTCGGCGCTGCCCTCCGACGGCGTGCTCGCCCGCTACGCCGGCCCCGAGCTCGGCCTGTCGCTGCAGGAGATCGAGGCCATCCGCGACGAACTCGGCGCCGACGACCCGTTGATCGTGCAGTACCTGCGCTCGCTCGGCGGCTTCCTCACCGGCAACCTCGGCTACTCGGTGCAGACCGGCTCCTCGGTGGCCGGCATGATCGCCGAGGCCCTGCCGGGCACCCTCGCGCTGGCCGCGGCCGCCTTCGTGCTCGCCGTGCTCATCGCCCTGGTCATCGCCGCGCTCGCCGCCATCGAGCGCGCCGAGTGGCTCACCGGTGCGGTGCGCGCCCTGCCGGCCCTGATGGTCTCCTTCCCGAGCTTCTGGATCGGCATCATCCTCATCCAGGTCATCTCCTTCCAGCTCGGCTGGGTGCCCGTCATCGGCGCCAGCAGCGTGCAGGACCTCATCCTGCCGGCGGTCACCCTGGCCGTCCCCGTGGCCGCCCCGCTGGCCCAGGTGCTCGTGCGCGCGGTCGACGAGGTCCGCGCCGAGCCCTTCGTCCAGGCCACCCGCGCCCGCGGCGCCTCGCCGACCTGGCTGTTCTGGCGCACCGTCATGCGCGCGGCCCTGCTGCCCGCGGTGACGATGGCCGGCCTCGTCTTCGGCGAGCTCGTCGGCGGCGCCGTGGTCACCGAGGCCGTCTTCGGCCGCCACGGCCTGGGCCGGATGACCGTCGACGCCGTCGCCTACCGCGACACCCCCGTCCTTCTGGCCGTCGTGGTCATCTCCGCGGCCGCCTACGTGACCATCAACCTCCTCGTGGACCTGGCCTACCCGGTCCTCGACCCCCGCCTGCGCAGGAAGGCGAACTGACGTGACGCACCTGAACCTCACCCCACGCACCCGCGACGCCGACGCCGCAGGCGGCGGTGCCGGCGCCGACCGCAACGGAACCGCCCGGCGCACCCGCGCGGCGTCGGCAAGTGTCTGGCGCCGCCCGGCCACCGTCGCGGCACTCATCGTGCTGGCCGTCGCCGTCATCGCCGCGCTCTTCCCGGCGCTGCTGGCCACCGACGACCCGGTCTCGGGCACCGCCACCCCGCTCGCGCCGCCCTCGGCCGAGAACTGGCTGGGCACCGACGCCGTGGGCCGCGACCTCTACTCGCGCATCGTCTTCGGCGCGCGCCACTCGCTGTCCGGCGCCGTGATCGCCGTGGTGCTCGGCCTGGTCGTCGGCACGCTCGTCGGCCTGCTGGCCGGCACCCGCGGCGGCTGGGTCGACGCGGTGCTCATGCGCGGCGTCGACGTGCTGCTCTCCGTGCCGTCGCTGCTGGTCAGCCTCTCAGTGATCATCATCCTGGGCTTCGGCACCGTCAACTCCGCCATCGCCGTCGGCGTCTCCTCGGTGGCCACCTTCGCCCGCCTGGTGCGCTCCCAGGTGCTCAAGGTCGCCGCCACCGACTACGTCGAGGCCGCCTTCGGCTCCGGCGGCACGCGTACCCAGGTGCTGCTGCGCCACGTGCTGCCCAACTCGCTGGCCCCGGTCATCGCGCTGGCCGCCGTGCAGTTCGGCTCCGCGATCCTGCAGCTGGCCACCCTCGGCTTCCTCGGCTACGGCGCCCCGCCGCCCACCCCGGAGTGGGGCCTGATCATCGCCGAGGCCCGCGACTACATCGCCACCTCCTGGTGGCTGACCCTGATGCCCGGACTGGCCATCGTCGCCGTCGTCCTGGCCGCCAACCAGCTCTCCCGCGCGCTGAGGAAGGTGCTCTGATGACCGGAACCACCCGAACCGGGACAACCGGAAACCCCGCCCAGGCCGCGGACACCCCGCTGCTTCAGGTCCGCGACCTCGCCGTCAGCTACGCCGGCACCCGCGGGCCCGTGCACGCCGTGCGCGGCGTCGACCTCGAGGTCCACCCCGGCGAGATCACCGCGATCGTCGGCGAGTCCGGCTCCGGCAAGTCCACCACCGCCGCCGCCGTGATGGGGCTGCTGCCGGACTCCGCCACCCTGGACACCGGCAGCATCCGCATCGCCGGCCGCGAGGTCACCGACCTGAAGGAACGCCAGTGGCGCCGCCTGCGCGGCACCACCGTCGGCCTGGTGCCCCAGGACCCGCAGAACTCGCTGAGCCCCGTGCAGACCATCGGTGCCTCCGTGGCCGAGGGCCTGGCCATCCACCGCCGCGGCACCCGCGCCACACGCAAGCAGAAGGCCCTCGAGCTGCTCGAGCGCGTCGGCATCGACGACCCCGCCCGCCGCTTCGACCAGTACCCCCACGAACTGTCCGGCGGCATGAAGCAGCGCGCCCTGATCGCCGCCGCGGTGGCCCTCGAGCCGCGCCTGCTCGTCGCCGACGAGCCGACCAGCGCGCTCGACGTCACCGTGCAGAAGACGATCCTCGACCTGCTCGACGAGATGCGCCGCGAGCTCGGCCTCGGCGTCCTGCTGATCACCCACGACCTCGCGGTGGCCGGCGACCGCGCCGACCGCGTGGTCGTCATGCAGCACGGCGAGGTCCGCGAGTCCGGCCTGGCCGCCACCGTGCTGACCGACCCGCGCGACGACTACTCGCGCCGCCTGCTGCGCGACGCGCCCTCGCTGCACACCGCCGAGGCCTTCCGCACCCACACCCCGGACCCGGAGGCCGAGACCGTGCTCACCGTCGACGGGCTGGGCCAGGACTTCGACGGGGTCACCGCCGTCGACGACGTCTCCTTCACCGTCGCCCGCGGTCACACCCACGCCATCGTCGGCGAGTCCGGCTCCGGCAAGACCACCACGGGGCGTGCCGTCGCCGGCTTCCGCGCGCCGACCCGCGGCAGGGTCGACCTCGACGGCGTCGACGTCGGCGGGCTCGACGAGCGCGGCCGCCGGAAGCTGCGCGGCAGGGTCCAGCTGGTCTACCAGAACCCGTACTCCTCGCTGGACCCGCGCCAGCGCATCGGCGCCATCGTCGCCGAGCCGCTGCGCAACTACGGCCGCGACGCCTCCGGGAAGGTCGTCGCCGCCGCCCTCGAACGCGTCGCCCTCGACCCGGCGCTGGCCGGGCGCCTGCCCGCGGAGCTCTCCGGCGGACAGCTGCAGCGCGTGGCCATCGCCCGCGCGCTCGTCGTCGAACCGGACGTCGTCGTCTTCGACGAGGCCGTCAGCGCCCTCGACGTCTCCGTGCAGGCCCAGATCCTGCGCCTGCTCGACCGCCTGCAGCAGGAGCTCGACCTGACCTACGTGTTCATCTCGCACGACCTGGCCGTGGTACGCCAGATATCGGACACCGTCTCGGTGATGGCCGGCGGCCGCCAGGTCGAGTCGGGCACGACCGAGGAGGTCTTCACCCACCCGCAGACCGACTACACCCGCGAACTCATCGACGCGATCCCCGGGTCGCGCTACCGCACAGGAGGACTGAACCTTGGGCTCTGAACTTTCCGCCGACATCATTGACGCGCTTGCCGACGTCCCGTCGGTCACCGACCTGCGCGCCGGGCGCGCCCAGGCGCGCGAGAACGCGCAGCGCGCCTTCGCCGCGCTGCTCGAGCCCGACGAGCCGGGCACCTTCACCCAGGCCGAGCGCTACGCCGTGGCCGCCTTCACCGCCCTGCTCCACGACGAGCAGCGCGCCGTGGTCTTCTACCTGGAGCTGCTCTCCGACGAGACCGACGAGATCCACGCCGGGATGGTGGCCAAGCTCGCCCGCGCCGCCGCGGGACGTGGCCCCTACGGCGTCTACCGGGAGAGCGGGCTGGCAGGCGAGTCCGAGCCCGGTGCGTGGTTCGACGGGGAGGAGGCGGCCGCGAAGGTCGGCGGGCGTCTCGCCGCGGCCTTCGGGCTGGCCCACCTGCTGGTCCTCCACCCGCGCGACGCGCGCCCGGGGACCTGGGAGCCGCTGGCAAAGGCCGGCTGGACCACCGACGAGGCGGTCAGCCTCGCCCAGCTCATCGCTTTCCTCGCCTTCCAGCTGCGCGTCGTGCGCGGGCTGCGGGTCCTCGCCGGCGCCGACGACGGGGGAGCGGACGCACGTGACGGCGGAAGCGCCGGTGACGGCGCAAGCGCCGGTGACGCCGCAAGCGCCGGTGACGGCGCAAGCGCCGTCACCCGGGAAAGGGACGCCGCAGGGGACGCAGACGCCGCGGCAGGCGCGGCGTCGGAAAGCGACGTTGAAGGCAGCGGAGACCTGCCGCTGACCACCTACCCGGACATCCACGCACCCGAGCGGTTCGTCTCGCACGCGCTGGGCTGGCACGCCTGGCTCGAGCCCGTCGCCGAGCGGGAGCTGACCGAGGCGCAGATCGACTCGCTGATAAAGCCCGAGCGCGCCAGGCAACCCTACTTCCGGCTGCTCGCCCGCGACCCCGAGGCGCTGCGGGCGCGCACCCTGACCGACCTGGACATCTTCTACAACACCGACGGCGGGCTCGGCCGCGCCGAGCGCGAGTTCGCCGCCGCCGTGACCAGCCGCTTCAACGGCTGCGTCTACTGCGCCTCCGTGCACGCCGGGCGCACGCTCGCCGAGTCCACCGGACGCGAGGACGACGTCGAGCGCCTGCTCGCCGAGGGCCCGGGCGCCGAGGCCGGCTCCGCGGCCTGGAACGCGGTGCGCGACGCCGCCGTGGCCCTCTCGTCCACGCCCGCCCGCTTCGACGCCGCGCACGTGCGCGCCCTCGAGGAGGCCGGGCTCGACAAGGCCTCGGTGCTCGACGTGATCAACGCGGTGGCCTTCTTCAACTGGGCCAACCGGCTCATGCTCGGCCTCGGCGAGCCCGAGGTGCCCCGCCGCTTCCGCTGAGGCGCAGGTGAGGGTCATCTGAGCTGCGGGGCACGGGTGCCCGCCCGCTAATCTGGCAGCCATGACTGAAGTGGACCGGGAGCGCGCGGGCTACGCGGCGATGGCGCGACGCGCCGCCGCGGCCGTGCTCGCGTGCTACTCGACGAGCTTCGGGGCCGCCACGCGCCTGCTGCCCGCCCGCGAGCGCGCCGACATCCGCGCCCTCTACGCGGTGGTGCGCATCGCCGACGAGATCGTCGACTCCGCCGCCGGGCTCGCCGGCTTCGACGCCGCGGCCGCCCTCGACTCCTACGAGGCCGCCGTGCGCGCCGCGGCGGGAGAGCCCTTCCACACCGACCCGGTGCTGCACGCCTTCGCCGCGACCGCCCGGCGCTGCCGGTTCACCGACGAGCAGCTCGCCGCGTTCTTCGCCGCGATGCGCGCCGACCTGCCTGCCGCGGCGGAGTCGCCTGCGGCGGCGGGGGAGCCGGGCGCGGCCGGAACCGCACCGGCGGCCTTTACGCGCGCCGGGCTGGCCCGCTACATCCACGGCTCGGCCGAGGTGGTCGGCGAGATGTGCGTGCACGTCTTCCTCGCCGGCCCGCCGACCGGCCCGCGTGCGCAGGAGACCCTGGCCGGGGCGCGCCGGCTCGGCGCGGCCTTCCAGAAGGTCAACTTCCTGCGCGACCTGCGCCACGACCGCCACGTACTCGGGCGCGACTACGTGCCCTGGGTGACCGACGGGGCGTCGAAAAGCGAGTTCGTCGCCGAGATCCGCGCCGGCCTCGACGCGGCACGTGCCAGCCTGCCCGAGCTGCCCGCGCGCGCCCGCCTGGCCGTGAGCGCGGCGATCGGGCTCTACGGCGAGTTGACCGACCGGCTGGACGCGGCGACGTGGGACGAGGTCACCGGCGGGCGCATCCGCGTGCCCGGCCCGGTCAAGGCGCGCGTGCTCGCGCGCACCCTGACGAGGAGGAGCTGAACATGACGCAGTCGGCACGGCACGCGGTGGTCATCGGCGCGGGCGTGGCGGGACTGGCCACGGCCGCCCTGCTGGGGAAGGAAGGCTGGCGGGTCACCGTCTGCGAGCGCACCGACGCCCCCGGCGGGCGCATGGGCGAGCTTTCCGTCGACGGCTTCCGCTTCGAGACCGGCCCGAGCTGGTACCTCATGCCCGAGGTCTTCGAGCGTTTCTTCGCCCACTTCGGCACCAGCCCCGAGTCCGAGTACGGGCTGGACCGCCTCGACCCGGCCTACCGCGTCTACTCCTCGGACGGACGCAGCCTGGACGTGCGCACCGGCCACGCCGTCGAGCTCTTCGAGACCGTCGACCCCGGCTCCGGGGCCAGGCTGCGCGCCTACCTCGACCAGGCCCGCGAGGCCTACCGGCTGGCCGAGGAGAAGTTCCTCTACACCACCTTCTCCCGGCCCGCCGACCTGGCGAACGGTGAGGTGCTGCGCCGCCTGCCGGAGCTGGCCCGCCTGCTGACCGAACCGCTGGCGAGGAAGGCCGCGCGGGTGACCCGCGACCCGCTGCTGCGCCAGATCCTCGAGTACCCGGCGGTCTTCCTGGCCTCCCGCCCCGAGCGCATCCCCTCGCTGTACCACCTGATGAGTCACGCGGACCTCACCGCGGGGGTGGTCTACCCGCGCGGCGGCTTCGCGGCGCTGGGCCGGGCGATGGTGCGCGTCGCCGAGGCCCAGGGCGTGCGGATCCGCACCGGCTGCGAGGTCACCGCGATCACCTCCACCGCCGGGCGCGCCGACGGGGTGCGCCTGGCCGACGGTGGGCGGATCGCCGCCGACGCCGTGGTCAGCTGCGCCGACCTGCATCACACGGAGAACTCCCTGCTCCCGCGGGGGAGGCGCAGCTACCCGGAGCGGAAGTGGGCCCGGCGCGACCCCGGCCCCGGCGTGGTGCTCGTGCTGCTCGGCGTGCGCGGCGAGCTTCCGGGCCTGCTGCACCACACCCTCTTCTTCGACGCGGACTGGCGCGCGGACTTCGACGCCGTCTTCTCCGGTCCCGACGGCCGCCGCGACCTGCCGGCGGCGCGCTCGATGTACGTCTGCCGGGCCAGCGCGTCCGACCCCTCGCTCGCCCCGGACGGCTGCGAGAACCTCTTCATGCTGGTACCCACCCCGGCCGACCCGGCCATCGGCCACGGCGACGCCTACGGTGCGGCCGAGTCACCCACGGTGCGTGCGATTGCCGACGCCGCGGTGGCCCGGCTCGGCGCCCGCCTCGGCGTGGGCGACCTGGCCGGGCGGGTGGTGGTGCGCCGCACGATCGGGCCGGCGGACTTCGCCGGGCGCTACCACGCGTGGCGCGGCTCGGCGCTGGGCCTGGCCCACACGCTCGGTCAGTCGGCCTTCCTGCGCGGGAAGAATGTCTCGGACAAGCTCGACGGGCTCTACTACGCGGGCTCGACCACGCTGCCCGGCGTCGGGGTGCCGATGTGCCTGATCTCCGCGGAGAACGTGCTCACCCGCATGCGCGAGCGCGGGGACCTCGGTTCCGCGCCGACGCGGGGGTAGCGCGTCGCGCCGGCGGGTGGGGCTCCGCCTCAGTGGCAGTGTTCCCCTTACAACTGTTCGGGCGGATCCGCTCGTCGGCTGTGACAACTGTGGTGCGCACGAGATAAATCAGGGCAAACTGATTCTCTGTTAGTATCAAATTATGACTCCGGCTCGACCCCGAAAACAGCCCGCCTACCTGCGTATCGCGGACGAGGTGAGGTCCTGGATCGAGTCCGGAAAGTACGCCCCGGGCGAGCGGCTGCCGCACGAGCGTGCGATGGTCGAGCAGTTCGGGGTCGCGCGCATGACCGTGCGCCACGCCCTCGAGATCCTGGAGAACGAGGGGCTCATCGACCGTCGCCGCGGCCGCACCGGCGGCACCTTCGTCGCCCTCGGTGACTGACGGGGCGTCGGCAATCTCTCGGGGAATGGGGAGTCGGGCAGACTGAACGGTCTGGTTTATTATTCACCGCCTGTCCGGCGGTGACCGCGCATTCGGTGACGTGTCCCTTCGCTCTTAGTGGACCGAGTGGTACAGTCCGGGAGAACTGTACGGTCCGAGGGCGGAAGGGATCAGATGGCCGGGACCACCCTGAGGATGACGCGCCGCCAGCTGCTGCGGGCGGCCCTCGCCGTCGGCGGCGCCGCGCTCGGCGGGGGAGCGCTCGCCGGCTGCACCCCTGAGCCCGCGGGCGGGCGCGACGACGCCCCGGTCACGATCGGGTTCGTGCCGATCGCCTGCGCCTCCCCGCTCCTCGCCGCCGACGGGCTGGGGCTCTTCGAACGCCACGGTGTGCGGGTGCGCCTGCGCAAGTTCTCCGGGTGGGCCGACCTGTGGACCGCCTACGCGGTCGGCGAGATCGACGTGGCGCACATGCTCTCGCCGATGCCCGTCGCCCTGGACGCCGGGGTGACCAACGCCGCCCGGCCCACCCGCATCGTGTTCACGCAGAACACCAACGGCCAGGCCGTCACCCTGGGCGCCCGCCACCACCCCGGCGTGCGCGGTGCGGCGGACCTCGAGGGGATGACCATAGGCATCCCCTTCGAGTACTCCGTGCACGCGCTCCTGCTGCGCGACTACCTGACCGCCCACGGGCTCGACCCGGTCGCCGACCTCGAGCTGCGCCTGCTGCGGCCGGCGGACATGATCGCGCAGATGTCGGTGGGCACCATCGACGGCTTCATCGGCCCCGAACCGTTCCTGCAGCGCTCACTGGCCACCGGCTCCGGGCGGGTCTTCGAGCTGACCAAGGACATGTGGGACGGGCACCCCTGCTGCGCGGTCGCGATGGCCAAGGACTTCCTGGCGGACGCGCCGGGGCCCGCCCGCCGCATCGTCGCCGCGCTCGAGGAGGCCGCGCGCTTCGTGAACAACCCGGAGCACGCCCACCGGGCCGCCCCGCTCCTGGGTGCCGAGGCGTACCTCAACCAGAAGCCCGAGTTCATCGAGCCGGCCCTGCGCGGGTCCTATCTGAGCTGGGGCGACGAGGAGATCGAGGACCCGGACTACCTCCGCTTCGGCGACCCGACCTCGTATCTGGCCATCGCGTGGATGGCCACGCAGATCGCGCGCTTCGGCCTCGGCGGCGGGGCGCTCGAACTGGACGACGCGGCCGTCGCCGCCGTCACCGACAGCGTGCTGCCCGCCGACGGCGACCGCGACCTGACCCCGGTCGAGATCAACGGCACCCGCTTCGATCCCGCCCGGCCCACCGCCGCCTACCGCCGCTGAGGCGCGGCGCACCCCCTGACAGACAAGGAGCACCAATCCCGATGAGTACCAGGACCGCGGCGCGCGGCGAGGTGCGCAACCCGCTCTACCCGGTCGCCCTGTTCGTGGTGATCCTCGCCGCCTTCCTCGCCCTCTGGCAGGCGGCGGCCGCCGCCGGCTGGCTCGCCGACATCGCCCCGACGCCGGCGCGCACCGCCACCCGCGCCGTCGAGATCCTCTCCGACCCCTTCTACCGCGACGGGCCGGCCTCCGTCGGCATCTTCTGGCACCTGGTGGCCAGCCTGCGTCGCGTGGTCGTCGGCTTCCTGCTGGCCATGGCCATCGCCGTGCCGCTGGGCTTCCTGCTCGGCTCCTCGGCGCTGCTGCGCCGGGCCGTCGACCCCTTCGTGCAGGTGCTGCGCCCGGTCTCCCCGTTGGCCTGGCTGCCGCTGGGCCTGGCGCTGCTGCGCGACGCCGAGGCGACCTCCGTGTTCGTCATCGTCCTCTCGGCGATCTGGCCGACGCTGGTCAACACCATCGACGCGGTGCGCGGGATCAACCCGACCTACCTCAACCTCGCGGCCACGCTGGGCACGAACTGGTGGGACAAGCTGCGCTTCGTCACCGCCCCGGCCGTGGTGCCCGGCATCGTCACCGGCATGCGGCTGTCGCTGTCGACGTCGTGGCTGGTCATCGTCGCCGCCGAGATGCTCGCCGGGGGACAGGGCATCGGCTTCTTCGTCTGGAACATGTGGAACCGGCTCGACATCGACGCCATCGTGGTGGCCATCGTCGTCATCGGCGTCGTCGGTCTGCTCCTCGACTACCTCATCGCCTCTCTGCAGAAGGTCGTGCGCTATGACTGACATCCTCGTTGACTCCGTGACCAAGACCTTCGGCGAGACCCGGGTCATCGGCCCGACCTCGCTGAGCGTGGCCGAGGGCGAGTTCGTCTCCCTCCTGGGGCCGTCCGGCTCCGGCAAGTCCACGATCCTTAACATGATCGCGGGGCTCGCCGAGCCGAGCTCCGGGACCGTCTCCGCCCTCGGTTCGCCGGTCACCGGGCCCGGCCCGGAGCGCGGCATGGTCTTCCAGAACCACGCCCTGCTGCCGTGGCTGACCGCCCGCGGAAACATCGACTTCGGGCTGCGCTCGGCGCGCCCGGGCCTCAGTGCGGCCGAGCGTGCCGCGCGCGCCGAGGAGTACCTGGCCAAGGTCAACCTCTCGCACGCCGCCGACCGCAGGCCCGCCCAGCTCTCCGGCGGCATGCAGCAGCGGGTCGGCCTGGCGCGGGCCTTCGCCGTCGACTCGCGCATCCTGCTCCTCGACGAGCCCTTCGGCGCGCTCGACGCCCTGACGCGCCGGCAGCTCCAGGAGGTCCTGCTCGAGGTGTGGGAGGCCAACCAGCGCACCGTCGTGATGGTCACCCACGACGTCGACGAGGCGATCCTGCTCTCCGACCGGATCCTGGTCATGTCGCCCGGGCCGGACGCCACGATCATCGAGGACGTCACCGTGGAGCTGCCGCGCCCGCGCTTCGGGGAGGGGGCCGCGGCCGCCGGCGAGTACACCGGCGAGCTGCGTGGCCGCCTGCTCGGCCTGCTCGAGCGCTAGGAGGACGCGGAAGCGCCCGCCGGATCGCTCCGGCGGGCGCTTTCTGTGGAGGTGTCGCGGGCTGCCTAGGCCAGCTCGGCGGTGAGGTTGGCCGGGCGGGTGTAGGTGTTGACCACCGGCGACCACTCGACGGCGTCGTCGACGATCTTCTGCAGGGTCTCGCGGTCGGCGTCGCCGTCCAGGTCGACGGTCACGCGCACGTCGGAGACGCCCGGGCGCTTCTCGCCCTCGATGTCGCCGACGCCCCAGGTCGGGGAGATGTCGATGTCGGACTCGATGTCGATGTCGATCTTGGTCAGCTCGACGCCGCGGTGGGTGGCGATGGCCTGGATGCCCACGGAGATGCAGGCGGCGAGGCCGGCCTGGGCGATCTCGGTCGGGTTCGGGGCGGTGTTGTCGCCCAGCAGCGGGTAAGGCTCGGAGACGAGCACCGGGTCGAGGTCGCGGACCTTGGTGTAGTTGCGGAAGTGACCGTCGGCCTCGGTGTGGGTGCGGATCTTCTTGCGGCCGCCCTCGGGGTTGTCGATGTTCTTCTGCGCCAGCTCGGACAGCTTGTCCTTGTCGATCGGCTCGAGGGCCTCGCCGTCCTGGTGCTTCGGGGTCAGATCAGACATATCAGTCTCCTTCGCGTTGATTGTGTTCCTCAATGTAGCACGCTCGGTCCAGTCATGCCAGACCGCTTGGTCTGTATAGGGTGGACCGAGTGGCTGGAGGTGGTCGCCGTGTGCGGTTGTCCCTGCGTGGCCGGGTCGATTGAGCCGGCCGGGGCAGGCGGCCCGGCGCCGCGCGGCCGGGCTCAGGCCGGCTGCGCGACGACTGCCCGCAGCGCGCGGTCGAGCGCGGAGACCGCGGCCTTGTCGGCCTCCTGGATGAACCAGGAGTCCGTGCCCGGGAGCGGCGGGGCCAGCGTGGTGTCCGGGTACTGGGAGTGGGCGGGGATGCCCACCAGGTGCAGGCGCGGGTCGGTTTCGCCGTCGACGCCGACGGCCAGCCGGGTCTGCGGGTCCAGCTCCGGGGAACCGGTGAGCAGGGTCTCGCCGTCGGCGCGTGTCTCGCTGAACGGGCGCACCCTGCCGGTGGAGACCAGCCGGGCCATCAGCGGGTCCGAGGGCAGGCGACGGATGTCCGGCTTGTGCACCCACGCGTCGACGAGCGTGGTGCCGCGGACCGACTCGCTGGCCGAGTACTCCGAGCGCAGCACCCAGGTGCCCTCGTCGACGTCGAGGACCGGCGAGCCGCCCACCAGCGTCACCACGCCCGCCTCGATGAGCGCGAGCAGCTGGCGCGACCGGAACAGCGGCGGGCCCGAGCACGCGAACTGCCCCAGCGCGACGGCGGTGTGGAAGAGATTGCGCCGCGACTCGGCCGTGTAGCGGGCCTCGGCGCCGAGCACCTGGGTCGGCTTGCGGGCGGAGCCGACCGACCACAGCGCGGCGCGCACCGGCGAGTCCTGCCCGCGCTCGGACTCCGCGATGTCGTGGGCGATGCGTCCGGCGGCCCAGGCGGTCAGCTCGGCGACGGAGTCGAACTGCCGCGGGATCTGCTCGATGTAGGGTACCAGGGAGAACGGCTCGTCCGTGGACTCCTCGACGATCCGGTCGAGGACCTCGACGCCCCCGAAACGGGCGCGCGGGTTGATGTCGGCCGCGTCGATCTCGGCGAGCGCCTCGGCCACCGGGCGGCGCAGCGCGTCCGGGCGGACCCGCGCGAGCGTCTCGACGTAGGTGGCGTAGGCGTCGCGCACCACCGCGGGCCAGACCTCGGTGTCGTAGTCGATGCAGTGGCTGCCGCCGCGCGCGGAGAGCGCCTTGATGACCTTCCGCAGCCGCGGCATCGCGGCCGGGGGCGGGACCTGGCCGTCGGCGGCCTGCGGCAGGAACGGGTAACCGCGCCGCGAGCTGGCGAAGAAACGGGGCTCGTCTCCGCTGGCCTCGTAGCGCAGCCCGCCGGGCGCCGCGGCGTCCTCGACGAAGCGGCCGCCGCGCTCGACGGTGCTCAGGGCGAGGACGTCGAAGAAGCCCATGCCCAGCCCGCGCACGAGCACCCGCTCGCCGGCGGCGATGCCGGCGACGTCCTGGTCGATGGGGTTGTCGGCGCGGACCCAGTGCAGCCGGGGGTCCTTGCGCAGCTTCGCGTTGATCCACTTCTCCTGCTCGGTGAAGCCCTGGTGCTGCCAGCCGGAGACGAAGACGGTGGCGGTGGCGGCGAGCGTCGTGGCGTCGGAGAGTGCGATCTCGTCGCACTCGCCGCTCTCCCGGATGCCGACGGCACGCGCGGCGTGGGCGACCGGGGTGACCCAGTCGGGCAGGCGGTCGAGCACCGAGGAGTAGACCCACTGGATGTAGAAGCCGTAGAGGGCGCGCGGCAGATAGGAGTGGGGCAGAACGGCGTCGAGCTCCTCGGCGGAGAAGTCCTCGGTGACCGGGCGGAACTGCGGCAGCAGCGGGTGTGCGCGGAAGTAGTCGACCTTGGCGGGTGCGATCCCGGTCTCGTCCCCGCGCACCAGGCGGATCCACTCGTAGATCGTCGGGCCCTCGGTGACCGGGTCGGCCACGGTCGCACCCGGTTCGGCGAAGAGCGTCATGCCGTCGGCGAAGGTGTTCATCACCAGCGCGTGCGTCTGGTCGATGTTCCAGATCCGTCCGCCGCCGTGCTGCGCGTCGTCGATGAGGTGCAGGTAGAGGCGTTCGGGCGGGTCGGAAAGGTGCGTCAGGTGCGAGACGAGTCGTTCGAGCACGGCGATGCTGCGCGGGCCGAGCCCGATCACGGCGATCGCCGGGACCGTCGGCGAGGTGGGTGCCACGATCAGTTTCTCCCTCCGGTCTGAATGAAATGTACCGCACAGTCTAGTCATGACATACCGAGCGGGCTAGGTGGGGTCGGTCGGGGTCGCGCCGGCGTGCCCCGGACAGGGCCGGCGGGAGCGCCGGGCCCCGGGTAGAACCGCGCGTCCGGGACAGGTCGCCCGTGACCCACGGTGGGGAAGACCCCGGCTCTCACGGTGGGGGCGACCACCTGTTGCTAAAATCCCGGCTTATGTCGAACGCCACCCGCACCTGGACGTCCCGCCGCACCGGCGGGACGTACCCGGTCATAGAGCAGTTCGACAGCCGGCACCTGTGCGTGATGGTCGTCGGGATCAGCCTGGCCGGCGTGCTCGTCGTCGCCGCGAGGCGCACCCGCGGGATGAAGGCGAACAAGATCGCCCGGCAGCTCACCGCGCTCGTGCTCGGGGTGCTCAGCGTGACCTACCTGGCCGTGATCCTCCGGCCCGAGAACTTCGTCCCCGACGAGCTGGCCCCCTTCCACGTCTCCGACTGGCTGCGCCTGATCGCCCCGGTCGCGTTGGGCACCGGCCAGGAGCACCTGACCGCGATCACCTACTACTGGGGCTTCCTGCTCAACCCCATGGCGTTGCTGACCCCCGACGCCGCGTGGGTGATGGACCGGCGCATCCAGGAGAGCGCCTACTGGCTCTTCCACTGGGCGGCCCTGATCATCCCCGCCGTGCTCACCTTCGGCTACGGCTTCCGGCCCACCTGGTCCGGTTACCGCTTCACCATGGCGTTCAGCATGCTCTGGATGGCCGTCGCCGGGGTGGCCAACGTGCGCACCGGCGGCAACTACGGCTTTCTCGCACGCAAGCCGCGGGGGCGCTCGATCATCGACGTCTTCGGGCCGTGGCCCCGCTACATCGGCGTCGAGTTCGTGCTCGTCGCGATCGCGTGGGCCGGCATGACGTGGATCTGGGAGCGGCGCCCGGCCGGCCGACTCAGCCGCCGTGGGCTGATGCGCAGGGCCTGAGCCCGCGGTTTCCCGCAGGGGTGGAGCGGGCCCCGAGCCCCGCTCCCGTATCTCGACCGCCTACTTCCCGGCGGCCTCGGCGTCCACCTTGCGCAGACGCAGCGTGCGCACCATGCGGTCGCGGTTCTCCGCGAGCAGGCGGTGCAGGCCGCCCGAGGTCTCGGCCAGCAGTGCGTCGGCGCGGCCCAGGTGCTCCTCGGTGACGTCCCAGCGCGGGTAGAGCTCGAGGAGGGTGCGCTGCGCCATCTCGGGGGAGAACTCCTTCCAGATGCGCGGCGCGATCCGGAAGTACTCCTCGTTGAACTGCTGCAGCAGCTCACCGGAGTCGGCCCAGGTCAGGCCCTCTGTGGTGTGGCGGATGCCCAGGTTGGACAGCTCGCCGGAGACGGCGGCGTCCCAGGCGGTGCGCTTGGCCTCGACCGTGGGGATCGCGGCGCGGGCGCGCACCGCGGACATCGTGCCCGAGGCGGAGCGGTCCGCCGCGGCCAGCTCGGCGATCGCGGACTCGGCGGACTCGGCGTCCTCGTAGCGGCTGTGCGCGATCAGCGCGGTCAGCGCCAGCCAGCGCAGGTCGGCGTCCACGGTCAGGGCGCCGACGGTGGTGCCCGGCTCGGCGGACACCAGCTTGAGCAGATAGGCCACAGCGGCGTCGGAGAGCGGTGCCCGGGTCAGCTCCTGGGCGAAGATGAGCGCGGCCTCGGGGTCCTCGCCGCGCGCGCCGGCGATGAGGGCGTCGCACAGCAGGTCGCGGCCCTCGGCCTCGGCCCAGGCGGGGTCGGCGTAGCGGTGCACGGCCGTGGTGGCCTGCGCGAGCACGCGCTCGACCACCGACAGCTGCGTCTCGGCGCCGACGGCCGAGGTGACCAGGCGGGCGAACTCGCGGGCCGGCATCTCGCCGGCGCGGGTCTCCTCCCAGGCGGCCGACCAGCACAGGGTGCGCGCCATCGGCGACTCGATGTCGCCGATGTGCTCGACGACGAAGGCACGGGAGGCCTCGTCGAGGCCCATCAGGCAGTAGGTCAGATCGTCGTCGTTGACCAGTACCAGGTCCGCGGCCTTCTCGCCGACCAGCTCGTCGACCTCGGTGTGCTCGCCGGTGACGTCGACCTCGACGCGGCTGCGGCGGGTGACCTTGCCGTCCGCGCCCAGGTCGTAGAGGCCCACGGCGATGCGGTGGGTGCGCAGGGTCTCGCCGGACTGGACCACCGCGAAGGCGGAGTAGGTGCCGTCGTTCGTCTCGAACTCGGGGGCCAGGCGGGAGATGCCGGTGGCTTTGAGCCACTGGCCGGCCCAGTCGGAAAGGTCGCGCCCGGAGGCCTTCTCCAGCGAATCGAGGAGATCCTCAAAGGTTGCGTTGTCCCACTGGTGGGCGGCGAAATGACGACGCACGCCCGCGAAGAAGTTCTCGCGGCCCACGTAGGCCTGCAACTGCTTGAGCACGCTCGCACCCTTGGCGTAGGTGATGCCGTCGAAGTTCTGGTCGACGGTCTCGATGTCCGAGGCGTCCGTGGAGATCGGGTGCGTGGTCGGCAGCTGGTCCTGCTGGTAGGCCCAGGCCTTCTCGACGGCCGCGAAGGTCACCCACGCGGTGTCGTACTCCGTCTCCTCCGACTGCGACATCGCCGAGGACCAGGTGGCGAAGGACTCGTTGAGCCACAGGTCGTTCCACCAGCGCATGGTCACCAGGTCGCCGAACCACATGTGGGCCAGCTCGTGCAGGATCGTGTCCGCGCGGCGCTCGTAGCGGTAGTGGGTGGCCTTCGAGGTGAACACGTACTCGTCGCGGATGGTCACGCACCCGGCGTTCTCCATCGCGCCGGCGTTGAACTCGGGCACGAAGACCTGGTCGTACTTGCCGTAGGGGTAGGCGTAACCGAAGTTGCGGTGGTAGTAGTCGAAGCCCTGCTTCGTCTCGCGGAAGAGCTTGTCGGCGTCCACGTGCTCCGCGATCGAGGCGCGCGCGTAGATACCCAGCGGCACCACCAGCTCGGTGTCCTCGCCGGGCTGGCCCTCCGGGGTCTCCGGGTGGTGGGTCAGGTGCCCGCGCCACTCGTCGGTGACCGCGACGTAGGGGCCGGCGCACACGGCGATCAGGTAGCTCGACAGCGGGTAGTCCACGGTGGAGCGGTGCACGGCCACGCCGGTGTCCTCGCGGGACTCGGTGACCTGCTTCGCGTTGGCGATCACGGTCCAGCCCAGCGGGGTGGAGATGGTGAAGTTCCAGGTGGCCTTGAGGTCGGGCTGGTCGAAGCAGGCCATCATCCGCTTCGCGTCGGCGGTCTCGAACTGGGTGTAGAGGTAGGTCTCACCGTCCGCCGGGTCGGTGAAACGGTGCAGGCCCTCGCCGGTGCGCGAGTAGAGGCAGCGCGCGGTGACCTTCAGGGTGTGCTCGCCGGCGCTCAGACCCGTCAGGGCCAGGCCCTGCTCCTCGTCGTAGGCGCCGTCGCGGAAGGAGACCGCCTTCGCGGTGATCTCCGCGGCGTCGAGAAGCACCTCGTCGACGCGGGCGGCGCGCAGGTCGATGAACGTGTCGCCGGGCTCGTCGACGGTGAAGCGCACGGTCGTCGTCGAGCCGAACTCCGCGTCGCCTTCGGCGGCGCGGCGCAGGTCCAGATCGACGTCGTAGTGGTTGACGGTGAGCATCCGCGCGCGGGACTCGGCCTCGGCGCGGGTGAGGTTGGTGGAGGTCATGGCCTACACGGTAGTCACCGGCTGGGGCGCGCACGGGCCGCGGGCACGCGAGTGCGGTTAGGCTGGCCCGCGAAGTCACCCGACAGAGAGGAATTACCCCATGACCCAGTCCGTCACCTTCTGGTTCGACGTCTCCTGCCCGTTCGCGTGGCAGACCTCCCGCTGGATGAAGGAGGTCGAGAAGGTCCGCGACATCGAGATCACCTGGCAGCCGATGAGCCTGTCCGTGCTCAACGACGGCCGCGACCTCGACCCGGAGTACATGAAGATGATGGAGGCCAACTGGGGCCCGGCCCGCGTCTTCGCCGCGGTGGCCACCGAGCACCCCGAGAAGGTCGACGAGCTCTACACCACCATGGGCGAGCTGGTGCACCCCGGCGGCCAGGGCGGCAAGAAGGGCTACGGCGCGTACAACGAGGTCATCGCCGAGGCGCTGGCCAAGGTGGGTCTGTCCTCCGACTACCAGAAGGTCGCCGACACCGAGGAGTGGGACGACGCGCTGCGCAAGTTCCACAACGCCGGCATCGAGTCCGTGGGCGACGAGGTGGGCACTCCGGTGATCAAGCTGGGCGACCACGCCTTCTTCGGCCCCGTGATCACCCGCGTCCCCACCGGCGAGGAGGCCGGTGAGATCTTCGACGCCGCGGTGCGCCTGGCCCAGTTCCCCTACTTCTTCGAGCTCAAGCGCTCCCGCACGGAGAGCCCGCAGGTCTAGACCCGCGGTTCTCCGGCAACGGCACGGGGCCCGTCTCCATGAGGGAGGCGGGCCCCGAGTGCGTCGGTCCGGGATCTGATGCCGGGGGCCGGTGAGACGCTACTGGTCGCGGAGAACGCGGCAGCGCTCCCGCAGCTGGTCCGAGAACTCGTAGATGCCCGCGATGGAGTCCAGATCGTGCTGGTGCTGGTGCTTCTCGGCGTCGAAGAGCACGATACGCGGGATCTTCCGGTCGAAGTACAGCCGTGCGATCGGCTTGCGGTTGTTGTCCTGGTAGAGAATCGCGCAGTAGCTCTTGGCGTCGCGTAGGTAGATGTCCCCGACCGGGATCTCGGCGCAGCAGATGGCACGGATGATCCCGAACGCCTGAAGCTCTTCTTCGGTGGTGACGATTCCGCCGGAGTCCTCCGCCGCATCCGGGTCCTCGTCGACGGTGTCGGCCGGCTCGACGTTGACGGACTCGTCGTGCTCCTGCGCGGACTGCAGCCGGCGGTTGGCCTCGTCCTTGAGGAACTGATTCTGGGCGGTGGTGACCAACTTGGTGAAGGCCTCGAGGGTCTGCGCGGTCATGCGTCGCGACGTCACGCGGGCTGCCACCATCTTCACCCAGTCTGTGTCCGGCTCCTTGAACTGCCGGGAGAGGACCTTCCGGATCTCGGAGACGTACTTGAGCTGTTCAGCGCTCGCCGCGATGGTCTCGGAGTCGAAGCGGGACTTCGTGCACATCTCGAGGTGGGGGAAGATGCGGGCGTCAATGTTGGCGAGGTCGATGGTCATGAACGGCTTCTCGTCCATTCGGTTCACGGCGTCCAACTGGGCGTAGAACTCGTAGACCTCGCCGTTGGTGAGAATCGCGAACTCTGTGTCCGTCACATTGAAGTACCGGATCAGCTGGTTGGCGTGGTCCAGGCTGAGGGGCTCGCCGATCTTCTTGCACTCGATCAGGAACCGGAAATCATCACCGGACTTGATCGCGTAATCGACCTTCTCGCCCTTTTTCACCCCGACGTCAGCGGTGAACTCCGGGATGACCTCCCGCGGATCCGTGACGTCGTAGCCGAGCACCGTGCTGATGAACGGAATGATCAGGGCGGTCTTCGTGGCTTCCTCCGTCTCGATGACGGGCTTGAGCTCTTTGACCCGGTTGGCGAGGGAATGGACAGCCTGGTCGATGCTCATGAGCGGCAGCTCCTTCGGGGACTATGGGGCGGTGTTCCTGAAGCGTGCGTCACGTCATTTAACGCTTTACCGGGTCGCACGCTCTTTTCCTGGCGCCTGATGACCCGCGGGAGCGGCGAACTCAAATGGAACCGAAATGTAAACGCGAAAATCGGACCCTCGCCGTCTCCCCGGGAAGCCCAGGTTGCACCACAAATATTACCCGAAAACGTAAAATCTACATTATGTAAAAGTGGCGGCGGAGGCCCTGCCCCGTGGCGGAGGCCCCGCCCCGTGGCGGAGGCCCCGCCCCGCGGCGGAGGCCCCGCCCCGCGACGGAGGCCCTGCCCCGCAGCGGGGGTCGCCGCCCTAGACGACCCGCTCGCCGAGCACGTAGACGCCCCGGACGTCCCGGGTGCGCGAGATGTCGGCCAGCGGGTCGTCGCCGCACAGCAGGATGTCGGCCCGCGCGCCGGGACGCAGCCGCCCGCGGTCGGGGAGCCCCCAGTGCTCCGCCGGGACCTCGGTCGCGGCGAGCAACGCCTCCAGCGGGCTCCAGCCCGCCTCGACCAGCAGCTCGAGCTCGTGGTGCAGGTTGTGGCCCAGCCGGATGTTGACCGGGGTGCGCGGCACGTTGATCGAGTCGGTGCCGGCGAGCACCGGGATCCCGGCCGCACGCAGCGCGCGCAGGCTCTCCGCGGCCGTCGCGTAGCGCCGGCCCGGCACCACCGACATCACCTTCATCATCGTCATCGTCGGGATGCTGAGCGTGCCCGCGTCCGCCAGGCGCGCGGCCAGCTCCGCGTCGACCGGCTCGTCCATCGGCAGGTGCGTGATCACGTCGACGCCCGCGCGCAGCGCGGTCTCCACCGCGCCGTGCGCGGCGGTGTGCGCCACCACGCGCGCGCCCTTCTCGTGCGCGGCGACCACCACGGCGTCGGCAATCTCGGGGGCGGGGCCGCCGTCACCGGGTGCCTCGAGGACGATCTTGATGAAGTCGGAGCCGTCGGCCAGGCGCCGCTCCACCCCGGCGGGCACCTCGGCGGGGTCGGTGACCGTGGCGTAGGCGGGCATGTCGAACTTCGCGTGGGGGCCGGCCGGCCCGATGAACGGCACGCCGGCGGAGAGGAAGGTCGCGCAGTGCCGTTGCCGGCGCAGCGCGTTGGTGCGCTCGGGCGGCCAGGAGGCCATGTCCACGGCGGTGGTCACCCCGAAGTCCGCGAGGGTCTCCAGGTCGCGGCGGCGGTAGAGGTGCAGGTGCGAGTCGATCAGGCCGGGCAGCGCCACCGCGCCGCCGACGTCGGTGATGCGGGCGGCCGGGTCGGTGATTCGCTCGCCGATCGCGGTGATCACCCCGCCGTCCATGCTCAGGGTGGTCGGCGCGGTGATCTCCCGGCCGGTGAACAGGCGGACGTTGCACAGGTGCTCGGACAAGACTGGCGTCCTTTCTTCCCGTCTTTTCCCCTTTGCCTGACGGGCGGCGGCGGGGCGGTAAAATATTCAGCCGAACCATGACCCGTCTCCCGGAGGATCCGTGTTCAGCACCTTCACCATTACCCTCGTCATCGCCGTGCTCGCCGGTGGCCTGGCGTACTACAGCTGGGGTCGTTCGGCGATGCTCTCCCTGGCCGCCGGTGCGGTGTGCGTGGGTGTCTCCCTGATCGCGCTGCTGATGGCCGTGCTCATCAGTCTGGCGTGGTTCCTGAAGCTGGTGCCGCTGGTGCTTTTGGCCGGCGGGGTGTGGCTGGTCTGGCGGGTGCTGGGCCGGCGCCGCCACCGCGAGACGGTGTTGCGCTAGGCGCGGCGGGCGCGGGGTCCGGCGCAACGGCCCGGGCGCGGCAGGGGTGGCCGCGGGGGAGGAAAACAACACGGAGTCCAAAGCCGGTGTCCGGGCGGCTAGACTGCAGGGCATGCGCGTTTACCTTGGAGCAGACCACGCCGGATACGACCTGAAGAACGCCGTGGCTGAGCACCTGAAGGCCGCCGGTCACGAGGTCATCGACTGCGGCGCCCACACCCTCGACCCCGCCGACGACTACCCCGCCTACTGCATCGAGGCGGCCAGCCGCACGGTCAACGACCCGGGCTCCCTGGGCATCGTGCTCGGCGGATCCGGCAACGGCGAGCAGATCGCCGCGAACAAGGTCGAGGGCGCCCGCTGCGCCCTGGCCTGGTCCGTCGAGACCGCCCAGCTGGCCCGCCAGCACAACAACGCCCAGCTGATGGGCATCGGCGGGCGCATGCACTCCGTCGACGAGGCCCTCGAGATCGTCGACGCCTTCATCGGCGCCGAGTGGTCGAAGGAGGAGCGCCACCAGCGCCGCATCGACATCCTCGCCGAGTACGAGCGCACCGGGGTCGCCCCGGCGCTGCCCGAGGAGGAGTAGCCCCGGGCCTCCCTTAGAGGCCCCCTTAAGGCTCCATCTCGTTGGGGTCGCGTCCGACGCGCCCCTCCAGGCCGCGGTCGAGTGCGTCGACCGCGGCCATTTCCTCGTCCGTCAGCTCGAAGCCGAAGACGTCGAGGTTGGCGCGGATGCGCTCGGGGTTCGAGGACTTCGGGAAGAGGATCCGCCCGTGCTGCAGGTGCCAGCGGATGATGACCTGGCCGGCGCCGACGCCGTGGGCCTCGGCGATCCCGGTCACCGTCGGGTCCTGGAGGATCGGGTACTTGCCCTGGCCGAGCGGGCCCCAGGCCTCGACGGCGATCTCGTGGTCGCGGCAGAAGGCGACGTCGTCGCGGCGCTGGTAGGCCGGGTGCAGCTCGAGCTGGTCGACCACCGGCGGCACCGGGGAGTGGCGCAGCAGGTTGTCCAGGTGCTCGGGCAGGAAGTTCGACACCCCGATCGAGCGCACCAGACCGGCCTCGCGCGCGGCGATGAAGCGGTCCCAGACCTTCAGGTAGAGGTCCTGGGCGGGGCAGGGCCAGTGGATGAGGTAGAGGTCGACGTAGTCGAGGCCGAGCTTCTCCAGCGACTCCGCCAGCGCCGCGTCCGGGTCGCCGTGGCGGTCGTTCCACAGCTTGGTGGTCACGAAGATCTCCTCGCGCGGGATGCCGCTGGCCGCGATCGCGCGGCCCACGCCCTCCTCGTTGCCGTAGAACCCGGCGGTGTCGATGTGCCGGTAGCCGGCCTGCAGCGCCAGGCCGACGACCTTCTCCGCGGTGTCGTTGTCGACCTTGTACGAGCCGAAGCCCAGCTGCGGGATCTCGTGGCCGTCGTTGAGGGTGATCGTGGGGACGTCGTTGCTCATGGGCCCAGTGTGCCAGAGCCGCCGCCTGGCGCGGGGCCGGCCAATTGACGACGCCCCGCCGCTCCCCGTCGGGCGCGTCCCGCCCCGTGCGGCACGAGACCCCCGGACTCACGTCCGGGGGTCGGTGGGGAAGCGGGAGGTTAAGGAGGAACAGGGGCTAGAAGTCGAAGCCGAAGCCGCCGAAGTCGAAGCCCCCGCCGTCGCCGCCGAAGTCGAACCCTCCGCCGTCACCGCCGAAGAAGCCGCCGTCGCCGCCCATGTCTCCACCCATGTCGCCGCCGTCGCCCATGTCTCCGGCGTCACCGGCGTCGCCCATGTCGCCGTCGGCGCCCTCCGCGCCGTCGGCCAGGCCGTCCTCGTAGCCGGAGCCGTAGCCGTCCTCGAATGCGTGGGCGGAGTAGCCCACGCCGGACATGCCGGAGAAGAGCGCGGAGAACATCATCACCGAGCCGGCGGTCCACAGGCCGGTCGCCATGGCCGGGGCCCACCACGGGGTGGAGTACCAGCCGGCCGGCACCGGGCGGCCCGCGACCTTGCCGCCGGGGTAGTAGTTCGGCGTCTCGGCGCTGGCCTCGGGCGAGGCGGTGATCTGCTGGCCGTCGTGGTCGATGGTGCGGCGCTCGGTGACCTTGCCGGCGGCGCGCTGGCCGGCCAGCGGCGGCAGCTCGGGGCCGGCGGGCAGGCCCATGATCTCGCGGGCCGCGTTGACGTAGTGCAGGCCCTCGAGCGCGGACTCGCGGGCGAGCTGCGCCTGCTTGACCGTCTCGGCCTGGCCGATGGCGGCCGAGGCGGCGTTGTAGCGCTCGGAGGCGTCGGCCAGCGCCTGGGTGGAGGCGGTGTCGTTGCCGGACAGCGTCAGCACCTGCGAGCCGAGGCGCTCGATCCAGCGGCGGGCGTCGGCCTGCGCGTCGGCGAAGGAGGCGCGCTCGCGGCCGATCTCCTTCTTCTTGTTCGACTGCGCCCAGATGGCGATCCCGGCGCCGATGACGACGAGGAGGAGCAGAAGGGACACTGAATGACCCACTTTCGTTGGCTTCGTTGGCGGTAAAGGTTCTCGTCTGCTTCAACGCGCGGGGCCGGCGGAAAGTTCCTGCCGCCACGCGCGGATCGGCCCGGGACGCGTGCGCCCGGGCAGCGTCGGGGATCGTGTGCATGTTTCGGCCCGGGACGTGGACGTGGACAGCGTCGGCGCCCGCGCGCGGATCAGCGGGGCGTTTGTCCCGGCCGCGGCCTCTGCACTAGGCTGGCTGCCACTGGGAACGTCGTATAGTGGCTAATACCTCAGCCTTCCAAGCTGAAGACGCGGGTTCGATTCCCGTCGTTCCCTCCAGTTGACCGCCCCGCCGGCCGCCCCGCGCGCCGGCGGGGCGCAGTCGTGCCCGGGCCTCTTCGACCCTCTCTCAGCGCCTTCCCCGGGCCCACCCGCAGCCGTCTCACAGCACCTTCCCGGTCCTCTCCCTCGGCCCACCCCGCCCGTCGCCCGCACCTCTGCGGTAGAGTGTCTCGCTTGTCAACGTCGCCCGCCCGGGCGGCGCCGCGTGCCCCGCGGCCTGGGCCCGACGGGCGACCCCGGTGTGGGTCGCCCGCAGACCCCGCCGGTATGCTTGGCGAACGTCGCGGGGCGTGGCGCAGCTTGGTAGCGCACCTGCTTTGGGAGCAGGGGGTCGCAGGTTCAAATCCTGTCGCCCCGACGTAAGAAACATCGAGAAGAGACTTTCGCACCGATCCAGGAGAGTGACTCCGTGAAGAGTTCCGTCGAGAAGCTGAGCGACACCCGCGTCAAGCTCACCGTCAACGTTCCGTTCGATGAGCTGAAGGGTGAGTTCGACAAGGCCTACCAGGCCATCGCCCAGCAGGTGACCATCCCGGGCTTCCGCCGCGGCAAGGCCCCGCGCCAGCTCATCGACGCCCGCTTCGGCCGTGGCCCGGTCCTCGAGCAGGTCGTCAACGACATGCTGCCGTCGCGCTACGAGCAGGCCGTCAAGGAGGCCGACGTCAAGCCGATCGGCCAGCCCGAGGTCGACATCACCGAGATCGAGGACGGCGACCACGTCGAGTTCACCGCCGAGGTCGACGTCCAGCCCGAGATCGAGGTCCCGGACTTCTCCGCCCTCGAGGTCACCGTCCCGGCCCTGGAGGTCGCCGACGAGGACGTCGACGAGGCCCTCGACGAGCTGCGCGGCCGCTTCGCCGAGCTGAAGAACACCAAGCGCAAGATGAAGACCGGCGACATCGCCGTCATCGACATCAAGGCCACCGTCGACGGCGAGGAGATCCCCGAGGCCGGCGCCGAGGGCATCAACTACGAGATCGGCAAGGGCGACCTCATCGACGGCCTGGACACCGCGCTGCGCGGCATGAAGACCGACGAGGACAACGAGTTCACCACCACCTTCAAGTCCGGCAAGTACGCCGACAAGGAGGCCACGGTCAACGTCCACGTCCAGCAGTCCAAGGAGCGCAAGCTGCCGGACCTGGACGAGGAGTTCGTCCAGATGGCCTCCGAGTTCGACACCGTCGACGAGCTGCGTGACGCCACCCGCAAGCAGGTCGAGGAGTCCAAGAAGACCGGCCAGGCCGCCGCCATCCGCGACGAGACCCTGAAGAAGGTCCTCGCCGAGACCGAGTTCGAGCTGCCGCAGACCGTCGTCGACGCCCAGGTCGACGCCCAGCGTCACCAGCTGCTCGGCCAGCTGGCCCACGACGAGGCCGCCCTGAACTCCGTCCTCGAGGCGCAGGGCACCACCCGCGAGAAGTTCGACGCCGAGCAGCGCGAGAACGCCGAGGAGGCCGTGCGCACGCAGCTCTTCCTCGACGCCCTCGCCGAGCAGGAGCATCCGGAGGTCTCCCAGCAGGAGCTCACCGAGCACATCATGTTCACGGCCCAGTCCTACGGCATGGACCCGAACGAGTTCGTCCAGCAGATCAGCCAGTCCGGCCAGATCGGCAACCTGTTCGCCGACGTCCGCCGCGGCAAGGCCCTGGCCGCCGCGATCTGCCGCGTGAAGGTCACCGACGAGGCCGGCAACTCCGTCGACCCCGAGGAGTACTTCGGCGAGGAGGACGAGGACGAGGCGCAGAACGACGCCAAGGCCGAGTCCACCGAGACCACCGAGGCCGAGGACAAGTAACCTCCGCCTGACACGCCGCGAAGAAGGGGCCCGGGTTTGCCCGGGCCCCTTTTCCGACCCCGACGACGCTGTCAGCGAACACGGCGGCGTCGCGGGGGAGTGCGGCGGTAGCCTGGGACCCTGAATAAACGGACGAAGAAAAAGGAGAGACTGACTCTCATGAGCGAACGGACCACCATGGGCCCCGAGAACGCGGGTGCGAACCTGGGCGACTCGGTCTACGAGCGCCTCCTGCGGGAGCGCATCATCTTCCTGGGCAGTGAGGTCAACGACGAGATCGCCAACAAACTGTGCGCGCAGATCCTCCTGCTCTCCGCGGAGGACCCGAACCGCGACATCTCGCTCTACATCAACTCGCCCGGCGGCTCCGTGACCGCCGGCATGGCCATCTACGACACGATGAAGTACTCGCCGTGCGACGTGGCCACCTACGGCATGGGCCTGGCCGCCTCGATGGGCCAGTTCCTGCTGACCGCCGGCACCCCGGGCAAGCGTTTCGCGCTGCCGCACGCGCGCATCCTGATGCACCAGCCCTCGGCCGGCGTCGGCGGCACCGCCGCGGACATCGCCATCCAGGCCGAGCAGTTCGCGCTGACCAAGAAGGAGATGGCCGAGCTGATCGCGGAGCACTCCGGGCAGCCTTACGAGCAGATCGTCAAGGACTCCGACCGCGACCGCTGGTTCACCGCCCAGCAGGCCAAGGACTACGGCCTGGTCGACCACGTCATCGAGACCGTCCAGGGCTCCGTGAGCAACTGAGCGGGAAGCAGATAGGAGAGGTAGAGAGAATGTTCAACCCGATTTCCGCCGGTGGCCTGCAGCTTCCCCAGTCGGGCCCGGCCGCGGGCGCGCAGATGCCGCAGTCGCGCTACGTCCTGCCGAGCTTCATCGAGCAGTCCGCCTACGGCACCAAGGAGACCAACCCCTACGCCAAGCTCTTCGAGGAGCGCATCATCTTCCTCGGCGTGCAGGTCGACGACACCTCGGCCAACGACATCATGGCGCAGCTGCTGGTCCTCGAGGGCATGGACCCGGACCGCGACATCACCATGTACATCAACTCGCCCGGCGGCTCCTTCACCGCCATGACGGCGATCTACGACACGATGCAGTACGTGCGCCCCGACGTGCGCACCGTCTGCCTGGGCCAGGCGGCCTCGGCGGCGGCCGTGCTGCTGGCCGCGGGCACCAAGGGCAAGCGCGCCGCGCTGCCCAACGCCCGCGTGCTCATCCACCAGCCGGCCACCCAGGGCACCCAGGGGCAGGTCTCCGACCTGGAGATCCAGGCCGCCGAGATCGAGCGCATGCGCCGCCAGATGGAGGAGACGCTGGCCCGCCACACCGGCCGGACCCCGGAGCAGGTGCGCATCGACACCGACCGCGACAAGATCCTCACCGCCGAGGACGCCGTGGAGTACGGCATCATCGACCAGGTCTTCGGCTACCGCAAGCTGCACGACTGATCGGTCGGCTCAGGCGGCCCGGGGTGGGCCGCCTGGTTCACGCCGCGCAGCTCAGGCTGCGCGGCTAGGCGCCCTGTTCGCCCTCACGGGCGGGCAGGATCGCCTCGGGGGACTCGGGGAGGATCTGGCCGCCGTCGACGACGATGACCTGGCCGGTGATGTAGCCGGCCTCCCGGCTGGCCAGGAAGCAGGCCGCCGCGCCGATGTCGCGCGGATCGCCCAGGCGCAGCACGGGCACCGCACGCGCCATCTGCGCGTTGTACTCCTCGCCCTGCGCCTTCAGTCCCTCCGTGGCGACGTTGCCCGGGGCCACCCCGTTGACGGTGACGCCGTCGCGGGCGACCTCGAGGGCCGCGCTGCGCATGAAGCCCTGCTGGGCGGCCTTGGTCGCCCCGTAGTGCGCCCAGCCGGGGTAGCCGGTGTGCGAGCCGGTGATCGAGGTCGTGATGACCACACGCCCGTAGCCTGCGGCGCGCATGTAGGGCAGCACCTCCTGGACGGTGACGAAGGCACCGCGCACGTTGACGTCGAAGATGCCGTTCCACTGCTCGTCGGTCATCGTCTCCAGGCTGGCCTGCGGGAAGATACCCGCGTTCGAGCACAGGATCTGGATGCCGCCGAAGGTCTCGTCGACCTCGGCGAACAGGTCGTGCACGGCCTTGCGGTCGGTGACGTCGAGACGGCGGGCGTGCGAGCCCGTCTCCTTTGCGGTGCGCTCGGCGGCCTCGAGGTCGAGGTCGGCGATGACCACGGTGGCCCCGGCCTCGCGCAGCATCTCCACGATCCCGCGGCCGATGCCGGAGGCACCTCCCGTGACGACGGCGGTCTGGTCGGTCAGGTCGAACATGGCGGTCTCCTCACGGTCGCCGCGGCCGACCTCCCCGGGTGGCAGGCCCGTCCCGCGGAATGATCACTCGACTCCCATGCTAGCCACGCGGCGGGGACGGTCCCCGGGAGTTCACCGGGCGGCCGCCGCGCCGTCACCGCGCGGCCACCGCGGCTTCGCACGCCTCGGGGACCCTGGCAGTTGTCTGTCCGCCGACCAGGAAGAGCCTTGTGATGACCTCCAGCCCGTCCGTCCGCACCGCCCGCACCACGCGCACCGGCGTCGCCCTGTGCACCGCCCTGGCCACCGGCCTCGCCGGGCTGGCCACGGTGCCCCACGCAGCGCCGGCGCATGCCGCGGTCGTCGCCAATCCCGTCACGCACTCCGCGCCGGGCGCGGCCATCGGGCTCGAGCCCGTCGGCAGCCACGAGACCGGCGTCCTCGGCGAGTCAGCCGCCGAGATCGTCGCGCACCACCCCGACAGCCAGCGGGTGATGGTGGTCAACGCGCAGTCCGGAAAGATCGACGTTCTCGACGTCTCCGAACCGGCCGCGCCGGAGCTGCTGCACTCCGTCGACGGGGGCGCGGGCACCACCATCAACTCCGTGGCCGTGCGCGCCGACGGCCTGGCCGCCGCCACCGTGGAGCCGGCGGACAAGACCGAGCCGGGCTCGCTGATCTTCTTCGACGCCGCCGGCGACGGCGAGGAGCTCGGCCGGGTGGGCGTCGGGTCGCTCCCGGACATGGTCACCATCACCGCCGACGGCGGCAGCGCGCTGGTGGCCAACGAGGGCGAGCCGGCCGAGGACTACTCCGTCGACCCGGAGGGCTCGGTCTCCGTCGTCGCGCTGCCCGAGACGCTCGAGGCGCCCGCGCAGTCGGACGTGCGCACCGCGGACTTCACCGCCTTCGAGGACTCGCTTCCCGAGGGCGTGCGCGTCTTCGGGCCCGAGGAGGTCGACGGGGCGGAGTACACCACCACCGTCGCGCAGAACCTCGAGCCGGAGTACATCGCCGCCGTCGACGGCACCGCCTACGTCACCCTCCAGGAGAACAACGCCGTGGCCGTCGTCGACATCGCCGCCGCGCGGGTCACCGACATCCTGCCGCTGGGCACCGTCGACCACTCCCAGCCGGGCACCGGGCTGGACGCCTCGGACCGCGACGAGAAGGTCAACATCGCCGAATGGCCGGTCAAGGGCCTGGTCCAGCCGGACTCCATCGGCGCATACCAGGCCGGCGGCACCACCTACTTCGTCACCGCCAACGAGGGCGACGCCCGCGACTGGGACGCCTACTCCGAGGAGGCCCGCGTCAAGCATCTGGGCGACCCGGACGAGACCGACTACCTCGACCGCCCGCTGCCCGGCCCGTGCGAGGGCTTCGCCGGCCTCGACGCCGAGGGCGTCGCGGACCTGCAGGAGGACGAGAACCTCGGCCGCCTCAACATCACGCTCGCCGACGGACTGAGCGAGGACGGCTCCTGCTACGAGGAGCTCTACTCCTACGGCACCCGCGGCTTCTCCGTCTACTCCGCCGACGGCACCCGCGTCTTCGACTCGGGCGCCGAGTTCGAGGAGATCCTCGCCGACGTCGCGGAGCGCTCGCCGTTGGTGTTCAACTCCAACCACGAGGAGACCGCCTTCGACGACCGCTCCGACAACAAGGGCCCCGAGCCCGAGGGGCTCACCCTCGGCGAGATCGACGGGCGCACCTACGCCTTCATCGGGCTCGAGCGCGTCGGCGGCATCTTCGTCTACGACGTCACCGACCCGGCGGGCAGTAAGTTCGTCACCTACGTCAACAACCGCGACTTCTCGGTGGACCCGGACGCGACCGGTTCCGCCGAGGGCGCCGGTGACCTCGGCCCGGAGGGCCTGGCGTTCATCTCCGCGGAGGACTCGCCCAACGGCAGGCCCATGCTGGTGGTGGGCAACGAGGTCTCCGGGACCACGACGCTCTTCGAGATCACCGGCGCGGACGGTGACGACGCGGACGACGGCGACGGTGCCGACGGCTCCTCGGAGGGCGACTTCATCGCGGGCTCCGCCCTCGGTTCCTCGGCCGGCACCGTCTTCGGCGTGCTGGCCGGTGTGCTCGGTCTGCTCGGCGTGCTCGGCCTGTTCGGCCAGCCGCTGCTCAACGCCATGGGTGACCGTTTCCCGCAGCTGCGCGCCCAGATCGAGCAGGCGCTGCGGTAACGCCGGCTACCGCAACGCCGCGCCCCGGCCCGCCGCCAGCAGCGCGGCGAACTCCTCCTCCGGGACCATCGACCCGCCCGTGGACCAGGCGATGTGGGTGGCCCGGTCGAGGCGTTCCCCGTCCAGGCCGCGGGCGCGCAGGAAGTCCGCGTCGGCCTGCACCCGCCACGGGCCGGTGAGCCCCGCGGTCGCCGAGGGCTCCAGGCGCCAGCCCTGGGCGTCGTGGACGCGGGCGACCAGGCCGGTCAGCTCCGCGTCGGAGTGTGTGGCGAAGCCGTCGATACGGCTGCCGACGACGCCGCCGACCAGGCTCGACATCCGCCCGACGGCGAGCCCGTCGGCGTCGGTGCGCCCGTCCAGGCCGATCTCGGCGATGCTGATCTTCTTGCGCAGGCCCGAGCGCTCGCCGAGGAAGACCGCGGGCGCGGCCACCGGTTCGTGCAGCACGCAGAACACATCCGCGCCGAAGGTGCGGTAGAGCCCGTAGGCGATCCCGCCCGGGGCGCCGCCGACCCCGCAGGGCAGGTGCACCCCGAGCGGGTGGTCGTGGTCGACGGGGATCTCCAGGGCGCGCAGCTGGCCCGCCAGTCGCCCGGCGGCCACGGCGTAGCCGGCGAAGAGTGAGAGCGAGGCCTCGTCGTCGACGAAGTGGGTGTCCGCTTGGTCCGCGGCCTGCTCGCGCCCGGCGGCCACGGCCGCCGAGAAGTCGCCGGCGTGCTCGACGACCTCGGCGCCGCGCTCGCGCAGCAGCTCCTTCTTCCACGCCTTGGCGTCGCGGGACATGTGCACCACCGCGCGCAGCCCGAGGGCGGCACCGACCAGGCCGATGGACAGGCCCAGGTTGCCGGTCGAGCCGACGGCGATCGTGTTCCCGGCCAGCGCGCGCCGGCCCGCGGGCGTGCCGGCGTCCGAGGCGTCCAGGCCCGCGGCCTCAAGCACCTCCTCGGCGTACTCGAGCACCTCGTGGATGCCGCCGCGCGACTTCACCGACCCGGAGACCGGCAGCAGGTCGTCGCGCTTGACCCAGAGCCGGCCGCGCAGCTGTGCACCCAGGTCGTCCTCGAGCGCGGCCTGCAGCGCGGGCGCGCACACCAGCGGCGACTCGAGGACGCCGCCGGTGGGCGCGGAGTCCGGGAAGGTCCGCGCGAACCAGCCGGCGAAGCGGGAGAAGCGGGCGCGCGCCTGGGTGACGCGGGCGTCGAGGGCGGCGTCCGCGGCCCAGCCCGGGGCCGGGGACTGCGCGCGCAGCCAGGAGGTGGGCTCGGCGGCGGCGAGCCGGGCGATGACGGGGTCCATGCCCGCCATTGTGCCGGGATCGGCCGGGTCCGGCGCACACCCGGCGTCTGAGACGAAGCATCAGCCCGCCGTGTCCCGCTACACTGCGGTGACTCCCGTGTCCCGGATACCGCAGCCCTGCCGACGAGGCCCAGGAAGGACCATGCGATGACGAGTTCGACGGCGTTGTTCGACCCCGGTCCGAGCGAGCCCCACCTCGGGCCCTTTACCCCGAAGCCGCTCGCCGACCTGCTGCCCGCAGGGCAGGGCCGCCGGGTCGTGCTGATCGACGGCCGCGGTGGCGCCGGGAAATCCACCCTGGCAGCCGCCATCGCGGGCGAGGCGACCCGCTCCGGCCGTCCCGCCGCGGTCGTGGCCACCGACGACCTCGCCTGGCATCACTCGCGCTTCGGGTGGCACGACCTGCTGGTCACGCACGTCATCGAACCGTTTCTCGCCGGCGACGCGGTGAACTACCGGCCGCCCGGCTGGGTGGCCAAGGGGCGTGGGGGAGCGGTGCGGGTGCCCGCGGGAACCCGGTTGCTCATCGTCGAGGGCACCGGTGCGCTGACGGACGCGACCGAGCGGCTGGCGGACCTCGGCGTCTGGGTCACCGGTGACGTCGACGAGCAGCGTCGCCGCGGTATCGCCCGCGAGGTCGCCGCGGGCATACGAGATCAGGACGCGGCCACCCGCTTCTGGGACGACTGGCAGACCGAGGAGCGCCCGTTCCTCGCGTCCCGGCGTCCCTGGGACCTCGCCGACCTCGTGGTGCTCGGCACCGCGGGCGAGGCCCGCCCGCCGGCGGGCCGGGTGCTCGCCGCGGACGGGACCCGCGGCTAGACGCGCGCCCCCGCGTGCTCCCGAACCTGTTCGAGGAACTCCGCGTGGACGGTCCCGTCCCCGGTCAGCTCGGGGTGGAAGGACACGCCGGTCACCGCGCCCGAGCGCACGCCGACCACGCGTCGGCGCCCGTCGGCGTCGACAAGCACCGAGCAGGCCTCGACCCCGTCGCCGAGGCGGATGACCTCGGGGGCGCGGATGAAGGCCGCGGTCACGGTCGCCGCGCCACCGCCGGCCGGCGTCCAGGGCAGCTCCGCCTCGGCGGAGTCGACCTGCGGGCCGAAGGCGTTGCGGCGCACGGTGACGTCGATGAGCCCGAGGACCTGCTGACCGGCGGCCGGGTCCTCGACCTCCGTCGACAACAGGATCAGGCCCGCGCAGGTGCCCAGCACCGGAAGTCCCTCACGCACGGCGGCGATCAGCGGCTCGCGCAGCCCGAAGATGCGGGTCAGCCGGTCGATCGTGGTCGACTCGCCCCCGGGCAGCACCAGGCCGTCGAGGCCCTCGAGGTCACCGGGCCGGCGCACCAGGCGCACGGCGGCGCCCAGCTTCTCCAGGAGCTCGGCGTGCTCGGCGACGCCGCCCTGCAGGGCGAGTACGCCGACGGTGGGCGCGGCCTCCGCGCGACTCACCAGCCGCGCTCCGCCAGGCGGTGCGGGGCGGGCAGGTCGGCGACGTTGATGCCGACCATGGCCTCGCCCAGGCCGCGGGAGACCTCGGCGATGACGTCGGGGTCGTCGTAGGCGGCGGTGGCCTTGACGATCGCGGCGGCGCGCTGGGCCGGGTTGCCGGACTTGAAGATGCCGGAGCCGACGAAGACGCCGTCGGCGCCGAGCTGCATCATCATCGCGGCGTCGGCCGGGGCGGCGATGCCGCCGGCGGTGAAGAGCACCACGGGCAGCTTGCCGGCCTGGGCGACCTCGCGGACCAGGTCATAGGGGGCGGCCAGTTCCTTGGCGCGCACGTAGAGCTCGTCCTCGCTGGCGCCGGCCAGCTGCGCGATCTCCTTGTTGATGGTGCGGATGTGCTTGGTGGCCTCGGAGACGTCGCCGGTGCCGGCCTCGCCCTTGGAGCGGATCATCGCGGCGCCCTCGGCGATGCGGCGCAGCGCCTCGCCCAGGTTCGTCGCGCCGCAGACGAAGGGCACGGTGAACTTCTGCTTGTCGATGTGGTTGACGTAGTCGGCGGGGGAGAGGACCTCGGACTCGTCGATGTAGTCCACCTTGAGCGACTGCAGGACCTGCGCCTCGACGAAGTGGCCGATGCGCGCCTTGGCCATCACGGGGATGGACACGGCGTCGATGATGCCGTCGATCAGGTCCGGGTCGGACATGCGGGCCACGCCGCCCTGGGCGCGGATGTCGGCGGGGACGCGCTCGAGGGCCATGACGGCCACGGCGCCGGCGTCCTCGGCGATCTTCGCCTGCTCCGGGGTGACCACGTCCATGATCACGCCGCCCTTGAGCATGTCGGCCAGGCCGCGCTTGACCAGCGGCGAGCCCTGGGTGGTGCCAGTTACATCGTTGTTATCAGACATGCGGACCATTCTGCGCCCGCGGGTGGTCTACTGAGAAGTCCAAAAATAAACCAGAAAAATAGACCACACGCCGGGTCCAATTTCCGACGCCGCGTGGGTCGCCGTCGCGTGCGCCCGGTACCGTCGCAGGTATGCCGCCCTTCTATCCCGCAGCCGCCCTGGAACGGATGCCCCGCGACGTCCGGGACGACATGGCGCTGGCCCCGGCCGTCGACCGGGTGGTCCGGGAGCTGTGTGCGCCGGAGCCGTTCCTCCCCGAGCAGGTGCGCGTGCTCTTCGTCCTCGGAGACAACGCCCTGGCCGCGGCCGTGCGCGGCGGGGCGCGTCGGCTCGTCGAGGCGGGCGTGCCCGTCGACGTCTGCGGCGCCGTTGCCGGCGAATGCCACGGTTTCCCGCCGGTCACCGCGCACGGCTGGACCGAGGCGGGGGCCCGCGTGCTGGACGCCGAGCCGGTCGCGGTGGGCTACCGCCTGATCGTGGAGAACCTCGGGCCCGGCCCGCTCAGCCCGGTGCAGGCCGACCTCTTCGACGACGCGCGCAGCCAGGGCGCCCGGGTGCTCTCGGTGGGCACGCCCGCCGGCGTCGACCCGCACGACGCCTCCGTGTCCGAGCCGGCGATGGTGCACAAGCGCGGGTTCGGCGAACCGGACGAGCCGATGGCCCACGGCGTCCTGGACCGCCACGTCACGGCCACGGTCACGCTCGCCGCGGGCTTCCGCACCGCCGCCCACGTGCTCTCCCCGCACTGCGGCCAGGTGGTCGCGACCGCCGACTCCGGCCTCCCGCCCGGGCGGGGCCCCGGTGACCCCGCGTTCCACTACCGGCGGGTGGCCGCCGGTGACGCCCCGCTGGAGCGCCCGCTCGACCTCCCGCCGGTGCCGCGGACCCTCGAGCGGCGGGCCGTGGTGACCGTGGCCGACACCGGGGCGCCCGGCCGGCTGCGGGCGCGCGCCGCACTGTCCGCGGGGGCGGCCCGGGTGCACTGTCCCGAGGACGTCGAGGGCACCGAGCCGCCGGGCCCGGCCCCGGAGGCCGCCCCGGTGACCGTGCGCGGCGACGAGATCCGGACGGCGCGCGGCGGCATCCTGCTCGAGCACGCGGAGCCCTCGGTCCACACCTTCCGGGACGCGCTCGCGCGTGCCGACGCCGAGGACGCGGCCGTCGTCGTGCCCGGCCGGCGCGCGATCGTCGCCCTGCCCCTCGGGCGCGGCGCGGTCGTCGACGCCGGCGTGCCCTGGGGCGAGCTGCCCGGCGGGCGCGACGTGCTCGCCGGCCTCATCGCCGCGCGCGTGGCCGCCCACAACCCCGGCTACGACGACTACCTGAACGCCTACCCGCGCCTGCGTGACCACCTGGAGCGGGCCGACGAGCTGCGCGGGCCGTACGCCCAGCCGGTGCTGGAGGCTGTGGGCCTCTACCAGCTGGCCGCGGGCCTGGCCGCCGACGGGCTGCCCACCACCGCCGGCGCCGTCATCGACCACGTGCGTGCCGCCTGGCGGGTCGCGCAGGCCGGCGCCGAAGACCGCGGGGCACGGTACTGAGATGACCGCCGATCCCGCGCGCCCGGCGGGCACGCTGCCGGGCCGCATCGTCGAGGAGGTCCGCGCCCGCATCGCCGCCGGTTCCCTGCGCCCGGGCGACCGCCTGGACTCCACCCGCGTGGCCGCCGCGCGCCACGGCGTCTCGCGTGGCACGGTCGTGGCCGCCTACGAGCAGCTCACCGGCGAGGGCTACCTGGTGACCTCGCGCTCGGGCACGCGCGTCAACCCGCGGCTGCCGAACCTCTCGCTCACCCCGGTCCCCGGCGCCGCGCCGCCCCAGACCGCTGACTCCGCGCAACCAGGGGACGACTTCTCCCGCGGCGAGGCACCCGCCCGCTCGGCCACCCCACCCGGCCGCGGCACCGGCGCCGCGGCGCCGCTCCTGCTCACCCCGGGCGTGCCGGACACCGCGCCGCTGACCTCCACGGCGTGGCGCCGGGCCTGGCGCTCGGCCGCCGCCGACCCCTGCCTGGGCTACTCCGCGCCCGGCTCGCCGCGCCTGGTCGCCGCCATCGCCGAGCACGTCCGCCTCTCGCGCTCGATCGCCGCCGGCCACGTGGTGGTCACCGCCGGCGCGCGCGACGGCATGCGCCTGGTGCTCTCCGCGCTCGCCGCCCGTGGCAGCGACGACGCCCCGGCCGGCGCCCCGACGCGCCGGCTCACCGTCGCCGTGGAGAACCCCGGCTACCCCTCGCTGCGCGCCGTGCCCGAGCGCCTCGGCCACCGCGTCGTGCCCGTCGGGGTCAACGCCGGGGGAGTGGACCTCGCCGCCCTCGACGCGCTGCGCCCGATTCCCGACGCCGTGCTGGTCACCCCGTCGCACCAGTACCCGTTGGGCGCGGCGATGTCGGCCGAGCGCCGCTTCGCGCTGCTGCGCTGGGCCGCGCGCGCCGGGGTCGTCGTCATCGAGGACGACTACGACTCCGAGCTGCGCTACGTCGGCGAGCCGCTGCCCGCCCTGGCCGGGCTGGACACCACCGGCAGCGTGGTCACCCTCGGGTCCTTCGCCAAGAACCTGTCGCCGGGCCTCGGCCTGGGCTTCCTGGTCGTGCCCGAACGGCTGCGCGCCGGGGTGCTCGCCGCCGCGAAGGCGGGCACACCGGTCTCCGGGATCGTGCAGGACGCCGCGGCCAACTTCCTTATCGAGGGTGGCCTGCGCCGCCACACCGCCCGCATGCGCCGGGCCTACCGGCGCCGCCGCGACATCTTCGTCGATGTCTTCGCCGACTATCTCGCCGCCCCGGGCGCGGTTCCCGGCGCGCCCGCCGACGCGCCCGCCGGCACGGTCACCGCACGACCCATGGACGGCGGACTGCACGCGGTGCTCCTCTTCGCCGGTGGCGCGGGCGTGGAGTCCCGCGTGGTCACCGCCGCCCGCGCGGTCGGGCTCGGGGTGACGGCGCTGAGCGACTACTGGCGGCTCGCACCCGGCCAGGAGGGGATCGCCGGCGTGGTCGTGGGCATCGGCACCGGCGGCGAGGAGCGGCTGCGCGCGGGGCTCGTCCGCCTGCGCTCCTGCATCGAGGGCTGCGGGCTGCGCCCGGCTCGGTGACACCGGAAACCGGTGACCTCAAACCGGTTGACGGTCCAGTGTGGCGTAGGTTACTCTCGGGTACCACTTACGAATAGCCATTCGTAGTTGCAGCTCAGACCCGAAAAACCGAGGAGAACACCGTGACCGACGCGCAGACCGCCCCGCGTACCTTCGCCAAGGCCGAGGAGACCTACATCGTCTCGGCCGCGCGCAGCCCGATCGGCAGCTTCATGGGCTCGCTGTCGAAGTTCGCCCCGATCGAGCTCGGTGAGATCGTCGCCCGCGAGACGATCGCCCGCTCCGGCGCCCCGGCCGAGGCCTTCGACGCCTCCGTGGTCGCCAACGTGATCCCCACCCGCCCGCGCGACGTCTACTCCTCGCGCGCCATCGCGCTGCAGGCCGGCCTGCCCGAGTCCGCCACCGCCCTCAACGTCAACCGACTCTGCGGCTCCGGCGCCCAGGCGCTCGTCACCGCCGCCGGCCAGATGCACACCGGCGACAGCGAGCTCGCCTTCGTCGGCGGCGTCGAGGTCATGAGCCAGGCGCCCTACTCCGTCGACGGCATGCGCGCCGGCAAGCGCATGGGCGAGGGCCACCTCTCCGACTGGCTGACCGGCGGGTTGACCTGCCCGATGGGCAACGGCCACATGGGCTGCACCGCCGAGAACATCGCGGGCCGCTTCGGCATCTCCCGCGAGCGTCAGGACGAGTTCGCCCTGACCTCCCACCAGCGCGCCCGCGCCGCGATCACCGAGGGCCGCTTCGCCGAGCAGATCGTGCCCGTCACGGTGAAGTCCCGCAAGGGCGAGACCGTCTTCGACACCGACGAGCACCCCAAGGACACCTCCCTGGAGCAGCTGGCCAAGCTGCCCGCCGCCTTCCAGAAGGACGGCACCGTCACCGCCGGCAACGCCTCCGGCATCAACGACGCCGCCGCCGGCCTCGTGCTGGCCTCCGACAACGCCGTCTCCACCCACGGTCTCGAGCCGCTGGCCCGCGTGGCCGGCTGGGGCATCGCCGGCGTGGACCCGGCCCACATGGGTCTCGGCCCCGTCTCCGCGGTGCCGAAGGCCCTGGCCAAGGCCGGCATCAGCCTCGACCAGGTCGACCTCATCGAGTCCAACGAGGCCTTCGCCGCCCAGGCCCTCGCCGTCCAGGACGAGCTCGGCTTCGACCCGGAGAAGACCAACGTCGACGGCGGCGCCGTCGCCCTCGGCCACCCCATCGGCGCCTCCGGCGTCATCCTGACCGTCAAGCTGGTCCACCGCCTGCGCGCCACCGGCGGGCGCTATGGCCTGGTCACCCTCTGCATCGGCGGCGGGCAGGGCATCGCCGTCGTCGTCGAGGCGCAGTAGCCCGCGCCCCGGCCCCGACCCGCAACGCCCCGGCACCCCCGAACCGACAGACTCAGGAGAACCGCAGTGAGCACCGACAACCAGCAGATCATCCGCACCGCCGCCGTCATCGGCGCCGGCTCCATGGGCTCCGGCATCGCCGCCCACCTGGCCAACGCCGGCGTGCAGGTACACCTGCTCGACATCCCCGCCGACGACGGCGACCGCGACGCCCGTGCCAAGGCCGGCGTCGAGCGCCAGCTCAAGCAGCGCGGCTTCATGGACCCCGAGTTCGCCTCGCGCATCACCCCGGGCAACATCGAGGACCACCTCGACCGCCTCGGCGAGGCCGAGTGGATCGTCGAGGCCGTCTTCGAGGACCTCGACGTCAAGCACCAGACCTTCGCCAAGATCGCCGCCCACCGCGCCCCCGGCACCCCGGTCAGCTCGAACACCTCCACCATCCCGCTGGCCCAGCTGACCGAGGGCATGGACGCCGACCTGCTGGGCGACTTCGCCATCATCCACTTCTTCAACCCGCCGCGCGTGATGCGCCTGGTCGAGCTCGTCGCGGGCCCGCAGACCACCGAGGGAACCGTCGAGCGCCTGCGCGCCATCGCCGAGCGCCAGCTGGGCAAGGTCGTCGTGGACTGCCGCGACACCCCCGGCTTCATCGCCAACCGCGTGGGTAACTTCTGGATGTCCGTCGGCGCCGCGCTCGCCCTCGACCGCGGGGTGCGCCCGGAGCTGGCCGACACCGTCTTCGGCAAGCCCTTCGGCGTACCGCGCACCGGCATCTTCGGCCTCTTCGACTACGTCGGCCTGCAGCTGGTGCCCGCCATCTGGGGCAGCCTGCTCAAGGCCCTGCCCGAGTCCGACGCCTACCACCGCTTCGACATCTCCTCCTCGCCCGAGCTGAAGACCCTGCTGGACAAGGGGCTCACCGGGCGCACCGGCGAGAGCGGCTTCTACCGCGGCCGCGGCGAGGTCTACGACTTCGCCGCCGACGACTACCGCCCGATCGAGAAGCCGGACCCGGCCGCTGACCCGGCCGTCGGAGAGAAGACCGCTGCCGGCGTGATCGCCACCGACAGCGAGGCCGGCCGCTACGCCCGCGACGTCTACCTGCACACCCTGGCCTACTGCTGCGCGGTCGCCGACGAGATCGCCGAGACCGTCGAGCACATCGACCTGGCCATCCAGCTCGGCTACGGCTGGAAGCGCGGCCCCTTCGCCCTGGCGGACGCCATCGGCCTGGACAACCTCGTCGACGCCTACGAGGCCTCCGCCGACTTCGAGACCGTGCCCGGGCTGCTGGGCGAAACGGTCGCCGCCGGCGGCTTCTACCCGGACGGGCCCGCCGGCGACACGGTCCTCGACGGATCCGGGAAGACCGCCGCGCGCCTCGAGCGCGCCGGGGTGGTCACCGTCGCCGCGCTGACCGCCGACGCCGAGCGCATCGCCGGCAACGACAAGGCCGAGGTCTTTGCGCTGACCGGCGAGAACGAGGGCGTGGCCGTGCTGACCATCAACACCCCGATGAGCTCCTGCCACCCGGACGTGCTCGCCGTCTTCCGCGAGGTCGCCGGGCTCGACGGGGTGCGCGCCCTGGTCATCGCCGGCGACGACGAGCGCGTCTTCTCCGCCGGCGCGGACCTCGGCGTGCTCTCCGGCCTGGCGGCCGACGGAAAGGAGGAGGCCTGCGCCGACCTCATGCGCGACGGTGTGCGCTCCCTGGAGGCCCTGCGCCGCGCGCCCTTCCCCGTGGTCGGCGCGGTGCGCGGCGTCGCGCTCGGCGGCGGGCTCGAGCTGCTGCTGCACACCGACGCCTCGGCCGTGCACGCCGAGACCCGCCTGGGTTTCCCCGAGCGCGAGGTCGGCCTCTTCCCGGCCTGGGGCGGCACCGCCCGCACCCTCGAGCGGGCCATCGACTCCGGCGCCCAGGACCCGCACGCCGTGGCCTTCGAGCTGATCATGTCCGCGAAGAAGATCCCGGGCGCGTTCCCGGCGCGGGCTAAGGGCGTGCTGCGCCCGGCCGACCGCATCGTGCTCTCCTCCGACCACGTCATCGCCGAGGCCCTCGAGCTCGCCCGCGAGCTGGCCGGTCAGGACTACTCGGAGCCGGGCGTGCGTGACCTGCCGCTGCGCCCCGCGGACGCCCCGGCGCTGCAGTGGACCGAGGGCTCGGAGACGGACGCGCGCATCGGCCAGGCCGTCGCCGCCGTCTACACCGCCCGCGAGGGCGACCCGGAGGCCATCCCCGCCGACGAGCTGACCACGAGGGAGACCGCCAAGGCTGCCGCGGTGCTCGTGCTGCCCGCCAACGCGGAGCGCGCCGCGCACATGGCCAAGACCCGCCGGCCGCTCAAGAACTGAGGGTCCGACCCATCCTGACCCCGGTGGCGGCGGCGAGAGCCGCCGTCACCCCCGTCCCCGGTGGCGCCGACGGTGTCGGCGCCACCGCGAACTAGTCTGGAACACCATGGCAAACACGCGGCGCAGGGACCAGATCGCGCAGGCGGCGATGAAGCTCTTCGCCGAACGCGGTTACCACGGCACGGGCATGGAGGACATCGCCCGCGAGTGCGGGATGCGCGCCTCCAGCCTCTACAACCACGTCGACTCCAAACAGCGGGTGCTCGCCGAGCTCTGCATCCACTGGATGGGCCGCCTGCTCGAGGTCCACGACGCCGCCGTCGAGGGGATCGACGACCCCGCCGAGGCGCTGGCCGCCGCGATGCGCTCGCACGTGGTCTTCCACGCGCACAACGCCCGTGCGGTCAAGGTGGTCAACAACGAGATCAACAGTCTCGAGAAGGCCGACCGCGACACCGTGACCGGCCTGCGCCGTGACTACGTGGTGCGCTGGCAGAAGATCGTCGCCGCCGGCATTGAGCGCGGTGAGTTCCACGTCGAGGACCTCAAGATCGCCGTCTACGCCCTGATCGACATGGGCATCGGCGTGGCCCTCTGGTTCGACCCCGCCGGGCGCTACCCGGCCGAGGACCTCGCGGAGTTCTACGCCACCGCGGCCCTGCGCCAGGTCGGCGCCGCCGTCCCGGCCGCCTAGCCCTCGCCGGTCCAGGCCTCGCTCAGCCGCGTGCGCGCCACCTTCCCGGTGGCCGTGCGCGGCACGGCGCCTGCGACGTCGAAGCGCACCGGCACCTTGTAGCCCGCCAGCTCCGCGCCCACCCAGGCACGCAGCTGCGCCGAAAGTTCCGCGCCTGCCGGGTGAGACGCGGCGTCGGCAAGCACCACCACCGCCCGCGGCGCCTCGCCGCGCTCGGGGCGACGCCACGCGGCGACGGCGGCGTCGGCAAGCATCGGGTGCGCGCGCAGGCGCTCCTCGACCTCGGCGGGGGAGACGGAGAAACCGTTGTGGTTGATGATCTCCTTGGCCCGGCCGATCACGGTGAGGTCCCGGCCGGTCATGCGGCCGGCGCGCACGGATTCCGCGCCGAGGCGCACGACGTCGCCGGTGCGCAGCCAGCCGTCGACGAGCGCCTCCGCCGTCGCCTCGGGCATGCCGAGGTAGCCGCAGGTCACCTGGGGGCCGCGCACCCACATCTCGCCGGCCTCGCCGGGGGAGAGCACCTCGGATCCGGCGCGCATGACGCGCACGTCGGTGCCTTCCACGGGCGTGCCGAGCGTGGCGGGATTATCGACGCCGCGCACGTTGACGTGGGTGACGGGGGCGGCCTCGGTGAGCCCGTAGCCCTGGATGACCTCGCAGCCGAGCACCTCGGCGGCGCGCTCGGCCAGCTCCGCGCTGAGCGTGTCCGCGCCCGAGAGCACGACGCGCAGCGCGGAGAGGTCGACGCCTCCGGGCACGCCGTCGGCGGCCAGGCGCGCGAGGATCGCGGGTGCGACGTAGCTCCAGGCGACGTTGTGCTGCTGGTGCAGCTTCAGGAAGGTCGCGGGGTCGAAGCCGTCGAGGACGACGAGGTGGTTGCGCCGGAAGAGCGTGGTGCACATCAGCACCGTCAGCCCGTAGACGTGCGCGAACGGCAGCGGCGCGGCGATCGGCCAGTCGCGCTCCATCCCGCACGCGTCGAGCGCGGCCGACATCTGCCGCACGTTCGCCACGAGGTTGGCGTGGGTGAGCACCACCGGCTTCGGCGTGCCCGTCGTGCCCGAGGAGAACGGCAGGCAGGCCACGCCCTCGATTGCCGACGTCGCGTCGCACCCCGTCGCGCCTCCCGCGCCGTGGGCGGTGGTTGCGGTGGGCGCGGTGGGCGCCGTGAGCTGCGCCGGGTCGAGCGCTGCGACGCCGAGGTCTGCGGCGGCGGTGCGTCCGGCCTCGGTGGTGGTCAGCAGCAGGCGGGCGTCGACGCGGCTCAGCTGGCCGGCGATCTCGGCACGCGAGGCCTGGGCGCCGAGCGGGGTGACCGCGGCGCCGGCGGCCAGCGCGGCGAAGAATCCGACGACGAAGGGCAGGCCGTTGGCGGCGTTGAGCCCGACGACGGGGCGGGCGGGCGCGTCGGTGTCTGTCTTGGTGCCGGCGAGGCTGGCGGCGATCTCGGCCGCCCCGGCGTCGACGAGCGCGCGCAGTTCACCGAAGGTGACGGTGCGCCCGTCGGTGGTGTCGGTGACGGCCGGGAGGTCGGCGTCCGCGGCGCTCAGGGCGCCCAGGACGAGGTGGGGGAGGGACTCGGTCACGTCCTCTCAGGCTACGCCGGGTTATTGGCTCGCCGACATGTGAGTGCCGCATCGTAGGTGAGATAGTCGGGTGTCATCGGCGGAGAGCTTGAAGAGGTCGGTGACATGCGCGAAGGCGCGTCTCCCAGAATATCTGGAAGCGCGCCGAGGCAGTTGCGCGGTCAGCGGACGGCGCTGCCCTTCTTCGCTCCATGGGCCTCGATCTCCTCGAGGGTACGGCCACGGGTTTCAGGTACACAGGTTCCGACGAAGATCACACCGGCGACGCAGATCACGCCGAAGATTGCGAACACGGCGTCCTGGGCCATTGAAGCAGTCATGATCGGGAACAGAAGCCCGACGACGAAGGAACCGATCCAATTGAAGGAGCTCGCGAGGCCACTGGCACGCCCACGAATCAGCAGCGGGAATACCTCGCCGACGAGGACCCAAGTGAGCGGCGCCCACGTGAAAGAGTAGAAGGCGACATAGATCGAAAGGAAGACAACGATCATCATCGGGTTGGCGTTTTCGACGACGATGTTTATCACGGCGGGCAGAAGGAACGACGCAGCCATGACCGAGCCGCCGACCATTAGCAGCGTCTTGCGGTTGAATTTGTCGGCGATCACAAGGAAAACTAGCGAGCCGGCCACGAGGATGATGCCCTGAATCACCGGCCACAGCAGTGCATCCGAGGCTGCGGTACCGGTGGCCTCTTCCACGATCAATGGAATGTAGTAGAAGATTGCGTTCGCGCCTTGGAACTGTTGGAACGCAGCTACTCCGACACCGGCGATGACCAGGTAGCGGTACCGGCCCGAGAACAGCATGGACCACGAGCTGGTAGCGTTCGCGCGTTGCTCCTCCGCGGCGTTCTTCTTGATCTCGGCCAGCTCAGGTTCGATCTGGTTCGGCTCGCGGATGTAGCTCAGCACCTGGCGCGCTTGGTCATCCAGCCCGTTCTTAACCAGGAATCGGGGAGATTCCGGAAGTCGTAGAACACCGATGAACAGAATGATCGCCGGGACCGCCGCCAGCGCGAGCATCGAGCGCCAAGCCCAATTGTGAGGAAGATGCTGGAGGAACCAGGCCATGATGTAGCTGAGCAGCATGCCAGAGACGATCATCGTCTGGTTAAGTCCGGAAAGGCGTCCGCGAAGTTCAGCTGGGGCCATCTCCGACATGTAGGCGGGCACCAGAGCACTGGCTGCACCCACTGCGAGGCCTAAGAATACCCGCACCAGAATGAGGTAAATGGTCCCCTGGTCGGGGGAAATCCCACAGAGAAATGAACCGACAGCAAAGATCACGGCGGCAACGAGAATCATCTTCCGGCGCCCAAAACGGTCGGAAAGCTGACCGGACAAAGCTCCGCCGAGGACCGCACCGAGCATCAGAGAGGATGTGATCCAGCCGATTGCAGCCGCATTACCGGCGAGGTCCCAGTCGTGCTGGAGGAACGGAAGTGCGCCGGTCATTACGCCGATGTCATAGCCAAAGAGGATGCCGCCAAAGGCGCCAAAAAAGTAGATGAAGCCGCGCGGAATCTTCCGCTGTGCGGCGGGGGGATGGGATGTCATGGAGAATCTCCTAGAGATTGCGACTCGGGGCGGGAGTGCTCCACGCCCAGGAAGTTAGCGCTCACATGAGCTTGTACTGCCATGTTGTCCCGTCTGTTAGGAAAATGTCAACGCTAACATATTGTGTGACATGTCATTTAGTAAACAAGGTGCATGTTTTGCCAGTTGGGGGCTATCGATCGAAGTGCAAATGTGAAAAAAGACGAAAAAAGCCCCCCTATAAGGGGGGGTGCCTTCTGGCGAAGCCTCTCAAGACTGAGCGTGCGGATGGGCAACTCCGGGGCTTAGGATCTTGGGGCGGCCGTTGACTCGCGTTTTACCAGCTTTGGTGGAACAGGGTCGGTGTCAGGTGTTGCCCCTGAGATCATGGCTAGCGCAGCCTTGATCACTTTGGTCCCCAGGGCGTCGAAGTCCTGGTGAATTGTGGTGAGCGCCGGGAAATAGAAACCACTGCCAGGCAGATCGTCGAACCCAATTACTGAGATCTCATCGGGGACGCTGATGCGGTGGGCGTGAAAAGCGGCGAGCAGGCCAAGAGCCATGTGGTCGTTCGCGCAGAAGACGGCGGTCGGGCGGGCTTCTGGCTGCAGCTGGGCGATCTTTACTCCTGCGGCGTATCCGGACCCCGGGCTCCAGTCTCCCCGTGCGATCCTTGGCTGGATACCAAGCATCTCTGACTGCGTGAGGGCTCCGTCAAATCGGCGTTGAGCGTCGACCCAGTTGGCGGGGCCGGCGAGGAGTGTCACGTCCCGGTGTCCCAGCTCTGCGAGATGGGTGACTGCCAACTCCGCCCCCGCGGTCTGGTCGACACTCAAACACGTGAGCTGGTCTAGGTCTGCTGGCCGTGGGCCCACGATGATCAGTGGAATGTCGAGATCTAGTGAACCGGCGAACCAGACCAACGACTCGCGGGAGGCGATGACGATAATGGCCTCTACCGAACGCTCGAGAAACTCGTCTAACGCAGCGCTGAACTGTTCATCGCTCGTCTCTGCGATAGTCGCGATGAGCGTCAGATAGGAGTGATCTCGCGCGGCGCGCTCAAGCGATGCGAGTGTGCTGGTTGGGCCATAGAGAAATGAGCCGACCGCGATAACGCCGATTAGCCTTGATTGTCTGGTGACCAGTGCCCGAGCCGCGAGATTCCGGCGGTAACCGAGCTGGTCGACCGCTGCCTGGACTTTTTCGCGGGTTTGAGGCCTGACGCCGGGGAATCCGTTGATAACCCGGGACACGGTCTGGTGCGAGACTCCGGCGACGGCGGCGACTTCGGCCATCGTCGGGGAGTTTTTCGGGCGACCTTTTTCACTGCTATGGGGCCGCGCGTTTCTGCGCGTGATCGCTGTGGCGTGCACGCCGTTGCCTTCGGAAGGGGTAGGACTCGGGCGCATGCCACTGCTTTCTCGGCCGGATGCCATTCGGGGACTAAATCATCTTAAGGGACCATCGATACGTCCGCTCCTCCCGGGGGGTGAGCGTGGGCGGCCCCTCCGGTGCATTAAACGCGTTGGGGGCGCACGAGCAAGGCTCAATGGCGACTCCTGTTCGATCCCAGGGAGAATCGGGGAGGTCAGAGGTGAAGACCTGAGCGAACGGCAAATTCTCCGGTTCCCACTCCATCGCCACTCCTGTTCCGTCGGGCCTGGTGATGGAGATCTGGCCTTTTGTGAAGTCGGTGAAGCAGTCGTCTAGCCGTACCCCCTTGAGACAACGGCCAATTCGGAGGTCGGAAAGCGGGGAAGTGCGCAGCTGCCGTCTGCCGGTGGGGAGCTTACGGGAAGGGTCGGTAATCAAGATGGTCTGCGCAGGCACGGTAAGCGTCCAATCGTCAACTGAGCCTTCGCCCGCGGTTAGATACGGATGGATACCGATGCCGAAGGGCGCCGGCGCCGGGGCCTGGTTGATCGCGGTCACGGTCCAGGTCAGCCCCTCACCGGAGAGCCGCCAGTGAGAGGTTAGTTCGATCTGGAAAGGATAGCCGGGCTGCGGGAGGATGGTGGTGCCCATCGTGGCCGTGTCTGGACCAGAATCTATGAGTGTCCAGTTTTCCCAGCACACGAGCCCGTGGAGTGCGTTATTGAGTTCGGGTTCCGTCAGTGCAAGCTGGTGGGTTTGTCCGGCGAAGATATAGTTGCCATCCGCCAGTCGGTTCGGCCAAGGGGCGAGTGTTGCACCGTGATAACAGGGGCGCACTTGGGAAGTTGGCCACGCGCGGACTAGCGGGTGACCGTTGAAAGTCAGGGCTACGAGGCTTCCGCCTTGCGTGGCTATTTGCGCCTGCCATGCATCGCGCTTGAGGCTGACAGTTGTTCCCGCACGGGTGTAGATTCCCCCCGATCTAGGGGAGTCTCCGGCGGGTGATGGGGGGAGTGGAGCGTCTGACATGGGGTTCCTTTCTGGCCATTCCGAAATGTGAGCAATCACATTATAGGTGATTATCTGTGCCATGCTTGACGTCTGTGCTGTTCATAGGTAGATCTGTAGTTGGTACTCGATGTTAGCGATAACAATCACGAAAGGGTTGAGGTTATGAACGCGTCAGCTTCCCCTCCCGGCCCCCTATATCTGGGCATCGAGCTCGGATCGACAAGGATCAAGGCCTGCGCTATCCAGGCCGACGGTACGACCGTTGCGGCGGGAAGTTCTGAATGGGAGAACGACTTCGTCGATGGTCACTGGACCTACTCGTTGGAGGAGGTCTGGGATGGTCTTCGTACGGCATATGCAGACCTGGCGGATAAATACTGTGCGAAGACGGGACAGCGTCCCAAAGAGTTCTCGGCGATGGGGGTGTCCGCGATGATGCACGGATATCTGCCGTTTGATTCTCGTGACGAGCTCTTGGTGCCGTTCCGCACGTGGAGGGATACCTACACGGGCGAGGCTGCAGCGCAACTCACCGAGCTATTCGACCAAAACGTCCCCCTGCGGTGGTCGATCGCGCACTTCTACCAGGCGATTCTGGATGGAGAAGATCATGTCGGAGACGTCGTTTTCCTGACGACGCTGGCCGGCTACGTGCACTGGCAGCTCACCGGTGAGAAAGTTCTCGGTGTCGGTGACGCTGTCGGTATGTTCCCCATCGATTCTGCAGTCAATGACTATGACCCGGAAATGGCAAATGCCTTTGACAGAGTGGCCGCGGAGCATGCGAGTGTCCAACCCATTAAGAAGCTTCTTCCTTCTGTGCTCGTGGCAGGAGAAGTCGCGGGTGAACTAACTGTTAAAGGGGCACGCCTGCTAGATCCGGCAGGTGACCTGGTTCCGGGAATTCGTTTCTGTCCTCCGGAGGGGGACGCGGGAACGGGTATGGTCGCGACTAATGCAGTTAGACCGCGTACCGGCAACGTATCTGTGGGGACAAGCATCTTCGCAATGGTCGTCCTGAATGAGAGAATTGCGGCAGTACACCCGGAAATTGATCCGGTGGCTACTCCTGCTGGCGCGCCCGTTGCAATGGTTCATTGCAATAACGGAACAAACGAGCTGTCCGCCTGGATGGATCTCTTTGCCCAGGTGGCCGTTGCCTTTGGCAAGAACCAGATCATTGACATGGATGACGTCTACCGCGTTCTTCTCACGGAGGCGCTGACCGGTGATGAGGATGCTGGCGGAATCATCGCATTCAACTATCTGTCCGGCGAGCCGATTACCAAGTTGACGGAAGGGCGGCCTCTGGTGGTTCGTGGCCCGGACGCAGACCTGACGGTGGCAAATTTCCTTCGAGCTCAGATCTATGCGGCGTTCGCCACGCTCGAGCTAGGTATGGAAATTCTGAGGGCCGACGGTGTCGACATCGACGTTCTTTACGCCCACGGTGGTTTGTTCCGGACGAAGGGCGTGGGGCAGCGCCTGCTCTCCGCCGCCCTCCATACGCCCGTAGGTGTAGCGGAATCGGCAGCCGAAGGTGGAGCGTGGGGAATCGCACTATTGGCCTGCTATCTGGACGAAGAAAACGGGCGTGATCTCCCGGAGTTTCTCGAGAACGAAATTTTTGTCTCTGTCGACCCGGAGATCTCAGAGCCCCGCCAGGTCGATGCCGACGGCTTCGACCGTTTCCTTAAGTGCTATCGCGAAGGCCTCGAGCTGCAGCGTGCTGCGGTGACCGCCATTCCGGTCAAGTAACCAGAAAACCGGTTCAAGGAGAAAGGGAAATGAAGACTCTTAACGAGTATCCAGCCCATGTTCGCCAGTCTGTCGAGCTAACGCGACGGCGCGTGTCAGAGCTGCATGCGGAGCTTCCCCGTTGGGGGCTCGTCGTGTGGACTGCAGGCAATGTTTCCGAGCGTGTGGTGGTGGACCCGGATGGGGATCCTTCAGCTGCGGATCTCTTCGTAATCAAGCCCTCCGGAGTCAGTTATGACGAGCTGAGCCCTGAGGCGATGGTCGTCTGCGATATCAAGGGAAACCTGGTTGACGGCACCCGAAAGCCCAGCTCTGACACAGCCGCTCATGCCTACGTCTACGAACACATGCCGGAGATAGGTGGTGTGGTTCACACTCACTCAAGTTACGCGTGTGCCTGGGCGGCACGAGGCGAAGAAATCCCCTGTGGACTGACGATGATGGCTGATGAATTCGGAGGTCCTGTTCCTGTCGGTCCATTCGCAGTGATCGGAGACGATTCCATCGGGCGAGGCATAGTCGAGACACTTCGCGACTCACGTTCGCCCGCAGTTTTGATGAAAAACCATGGTCCATTCACCGTCGGTAGAACTGGGCGTAGCGCCGTGAAAGCGGCTGTCATGGTTGAGGAAGTTGCCCGGGCGATGCATCTGGCCCGCGAATTGGGCGAAGAGCAGCCGATTCCTCAGGAGAAAATCGACCATCTGTACAACCGGTACCAGAACGTTTACGGGCAGTAACCAAGCTGGAATCTTCAATCTGCGAAGCACTCACTCTAGAAAGGATGAGTAAAATGATTAACCCGTTCGAAGGTAAGGAGATCTGGTTCCTTACCGGATCGCAGCATCTCTACGGAGAGGAAACTCTCCGCCAAGTCGCTGAGCAGTCCAAGGGCGTCGTGGAGAACCTAAACGCTTCGGGTGACATTCCCGTCAAGATCGTTTGGAAGCCAACTCTCACGGACTCGGATGCAATTCTGGAACGAATCATTGACGCTGGCAGCGACGATAACGTCATCGGCGTTATTGCCTGGATGCACACGTTTTCGCCGGCGAAGATGTGGATCCGCGGTCTCGATGCCCTGAGGAAGCCCCTTCTGCATTTGAACACTCAGGACGATGCGCAGTTGCCGTGGGCGACCATCGACATGGACTTCATGAACCTCAACCAGGCGGCTCACGGTGATCGTGAGTTTGGCTACATTCTTACTCGCATGGGTATCCCCCGCGTCACGATGGTCGGACACAGCACAGAGAAGCGCGTCACCAAACGAATCGCCACGTGGGCTCGTGCGGCAGCGGGGTGGAATGAAGCGCAACACCTTCGAATGGTGCGCTTCGGTGACAACATGCGCAACGTAGCGGTCACTGAGGGCGACAAGACGGAGGCGGAAATCGTTTTCGGTACATCGGTCAACACCTGGGGAGTCAATGACCTTGTCGCTGCCGTAGCAGACGTCGATGAGACTACCGTCGACGCCCTGATTGACGAGTACCTCGACGCCTACGACGTCGCTGACGAGTTGAAGCCTGGCGGTGAGAAGCACGATTCTCTGCGTTACGCAGCGAAACAGGAGGTTGCGCTCCGTGGGTTCCTTGAGGACGCTGGGGCTCATGCGTTCACGGACACCTTCGAGGATCTCGGCGCGCTCCAACAGCTCCCCGGGCTTGCCGTGCAGCGTCTCATGGCGGACGGCTACGGCTTCGGCGCAGAGGGCGACTGGAAGACGGGTCTCCTGATCCGAATCGCGAAAGTTATGGGCTACGGCCTTCCCGGAGGAGCCAGTCTCATGGAAGACTATTGCTACAACATGGTCCCGGGAGAAGAGAAGATCCTTGGGGCACACATGCTCGAGGTTTGCCCGTCTTTGACCGAGAAGAAGCCGCGAATGGAGATTCATGAGCTGGGCATCGGTAATCGGCATGATCCTGTTCGGCTGGTATTCGACACCGATCCGGGCCCTGGCGTCGTGGTCGCTTGGTCAGACCTGCGCGACCGTTTCCGTCTGATCGCAAACACGGTCGATGTCGTCGAGCCCGATGAGCCCCTGCCTAATCTTCCGGTGGCGCGCGCGGTGTGGGAACCGCACCCGGACCTTCAGACGTCGGCAACCTGCTGGCTTACTGCCGGCGCGGCCCACCACACGGTGCTGTCGACTGCTATTGATCTTCGGACTTGGGAGGACTTCGCTCGAATGGCAGGGGTCGAACTCGCCGTCATAGACGAGGACACCACTGTCGGTGGATTCGAGGAATCGCTGCGCTGGAACGCGGTGTACCACCGCATTGCTCAGGGCTTCTGACTCAATTCTGGCTGCTGATGCGAAGGAACCGCCCATCGGTCGTTTCGGCCGGTGGGCGGTTTCTTCTACGCACATCGCTCATCCTGATCGAGTGCGCTGACGGCGTGGCCGTCGCCGACGATCGTGGGCTCACCGAGGCCTCTTTCGAGGTCGCCGAGGATCTCTCCTGAGTCCGCCTCGGAATGCGACTCCGAACACGGTCCCGGACGGGACGCTTCACCCCGGTTAGCAGGGCCAGGGAGACTCGCCGGACCGCCACGCGCTGCGCGTTCGAGGCCCGTGGGCGAGTGCCGCTAAGGTGGGGGTGAAGTCGCGGCGTGGGGGCGGTGTCCCCGCGCCGCGGATGACCCCTTTCCTCGACACGAAGTGAGACGTAGACCGGCTTATGGCACGCATGCAAGAAAGCGCCGACCTGCTCAAGTGCTCCTTCTGCGGCAAGACTCAGAAGCAGGTGCGCAAGCTCATCGCCGGCGGTGGTGTGTACATCTGCGACGAGTGCATCGAGCTGTGCAACGAGATCATCGAGGAGGAGATCGGCGCTGAGGCCGCGGCCGACGAGGAGAAGACCCCGCGCCTGCCCCGTCCCAGCGAGATCGCGAAGTTCCTCGACGAGTACGTCATCGGCCAGGACGAGGCCAAGCGCACCCTGGCGGTGGCCGTCTACAACCACTACAAGCGCATCCGCGAGGCCGACAAGGCCGCCAAGGCCGGGCGCTCCCTGCGCGACGATGACGACGACGTCGAGATCGCCAAGTCCAACATCCTCATGCTCGGGCCCACCGGCTCCGGCAAGACCTACCTGGCGCAGACCCTGGCCCGGCTTCTCGACGTCCCGTTCGCCATCGCCGACGCGACCAGCCTCACCGAAGCCGGCTACGTCGGCGAGGATGTGGAGAACATCCTGCTCAAGCTGCTGCAGGCCTCGGACTTCGACGTCCAGCGCGCCCAGCGCGGCATCATCTACATCGACGAGGTCGACAAGATCTCGCGGAAGTCGGAGAACCCGTCGATCACCCGCGACGTCTCCGGCGAGGGCGTGCAGCAGGCGCTGCTGAAGATCCTCGAGGGCACGGTCGCCTCCATCCCGCCGCAGGGCGGGCGCAAGCACCCCAACCAGGAGTTCATCCAGCTGGACACCTCGAACATCCTGTTCATCGTGGCCGGCGCCTTCGCCGGCCTGGACAAGGTGATCCAGGACCGCGTGGGCAAGAAGGGGCTCGGCTTCGGCGCCGAGATCGAGACCGCCTCCGAGCGCGAGTCCAAGGACATCTTCGCCGAGGTCCGGCCCGAGGACCTGGTCAAGTTCGGCCTGATCCCCGAGTTCATCGGCCGCCTGCCCGTCGTGGCCACCGTGCGCAACCTCGACCGCGAGTCGCTGGTCGCCGTGCTCACCCGCCCGAAGAACGCACTGGTCAAGCAGTACCAGCGCCTGCTGGCGATGGACGACGTCGAGCTCGAGTTCACCGACGAGGCCCTCGGGGCGATCGCGGACAAGGCCCTCGAGCGCGGCACCGGCGCCCGCGGCCTGCGCGCGATCATGGAGGAGCTGCTGGTCCCGGTGATGTTCGAGATCCCGGACCGCACCGACACCGGGCGGGTGACCGTCACCGCCGAGATGGTGCGCGGCGAGGTCGGCCTCGAGGTCGAGACCACCGCCGAGGAGCGCTCCGCCTAGCGAAAATCCGCTCTACAGGCCCCCGAAAGAATGAGACGGCCGTCGCACCCGCGACGGCCGTCTCATGCATTCATGTGTAAATGTCTTCTCCGGCCGCTACCCCCGTGCGACCGTCAGCCGTAGATGACCGACGAGGAGGAGTCGTCCTCGCCGTAGATGGACGGGGACGGGCCCGTGTCCTGCTCGCCGCCCGCCGGCGAGGCCGAGGCGTCGAGGTAGGACTCGTGGCCGTCGTCGGGGATGTTCGCGGTGAGGAAGGCCAGCACCACGTCGACCGCCATGCGGTGGGTGCCGGTGATGTTGCGCTCCGTCGACAGGTCCGCGCCGTAGAGGTTCAGCGCCGTGGCCTGGTCGGTGGCCCGGCGGGCGAGCAGCGCGAAGACGAGGAAGTAGACGTCGAAGGCCGAGATGCCGGGGCGGAAGGCACCCGAGTCCTGGCCGAGCAGCAGCAGACGGTCCAGGTTGAGCAGGACCGGGGTGTGGTCGACCAGGGGAGAGAGCTCGGAGAGGTTCAGCACGCGCTGGACGTTCTCCATCTGGATCATCTTCACGGCCTCGGGGTGGGCCAGGAACTGCTCGTGGAGGGCGCCGATGATGGTGCTCACCCCCTCGACGGGGATGGCGGAGTCGACGTGCATCGCCTCCTCGGCGGGCTGCAGCAGGCGCACGGCCTCCGTCAGCGCCGCCTGGTAGAGGCCGCGCTTGTCCCCGAAGTAGTAGTGGATCATGCGCTTGGACATGCCCGCGTTGCGCGCGATGCTGTCCAGCTTGGCCTCGGAGAACGGCAGGCGGGAGAAACGCTCGAGGGCGACCTCGATGACCCGGCCGGTGGACTGGTTGTCCCCGTGGGCGGCGGTCTCCCCGTCGACGGGCTGGTCGGTACGCGGCTCGGGGCTGTCTGTGTCGCGGAATGCGTCTGATGCCATCGGGGCAGTCCACTTCCTTCCGGGCCGGGATCTATTCCGCCCGCTCGCGCGGGCCTCAGGTACTGCGGTTCGCTTGACCCGCCACGACTGTGCCCACGTCAGGCCCGAGACGGAAATACGCACGCGGGGGCAGTACCAACGGTGTCAACCAAGCCTCATCCTAGGAAAACCGGGCAGAATGGACTGCCCCACTACCAATTCGGGGGTGACCGTAGGTGGTGCCCGGATGTGTGGATTCCGGCTATTCTGGGTGGGGAGTACCGGCACATCCCACGGAAGATGATTGAGAACCAGAAACAAACGGGCGTGACCGGTACCGGACGCCTACCGAAAGGATCCACACACTCATGACCAACCAGCCGAAGAAGATCGTAGTCACCGGCGCCGCCGGCAACATCGCCTACTCGCTGCTGTGGCGCATCGCCAACGGTGACGTCTACGGGCCCGACCAGCCGGTCGCCCTGTCGCTGCTCGAGATCCCGCAGGCCGTCGAGGCCACCCAGGGTGTGGCCATGGAGCTCAACGACTCCGCCTTCCCCCTGGTGAAGTCCATCGACATCACCGACGACGCGACGAAGGCCTTCGACGGCGCCAACGCCGCCTTCCTCGTCGGCGCGCAGCCGCGCGGCAAGGGCATGGAGCGCTCCGACCTGCTGGCCGCCAACGGCAAGATCTTCGGCCCGCAGGGCAAGGCCATCAACGCCGGCGCCGCGGACGACATCCGCGTGCTCGTCGTCGGCAACCCGGCCAACACCAACGCCCTGATCGCCCGGCACTCCGCCCCGGACGTGCCGGCCGAGCGCTTCACCGCCATGATGCGCCTCGACCACAACCGCTCCCTGTCCCAGCTGGCCGAGAAGATCGGCTGCGGCACCGAGGAGATCGAGAACGTCGTGGTGTGGGGCAACCACTCCTCCACGCAGTTCCCGGACATCACCTACGCCACCGTCGACGGCAAGCCGGTCTCCGAGCTGATCGACCGCGACTGGTACCTCAACGAGTTCATCCCGCGCGTGGCCAAGCGCGGCGGCGAGATCATCCAGGTGCGCGGCAAGTCCTCCGCCGCCTCGGCCGCCTCCGCCGCCGTGGACCACATGCACGACTGGATCCAGGGCACCCGGAAGTGGGTCACCTCCGCCTTCCCGTCCGACGGCTCCTACGGCATCGAGGAGGGCCTGGTCTTCGGCCAGCCCGTCACCGCCGAGAACGGCGAGTTCAAGCTCGTCGAGGGCCTGGAGATCTCCGACTTCCAGCGCGAGCGCATCGCCGCCGGCGTCGAGGAGCTCAAGGCCGAGCGCGAGGCCGTCGCCGACCTGCTCTAGGCCGGCCGCGGCACAGCCTCCAGAGACGGTGACCGGTCTCACCGCCGGTCCCGCACCCGCCCCCGCAGGCACGTCCCGCGGGGGTGTGGCGTATCTGCGCCCCGGCACCCGGGGCGCGTCGACGGGTCCCGGCCGCTGAACCGGGATAGCCTTTGGACCATGAGATTCGGGGTCGATTTCGGAACCACCCGCACCGTCGCCGCCGTCGTGGACCGCGGCAACTATCCCGTCGTCCCCGTCGTGGACCCGGCGGGCGACTCACACGACTACCTGCCCTCCGTGGTCGCCCTCGACGGCGCCGGCGGGCTGCTCACCGGCTGGGAGGCCGTCTTCTCGGAGTCGACGGCCCAGGCGCGCTCCTTCAAGCGGCTGCTCGGCGGGGAGCACGCCACCGGGCAGACCCCGGTGCGCATCGGCTCGACCACCCGCCCGCTCGGCGAGGTGCTCGCCGCCTTCGCCGCGGACGTCATCGCCACGCTGCGCGCCCACCAGCGACTCGCCGGTGAGCCGGAGGACGCCGCGCCCGAGATCATGCTCGGTGTGCCCGCCCACGCCGGCAGCGCGCAGCGCCTGCTGACCATCGACGCCTTCGCGCGCGCGGGCGCCGAGGTCATCGGCCTGGTCAACGAGCCCTCGGCCGCCGCGTTCGAGTACACCCACCGCCACGGCACCACGCTCAACAGCCGGCGCAGCTCCGTGATCGTCTACGACCTCGGCGGCGGCACCTTCGACGCGACGCTGCTGCGTATCGACGGCCGCGTCCACCACGTCGAGCACTCCCTCGGCGTCAACCGCCTCGGCGGCGACGACTTCGACGAGGTGCTGCTCGATCGCGCCCTCGGGATCGCCGGCCGCGACGGCGACGCGCTGGGCCGCCGCGTGCGCACCCGCCTGCTCGAGGAGGCGCGCACCGCCAAGGAGCAGATCAAGCCGCAGACCCGCCGCATCGTGCTCGACCTGGGCGAGGGCGACGACGAGGACGTCGCGGTGGTGCCCGTCAAGGACTTCTACGCCCGGGCCACCCCGCTGGTGGAGCGCACCCTCGAGGTGCTCGCCCCGATCGTCGGCACCGACGAGACGCTCACGGACACCGACATCGCCGGCGTCTACCTCGTCGGCGGCGCCAGCGCGCTGCCCCTGGTGCCGCGCATGCTGCGCGAGCGCTTCGGCCGGCGTGTGCACCGCTCCCCGCTGCCGACGGCCTCGACCGCGGTGGGCCTGGCCATCGCCGCCGACCCGGACTCCGACTACGCCCTGCGCGACCGCATGGCCCGCGGCATCGGCGTCTTCCGCGAGACCGACGCCGGCCGCGCGGTCAGCTTCGACCCGCTGGTCGCCCCGGGCCTGGAGGCCGACGAGGACGGCTTCGTGCGCGTGACCCGCCGCTACCGCGCCGCGCACAACGTCGGCGTCTTCCGCTACGTGGAGTACTCCGCCCTCGACGCCGAAAACGGCACCCCCGGGGACCTGAGCCTCCTGGCCGAGGTCACCGTCCCCTTCGACCCGGCGCTCGCGGGTGCCGACGCCGCGCAGCTCGCCCGGGTGCGCGTCGAACGGCGCGCGGACGGACCCGGCCCCCTGGTCGAGGAGACCGTGACCGTCGACCCCGACGGCATCGCCACGGTGCGCATCGCCGTCGAGGGCGTCGACGGCGTGGTCGAGGCGACCGTCGGGCGCTGACCCCGGGCCCCGGACCCCGGTGCGGCCTACTCCGCCCGGACGGTGACGGCCTGGTGGCTGCCGCCGCGGCGGCCGGTGCGCCAGTAGGCCACGGCCACGCCCAGGCAGACCACCATGATCGCGCCGATGGTCAGGTAGGCCACCGCGATCGCGTCGGACCAGGCGCGCACGGACTCGGCCGCGCCCACCGCGGCGCCGCCCGCGCCGGCGGCCAGCGCGAAGAAGATGCCCGTCATCATCGCGTTGCCGATGGCGGTGGTGATGCGCTGCACCGTCTGGGTCACACCGCCGGCCACGCCGCCCTGGGCCGGCGGGACGTCGAGCATCGCCTGGGTCTGGTTGACCGAGGCCATCATGCCCTGGCCGACGCCCTGCACGCCGAAACCGACGGCCAGCCACCACACCGACCAGCCCTGCGGGACCATGAAGGCCGCACCCGCGGCCAGCGTCACGCCGAGGGCCATCATGCCCACGGCGAAGACCTGCAGGCCGCGGCCGTAGTTGATGGCGTACCTGCCGGACCACAGCGAGGAGACCGCGGAGAACGCCGCGTTGGGCAGGCCGATGACACCGGCCAGCAGCGCCGAGCGGCCCAGGCCCTGCTGCAGGTAGATGGCCACCAGGGCGAAGACCGAGGTGATGCCCAGAAACTGCAGGGCGGCCACCGCGTTGCAGTAGCTGAAGGAGCTCAGCGTGAACAGCCGCAGGTCCACCATCGGGTCCTTGCCGCGCGCGGCGTAGCGGCGCTCCCAGAGGATCCAGCAGGCGCCGGTGAACAGGGCCGCCGGCAGCAGCAGCCAGACCATCGGGTGGTTGCGGGTGACGAAGGGCAGCATGATCATCACGACCGTGAGCACCAGCAGCACGGTGCCCACCGGGTCCAGGTCGATGCGCCGGGCCACCAGGTGCGAGCCCTTGCCCGCGTCGCGGCGGCGCCGCTCCGCGCCGAAGGGCAGCCACATCAGGGCCGCGACCACGCCGGCGACACCCAGCGGCAGGTTGATCAGGAACGTCGAGCGCCAGCCGGTCTGCCCGCCGAGCAGCTGGATGAGCACGCCGGCCATCACCGGGCCGAGCGCCACGGAGACCGAGATGACGAAGCCGAAGAGCGCGAAGGCCTTCGCGCGCGCCTGGCCGCGGAAGTACTGCTGGATGATGCCGGTGATCTGCGGGGAGAACACGCCCGCGGCCAGCCCCTGCAGCACGCGCAGCACGTTGAGGACGCCCGCGTGGCTGACCAGGCCGCAGGCCGTGGAGGCCAGCGTGAACAACACCATGCCCGCCGTGAACAGCTCCGCACGCCCGATCAGGTCACCCAGACGCCCCGACGGCACCAGCGCGACACCGATGGCCAGCGCGTAGCCGGACAGGATCCACTGCAGCTCCGTGGAGGACGCCCCCGTGGCCGTGGCGATCGAGCTGAGCGCCACGTTGACGGAGCTTACCTGGATCAGCGACATCGCCAGCGCGATCAGCAGCACCACGAGCATGAGATTGCGGTTGTACCGCCGCGAGGTGCCCACCACGCTGACCCACTTCGGGTCGTGCTTGGCCACCGCCGGCAGATGCGCACCCGGGTTCTGTGCCTTGTTTTCTTCCCTCTTCATCGACGAATCAGTCACGAGGAGCCACCTTACCCCCGTTCCGGGTGGGCGCCGAGCGCGGGAAAGTCACCTGTGGTATTTACGTGACCCCGAACGTGCCGCACGTGCGCAGTGGCCGGGGTCATACGCGGGCGTCGTCAAGCACGGGCCACACGCGCACGCCGGACGGCGCCGACCGGCGCGTTAACGCGCACACCCGGCCGCTATGATTGGTCGCTGTGACTGACCAGAACGCCGCACACACCGACAACCGCGCCGACCTGCTGCCCAAGAGCTGGGACCCCAAGGAGCACGAGGCCGAGCTCTACCAGCGCTGGCAGGACCGCGGTTACTTCCACGCCGACCCCGCCAGCGACAAGCCGGCGTTCTCCATCGTGCTGCCGCCGCCGAACGTCACCGGCCAGCTGCACATGGGCCACGCGCTGGACCACACCCTCATGGACGGCCTGGCCCGCCGCAAGCGCATGCAGGGCTTCGAGGTGCTCTGGCTGCCCGGCATGGACCACGCCGGCATCGCCACCCAGTCCAAGGTCGAGGGCATGCTCGCCGAGACCGAGGGCAAGACCCGCCACGACTACACCCGTGAGGAGTTCGTGGAGAAGGTCTGGGAGTGGAAGGAGCAGTACGGCGGGCGCATCCTCGAGCAGATGCGCGCCATCGGCGACTCCGTCGACTGGGAGCGCGAGCGCTTCACCCTCGACGACGGCCTGTCGCGCGCCGTGCAGACCATCTTCAAGGAGCTCTACGACCGCGGCATGATCTACCGGGCCAACCGCCTGGTCAACTGGTCGCCCGAGCTGCGCACCGCCGTCAGCGACATCGAGGTCACCTACAAGGACGTCGAGGGCGAGCTGGTCAGCTTCCGCTACGGCTCGCTCAACGACGACGAGCCGCACATCATCGTCGCCACCACGCGTATCGAGACGATGCTCGGCGACGTCGCCGTCGCCGTCCACCCGGACGACGAGCGCTACACCGACATGGTCGGCCAGACCTTCCCGCACCCCTTCCGCGACGACCTGACGCTGACCGTCATCGCCGACGACTACGTCGACCCCGAGTTCGGCACCGGCGCCGTCAAGATCACCCCGGCCCACGACCCGAACGACTACGCGATGGGCCTGCGCCACGACCTGCCCATGCCGCAGGTCATCGACGAGGACGGCAAGATCAACGGCACCGGCACCCGCTTCGACGGGCTGACCCGCGAGGAGGCCCGCGAGGCGATCCGCGAGGCGCTGCGCGAGCAGGGGCGCATCGTCAAGGAGGTCCGCCCCTACGTCCACTCCGTCGGCCACTCCGAGCGCTCCGGCGAGCCGATCGAGCCGCGCCTGTCGCTGCAGTGGTTCGTCAAGGTCGACGAGCTGGCCAAGATGGCCGGCGACGCGGTGCGCTCCGGCGACACCACCATCCACCCGAAGAACCTCGAGCCGCGCTACTTCGACTGGGTCGACGACATGCACGACTGGACGATCTCGCGCCAGCTGTGGTGGGGCCACCGCATCCCGATCTGGTACGGCCCGGCCGACGCCGAGGGCAACCGCGAGATGGTCTGCTGCGGACCCGACGACACCCCGCCGGAGGGCTGGGAGCAGGACCCGGACGTCCTGGACACCTGGTTCTCCTCGGCCCTGTGGCCCTTCTCCACGATGGGCTGGCCGGACTCCACCCCGGAGCTGGCGAAGTTCTACCCGACCTCCGTGCTGGTCACCGCCTACGACATCCTGTTCTTCTGGGTGGCCCGCATGATGATGTTCGGCACCTTCGCCGCCAAGATCACCCCGGAGATCCTCGGCGAGGGCGCGGAGTCCCGCCCGCAGATCCCGTTCACCGACCTCTTCCTGCACGGCCTGGTCCGCGACGAGAAGGGCCGCAAGATGTCGAAGTCGCTGGGCAACGGCATCGACCCGATGGACTGGGTCGAGCGCTACGGCGCCGACGCCCTGCGCTTCACCCTGGCCCGCGGCGCCAACCCCGGCGTCGACCTGCCGGTGGGCGAGGACCACGCGCAGAGCTCCCGCAACTTCGCCACCAAGCTCTTCAACGCCGCGCGCTTCGCCCTGATGAACGGCGCGCACGTCGACCTGCTGCCGGACCGCGACGTGCTCACCGACGCCGACCGCTGGATCCTCGACCGCCTCGAGGAGGTCCGCGGCCGCGTCGACGCCTACTTCGACGACTACCAGTTCGCCAAGGCCAACGAGGAGCTCTACCACTTCGCCTGGGACGAGTTCTGCGACTGGTACCTCGAGATCGCCAAGACCCAGATCCCGCGCGACGGCGCCAACGTCGTCGGCGAGAACACCAAGATCGTCCTGGGCCGCGTCCTCGACGTGCTGCTCCGCCTGCTGCACCCGGCCATGCCGTTCGTCACCGAGGTGCTCTGGACCGCGCTGACCGGCGAGGAGTCGCTGATGACTGCCTCCTGGCCGGGCGTGGCCGACACCAACGGCGGTGCGACCACCGACGAGGTCGCCGCCCGCCGCATCGCCGACGCGCAGACCCTGATCACCGAGATCCGGCGCTTCCGCTCCGACCAGGGCGTCAAGCCCTCCCAGAAGGTGCCCGCCCGCCTCGACTTCGCGGCGGCCGACCTGGCCGACCAGGAGGACCTGATCCGCTCCCTGGCCCGCGTCGAGGCCCCGGGCGAGGACTTCGACGCCTCCGCCTCGGTCGAGGTGCGCCTCAACCAGGCCACCGTCGAGGTCGCGCTGGACACCTCCGGCACCGTCGACAAGGCCGCCGAGCGCAAGCGCCTGGAGAAGGAGCTGGCCAAGGCCGAGAAGGAGCTCGAGACCACGGGCAAGAAACTCGACAACCCCAACTTCGTGGACAAGGCCCCCGAGAAGGTGGTCAACGGCATCCGTGAGCGCCGCGTGATCGCCGAGGAGGAGGTCGCCCGCATCCGTCAGCGTCTGGAGGCGATGAACTGATGGCAGACGACGGTTCGATTGACGACGCCGCGTCGGGCTCGACGCCCGGCGCCGACGGCGCCCGTCAGCGCAGCGACGCCGAGCTCGCCGAGGCGATGCTCGCCGGAGAGGCGCTGACCGCCGAGGAGCTGCACCGCCTGGAGGAGGCCGAGGAGAACCTCGGCGCCGGGGCCGACGCCTCGGCCGGTGTGCACCTCGACGAGACGGGCCTGAGCCTGCCGATCGACATGGCCGAGGAGGCCGGTCCCGCCGAGGACGTCGCCATCGAGGAACCCGTCACCGAGGAGGACCTCGCCGCCCTGGCCGAGGTCGAGGCCGAGCTCAACCGGCGCTGGCCGGAGACGAAGATCGACCCGACCCTCGAGCGCGTCGAGGCCCTGATGGACCTGCTGGGCTCGCCCCAGAACGCCTACCCGGTCATCCTCGTCGCCGGCACCAACGGCAAGACCTCCGTGGTGCGCATGGTCGAGTCGCTGCTGCGCGCCTTCCACCGCCGCACCGGGCGCACCACCAGCCCGCACCTGCAGCAGGTCACCGAGCGCATCGCCATCGACGGCGTGCCCGTGCACCCGCGCCGCTACGTGGAGACGTGGCGGGAGATCGAACCCTACGTCGAGATGGTCGACGAGCGCTTCGGGGTGCCGATGAGCAAGTTCGAGGTGCTCACCGCCATGGCCTACGCGGCCTTCGCGGACGCGCCGGTGGACGTCGGCGTCGTCGAGGTCGGCATGGGCGGGCGCTGGGACGCCACCAACGTCGTCTCCGCCCAGGTCGCCGTCGTCATGCCCGTCGGCCTGGACCACACCCAGTACCTCGGCGACACCGTCGCCGAGATCGCCGGGGAGAAGGCCGGGATCATCAAGTCCCGCTGGGACGCCGACGACCTGCTGACCCCGCCGGACAACATCGCGGTCCTCGCCGAGCAGGAGCCCGAGGCGATGGAGGTGCTGCTGCGCCGCACCGTCGAGGTCGACGCCGCCGTCGCCCGCGCGGGCGTCGAGTTCGGCGTGGAGTCCGCCGGCGTGGCCGTCGGCGGGCAGACCCTGACCATCCGGGGCCTGGCCGGCGAGTACACCGACATCTTCCTGCCCCTGTCCGGCGAGCACCAGGCGCGCAACGCCGCGGTCGCCCTGGCCGCCGTCGAGGCGTTCTTCGGCGCCGGCGCCGGCCGCCAGCTCGACCAGGACACGGTGCGCCGCGGCTTCGCCCAGGTCACCTCGCCGGGTCGCCTCGAGCGGGTGCGCTCGACGCCGACGACCTTCATCGACGCCGCGCACAACCCGCACGGCGCGCGTGCCCTGGGCGCGGCCCTCGAGCGCGACTTCGACTTCCGCCGCCTCATCGGTGTCGTCGGCATCCTGGCGGACAAGGACGTCCGCGGGATCCTCACCGAGCTCGAGCCGCACCTCAGCGAGATCGTGTGCACGGCCAACACCTCGCCGCGCGCGCTGGACGCCGAGTCGCTGGCGGAGATCGCCCGCGAGATCTTCGGCGAGGAGCGCGTGCACGTCGCCGCGGCCCTGCCCGGGGCGGTAGAGTTGGCCTTCGAACTGGCCGAGGACGCCGACATCCAGTCCGGCTCCGGCGTCATCGTCACCGGCTCGGTGGTCACCGCCGGTGAGGCCCGCACCCTCTTCGGAAAGGAGCCCGCGTGAGCGACAGGCCCGCGAACGAGACCGCCGGGGTCGAGTACGGCCCGCTGGGCCCGGGGCACGCCCCGGAGAAGGACCCGCTCAAGGGCCTGCGCGGCGTGATGGCCGGCACCCTGGTCATGGAGGCGATCAGCTTCGCGCTGGTGCTCACCGTCATCCTGCGCGTCGACGGGGGCGCCTACTGGACCACCGTCAACTGGGTATCGGTGACGGTGCTCTCGCTGGCCTTCCTGGTGCTGGCCTTTCTGCAGCGGTACAGCTGGGCGATCACTGCCACTGTGGTGCTGCAGGTCGTAGCCCTGGCGGGCTTCCTCATCCACCCGTCGATGGGCATCGTCGCCCTGCTGTTCATCGCCGTGTGGGCCTACATCCTCTACCTGCGCTCCAACCTCATCGAGCGTATGCGCCGTGGGCTGTTGACCACCCAGCACATGTAGGCGGTCCCCGCGCCGCGCCTCCGCGCGCGGAACCTGCACCCCCGGTCCTCCCCGGGGGTTATTCTTTTGTCGGGCGACAGTGTTTTTCCGTCAGGCCGCCCGCACCAGCGACCACGGCGAGAGGACGGCAGGCCATGTCCGCCGACGAAGAACTCCAGGAACTCCCCGACGGGGGACCCGGCGGCGACGGGGCCACGGGGCCCGAGGGGGAGCAGGGCGGCACCCGCCGCGGTGCGCTCGCCGTGCTCGCCGTGGGCGTCGTCGCGGTGCTCGCGATCGTCGGGGTCCTCGGCACGATCGCCTGGCGCCTGCTCAGCGGGCCCGACCCGGTGCCGACGGACACGGGCGCCGGCTCCGGCTCCACCTCGATGGCGGGGTGGCTCTCCGGCTACGAGTTCAACCGCAGGCACATCGACGAGGTCCACGAGCGCTACTCGCACATGGCGGACACCGGGGAGCTGTGGACCTTCGCCCCGGACGGGCACACGGTGGACGTGGACTACAACCGGGCGTTCCTCTACCTGCTGACCGACTACCACGTCGCGCTGCTCTTCACCGACCCGGGGGACGCCGGGTTCAAGGACGGGTGGAAGACCTTCCGCTGGCGCCGGGAGGTCGACGACCTCGAGGACAAGTTCCTGGCCGGCGAGCCGCTGGGCACGACGGTGCGCATCAAGACCGGGGACGGCGAGTTCTACTCCGACGGCACCTACTCCGGCGAGCGGGGCGGGCGCTGACCGGCCGGCCCGCGCGCCCGACCGGTCCCGCGGCGCGCTAGATCACGCCCAGGCGGGTGAGGAAGTCGCGGGTGCGGGCGTCGACGTCGGCCAGTGTGCCGGGCTGGCCGAGGACCGCGATGAGCGCGCCCAGCAGCCCGAACAGGGTGAGCCCGCCGAGCACGCCGGCCGCGATGGCCCCGCCCTCGGAGGAACCGGAGGAACCGTCGTGGCCCGGCTGGTCCCCGTCGTCCCCGTCGCCCGGCTCGTCCGGCGCACCGGAGCGGTCGAGGGTGAACTCGTCGACGAGCGAGCCGTCGGCGACGTTGCGGGTGGTCACCTTCAGCGTCTCGCCGTCGACCTCGACGCTGCTGTAGTCGGGGGTGTAGTCCTGGTCCCACCAGGCGGTCGACTCGTGCGGCAGTCCCTGCTCGGCGGCCTCCTCGCGGGTGATCCCCTCGTGGCGGTCGGCGCGGGTCGGCCCGGCCAGGTCGTAGAACTTCGAGCCGGTCGAGGAGCTGCCGGTCAGGTAGACCGTCTGGCCCTCCTCGGGGTGCAGCACGTCGCCGGGGCCGGCGGCCTCCTCCGGGACCACCGGCTCCAGGCCCTCCATCAGGTGGGTGCGGGTGTGGATGTGGTCGTGGCCGCTGAGCACCAGGTCCACGCCGAGCTCGGAGAGCACCGGCGCGTAGGCCTCGCGCTGGGCGGTGACGTCCGGGTCGAAGTAGTGGTAGCCCTGGCTGAACGGCGCGTGGTGGTAGGTCACGATGACCCAGTCCTTGTCCGCGCCGTGCTCGGTGACGGTCTGGCGCAGGTAGTCGACGTTGCGCTGGATCTGGGGGCCAATGGCGTTGGAGTCGAGCGCGACGACGAGCGCGTTGTTGTGCTCGAAGTAGTAGTTGCGCGCGTCGGCGGCCCGGTTGGGCACGTTGAACTGCTCGTCGAAGAGCTGCGGGGCGAAGACCTCGTGGTTGCCCATGATCGTCGTCGTCGGCAGGCTGCGCAGCTGCCCCGGGCTGTGGAACTCGTCGTACTCGTCGAAGCTGAACTGGTTGACCTGGTCGCCGCCGGAGAGCAGCCAGGAGGCGTCCGGGTGCGCGGCGGTCATCGTGTCCATGGTGCGGCGCCACTGCTCGCCGTCGGCGGCGGCGTCGCCGCTCGCGCCGATCTGCGGGTCGCCCACGTAGAGGAAGTTCCAGGCGCCGTCGAAGGCCTCGGTGGTGTACTCGGCCGGCTCGCTCCAGCCGGCGTCGTCGCTGCCCACGCGGTAGGTGTAGGCGGTCTCGGGCTCGAGCCCGGTGACGGTGGCCTTGCGCGACTGGCCGACCCGCGAGTTCAGCTTCTGCTCGGCGGGGACCTGCTCGGCCGCCTCGAGGTCCTCGCCGGCCGGGGCGATCTGCACGTACTCGGTGCCGGTGCCGGAGCTGCGCCAGGACAGGTTCAGGCTGGTCTCGTCGGGACCGGGGGTGATCATCAGGTCCTCGGCGCGGTGCGGCAGCCCGCTGGAGCCCTCCTGCGCTTCGGCGGGGACGACGGCGAGGCCGAGGGCGAGGGTGACCGCGGTGACGCCGGCGGTCACGCGGCGCCCGGAGATGGGGGAAATCAGAGTCATGCCCGTCAGCCGACCACCCCGGGGTTACGTCCGGGTTAAACCGCGGCGAATTCTTTTGCGGCGCCTGTGCGGCCCCACCAATCCGGGGGACCGCGCGGGTCCGGGCGGGCCTCCGGGTGCGGCGGGTCAGGGGGTGCTCCGGTAGGGTGACGGCCATGACTGAACGCACCCTCATCCTCATCAAGCCCGACGGCGTCCGGCGCGGCCTCGTCGGTGAGATCATCTCCCGTATCGAGGCCAAGGGCCTCAAGCTTGCCGCCCTCGACCTGCGCGTGACCGACCGCGAGACGGCCGAGAAGCACTACGAGGAGCACAAGGACAAGCCGTTCTTCGGCGAGCTGGTCGACTTCATCACCTCCGCGCCGCTGATCGCCGGCGTGGTCGAGGGCGAGCGCGCCATCGAGGCGTGGCGTCAGCTGGCCGGCGGCACCGACCCGGTATCCAAGGCCACCCCGGGCACCATCCGCGGCGACTTCGGCCTGTCCGTGGCCGAGAACGTCGTCCACGGCTCGGACTCCCCGGAGTCCGCCGAGCGCGAGATCGGCATCTGGTTCCCGAACCTCTGATCCGCACCTCCCACGCCCCCGCCTGACGCGGGGGCGTTTTTCACGCCCTGCGCACCGTCAGGCACTGGTTGGCCCGGCCGACCGGCCCGTGGACGTCGTGCAGCACCGAGCTGGTCAGCCCCACCCCGTCCGGGCCCCAGGAGACCGTGGTGTCCAGCCCCGTCCACTGCGGGTCCGGGCGCCGGAAGAGGTGCACGGTCAGGTCCACGTTCGGGAACGCCCACTCGCCGGGCTCACCGCGCGGGGCCACACCGTTGGCCGCGTCGACGCGGGCGATGAACTCGGCGACGTCGTGGCTGTCCTCCCCGGCCACCAGCGTGTTCGGCGAGGTGATCCACGTCGTCGACGCACCCGGCCGCGGCGTGGAGACCTGCCGGGAGACGATCTGGGCGATGAACCCGCCCGGCCAGGTGGCCGTCATGTCGCGTTCCTCTCCGGCGTGCGGCGGCTCGATCGGCGCCTCCTCGACCCCGGCGCCCGCGCTCGAGTCGAAGGCCGCCAGGTACCAGGCCCGCGCGGTGAGCACCGGGCGGTCCCCGCTTGTCATGGTCGCCTGCACCAGCTCGATGGTGCGCCCGGGTCGGACCACCTCGACGGCGACCTCGAAGCCGGTGAACGGCAGGCGCCCGAGGATGTCGAAGCTCACGCGCGCGAGCTGGCCCGGCGCGCCCGCACGCTGCGCGTTCTCCATCTCGTGGACGAGCAGCCCGGCCAGCGGGGCGAAGTGGTGGTCCTCGTCGGACCAGGCGCCGCCGGCGTGCGCGGTCGGCTCGAAGGTGTGCGCGCCGGTGCGCACGAAGAACGATTCGTCTGCCATGCCCCGAGCCTATGGGGCGGGGCGGCCTCCATGTGCGCTTTCGCCCACAATTTCCGACGCCCCGGTGGTCGCCGTCGGCGCGTCAGCGCCCCTCGTGCAGCGCGTGCAGCGTGCGCGCGCCGGTGCGCGTCAGCTCGACGAAGACCTCGGCGCGGCGGTCGCCGGCGTCGATGTCCGAGGTCGCGACGAGCCCCTCGGCGCGCAGTTCCCGCAGGGCGGGGGCCAGCGCCTCGGCGGAGTCCTCCTCGGCAACCCCGAGGGCCCGGCCGAGCAGCCAGGTGCGCACGCGGATGCCGTCGACCGCACCGAGGCGCACCAGCGCGCCGAGCACGTCGAGGTGCGCCTCGGCCGCGCCCAGGCGGGCGTCGGTGACGTCGGCGATGTCGCCGGCGGCGACGATGGCCTGGAGCCGGCGCTTTCCCGCCCGGCTCTTGCGGCGGTAGCCGGCGCGCAGCGCGAGGGCGGCGGCCGCCCCGGAGGCCACGCCCAGGCCCGCGGCGGGCACCCACAGCGGCAGGTCGAGCGCGCCGGCGGGCACCAGGTGGCCGACCGCGGGGCCCAGCAGGGTGACTGCGGCGGGCAGCAGGAACGCCTTGCCGTTGAAGTCGGTGGGCGCCAGCGTCTTGATGTCGTAGCCCTCGCCCTCGGCGAGGGCCCGCGGCTCGGCGAGGTAGATGGCGATGTACATCACGGCGAGCACGCCGAAGCCCACCACCGAGGCCCCGAGGTGCATCGCGGCCGTGGACACCCCGGCGCCGACGGCGAAGATCGAGGTCACCGTCGCCGAGGGGGCCAGCGCCTGTGGGAGGGCCGGGGGAGTGGCGGGGCTGCGGCGGGCGGGCTCGGTGTTCATCGGGGCCAGGGTAGCGCGGGGAGATCAGGGCGCGCGCCGGGCCGCGCCCCGCGGCCAAATGCCGGGGCGTGTGTCAGAATGGTGGACGAGGCGGGTGCGCCCCGCCGCACGCGGGGCACGGCCCCGCCACACAGACTCATAATCAACCCGCCCACGGTCGGCCCTCCCTCGAAGAGGAGACGCCCGGGCCGGGGTCCCGCGTCCCGAGCGGCGGCGGCGGTCCAGGTGGACCGTCTGCGCCCGGGGCGGGTCCCCGCGGGCCCGCGCGCGCCGGGCGACCGTCAGAGCACAAGGAGACATTCCCGTGGCGAAGAGCCCGAAGAAGAAAACTGAAGAAGCCCCGGACACCGCGGAAAACCAGGCCCCGGACAAGACCGGGGAGAAGAAGTCGGCCGGCACCCGTCGCCGCGCCACCAAGCGCACCCGCAAGCGCTCCGTGAAGCGTCCCGCCGGCGAGGCCGCCGAGACCACCGCCGCCGAGTCCGCGCCCGTCGCCGAGGAGGCCGCGGAGCCCGGGAAGCCGGCGAAGAAGACCCGCCGCAAGTCCACCCGCAAGGCCACGAAGAAGGCCACGAAGGCGACGGCGAAGAAGGACGCCTCGAAGAAGGGCGCCAAGAAGTCGTCGAAGAAGACCGCCGCCAAAACCACGGAGAAGACCCCGGAGAAGGCCGCCGAGACCGTGTCGGTCCCGGAGGCCAACGCGACGCTCGCCGCTCGCCTGGACCGCGCGCAGCTGGGGGAGAAGACCCGCGTCCACGCCCTGGCCAAGATGATCGGGCTCTCCTCGCGTGAGCTCGTCGACGCCCTGGCCGAGCTGGGCCTGAAGAAGGTCGCCCAGTCCTCCCTTTCCCGCGAGGAGGCGAACCGTGTCCTCGACGCGGCCGCCGCCGCACCTGCCGCCGATAAGGACGAAAAGACCGAGGAGCCCAAGAAGGCGAAGCGGGCCCGGAGGGCCAAGAAGACCACGAAGCCGGAGAAGTCCGAGAAGGCCGAGAAGACCGAGAAGGCCGAGGCCGCCGAGGAGCGGACCGAGGGCCAGGTCGCCGACTCCGGGAAGACCGGGGACACCGCCGACGAGGCCACCGAGACCACCGACGACCGGGACGACGCCGAGCTGGCGAACATCCGCGTCCAGGTGGAGAACAACGTCGCCAACGAGATCAACCAGATCGAGCGCAAGGTCGACGACGAGCTCAAGGACAAGGCCGCCGGCCGCGACGCGGACTCTCCGGTCTTCCTCTCCCCGGGCGAGGAGGCGGACAGCAACTCCGCCGACAAAAACTCCGCCGACTCCGAAAACGACAGCTCGGACGACAACTCCGACAACTCCGCCGACAACGACTCGGACTCGGACGCCGAGGACAACCCCGACGCAGAGGACGACGCCGGGCAGAACGACGACGCGCCGCGTTCCCGCCGCTCCTCGCGCCGTCGCCGCGGCCGCCGCGGCACGGGCCGCGGTCGCGGACGCCGCGCGACGTCGGCAAGCGACAACGACGACCACGACGACGCCGACACGGACGCGGACGCCCACGCCCACCACGCGGAGAGCGCCGTCGAGCACGCGCTCGACGGCTCCGAGGGCGAGCTGCCCGACGAGCCGGTGGCCCTGAAGGGCTCCACGCGCCTCGAGGCGAAGCGCCGCCGCCGCAGCGAGCGTCGCGAGGAGGCCCGCCAGCGCCGCCACGTGCTCACCGAGGAGGAATTCCTGGCGCGCCGCGAGTCCGTCAAGCGCGAGATGGTCGTGCGCGAGCGCACCCGCAGCGACCACCCGGGCACCGTCGTGCAGGTCGGCGTGCTCGAGGACGAGATGCTCGTCGAGCACTTCGTGACCTCGGAGACGCAGTCGACGATCATCGGCAACCTCTACCTGGGCCGCGTGCAGAACGTGCTGCCGAGCATGGAGGCCGCCTTCATCGACATCGGCCAGGGCCGCAACGGCGTGCTCTACGCCAGCGAGGTCGACTGGCGCTCGGCGGGGCTCGGCGGGCGTTCGCGCCGCATCGAGCAGGCGCTGAAGTCCGGCGACCAGATCGTCGTCCAGGTCACCAAGGACCCGGTCGGTCACAAGGGCGCGCGCCTGACCACCCAGATCTCGCTGGCCGGCCGCTTCCTCGTCTACGTGCCGGGCGGGCGCAGCGCGGGCATCTCCCGCAAGCTGCCCGTGCCCGAGCGCAAGCGCCTCAAGCAGATCCTGCGCCACGTCATGCCCGAGCACGGCGGCGCCATCATCCGCACCGCCGCGGAGAACGTGCCCGAGGAGGCCATCGCCGCCGACGTGCGCCGCCTGCACCGCCAGTGGGAGGACATCCAGGAGGCCGCCAAGCGGGAGAAGAAGTCGAGGGGCTCGCGCCCGGTGACCCTCTACGAGGAGCCGGACATGCTGGTCAAGGTGGTCCGCGACCTCTTCAACGAGGACTTCACCCGCCTGATCGTCGACGGCGAGCGCTCCTGGAACACCGTGCAGAACTACGTGCACTCGGTGGCCCCGGACCTCGAGGACCGCCTCGAGCGCTTCGACCGCCGCGAGCACGGCAACCGCGACGCCTTCGAGGTGCACCGCATCGACGAGCAGCTGCAGAAGGCGCTCGGCCGCGTGGTCTTCCTGCCCTCCGGCGGCTCGCTGGTCATCGACCGCACCGAGGCGATGACCGTCATCGACGTCAACACCGGCCGCTTCACCGGCTCCGGCGGCAACCTCGAGGAGACGGTCACCCGCAACAACCTCGAGGCCGCCGAGGAGATCGTCCGCCAGCTGCGGCTGCGCGACATCGGCGGCATGATCGTCGTCGACTTCATCGACATGGTGCTGCCGGAGAACCGCGACCTGGTGCTGCGCCGCCTGACCGAGGCGCTCGGCCGCGACCGCACCCGCCACCAGGTCTCCGAGGTCACCTCGCTGGGCCTGGTCCAGCTGACCCGCAAGCGCCTGGGCACCGGCCTGCTGGAGACCTTCTCCACGCGCTGCGAGTGCTGTGACGGCCGCGGCATCATCCTGCACGAGGACCCGGTCGAGGAGGACGACAAGGCGCGCCGCCACGAGGAGCGCGACCGTCGCCGCCACGACCGCGACAAGGGCCACGGCTCCGGCGACCCGCGCCGCAAGGAGACCAAGGAGATTGACGACGCCGCGCACGACGGGCGTCCGTCGCGCCGGCGCCGTGGGCGCGGCGCGGGGCGTGCCTCCGACGAGGAGCTCGAGAAGCTGGCCGCCAGCGTCGTGGCCGGCGGCGACGAGGCCGCCGGGGACGAGGCGCCGGAGCGGGACTCGCGCGGCTCGGACGACTCGCACGAGGAGCGCGAGGGCCGCGGTTCGCGGGCCCGCCGCGGCCGGCGCGGCCGCCGTGGGCGCGGTCGGGGCCGGGGTCGCGAGCGTTCCGCGGACCGGACCGAGGAGCGCGGCGACGCGGGCGTAGAGGAGATCACCCGCATCGTCGACCACGCCCTGAGCCAGGCCGACGCCGAGGACCCGGACGAGCCCTCGGGCGCGGACTACGAGACCGCCCTCGAGGAGTTCGAGAAGTCCCCGCGCCGCAGGCGCCGCACCCGCGGCAACTCGCGCTCGGACCACCGGCCGCGCCGGGAGGACTTCACCGAGGAGCCCGAGCCGGAGCACCGCGAGCCCGGGCACGGCGCCGGGCGCGGCTCGGACTCCGACGCCGACTCCGACGCCGGGGACTCCGCCGAGGACGCCTCGTCCACGGAGACGAAGGTCGTCCGCGGGCGTCGCGGTCGCCGTGGCCGCCGGGCCGTGCGCCGCACCACGCGTCGTACGGAGCGCGAGCCGGACCACAGGGCTGAGCCGAAGCGCAAGGCCGAGCCGGCCCGCGAGGAGCCCCGCCGGGAGTCCGGCGCGCAGCACGGGCGGCGCCGCGGACGCCGTCGCGCGACGCGTCGGCGCGGCTAGTCGGGGCGCACCCCGGGCGGAACGTGGTTTGTCTTTTCGCGTGTGCCCGGGGTAGTCTTTGACAGTCGCTGCTCCGGACGGGCCTTTCGGCCCCGCGTGGATTTTCCGCGCCCTCCGCACGGGAGGGTCCGGCGCACCAGAACACATCATGTACCAGTCAGGCCCGTCGACGGGATCCTGAACCGAGATTCGAGATTTTTAAAGGGGTAGCCCGCCTATGTACGCGATCGTCAAGACCGGCGGCAAGCAGTACAAGGTCGCTGAAGGTGACCTCGTCAAGGTCGAGAAGATCGAGGGTGAGCCGGGCACGGCCGTGGCTCTCTCCCCGGTTCTGCTCGTCGACGGCGCCGACGTCAAGGCCAAGGCCTCCGAGCTCGAGGGTGTCAGCGTTGACGCCGAGATCGTCGAGCAGACCAAGGGCCCGAAGGTCAAGACCATGAAGTACAAGAACAAGACCGGTTACAAGCGCCGCGTCGGTCACCGTCAGAAGCTGACCGTCCTCAAGATCAACTCCATCAAGTAAGACGCCCAGAGCGCGCAAACTTTCCCGCGAAGGAGGGAATTCCACATGGCACACAAGAAGGGTGCTTCCAGCTCCAGCAACGGCCGTGACTCCAACGCCAAGCGCCTCGGCGTCAAGCGTTTCGGTGGCCAGCTCGTCAACACCGGCGAGATCCTCGTCCGCCAGCGCGGCACCAAGTTCCACCCCGGTGAGAACGTCGGCCGCGGCGGCGACGACACGCTCTTCGCCCTGAAGGCCGGCGAGGTGCGCTTCTCCACCAAGCGCAACCGTCGCGTGGTCAACGTCGACGAGGTGTCCCTCGAGGCCGCCCCGGAGGCCGAGGCCACCGAGGCCGCGACCGCGTAACACCCGGTCCACTTATACCGCAGAGCGCGGGTCCGCCTTCACCGGGCGGGCCCGCGCTCTTCTGTAGGCTCGCGTGCGTCACCTGCAGGCGAGCCGCCCGAGAGAACCAGGAGAGTCCCACCATGGCCCGTTTCGTCGACCGCGTCGTGCTGCACCTGACCGCCGGCGACGGCGGCCACGGGGCGGCGTCGACCCACCGCGAGAAGTTCAAGCCGCTCGGCGGCCCCGACGGCGGCAACGGCGGCCACGGCGGCGACATCCTGCTGGAGGTCTCCGAGCGCGTCCACACGCTGCTCGACTTCCACTTCCGCCCGCACATCAAGGCCGAGCGCGGCGCCAACGGCGCCGGCGACAACCGCAACGGCGCGCGCGGCGAGGACCTCGTCCTCCAGGTGCCCGTCGGCACCGTCGTGACCACCGAGGACGGCGAGCAGCTGGCCGACCTGACCGAGCCCGGCACCCGCTTCATGGCCGCCGAGGGCGGCTACGGCGGCCTGGGCAACGCCGCGCTGGCCTCCGCCAAGCGCAAGGCCCCCGGCTTCGCGCTCAAGGGCGAGCCCGGCGAGCAGCGCGACCTCGTCCTGGAGCTGAAGTCCGTCGCCGACGTCGGCCTGATCGGCTTCCCCTCCTCGGGCAAATCCTCGCTGATCTCCGTGCTCTCCGCGGCGCGGCCCAAGATCGGCGACTACCCCTTCACCACGCTGCAGCCGAACCTCGGCGTGGTCAACGTCGGCCACGACACCTTCACCGTCGCAGACGTGCCCGGCCTGATCCCGGGCGCGAGCGAGGGCAAGGGCCTCGGCCTGGACTTCCTGCGCCACATCGAGCGCACCGCCGTGCTCGTCCACGTCGTCGACACCGCCACCCTCGAGCCCGGCCGCGACCCCGTGAGCGACATCGAGGCCCTCGAGAACGAGCTGGCCAACTACCGCTCGGCGCTGGCCGCCGACTCCGGCCTGGGCGACCTGGCCGACCGCCCGCGCGTGATCGTGCTCAACAAGGCCGACGTCCCCGAGGCCGAGGAGCTCGCTGAGTTCGTCCTGCCGGAGCTCGAAAAGCGCTTCGGCTGGCCCGTCTTCATCATCTCCGCCGTCGCGCACCGGGGCCTGGAGCCGCTGAAGTACAAGCTGCTGGAAATTGTCGACGCCGCCCGCGCCGAGCGCGCCGCGCGCGAGAGCGCGCGCCCGCAGGTGGAGGCGCAGGTGCTGCGCCCGCGCGCCGTCGACAGGAAGGGCCGCGGCGAGTACGAGGTCGTGCCCGACCCGGAGGAGCCGGGCGCCTTCCTCGTGCTCGGCGACCGCCCGGAGCGCTGGATCATGCAGACCGACTTCGAGAACGACGAGGCCGTCGGCTACCTGGCCGACCGCCTGGCGCGCGCCGGCGTCGAGGACGCCCTGCGCGACGCGGGCGCCGTCGAGGGCGCGACGGTGACCATCGGCGGCATCAGCTTCGACTGGGAGCCGCTGACCGGCGCCGGGGTGGACCCGACCGACTCCGCGCGCGGCACCGACGCCCGCCTGAGCCGCACGACGCGCCGCTCGGCCGCCGAGCGCAAGCGCGCCTCCCAGGCTCGCCGCGGCCTGATCGACGAGTACCAGTACGACGAGGACGAGACCGCCGACCGCGAGCGCTGGCAGGGCTGACTAGCATGTTCACCCATGAGTGAAACGTCGGATGTGCGCGCCCGGATCGCTGCCGCGCGCCACGTGGTGGTCAAGTTCGGCTCGTCCTCGCTGACCGGCCCCGACCACCTCGTCGACACCGCCCGCATCGACCACTTCGTCGACGCCCTGCACGGGCGCATGGCCCGCGGCGGTGACGTCACCGTCGTCTCCTCGGGCGCGGTGGCCGCCGGCATGGGGCCGCTGCACCTCCCCGCCCGCCCGACCGACCTGGCCACCAAACAGGCCGTCGCCGCCGTCGGCCAGGTCCACCTGGTCAACGCCTGGTCCGCCAGCTTCGCCCGCTACGGTGTGACCGCCGCGCAGGTGCTGCTCACCTCCGGCGACGCCGGGCGGCGCGACCGCGCCCGCAACGCCCAGCGCACGCTGGGCCGGCTGCGCCGGCTCGGCACGGTGCCCGTCATCAATGAAAATGACACGGTGGCCACCAGCGAGTTCCGCTTCGGCGACAACGACCGGCTGGCCGCGATCGTCGCCAATCTCACCAAGGCCGACGCGCTGATCCTGCTCAGCGACGTCGACGGCCTCTACGACCGCAACCCGGCCGACCCGGGCGCGCGCTTCGTGCCCGAGGTGCGCACCGGCCACGACCTCAACGGCGTCGTGGCCGGCGCCGGGGGAGCGGTGGGCACCGGCGGGATGGCCTCCAAGGTCTCCGCCGCGCGCCTGGCCACCCGCGGCGGCGTGCCGGTGCTGCTGACCTCGGCGGGAAACATCGCGGACGCCCTGGGGGCGGCGGACGTGGGCACCGTCTTCCACCCGCGCCCCGAGCGCGCGCTGTCGGCCTGGAAGTTCTGGGCCCTCTACGCCGCGGACGCCGAGGGCACCCTCGTGCTCGACCGCGGCGCGGTCGACGCCGTGACCGCCGGGGGCACCTCGCTGCTGCCGGTGGGCATCACGGCGGCCGAGGGCGAGTTCTCCCGCGGCGACATCGTCGACATCCTCGGCCCCGACGGGCAGGTCGTCGGCCGCGGCGAGGTCAACTACGACGCCCCCGTGCTGCGCGGCATGCTCGGCCTGCACAGCGGCGAGCTGCCGCCCGCCCGCCGCCGGCCCGTCGTGCACGCCGACTACCTGTCCAACTTCGCCTCCCGGCTCTAGTTAGTCTGGGCGGCATGAAGTTCACCATGCTGCCCGACGCCTGGCCCGAACCCGTCGCCGAACTCGAGGCCGCCGGCCACGGGTACACCCGCGACCTCGACGAGGCCGATTTCCTCGTCTGGTCCGGAGGTGCGGAGGGCTTCCCGCGCCTGCCCGACTCGGTCGGCTTCGTCCAGTACGTCTTCGCCGGGGTCGAGGAGCTCATCGACGCCGGCGTCATCGACGGCTCGGTGCGCTGGGCCAACGCCGGCGGCGTCTACGCCCGCCCCGTCGCCGAGACCGCCCTGGCGCTGCTGCTCTCCCAGCTGCACCAGCACAAGGCCGCGGCGCTGGCCGCCTCCTTCGACGCGCGCCTGGACCTCGACGCCGCCCAGGGCTGGCTCTTCCGCGGGCCCACCGTCGCGCTCGTCGGCGCCGGCGGCATCGCCCGGGCGCTGATCGGGATGCTCGAGCCCTTCGGCTGCCGCGTCATCGCCGTCAACAACTCCGGGCGCGACGTGCCCGGCGCCGACGAGACGCTCGCCGCCGCCGAGGCCTACGCCGACGCGGAGTTCTGGTCGTGTGCCGACGCCGTGGTGCTCTCCGCCCCGCTGACGGAGTCCACCCGCGGCCTCGTCGACGCCTCGGTGCTGCGCCGCATGAAGGACTCCGCCGTGCTGGTCAACGTCGGCCGCGGCCCGCTGGTGGACACCGACGCCCTGGTGGCCGCCCTGCGCGACGGCGAGATCGCCGGCGCCGGCCTCGAGGTCACCGACCCGGAGCCGCTGCCCGACGGCCACCCGCTGTGGCCGCTGCCCAACTGCACCATCTCCCCGCACATCGCCGCCACCGACCGCGTGGCGCGCCACCTGATCGGCCCGCAGATCGTGGCCAACGCCGCCGCCTTCGCGAACGGGGAGACCATGCCGACCGAGGTCGACGTCGAGGCGGGATACTGAGAGCCATGAGATACGTCATGCTGCCCGAGCCCTGGGAGGAGACCGAGGCCGACCTCGCCGCCGCCGGTCACGAGCGCGTCGAGGACCTCGAGAAGGCCGACTTCCTGCTCTACACCGGCTACTGGGACGCCTTCCCGGAGCTGCCCGACAACATCAGGTTCGTCCAGACCGCCTTCGCGGGCCTCGACGCGCTGGTCCGCAACGGCCAGCTCGACCCGAAGGTGCGCTGGGCGAACGCGGCCGGCTGGTACGCCGACAGCGTCGCCGAGTCGACCCTGGGCCTGCTGCTCGGCGTCCTGCACGAGCACAAGCTGGCCACCCGGGCCGGCTCCTTCGACGTCGTGCCGACCATCCAGGCCCGCTCCCGCTACCTCTTCCACGAGATGACCGTGGTCATCCTCGGCGCCGGTGGCATCGGCGAGCGCCTCATCGAGATGCTCGCGCCCTTCCACGTCCACGTCATCGCGGTCAACACCTCCGGGCGCGACGTGCCCGGCGCCCACGAGACGGTGGCGCTCGCCGACGCCGCCGGGGCCTGGGGCCGCGTCGACGTGCTGGTCAACCTGCTGCCGCTGACGGACGCCACCCGCGGCGTCGTCGACGCCGACCTGCTCGCCGCGCTGAAGGCCGGCTGCATCGTGGTCAACACCGGCCGCGGCGGCACCGTCGACACCGACGCGCTGGTCGCGGCCCTCGCCTCCGGCCACCTGGGCGGGGCGGGCCTGGACGTCACCGACCCGGAGCCGCTGCCCGAGGACCACCCGCTGTGGGCGATGGACAACGTGTTGATCACCCCGCACAGCGCGAACACGCTGCCCAACATGCACCGGGTCACCGGCCCGCGCACCCTCGAGAACATCGCCGCCTTCGAGGCCGGCGAGCGCATGCCCACCGAGGTCGACGTCGCCGCCCAGTACTGACCCCCGGGCCCGCCGGGCGCACTACACTCGTGGGCCATGACCGCCGACGAGACCCACGACGAGACCCCCGAGCGCCGCCGCGAACGCGGGGAGGTGCTCGCCGCCGCCCGCGCCGCGCGCGCCGTCGCCCCCGCGATCGCCCGGCTGAGCAGCGACCGGAAGAACGCCGCGCTGCACGCCGCCGCCGACGCGCTCGAGGCGCGCACCGACGAGGTGCTCGCCGCCAACGGCGCCGACGTCGAGGCCGGTCGCGCCGCCGGGATGAGCGGGTCGCTCATCGACCGCCTGAGCCTCGACGCCGCGCGCGTGGCCGGCATGGCCGCCGGCCTGCGCCAGGTCGCCGCGCTGACCGACCCCGTCGGCGAGGTCCTCGGCGGCCACGTGATGGGCAACGGCATCCGCATGCGCCGCGTGCGCGTCCCGCTCGGCGTGATGGGCATGGTCTACGAGGCCCGCCCCAACGTCACCGTCGACGCCTTCGGGCTCGCCCTCAAGGCCGGCAACGTCGCGCTCCTGCGCGGCTCGCGCTCGGCCCGGCGCTCCAACGAGGCCCTGGTCGCGGTGCTGCGCGACGCCCTCGAGGCCTCCGGCCTGCCGCGCGAGGCCGTCCACCTGCTGCCGTGCGAGTCCCACGGTTCCGTGCGCGACCTGATCACCGCCCGCGGGCTCGTCGACGTCGTCATCCCGCGCGGCGGCGCGAAGCTCATCGAGACCGTCGTCCTGGGTGCCACGGTGCCCGCCATCGAGACCGGCACCGGCAACTGCCACGTCTACATCGACGCCTCGGCCGACCTCGAGCAGGCCATCGCGATCGTCCTCAACGGCAAGACGCGCCGGCCGTCGGTGTGCAACGCCACCGAGACCGTCCTGCTCGACTCCGCGCTTGACGACGCCGCGCGGCTCGCCGTGGTGCGCGCCCTCCAGGAGGCGGGGGTCACCGTGCACGGCGACGTCGACGAGCTGGCCGCCTTCGGCGCCCGCGACGTCGTCGCCGCCGACGAGCACGACTGGGGCGAGGAGTACCTGTCGATGGACATCGCTTGCGCCGTCGTCGACGGCGTGGACGGGGCCATCGCGCACATCGCGCGCTGGACCACCGGGCACACCGAGGCCGTCTGCGCCGAGTCGCGCCGGGTCTGCGAGCGCTTCACCGCCGAGGTCGACGCCGCGGCCGTCATGGTCAACGCCTCGACGGCCTTCACCGACGGCGAGCAGTACGACATGGGCGCCGAGATCGGCATCTCCACCCAGAAGCTGCACGCCCGCGGGCCGATGGCCCTGCCGGAGTTGACCAGCACCAAGTGGATCCTCGAGGGGGACGGCCAGACCCGGCCCTGATCTCATGAGCCTCGCCGCCACCGCCAGAAGAGCCGCCCTCGCCGCCGGCGCGCTGGTCCTCGCCGGGACCGTCGCTCCCGTGGCCGACGCCGCCGTGCCCGCCCCGGAGACCTGCCGGGACGTCGCCGTCATCGCCGCCCGAGGCACGGACCAGGACGACCCCGGCTTCGGGGACGAGGGCAAGACTCTGCGCGGGCTCCTCGACCTCGCCGAGGCCCGCCACCCGGGCCTCAACGCGCGCGCCGAGCTCATCGCGCTCGACCGCGAGGTCTACCCGGGCACCCTCGGCCTGCCGCAGCTCGCCGAGGAAGGCGAGCGGCTCAGCCCCGCCGACACGGCACGGCGCGCCCTCGAGGTCATCCCGGAGCTCGGCCAGGTCCACGCCTCCGACCCGCGCGCGACGATCGAGGCGCTGCCCGGCCACCTCGAGCGCCACGAGGCCGAGACCGGCTGCCGGCCCGACTACGTGCTGCTCGGCTACTCGCAGGGCGCGACGGTGCTCACCGGCCTGGAGACCCGGCTGCACGCGCAGGGCCGGCTGCGCGGGGTGATCTACCTCGGCGACCCGCACGCGCCCCACGGCGCGCTGCCCGGCCTGCCGGAGCTCATGGGCATCCCGCGCGTGCCCGCCGGCGAGGTCGAGCGCGTGGAGTACTGCCTGCCCAAGGACTTCAGCTGCGACTTCTCCCCGGAGGCCGCCGCGCTCGCCCTGGGCGACGGCGGCGGCCCGCACGACACCTACTTCACGGGCCGCCCGGAGCACGCCCCGCGCGAGGCCGAGGTCGCCGACGCCCTGGCACGCATGGTGGACGGAGACGTATAGTTCCGTCCCATGACTAGCCCGAACGGCGCACCGCGCCAGCGTGTCGGCATCATGGGCGGCACCTTCGACCCGATCCACCACGGTCACCTCGTCGCCGCCAGCGAGGTCGCCCACCGCTTCGCGCTGGACAAGGTCATCTTCGTGCCCACGGGCAACCCGTGGCAGAAGGCGGACAAGAAGGTCTCTGACGCCGAGGACCGCTACCTGATGACGGTCATCGCCACCGCCTCGAACCCGCGGTTCTCCGTCAGCCGCGTCGACATCGACCGCGGCGGGCCCACCTACACCGTGGACACCCTGACGGACCTGCGCGCGCAGTTCCCGGACGCCGAGCTCTTCTTCATCACCGGCGCCGACGCCATGCGCTCGATCGTCACCTGGCACGACTGGGAGAGCATGCTCGACCTCGCCCACTTCATCGGGGTCACCCGACCCGGCTACGAGCTCGACGAGGCCGTCGTGCCCGAGGTGCACCGCGAGCACGTCTCCCTGGTGGACGTGCCGGCCCTGGCGATCTCCTCGACCGACTGCCGCGAGCGCGCCGCCGCCGGCGCCCCGGTCTGGTACCTGGTGCCGGACGGGGTGGTGCAGTACATCGCCAAGCGCCGGCTCTATTCGACCGCCGGCGAGGACCGTCTGACCAGCCCGCATTCGCGGCGTCAGTGACGACGTGCAAAGATCGGGGTGAACAACCCTATCCCTAGACAAGAGGAACTGAGTGACTGTCTCCGAGGAATCCCGTCGCCTCGCGTCCGTGGCGGCCCTGGCCGCCGACGACAAGCAGGCTGAGAACACCGCCGTCATCGACGTCTCCGACGTCCTGGCAATCAGCGACGCCTTCGTGATCGCCTCCGCCGGCAGCGAGCCGCAGGTGCGCGCGATCGTCGACGCCGTCGAGGACGCGATGTCCGAGGCCGGCGCCGAGCCGCTGCGCCGCGAGGGAAACCGCGAGTATCTCTGGGTCCTCCTCGACTACGGCGGAGTCGTCGTGCACGTCCAGCGCACCGCGGAGCGTGAGTTCTACGGCCTGGACCGCCTGTACCGCGACTGCCCGCTCATCGAGGTCGAGGGCCTCGAGCCGCCCGAGCGCCCCGGCCGCTGGGCCGACGAGGTCGACCCGAAGGACGCCGAGTCCGTCGAGGACCTGCCGCTGGCCGCCGAGGCCCCCGGCGTGGGCTTCTAGCCGGAAGCCTTCCATGGGCAGGCGACTGATCATGGTCCGCCACGGGCAGACCACCTACAACGCGACCCGGCGGATGCAGGGCCACATCGACACCGAGCTCTCCGAGACCGGCCGCGCACAGGCGCGCCGGGCCGCCGGGCTGCTCCGCGGCGCGGGCATCAGGAGGATCCTCTCCTCCGACCTGGAGCGCGCGGCCACCACCGCCGAGGCGATCGGCGAGGTCCTCGGCCTCGAGGTGCGCCGCGACGCCCGCCTGCGCGAGACCCACCTGGGCGAGTGGCAGGGCCGCACCGGCGCCGAGGTCGACGCCGAGCTGCCGGGTGCGCGCGCCCACTGGCGCCACGACGCCTCCTGGGCCCCGCCCGGCGGCGAGTCCCGCCTCGACGTCGCCCGCCGCGCCCGCCCCGTCATCGACGAGGAGATGGCCGCCTGGCCGGAGTGGGAGGACGCCGCGTTGCTCGTCGTCGCCCACGGCGGCGCGATCTCCGCGCTGACCTCCGACCTGCTGGGCTTCGCGGTGGACCAGTACCCGCTGCTCTCGGGCCTGGGCAACGGCTGCTGGGTGCAGCTGACCGCCCGTCCGCGCTACCGCCCGGAGGCGCCCGCCGCCGGCGCCGCCTTCACCCCGGAGACCGTCGGGGACGCCCAGTGGTACCTCGACGGCTGGAACCTGGGCTCCACCGGCGCGGTCGAGGGCAACGCCGACATGGGGGAGGGGAGCGCCCGGTGAGCGTGCGCATCGTCACCGACTCCTCGGCCGGACTGCCCCCGGGCGTGGCCGAGGAGCTCGGCATCACCGTCATCGACCTGCACGTGATGAGCACCGACGAGGGTGCCTCCACGGCCGGGCTGTCCTCGCTGGAGCTGTGCGCGGCCTACGCCCGCCAGCTCGAGCGCGGCGGCGACGACGGCGTGGTGGCCCTGCACCTGTCCAAGGAGCTCAGCTCCACGTGGTCCTCGGCGGTGGCCGCCGCGGCCATCTTCGACGACGCGGTGCGCGTGGTCGACACCGGCGCGGTCGGCATGGCCGTCGGTGCGGCGGCGATGGCCGCCGCCCGCCTGGCCCAGGACGGCGCGGGTCTCGACGAGTGCTACGCGCTGGCCGTCGACATCCTCGAGCGCTCGGCGACGTGGGTCTACCTGCACCGCCTCGACGAGCTGCGCCGCTCGGGCCGCATCTCGACGGCCACGGCGGTGCTCTCCACGGCGCTGGCCAGCAAGCCGATCATGCGCATCGAGGACGGCAAGATCGAGCTGGCCGCCAAGACGCGCACCCAGACCAAGGCCTTCAGCCGGCTCGTCGAGCTCGTCCTCGAGGGCGCCGAGGGCGAGCCCGTCTTCGTCGCCATCCAGGAGAACGAGGCCCGCGAGTCCGGCCGTCGCCTCTCCGAGATGCTCGAGGAGGTCCTCCCCGAGGGCTCCACGGTGATGATGGTCGAGCTCAGCGACGTCCTCGCCGTGCACGCCGGCCCCGGCTCGCTGGGCGTCAGCGTCGTCTACTCCAACCACCTGAGGGATCTCGACCTCGGCCTGTGAGCCTGTGGATGGCCCCGAACCATCCACAACCGCCCTTCTCCCGCACGCCGCGTGACCGTCCGGCCGCCTAGCGTCACGGCCATGAAGTCCGTCGCAGACCTCCTCGGCGAGCTGGCCCGGCCCACCGGCGAGGAAGACCTGATGCGCGTCGCCTACCCGGCGCCGCGCCTGCGCGTCACCGCCCGCCAGGGCGCACTCGTCGCCGCCGTCCTCGCCGTAGCCGTCGTCGTCTGGTTGATCGTCTCCTCCGGCCCCGAGAAAGAGATTTCCGACGCCGCGCCCGCCTCCGGTGTGCCCGTCCCACCCCTCTCCGCCACGGCCGCTCCCGGCGACGCCGGGAGCGAGGGGAGCGGTGACCTGGTGGTCTCCGTCGTCGGCCACGTCGCCCACCCGGGACTCGTCACCCTGCCGCCGGGTTCACGTGCGGCCGACGCCCTCGAGGCCGCCGGCGCGCTCGAGGGGGTCGACCCGCGCGCGGTGAACCTCGCGCAGCGCCTCACCGACGGCGAGCAGCTCGTCGTCCCCGCCCCGGGCGAGCCGGTCCCGGAACCGGCGCCGGCGCCCGCGCCCGCGCCCGGTGGCGGCGGCTCAGGTGGCGGAGGTGCCGTCTCGCTCAACTCCGCCGACGCCGCCGAGCTGACCACCCTCCAGGGCATCGGCGAGGTCACCGCCGCCGCCATCGTCGAGCACCGCGAGTCCATCGGCGGATTCACCTCTATCGACCAGCTCACCGAGGTCCGCGGCATCGGCCCGGCCAAGCTCGAGGCGCTGCGCGACCAGGTCACGCTGTGAGCGAGCTGCGCCTGGCCCCGGCGGCCCTCCTGGCCTGGGCGGTCGCCCTCGTCATCCTCCTGGGCACCTGGTGGCCCGCGCTCCTTGTGACCGCCCTGGCCGCCGGTGCCGCGTGGTACCTGCGCGCGCCGGGGCAGGCGATTCTCATGGCCGCGGCCGGCGCCGCCCAGACCGTGGTCACCGCCGTGAGCGCGGCGCGCGTCGCGGTGCGCCCGTCGGCCGAGATCACCGGCACCCTGGCCGCCCCGGCCCGCCGGCTCGACCCCGGGCTCTGGCTGCTGCGCGTGCAGGTGCCCGACCGCCCCGCCCCGCTGCCGGTCTTCCTGCGCGACGAGGAGCTTCCCCACCTGCCCGCGGGCACCCCGGTCACCGCGGACGTGCGCTGGCGGGCCGACGAGTCGCCCGGCCTGGCCGGCTACACCGGCACCGCAGGCTCCCTCGAGACCGGCGAGCCCACCGGCCACGCCGGCTGGGTCGCCGGGGTCCGCGCGGCGCTGCGACAGGCCGCTGAGGACCACGTGGGGGAGTCCTCGCGCGGGCTGGTGCCCGGCATGGTCCTCGGCGACACCTCGCTGATGGCCCCGGCCGAGGAGCAGGCCTACATCGACACCGGCCTGACGCACCTCACCGCGGTCTCCGGGGCCAACGTCACCGTCGTGACCGCCGCGGCCTTCCTCATCGTGCGGCTGCTCGGTCTGGGCCCGCGCGTGCAGGTCGGCGCCGCCTTCGCCGCGCTCGTCGTCTTCGTCGCCCTCGTCGGCACCGAACCGTCCGTCCTGCGCGCCGCGGTGACCGGCTCGGTGGGCCTGCTCGCCGTGATCGGCTCCGCGCGCCTGGAGCCCGCCCACGGGCTCTGCCTGGCCGTCCTCGTGCTGCTGCTCGTCGACCCCGGGCTGGCCGCGCAGTGGGGCTTCGCGCTCTCGGCGGCCGCCACCGCGGGCATCGTCGCCGTCTTCCCGGCGCTCTACCGGGCGCTGGCGCGCCCCTGGCTCCCCGACGCCCTCGCCCGTGCCGCGTGCGTGGCCCTGGCCGCCGACGTGGTGACCATGCCCCTGATCGCGGGCATGGCCGGCCGGGTCTCGCTGGTCTCCGTGGCCGCCAACGTGCTCGTCGCACCCGCCGTGGCCCCCGTGACCGTCCTCGGGCTTATCGCCGCGGGACTCGCCGTCCTGCCCGGTGGCCTCGAGGCCGTCCCCCTCCTCCTGCTGGAACCGTGCACCTGGTGGATTCACCGCGTCGCCGTCGCACTGGCCGAGCTGCCCCTGGCCACCGTGGCCGCCGGCCCCCTGTGGGTGGTGGTTTGCTACGGGTGGGTCGTCTTCGCGCTCCTGACCCGGCGCCGCCGGGCCGTCAGCGCCGCGAGTCCCAGAAGGACTGCTCGAGCATGAAGTTGTCGAAGTTGCGGGCCCGCTCGGCGGCCCGCTGGTTCCGCATGATCTGCTGCTGCTGGCGCTCGGTCCGCTTCAGCGCCGCCAGCATCTGCTGGGACTGCTCGTCCTGGTGCATCAACCTGATCGCGGCGCCGACGGAGTCGGCACGCATCGACTCGATGTTCCGGATGACGATGGTGAGCATGGAGGCCGCCATGTAGTCGTCCGGGTAGAAGTTCTCGCCGCCGAGTTTCAGGTAGTCCGTGCGGAGCTTGTTCCTGAGCGCCCCCTGGACGCCCGCGACGTGGTGGAGCTCCTCCGTCTTCTTCCGGAACTTTCCCCGGTTGGCGGCGTTGTTCACCCGGGCGAGCACGAGATCGAGGAGGAACACGCCGACGTAGAGGAGTGCGAGCACCAGGACGTAGTCGAACGCCAGATAGGCCAGCCAGCCGAAGGTCATCTCGTCGATGGCGGTCTCGCCGAAGAGCAGTCGGGAGATCACCGCCGAGGGGCTGCGCCAGTTGAACACCGCGGAGCAGATACCCAGCACGAGCGGGATGAGGAGCCAGGCCCTGCGGGACAGCCTCTTACGGATGGGGCGGTACCGCAGCTTCGTCCGTTCCTGCTCGATCTCCGCCATCTTCTGGTCGGTCAGGTCGAGCTGCTGCACGATCTTGAGCAGGTGCCGAAGCGACGACACGACTTGGGCGCGGTTCACGGGCTACTCCAATCACATGGCGGACGGCGGCCTGCACGGTCCGAGGCCGTGCCACGGCGCGGCATGCCCCCGGGGCAGCCTGAGGCGTGTGCAGGGTAACACCGAGATTTGGTTCAAGCAATTAAACGGTGATCCACCCGGAGTCAACGGTCATCCAGCCGGAGTCAACGGTGATCCAGCCGGAACCCGCCCGTGATCCGCCTGCGGTCGGGCCGCGCGGGGCCGTGTGGCACGATGGTGGCCATGGACGAGCAGGTGCACCTGATCCTGGGGCCGGAGACGTTCCTGGCGGAACGCGCCCGGGCGGCGATCGTCGACCAGATCCGCGCCGGCCGGGAGGGGATCACCGTCACCGACATGCGCGCGGGGGACATCACCGCCGCCGAACTGCTCGAGGTCCTCTCCCCGTCGCTCTTCGGCGACGACCGCATCGTGGTCCTCCACGACGCCGACAAGGCCGGAAACGAGGCCGCCGAGCAGATCCTCAAGGCCGCCGTCGACCCCGGCCCCGGCATCTACCTCGTCGTCGAGCACACCGGCAAGGGCCGCACGAAGAAGATGGCCGAGAAGCTCGCCAAGATCGCGCACGTCTGGCCCGCCGAGGAGATCCGGCAGCGCGACCTGCAGGGCTGGGTCACCCGCGAGTTCCGCGAGCGCGGCGCCCAGGTCGCCCCCGACGTGGTGCGCGCGGTCCTCGAGGGGGTCGGCTCGGACCCGCGGGAGCTCGCCATCGCGGTCGAGCAGCTCGTCGAGGACGCCGACGGGCCCGTGACCACCGCCGTGGTCCGCGCCTACTACGCCGGCGTCGCCGAGGTCTCCAACTTCGACATCGCCGACTGGGCCGTCTCCGGCCAGACCTCCCGCGCCGTGGCCGCCGTGCGCCGGGCCCTCCAGCTCGGCACGAGCCCGGTGCCCATCGCCTCGGCGCTGAGCAACAAGGTCGGCATGATCGCCCGCCTCTACTCCACGCGGGGCCGGGCCGACCAGAACGCCCTGGCCCGCGAGATCGGCGCCCACCCCTTCGTGATCAAGAAGACGCTGCCCGTGGCCCGCCGCTGGTCCGGCGAGGCCGTCTCGCGCGCCGTGATCCTCATGGCCGAGCTCGACGCGGAGGTCAAGGGACAGGGCGGCCAGGCCGAGTACGCCGTCGAGAACGCCGTGCGCCGCATCGCCCGGCTGGCCGGTTAGAGTGTCTGCCATGACGAACCCCGAGCTCCCCGAAGACGTCCAGGAACTGGCCGGCCGCCTGTTCGACATGGCCCGCGAGGGCGACGAGACGCTCCTGGCCTACGTCGACGCGGGCGTGCCCGTCGACCTGGCGAACCAGGACGGCAACACGCTGCTCATGCTCGCCGCCTACGCGGGCCGGGCCGCACTGGTGCGCGCGCTCGTGGAACGCGGCGCGGACGTCGACAAGCTCAACGACCGCGGCCAGGCGCCGCTGGCCGGCGCCATCTTCAAGAAGGAGGACGACGTCGTCGACGCGCTTCTCGACGCCGGCGCCTCGCCCACCGCGGGCACCCCCAGCCCCGTCGACACCGCGCGTATGTTCGGCCGCGAGGACCTCCTGGACCGACTGAGGTGACCTGGGCCCAGTTCGCCTCGGCGATGCTGCTCAACCTGCTCGGCGTCGCCTCGCCCGGCCCGGACATCCTGCTGGTCACCCGGCTGGCCACCCGCTCGCGCACCCACGCCTACCGCGCCGTCGCCGGCGTGCAGACGGGCGCGCTGATCTGGATCACGGCCACCGTCCTCGGCGCCGCCGCGCTCTTCAGCGCCTACCCGGCCGCCGTCGGGGTCATCGAGCTCGTCGGCGGCGTCTTCCTGGTGCTCATGGGCCGCGGCATGGCCGCCTCGGGGCTGCGCCAGCGCCGCGAGCCGCCGGTGGACGCCGAGGCCGCCGCGGCCGCCCTGGGCACGCCGTGGTCGGCCTGGCGCACCGGGCTGGCGACGAACCTGTCGAACCCGAAGATCGTGCTCTTCCTCGCCGCGATCGTCGGCCCGCTGCTGCCGCCGGACCCCTCCCTCGGCGAGGCCGCGCTGCTCGTGCTCGCCCTCTGGCTGCCCTCGATCGCCTACTTCTGGCTTTTGGCCACCGTCGTCTCCACCGAGGCGGTGCGGCGCCGGCTGCTGGGCGCGGGCGCCTGGATCGACATCGGCGCGGGCGTGATCTTCCTGCTCATCGGCGCCGTCCTCGCCTGGCGGGGCGCCGTAGCACTCTTCTAGGTGTGGGGGAGGGGCTGGGCGCGGACACGAAAAAACCGCCGACGTGGCGTCGGCGGTTCTCCTGCTGCTCAGGCGAGCGTCAGGCCAGCTTGTTCAGGGCGCGGGCCATGTTGGACTTCTTGTTCGCCGCGTTGTTGCGGTGGAAGACGCCCTTGGTGACGGCCTTGTCCAGGGTGCGCGACGCGACGCGCAGCTGGGCCTCGGCGGCGGACTTGTCGCCGGCCTCGACGGCCTCGCGGAACTTGCGGATCTCGGTGCGGGCCGCGGAGCGGACCGCCTTGTTGCGCTGACGACGCTTCTCGTTCGTCAGGACGCGCTTCTTCTGCTGCTTGATGTTCGCCATGGGACTACCTCTTTGACGTCGAAATGGTTCTGGACGCGTTCCGGGAGCTCTCGCTCCGGGCACCGGCCGTTCGGGCGAACCCAAGGTCCTGAACGCCTCATCCGGTCGGCGCGACCGCACCCGTGGCGCGGTCAACCCGGGAGATGGTACCAGCGCGCGGGGCGGATCCCCAAAACACAGGACCTGGTCCACTCAGCTCGCCAGGTCCGGTTCCGCCGGTTCAGCTCCACCCGTAGCGGGAGCGCAGCTTCGCGGCGATGCGGTCGAAGCGTCCGCGCGGCAGGAAGATGCCCTGGCGGCGGATGCCCAGCTCGGAGACCTCGAGCACCCGGTCCAGGCGCACCCAGCAGGAGCGTCCGGAGGCGTCGAAGTCGCCGGTGCCGATGCCCAGCCACCGGTCGTCGTCGGCGTGCTCCGGGTTCGGCGAGATCAGCAGCCCCAGCACCGTGTTGCGGTTGTGGCCGACGACCAGGATCGCCCGCTCGCGCAGCGGGGCGTCCGCGCCGTCGGAGGGCGCCCAGATGAAGACGACCTCGCCCGGCTCGGCCTGCCCGTCCATGCCGGGCGCGTAGTAGAGGGCGCGGGCCACGGAGTCGGTGGTGTGCACGCGCACGGCCTCCTGCGCGCGGTCGCGGTCGTCCTCGCGGGTGCCGCGCCCCAGGCGGGCGTTGATGCGGGCCAGCCCGGCCTCGATGGGCGGGGCGTCGGGAAGTACGCGGCGCAGCAGCCGCCCGAGGCGGGTGCGGGCTGGGGGAGAGGGCATCGGTGGTTCTTCGCGTGCGTTCCGGGGTTGGTCCCGCCGACGACCTGGGCGTACGCGCCCGTCCGGCCGGTCGGCGTCACCGCTTAGCTTATACCCGCACGTTGGGTAGAGTGGGGCAGGTTCAGCGAAGAAAGGTGACCGAAGCGCACATGTCCACGAATTTCGCCGAGGAGACGTTCACGGACCCGTCCCGGATCCGGAACTTCTGCATCATCGCGCACATCGACCACGGCAAGTCGACGCTGGCCGACCGCATCCTGCAGCTGTCCGGCATCGTCGCGGCCCGCGACATGCGTGACCAGTACCTCGACAACATGGACATCGAGCGCGAGCGCGGCATCACCATCAAGGCGCAGAACGTGCGCCTGCCGTGGGTGCCGCGCAGCGGGCCGGAGAAGGGCGAGCAGATCGTCCTGCAGATGATCGACACCCCCGGCCACGTCGACTTCACCTACGAGGTCTCCCGCGCGCTCGCTGCCTGTGAGGGCGCGATCCTGCTCGTCGACGCCGCCCAGGGCATCGAGGCGCAGACGCTGGCGAACCTCTACATGGCCATGGAGAAGGACCTGGAGATCATCCCGGTCCTCAACAAGATCGACCTGCCGGCCGCCGACCCGGACAAGTACGCCCTCGAGATCGCCGGCATCATCGGCTGCGAGCCCGAGGACGTGCTGCGCGTCTCCGGAAAGACGGGCGAGGGCGTGGCCGAGCTCCTCGACGCCGTGTGCGAGCACGTCCCGGCCCCGCACACCGACGCGCCCGCCGACGCCCCGGCGCGCGCCATGATCTTCGACTCCGTCTACGACACCTACCGCGGCGTGGTCACCTACGTGCGCATGGTCGACGGCACCCTCAAGCCGCGTCAGAAGGCGCGCATGATGGCCACCGGCGCCGACCACGAGCTGCTCGAGGTCGGCATCGTCTCGCCGACGCCGCGGGCCTGCAAGGGGCTCGGTCCCGGCGAGGTGGGCTACCTGATCACCGGCGCGAAGGACGTCCGCGAGACCAAGGTCGGCGACACCGTCACCTGGGCCACCAAGGGCGCCGAGGAGCCGCTGCAGGGCTACCAGGACCCCTCGCCGATGGTCTACTCCGGGCTCTTCCCGATCTCCCAGGAGGACTTCCCGGCCCTGCGCGACGCGCTGGAGAAGCTGCAGCTCAACGACGCCTCGCTGATCTACGAGCCCGAGACCTCCGTGGCGCTGGGCTTCGGCTTCCGCGTCGGCTTCCTCGGCCTGCTGCACATGGAGATCACCCGCGCGCGCCTGGAGCGCGAGTTCGACCTGGACCTGATCTCCACCGCGCCGAGCGTGACCTACCGCGTCGTCGACGAGGCCGGCACCGAGCACATCGTGCACAACCCGTCCGACTGGCCCGGCGGCAAGCTGCGCGAGGTCTACGAGCCGATCGTCGACATGACGATCATCGTGCCCAGCGACTTCGTCGGCCCGACCATGGAGCTGTGCCAGTCGCGCCGCGGCGACATGAAGAACATGTCCTACCTCTCCGAGGACCGCGTCGAGCTGCGCTACATCATGCCGCTCGGCGAGATCATCTTCGACTTCTTCGACATGCTCAAGTCCCGCACCCGCGGCTACGCCTCCCTCAACTACGAGGAGGCCGGCGAGCAGGAGTCCGACCTGGTCAAGGTCGACATCCTGCTGCAGGGCGACCCGGTCGACGCGTTCAGCGCGATCGTGCACCGCGACGCCGCCCAGTGGTACGGCAACAAGATGACCAAGAAGCTCAAGGAGCTCATCCCGCGCCAGCAGTTCGAGGTGCCCGTCCAGGCCGCCATCGGCTCGAAGATCATCGCGCGCGAGAACATCCGCGCGGTGCGCAAGGACGTCCTCTCCAAGTGCTACGGCGGCGACATCTCGCGCAAGCGCAAGCTGCTTGAGAAGCAGAAGGCCGGCAAGAAGCGCATGAAGGCCATCGGTTCGGTGACCGTGCCGCAGGAGGCCTTCGTCGCCGCGCTGTCCACCGACGACGAGAAGTAGCGCTCAGCGCGCGTCCGAGGTGCGCCTCCCCGGCCGCGCCGGCAGGTCCTCGGCGGCGATCCGGTCGATCGTCCGTCGCAGCAGCGCCTCCAGCGGACCGCGCTCGAAGCGCCGGCGCCACAGCGGGCACAGCACCACCGCGGCCAGCACCGATCCGGCGAGCCACCAGGGGTGACCGCCGTCCTCGGGCACCGCGATCTCGCCCGGGGTCTGGCCGGTCTGCTCCGTGTAGGCGTCCTCGAAGAGCCGCGACTCGTAGGCGGTCCAGTCCTGCCAGTCGTCCAGCCCGGCGACCTCCTCGCGGAACTCGTCGAAGTCCTTGTCGCCGTAGGGGGAGGAGGGCGTCGAGGAGTAGGGCACCGCGTCCGCGGCCTCGGGCCCGTCGAGGACCCCGCTCAGCGGGACGGTCGCGGTCACCACGTGGAGGACGTAGACCGTCAGCGCCATCGTGCCCACCGCGCGCAGCGGGAAGACCGCCCGCCGCGGCGTCGGCGCGTGGCAGACCCACAGGCACAGCCCCGTCAGCGCGGCCGCCACGCCGCACGAGTAGAGCACGTCGAGCACCCCGCCGGAGTGGCCGACGGGGGAGAGGAACGCCGCCGCCACGCCCGTGCCCGGGTTCGTGGCCGTCCCCGGCACCCCGGCGCCCGCCAGGTGCCGGTGCACCAGCCCGGCCGCCCCGAGCGCCGCGCCCAGCAGCGCGGTGCCCACCGCCCACTCGCGCGCGGCGAAGAACACCCGGTGCAGCAGCATGCCGAAGACGCCGTAGGCCAGCCAGGCCAGCGGCGGGTAGCCCCCGGTGAAGCCGGTGACCACGGCCGCCAGCCCGCTGAACAGCACCAGCCCCACGAAGGCCAGCGCGAGCGTCCAGGTGCGCCAGCGGGTCAGCGGGCCCAGCAGCACGTAGATCGCGCCCACGGGCACGAGCACGATGAGGATCGTCGTCGGCAGGACGCCGAGCACGACGCCCGCGGCGATGAGCAGCAGGCCGCGCACCAGCGCCCGGAAGCGGGCCCGGGCGACGGCCGGCCCACCCTCCGCGTCGGCGCGCGAGTTCATCAGGGACAGCGAGCAGCCGGCCAGCACGGCGAACATCGCCGAGGGGAAGCCGTCGGTGGCCGTCTCGATCCAGCCGCCCTTCGGACCCAGGTGCGCGACCATCATGCCGAGCACGGCCAGGCCGCGGGCCAGGTCCAGCCCGGTCAGACGCGGTCGGCTCACGGGCGACCTCCCGCGGGCACGATCTTCACTTCCACCCCGCCCATCAGCGCCAGGCCGGTCACGCGCACCACCGGGGCGTCGTCGGGCAGCTCCCACTGGTGCACCTGCACGCGCCGGTCCGTCGTGACCTCGAAGCCGCCGAGCACGCCCGCGCCGTCGCAGACGACGCGCACGCCCTCGGGCACGTAGACGTCGACGCCGCCGCAGATCGCGATGGCCGTGATGGTGGTCTCGTGGCTCTCCAGGCGCGCGTCGCTCAGGTCGAGCTCCGTGCCACCCAGGATCGCCAGCGAGAGGTGGTCCTCGCCGCAGGTCCACCGCTTCATCTCGGTGCCGCCGAGGATGCCCATCGAGAACCCGCTGGCGTTCTGCATCGAGTGGCCGACCTGGCCACGCGCCAGCGCGACGGCGTCGCGCACCCGGTCGGGCTCCTCACGTGGGGCACGCGCCACGGGCTCGTCGGGCGCGACGTCGTCAAGCAATCCGCCGAGCTCGTCGGCGAAGCGGGCGTTGAAGGCGGCGGCGGAGCGCTCCTCGAACTCCGCGATGGTGAGCTGGCCGCGGCCCATGGCCTCGGCGAGGAGATCGGAGGTGCGCTGCCGTTCGGCGTCGGTCGCGCGGCGCCGCGGGGTCTCGTCGGTCATACTCACGAGCTTACGGCCCGGGGCGCATAAGCGCCGCTCACTCGCGGCGTTCGTCACCCTCCGGGTAGGCCGAGGGGTGGGTGGCGTCGGGGGAGCCGTCGCCCCACTCGCCGGAGGTGTAGTCGAAGCCGACGTCGCGGCCCTCCTCGTCGGTGCGGCGGTACCACTGCGTGTAGTCCTCGGAGGTGGAGTCGAAGGCCGCGCCGGCGCCCATGCCCTTCTCGGAGCGGCGCACGGCGAGCTCGAAGTCGTCGCCGTACTCGGCCAGGCCGCGGTAGACCGCGTTCTTGACCGCGGCGTCGCCGTAGCTGCGGCGCAGCGCCGCCGGGTCCGTCGAGAGATCCTTGATGAACGCGACCACCAGCGCGAGCAGCACCACCGAGAACGGCAGCGCGATGAGGATGGTCAGCGACTGCAGGCCGGACAGGGCGTCCTCGCCGCCGGTGAGCAGCATGACCACCGCGATGCCCATCATCGCCAGGCCCCAGAAGACCACGACGAGCTTCTTCGGGGCGGTGTCGCCCTGCGAGGAGAGCGTGCCCATGACCACGGAGGCCGAGTCCGCGGAGGTGATGAAGAAGACCGCGAGGACGAAGATGAGCACGAACGGGGTCAGCTGCGCCAGCGGCAGGGTGTCGAAGAGCGCGAAGAGCACCTGCTCCGGGGTCGCCGAGCCGTCGAAGCCGGCCACGCCCTCGCGCGAGAGCGTGATCGCCGCGCCGCCGAAGACGGTGAAGGCCAGCGCCAGGATCAGGCTGGGCACCGCGAGCGTGACCACGGCGAACTCGCGCAGCGTGCGCCCGCGGGAGATGCGCGCGATGAACATGCCGACGAACGGCGTCCACGCGATCCACCAGGCCCAGTAGAACGAGGTCCAGCCGGACTGGAAGTCGATGGTCTCCTCGCCCCAGGACAGCGACTTGCCCAGCATCGCGGGCAGCTCCTGGAAGTAGGTCAGGATGCCCGAGGGGATGAGGTTGAGCAGGAAGAGCGTCGGGCCCGCGAGGAAGACGAAGGCGACCAGCGCGAGCGTCAGCGTGATGTTCGTGTTGGACAGGTAGCGGATGCCGCGCGAGACGCCCGAGACCGCTGAGACGATGAACCCACAGGTCAGCACCGCGATAATGGCGATCAGCGCGTTGTTGCCCAGCGGGCCGGCGCCGGAGACGATCTCGACGCCCTGGCCGATCTGGATCGCGGAGAGACCCAGCGTGGCGGCGGTGCCGAAGACGGTGGCGAAGATCGCGAGCATGTCGATGACACGGCCCAGCACCCCGTTGGCGCGGGGGCCGAGCAGCGAGCGGAACGCCGAGGAGAGCAGGGCGGGGCGCCCGCGCCGGTAGGAGGAGTAGGCCAGCGCGCCGCCGACCAGCGCGTAGAGCGCCCAGGCGGCCACGGCCCAGTGGAAGTGCGACTGCGCCATCGCCTGGTGCAGCGCCTCGGGGGTCTCCGGGTCGACGGTGTGCGGCGGCGGGGTCAGGTAGTAGGACAGCGGCTCGGAGGGGCCGAAGAAGAAGATGCCCACGCCGATGCCGGCGCCGAACATCATGGCCACCCAGGAGAAGCGGCTGAACTCGGGCTCCTCGTCGTCGGTGCCCAGCCGGATGCGCCCGAAGCGCGAGCAGGCGAGGTAGATGGTCGCGCCGATGCCGACCATCATCACGGCGTTGAGCAGCCAGGACGCGTTGACCATCGCCCAGGAGAAGGCGGTGTCCGCGGTCGCGGCCACGCTGTCGGGGTTGATGATGCCCCAGGCGATGAACGCGACGATGAGCGCGGCGGTCACGCTGAAGACGAAGCGGTCCACGCCGAAGCTGTTGCGTTGCTCGTCGACGCTGATGCCGGGCACGAGGCCGGGGTGGATGTCGTGCGGGTAGATGCCGACGGAGGTCGAGCGGGTCTGGGAGAGCAGCCGGTGGACGAGCTTGCGCTCGTGGACCTCGGGCCGGCTCTTGCGGGATTGTTCGGGCACCGGGTGCGGTCCCTTCCTCGCCCCCGGGGCCCCGGCGTCGTCCCCGCTTGCCGACGACCGCGCGCCGCGCCGTCGGCGCGTCTGCGTGCGGTGGTGCGGTGCTGCGGGTCGGAGACGCGGTGCGCTGCGCGGGCGGTGGAGTACAGGTACCCGGCTGATTATGCCTGCTCGCTGTGAGGCGCCCGAATGTCACACACGTCTCGGCCCCCGTTCGTGGGGGATCGGTGTTAGCCTCTACGTCTTCCAGCTGAGGCATTAGACGCACAGAAAGAGAGGGGTCGAGCCAGTGGACGATCACCGACCGGAGCAGGAACCGGAGTCCGAGAGCCAACGCCGGCGCGCGGAACGCACCGCCGAGGACCGCACCGTCGTCACCGAGGTGCGCCGCAAGCGCGGCAAGCGCTCGAAGCGCCGGAAGCGGGGCGAAGACATCCACCCGGGGCTGATCCCGGGCATCGGCGTGGAGAAGACCGGCGTGGCCTTCCCGACGAGCTGGTCCGTCTTCGCCGCCGCGCTCGTCGTCTCGGTGGCGGTGCTGCTCTGGGCGATGTTCGCCCCCGACAACCTCAACGAGGTCGGCACCGGCATGCGCGAGTGGGTCACGGCCAACTTCGGCTGGCTGTTCACCGCCATGGTCGCGGCGATCATGGTCTTCCTGCTGGCGATCGCGGTCGCGCCGACGGGCAACATCCGCCTCGGCGAGGACGACGAGGAGCCGGACTACTCGCGGGCGAGCTGGATCTCCATGCTCTTCGCCGCGGGGCTGGGCATCGGGCTGATCTTCTACGGCCCGATGGAGCCGATGAGCCACTTCCTCCAGGCCCCGCCGGCCTCGGACGCGGAGTCGGGGACGATGGCCAACGTGCTGCCCGCCCTCTCCCAGGCGCTCTTCCACCAGACGCTGTTCACCTGGGGCATCTACGCCGTGGTCGGCGGCGCGATCGCGTACGCGACCTACCGCCGCGGGCGGCTGCCGCTGATCTCCGCGCTCTTCGAGCCGGTCTTCCCGAACGGCCCGCGCCGCTTCGTCGGCCGGATCATCGACATCTTCGCCCTCCTGGTCACCCTCTTCGGCACGGCGACCTCGCTGGGCATCGGCGCGCTGCAGATCCAGGCGGGCACCGAGATCGTCACCGGCTGGTCGACGGCGGGCAACACCTTCCTGATCGTGTCCGTCTCCCTGCTGACCGCGCTGTTCATCATCTCCGCGGTCACCGGCGTGAAGAAGGGCATCCGCTTCCTGTCGAACGTGAACATGCTCCTGGTCATCGTGCTGGCGGCCTTCGTGCTCGTCACCGGGCCGACGGTCTTCCTGCTCGACCTGATGCCCAGCGGCTTCGCGGACTTCCTGGGCCGGGTGCCCGAGCTGTTCTCCGTCTTCCCGAGCCAGGGCGGCGACAACGCCGAGTTCATGACGACCTGGACCACGATGTACTGGGCCTGGTGGCTGTCCTGGTCGCCGTTCGTCGGCATGTTCATCGCCAAGATCTCCCGCGGGCGCACCATCCGCGAGTACGTGCTCGTCGTCATCTTCGCGCCGGGGATGATCTCGGTGGTCTGGTACACGATCTTCGGCGGCACCGCGATCTCCCAGGTCATGAACGGCATGGGCCTCGAGATCGTGGACTCCGGCGAGAACGTCATGTTCGACCTGCTGGACAGCCTCCCGCTGTCCACGATCACCCAGGTGGTCACGCTGGTGGCCATCCTGATCTTCTTCGTGACCGCGGCCGACTCGGCGACGGTGGTCATGGGCTCGATGTCCCAGAACGGCCGGCCGATGCCGACGCGTTCCGTCAGCGTGATCTGGGGCCTGGCCCTCGGCCTGATCTCCCTGTTCCTGCTGCTCGCCGGCGGCCAGAACGCGCTGTCCGGCCTGCAGGCGGTGATGGTCACCTGCTCGCTGCCGTTCGTGGTGATCCTGCTCGCCGCCATGGTCTGCTGGGCGATCGACCTGCGCAACGACCCGTACATGATCCGGCGCCGCTACGCCGACGCCGCGATCGCCAAGGGTGTGCACCGCGGCATCGAGGAGCACGGCGACGACTTCGTCTTCGCCTCGGAGCACGTGTCCTCCCGCGAGGGCGCGGGCTCGGACTTCGCCACCGAGGACCCGACCTACAGCCGCTGGTACACCGAGCACACCGACTCCGAGGGTGTGCCCTACGGCGAGAGCGACGCCGAGCGCGAGGACGGCCAGGGAACCGAGCGCGCTTAGTGCACCTGTCGCGCCTGTCGCGCCTGACGCGCCGGCGACCGGGACGACCACCGGTACGACCACCGGGATGACGCCGCCCATCAGAACGGCGGGGGAGCCAGGGGGTCGTACCCCAGCTCCGCGTTGCGGCGGTGCCGGGCGGCCTCGGCCGCCGCGCGCCGGCGGGTGGCCTTCTCGGTGCGGTACTCGCCGACCGAGCGGGCGAAGCGCGCGCCCTTCGGGCTGAGCGGGCCCTCCGGCACGCTGACCGTCCAGTGTCCCTCGTCGGTCCACCACACGGTGATCCCGGTCGACGGGTCGGCCAGGTAGCGCACGTGTCCCTCGGTCTTGAGGTTGTGCCAGCGCTGGGAGAGCCGCGAGAGGTTGTCCAGCGCCGTTACCCCGCCTGTCTCGTGCGGGACGCGGTGCTCGATCTGGGTGCCCTCGGTCTCGGTCGTCGAGCTCGGCGCGGCGCAGCTGTCGTGCACCCCGGCCGTCCAGGCCTTCAGGCCGGCGGTCGCGTCGTGGGCCGCGGTCTCCTCGAGCCGGCCCTCGTCCAGGTCGCGGTAGGTGGTGATCATGGACCGCCAGCGCTCGTCGCCCTCCTCGTTGAGCCAGCCCGCACCCGGCATCCACACCGGGGCGTTCTCGATGTCCTTGGCCGTGTAGAGGTTCATCGCCACGCTGACCTTGCCCGACTTGGCGAGCAGCTGGTGGAAGGCGGTCGCCCGCGAGCAATCGTGGTGGAAGGCGTAGGCGTCCACCTTCTTCATCAGCAGCTGGCCCATGTCCTTGGGCAGCGTCAGGTAGAACTCCGTGACCCCGGGTCTGCGGTCGTCGATGCCGAAGGCGCCCGGGGCCACCCGGTTCTCGTCGAGTTCGGTGTGGTCGTCGAGGAAGACCTCGGGGTCGAACTGGTTGATCAGCTCGTTGATCTTGCGGGTGATCTGCCGGGTCGTCGGGATCGACTGCCGGGGCGCGGTGGGGGTCAGGAAGCCGGTGATGCCGGCGTCGATCTGCGCGAGGGCCTCGGGGGAGTCGATGATGCTGATGCGCTCGCCGATCTTGCGCAGGCTGACCATCGAGACGTGCGCGAGCATGTCCTGCAGCGCGACCAGCCGCGGCAGCTTCTCCTCCAGGCTGACCAGCCCGGGGATGTAGGAGTCCTTGATGGTGAAGTGGCTCTCGCCGGTGGCCGCGGCCATCCGGGCGGCGTAGTTCTCCAGTTGCTCGTCCGGGCCCGGCAGGTTGTCCATCCACAGCCGCCACACGGCCCGACGGGCCTCGCGGCCGGCCAGTGCGACGGGGTCGGTGACGTCCGTGTGCGAGTAGAAGAAGGCCGGATTCGAGCCGCCCGCCGGTGGAACGTGGCCGTCCACGAGCCGCTTCGGCGGCGGTGGTGCGGTGGCGTCTCTCACACGTCTGGTGGAACTGGTGTTTGTGTCTGGTCCGGGTTGTCTCCGGGCGCCTGCGTGTCCGGTCATGGTCGTTCTCCACTCCCCGAAAAATGGTTCTGAACTGCGGTGATGATGGACTTTCCGGTTACGTTCAGCAGTCTATAGGAGGGGCGTGACAGGACACGTTCACGTGTGCGAACGGGGTCGGTGGTGGTCGGATGCCGGCGCGGTGGGACCCGACACCGGCGCGGTGGGCTCCGACACGGGTGCGGTGGGCTCCGACACGGGTGCGGTGGGGCTCGGGGAGGGGAGCAGTAATCTACTTCCCCGCTGCACCGCCCAATCATGGAGTCCGCCAACTCTGGGTCTCATTCCACGAAGCAGTAAAGTGCTTTACCATGTCAGTGCCCGTCTCTTCCGCCGCGTCCCCGACTTTGCGGCGTCCCGCGCGTCGCACGTCCCTGTCTGCGCGACCTGTCCCCGGCCCCCAGATTTCCGACGCCCCCGCGCCCCGCCCGGGGCTGCGCCCCTCCCCGTCGGCGTCCCCGTCCCGGGGCGGCTGCGCCGCCCCGCCCCCGCCAGACGCCCCACGCACGCGCGCGCCGGTGACCACCGGGACGTCGTCAATTGAACGCGGTCAGTCGCCGCTGGCGCGCACGCGGCGGGAGAGCTCGGTGATCTCGTCGAGGGTGAGCTCGCGGGCGTCGTTGCGCGTGCAGTGGTCGAGCAGCGCGTAGCCGGCCTGCTGGATGGCGACGTGGCGCGGCCACTCCCGCTCGGCGGCCTCGGGGGTGTCGTTGACCAGCGTCTGCGCGGCGCGGCGCTCGGAGAGCAGCTCGTACTGCAGGTCGCGGCGCTCGGCCAGCGCGCCGGCCGGGTTGGTGGTCAGCAGCGCGCCGAGCAGTGAGCCCATCGCCTTGTGGCAGCGGGCGACGAGGCGTGCGTGGTGGCGCGGCTCGGCACCCGGCTGCCAGAACCACAGCATCAGCAGTGCGAAGGTCACCGCGAGCGCGACCTCCGTGGTGCGGGAGACGACCACCGAGCCCAGCGGAGCCGTGCCCGCACCGCCCATGAGCAGCGCCAGCGGGGTGGTGAAGATGACGCAGAAGGCGTAGTTGCGCACCACGAAGATCTCGGCGAAGAACTGGCAGACCGCCAGCACCGCCAGCAGCGACCAGCCTTCGACGCCGGTCGCGTGGAGCAGGGCGAAGAAGCCGATGCCGGCCACGGAGCCGACGAGGCGCTGCACGCCGCGGATCGTCCCCGGCACGCGCGAGGGGCCCCACTGCAGGGTCAGCAGCACGCTGACCACGGCCCAGTCCGGGCGGTCCAGCTGCAGCGCCAGGCCGATCGCGCCGGCCAGCAGCGAGGCCAGCGCGACCTTCGTCGCCGTCATCGTCGCGTGCGAGTAGGGGTGGATCGAGCGGTAGATGCGGTAGGCGACCGTCGGGCGGGCGTGCGGGATCGCGGTGCGCTCGAGGTCGACGTAGACGGGGGAGTCCTCCATCTCCTCGGACTGCTCGGTGCCGGCGAAGCGGGAGTCCAGGCCGGCCAGGCGCCGGTGCGCGGCGACGGTGCGGCGCGCCAGTTCGGAGCGGGCGGGGTCGATGACGTGCCCGCCGCGGACCACGCCGGCGTCGGACAGGCTGACCCAGGCGGTCTGCAGGGCGGACTCGGCCTGGTGCTTCTTGGCGACGGCCGGGCGCGGCGCGGCGGCGAACTCGGCGACGGTGCGCTCGAGGGTCTCCACGGCCTGGGTCTCCGGGCGGTGGCGGTGGATGAGTGCCGGGGCCATGCCGATGACCATCGCGGACAGCGCGCCGACCAGGGACCACGCGCCGACCTCGACGGGGTTCAGGCCCAGGCGGGCGACCATCGTCGCGCCGCCGCCGACCATGACGATGAAGAAGGAGCCCGGCGCGGGCAGGCGCAGCGCGTTCTGCACGAAGGCGCCGATCGTGGCGATCAGCGCGGTGAAGATCGCCGGCAGCGCGAGCCACCAGTGGGCGGCGCCTGCGGAGAGGTGGCTGAAGGCGACGGAGCCGACGAACGCGCCCGAGACCGAGGCCAGCGCGATCAGCCCGCCGGCGACGGCCATCACGCGCCAGCGCGTGCGGTAGGGGTGGCCCTCGCCGTAGATGACGGTGAAGCCGCCGGCCGCGATGAGCAGCATCTCGTTGTCGAAGCCGAGCAGGAGGGCCGCCGCACCCGGCAAGGCGAGGGCCAGTGCAGCGCGCAGCGCGCCGGGCCAGCGCGGGCCCGGGGTGGAGAAGGAGGTCAGCAGCGTCCACGGGTCGGGACGGGCCGGCATCGGCTCCGGGGGCTCGGGCGATGTGGGGTCGGCGGGGTGCGCGGGGTCGGCGGCCACGGGCGGTTCCTCCTTCATTCTTCGGTTGTGTTCGAACTGGCAAACCATAGCACCGGGCGGGAATTTCCGCCCCGGATGTTCCGTGTCTCATAGACCATTCGGTCTGCTGTGTCTAGACAAAGGAGTCCAGCGCGCGCTAGGATCCGGGACGTTCCCTGAGACGGGCCCGGCTCCCGGGCCCGCGGAAGATCACAGAGGAGACCCCATGATCGTCACCGGCCTGGCGCTCGGCGCCGTGCTCGGCATCGTCATGCAGCGCGGACGCTTCTGCGTCACCGGCATGCTGCGTGACCTCTTCCTGCAGCGCTCCTGGCGTACCCTCGTCGCGCTGTTCATCGTCATCGCCGTCCACGCCGTCGGCATCGCCGCGCTGACCGGCGCCGGCGTCATCGCGCCCGAGGCGACCACCTTCAAGCCCGCCGCGGTCGTCATCGGCGGCTTCATCTTCGGCCTGGCCATCGTGCTCGCCGGCGGCTGCGCCTCGGGCACCTGGTACCGCTCGGGCGAGGGCCTGGTCGGCTCGTGGATCGCGCTGATCATGTACTGCCTGTCCGCCGCCGCGATGAAGACCGGCCCGCTGACCGGCTTCAACGAGTTCCTGCGCTCCTGGGACACCGGCTGGACCGACCTGCCGCGCACCTTCGGCGTCTCGCTGTGGTGGTTCGCGATCCCCTTCGCCCTGTTCACCGGCTGGGCCGCGAACCGCTTCCTGCAGCGGGAGGCCGCCGCGCCGAAGGTCGCGAGCCTCGGAGGGTCGCGCTGGAAGCGCCCGCTGCACGTCTACGCCGCCGCGGTGGCCGTCGGCGTGCTCGGCGTGATCGCCTGGCCGCTCTCGGCCGCCACCGGCCGCAACGACGGCCTGGGCATCACGACCCCGAGCGCCAACCTGGCCAACTGGACGGTCACCGGCGACGCCGAGCGCATGGACTGGGGCGTGATGCTGGTGCTCGGCATCCTCGTCGGCTCCTGGATCGCGGCGCGCGCGACCGGCGAATTCCGCGTCCGCCTGCCCGACGCCACCCAGGCGGTGCGCTCCGTGGTCGGCGGCGTCGGCATGGGCGTCGGTGCCTCGCTGGCCGGCGGCTGCACCGTGGGCAACGGCATGGTCCAGACCTCCCTGTTCAGCTACCAGGGCTGGGTCGCGCTGCTGTTCATGGCCCTCGGCGTGGGCGTTGCGGCCAAGCTGTGGCTCAAGCCCGCCGAGGCGCCCACCTCCGCCGAGGACGAGGTGCTTGACGACGCCGCGTCGCACGGCGTCGCCGAGTCCGTCACCGTCGGCGCGCCGCAGCGCCCGGCCGGTGGCCGGGGCGGCGACGGTGCGGCCGTCGCCGGCAACTTCCAGGTGGCCACGGGGCTGGTCACGGTGGCCGGCAAGAAGAAGGCCAAGGCCCGCGAGATCGGGCAGGGCCGCTACTTCCTCGACCAGATGGGCGCCGTGTGCCCGTTCCCCCTGATCGAGACCAAGGACGTGCTCGACTCGCTGGACGCCGGCGAGGAGTTGGTCATCGACTTCGACTGCACCCAGGGCACGGAGACGATCCCGCGGTGGGCCGCGGAGAACGGCCACGAGGTCACCGACTTCCACGCCAAGGGCGACGCGGGCTGGCAGATCACGATCCGGAAGTAACGCCCACGTCCGGGACCCGGGAGCTAGAGCTCCCGGGTCTCCACGCGCATCCCGATGGTGGCCGACTGGCCCGGGGCCAGGGTGAAGCCGCGCAGGCGGGTGCCCAGGCGGGCGGGCTCGACGCAGACGAAGCGGCGCCAGCCGTCGGCGTCCAGGTCGCCGGGGGCGTCGGCCTCGCCGGGGTTCCACACCACGGTGTGGTCCGCGCCCTGGTCGAAGACGGCGATCTCGCGGCCGCCGGCCCGGTCGATGATGCGGGTCGGGCCGCCGACGGCGGCGTGCGGCTCGCGGGAGTCGACGAGAGTGCCGTCGAACTCGTAGGTGCGGCCGTCGGCGCGGGCGACCATGACCTGCGTGACGTCGGAGACCGCGAAGTAGGGGTGCAGCGCCAGCTGGACGGGCTGGGTGGTGATGCCGCGGTTGAGCACGTCGAGGCCCACGCTCAGCGAGTCGGCGGCGCCGCGCACCGTGAGCACGAGGCGCAGGCCGCGCCAGGTCACCCAGGCGTCGTAGCCGTCCTCGTGCGGCTCGTGGTTCCACTGACGGCGGCGGGCCCAACCGTGGGCGGGCTCGCGGCCCTCGATCAGGTCGTTGAACCAGGGGGCGATGACGGGCACGCCGCCGCGGATCGAGGAGCCGGGGGAGTAGTCGGCGTCGGCGGAGAGGTAGAACAGCTCGCCGGTGGCCGAGTCGGCGGACAGCAGGTGCGCGCCGTGGTCGGTGAAGGTGACGGGGCCGGCGACCTGGGCGTCGGCGGCCCCGGGGATCTCGGGGCGGGGGAAGGGCTGGGTCATGCGACCCAGCCTAACCGGCCCCGCTCGACCGCCTGCCCGAGCGGCAGGTCAGTCCACCGGCGCCGGGGGCGGGGTGGGCGCGCCGGCCGGCGGCGCGATCTTCGGGTACTTCGCGGAGGTGCCGGTGGCGGTGCCCTCGGCGTCGGAGGCATCCGAGGAGGCGGCAGCGGTGGGCGCCGCCGAGCCCGGCTTCTCGCGCCAGGGCGTCGGGTCCCAGTTCCCCTCGACGAGCTTCCTCTGGCTGAACAGGCCCAGGCCGAAGACGGCCGCGCCGACGAGCACGATGAGCAGCAGGCCGGCCACACCGCCGACGTTGCCGGCGGAGCCGACGAGGATGCCGAACCAGCCGAAGTCGGCGTCGCCGAAGGTCGTGTTCTCGGAGCCGAAGGCGCCGAGCACGCCGAGCAGGAAGGCCGGCAGGAAGGTGATCAGCAGGCCGTTGGCGAAGGCGCCCGCGGCCGCGCCCCGGCGCCCGCCGGTGGCGTTGCCGTAGACGCCGGCCGCGCCGCCGGTGAAGAAGTGCGGCACGAGTCCGGGCAGGATCAGCGCGGCGCCGAAGACCGGGTTGAGCCACAGCGAGAGCACCGCGAGACCGACCAGGCCGCCGAGGAAGGAGAAGATGAAGCCGATGAGCACGGCGTTCTGCGCGTAGGGGAAGACGATCGGGGCGTCGAGCGCCGGGATCGCGCCGGGCACGACCTTGGCGGCGATGCCCTGGAAGGCGGGCACGAGCTCACCGAGGATGGTGCGCACGCCGAAGAGGATCACGGCGACGGCCACGCCGAACTGCAGGCCCTCGGTGAAGGACTGCATGATGAAGTTGCCCGGGCCACTTGCGCCGTCCGGGAAGGCGGCGTAGGCGGCCTCGGTGCCCTGGCGGGCCATGGACAGGAACGCCAGGACGATGTACATCAGCGACATCGACAGCGCGGTGGCGACCATCGAGTCGCGCAGGAAGCGCAGGCCGTCGGGCAGTTCGAGCTCCTCGGTGGAGCGGCTCTCGTGCTTCCCGCGGCCGCCGACGAGCTTGCCCACGGCGCCGGAGAGCAGGTAGCCGGCGGTGCCGAAGTGGCCGATGGCCACCGAGTCGTCGCCGGTGATGCGGCGGGTCCACGGGTGGGCGATGGCGGGCAGGGCGACCATCAGGACGCCCAGCAGCACGGCGCCGAGGGCGATGACCAGCCAGTCGTCGTAGCCGGCGGTGATCAGGATGATCGCGAGCATCGTCGCCATGAACAGCACGTGGTGGCCGGTCAGGAAGACGTAGCTGAGCGGGGTGAAGCGGGCGAGCAGCAGGGAGACGGCGAAGCCGAGGATCATCACCCAGGCGACCTGGGAACCGTACTGCTGCTGGGCGATGCCGGCGATGGCCTCGTTGGTGGGCACCACGCCCTGGGCGCCGAGCGCGCCCTGGATCATCGCGCCGAGCGGCTCGAGGGTGGCGGAGACGAGCGTGGCGCCGGCGCCGATGAGCAGGAAGCCGAGCGTGGCCTTGATGGCCCCGCCGATGACCTGGCCGACGGAGCGGCGCATGGCCGCCAGGCCGACGGCGGTGATGATGCCGATGAGGAACGCCGGCACCGAGAGGATCTCGTTGACGAGGAATTGGGGGATGGCGATCAGCCAGTCCATGTGCAGGCTCCTTGCCTAGATGTCGTAGAGCTCGCGCAGCGCGGCGTCGATCTCGGTGGTGGAGGTGAAGTCCCCGATGACGTGGACGGGGATGCCCACGTCGCCGAGGGTGCGGGCGATCTCGCCGGAGGTCAGCACGAGGTCGGCCTCCTTGGCCTTGCCCTTCGCGGAGATGGTGTCGGTGGCCTCGACGGTGATGAAGGGCGCCCAGCCCCAGCGGTCGAGCACCTCCTCGAGGGTGTTCTTCAGGAAGAGCGAGGTACCCAGCCCGTTGCCGCAGACGGTGAGGATCTTGTTGCGGGTGGTGCCCTCCTGCGTGCTTGACGACGCCGCGCCTGCCGCGGCGTCGAGCACCTCGCGCAGCTCGGCGGGGGTGCGCGCGGCGTCGAGCGCCGCGCGGCGTCGGGAATCTCCGAGCAACTTCGCCAGCTGGGCCATGGCGGTGGTGTGCGCCTTGTCGTCGCGGGCGGCGAGCGCCACGACGAGGCTGACGGGGTCGTTCTTCGCGTGGCCGAACTCGACGGGCTCGGCCAGGCGCAGCCAGGAGATGCCGGTGCGGTGGACGGCCTCGGAGAGACGGGCGTGGGCGAAGGCGAAGCCGGGGGAGATCACGATGTAGGGGCCGTGTTCCTCGAGGCTGGCGATCATGGCGTCGGTGTACTCGGGCTCCGCGACGCCGGCGGCGCCGAGGAGGTCCCCGGCCTGCCGCACGGCGTCGCGCCAGTCCCGCGCGTGGGCGTCGAGGGCCGTCGACTCGTCCGCGAGGAGTTCGGAAAGTGTGGTCATGGAAGGCATTTTAACCGTCTCCGAAAGGCATTCCAATGACTTTCAGAGGGTATCCCAATGGCAGACATCAGATGAGTGGATGTATGCTCCAGGAATCCCCTATGGGGGTGGTCTTCGACACGTCATGGGTCGAAGGCTAGTGTGATTCACACCGTGGGAAACGGATCCCATGGACTGATACGCCGGAAGGAAGGCGAATACCGTGACCCAGACGAACCTGGACACCCGCGCGACCGACAACCGCTCGGCACGAATTGTCGTGACCGGCTTCCCGATCTTCATCCTCCTCGGTACCGCCATCGCCTTCTTCTTCCCCGGCCCCTTCATTCCGCTGACCGACCACATCACCGCGTTCCTGATCGTGATCATGTTCTCGATGGGCCTGACGCTGACGCTGCCCGACTTCAAGGTCGTGGCCACCCGCCCGGCGCCCGTGTTCATCGGCGTGGTCGCCCAGTTCGCGATCATGCCGCTGCTGGCCGTCGGGGTGGCCAAGGCGCTGCGCCTCGACCCGGGTGTCGCGGTCGGCCTGCTGATGCTGGGCTCCGTGCCCGGCGGCACCTCCTCGAACGTCATCGCCTACCTGGCGAAGGGCGACGTGGCGGTCTCCGTGGCCATGACCAGTGTCTCCACGCTGGTCTCGCCGGTCATGACCCCGATCCTGATGCTGCTGCTCTCGGGCACCCGCACCGACGTCGACCCGGGCGCGATGGCGCTCAGCCTGGTCGAGACCGTGCTCGCGCCCGTCGTCGGCGGCCTGATCGTGCGCGCCGTGGCCGGCGACCTGGTCGACCGCATCCTGCCGGTCCTGCCGGTGGTCTCCATCGTCTTCATCGGCGGCGTCGTCTTCGGTACCGTCGGCGCGAACGCGGAGCGGCTGGCCAGCATCGGCGTCGGCGTCTTCGGCGCCGTGCTGCTCCACAACGCGCTGGGCTACCTGCTGGGCTACCTGACCGGCAAGGTCTTCCGCCTGCCGGAGACGGTCAACCGCACCCTGGCCACCGAGATCGGCACCCAGTCGGCCGGCCTGGCCTCGGGCATGTCCGCGCGCTTCTTCGCGCCCGAGGCCGCACTGCCCGGCGCGGTCGCGGCGGTGCTGCACAACATCACCGGCGCGATCTACGCGGCGTTCATGCGGCGGCGCCCCCTGCCGGACGCCTAAGATCCGGAGGCATGGAGCACCACCGGAACCACGGTGCGCACCGGCTCGGGCCCGAGCCGGACTCCGCGCACGACGAGGACCTGGACGCACTCGAGGAGACCTTCGAGGTGCCCGAGGAGCACGTGCTCGACTTCGCCGAGCTGCCCCGCTGGTACGCAAGCTGAGAGAGGCCCGTGGCGACACTGGCCTGGCCGGGCTTCGACGGTCCGGTCTCGGGCTCGGTGCCGGAGCTGGCGGAGCTGTGGCTGTCGCGGTGCACGGACCGGCCGCTGTCCTCGCTCTCCCCGGCGCTCGACCCGGCGCACCTGCCGGAGGCGGTTGCACCGGGATCCCCGGTCGCGCTGCGCTGGCTCTCCGGCTTCCCGGTCCCGCTCGACGCCTCCGTCGTGGAGGTCTCCACGTTCCGTGGGGTGGGCAAGGTCAAGCTCCGCGCGATCGTGGAGTGTCTCGTCCAGGAGGCCGTGGACGCGGGCGGGGCGGCCTAGAACATCGCGTAGATGACCGCGCTGATGGCCACCAGGCCCGCCACCACGACGAAGACGTTGGAGGCGTGCCTGCGGTAGGGCGCCAGCGCGGGCACCCTGCGGATCGCGTACATCGGCATCAGGTAGAGCAGCGCGGCGATGACGGGCCCGGAGAGCGTCTCAATCAGGTCGAGCACGCCCGGGTTGAGCACCGCCGCCAGCCACGTGGTCAGGAAGATGAAGGCGTAGACGCCCAGCTGCAGGCCGCGCTCGGGGAGGGGACGGTTGAGGACGCCGCGCACGATGCTCGCCGCGCCCTCGCTCGCGCCGAGCACGTGGCCGAAGTACGAGGAGACGATCGCGGCGATCGCGATGACCGGCGCCAGGTAGGTCAGCACGGGGTTGTCGAAGACGTTGGCCAGGTGCGAGAGCACCGGCAGGTTCGCCTCGCGGGCGTCGGCCAGCCCGTCGGCGCCGAGCGCCAGCGAGCAGGACCACACGAAGAACATCGTGAAGACGGTCAGCAGCGTCGCGGTGGCGGCCAGCACGACGCTGGCGCGCCGGGCGGCGTTGTCGCCGTGGGTGCGCTGCATGGCCAGCGAGAACTGGGAGATCGCCGGGGAGTGGTTGAAGGAGAAGACCAGCACCGGGATGACCAGCCAGACCGCGCCGACGGTGGCCCACACCCCGGGCGAGGGTGCACCGAAGAAGCCCTCGAGGTTCCAGGAGGGCACAAGGTACAGCGAGATCGCGCCGAGCAGGAAGATCAGCGGGTAGACCAGCACCTGGGTCACGGCGAGCATGAGCTTCTGGCCGAAGACCATCACCAGGGTCATCGAGCCGACGAGCAGGCCGGAGAGCAGCACGCGGTTGATCTGCGGGCCGCCGAGCTGGTTGACGATCAGGCTGTCGACGGTGTTGGTGATGCTCACCCCGTAGATGAGCACGATCGGGTAGATCGCCGCGAAGTAGAGGACGGTGACCACCCAGCCGGCGGTGGTGCCGAAGTAGTCGCGGGCGACGACGGTGATGTCCTCGCCCTTGCGCGGGGAGACGCAGACCATGCGCGCGAGCGCGCGGTGCGAGAAGTAGGTCATCGGCCCGATCAGGAGGGTCGCGATGATGAGCGGCCACACGCCGGAGGCGCCGGCGTTGATCGGCAGGAAGAGGATGCCGGCGCCGACGGCGGTGCCGAACAGGGAGATCGCCCAGCTGGCGTCGATCCGCCGGGTGCGGGTGGGGGTGGCAGCGGTCATGGAGGGCCTCGGGACGGGGACAGTGCGTGGGCCGACACCCGTACCCGGGTGTGTCGTCCGCGACAAATGCTAGCGAGCGGGCGCCCCGCCCCGATAACCGCGCCGGTCAGGGACGCGGGGGCCTAGACCTCCGGCAGGGCGTCGCCGACGCGCGGGTAGGAGGCCTGTGCGCCGCGCCCGGTGGCGGCGAAGGCGCCCACCCGGGCCGCGTAGCGCGCGGCGTCGCGAATCGTGTCGCCGGCCACCAGGCGGGCGACGTAGGCGCCCGCGAAGGCGTCACCCGCTCCGACGGTGTCCACCGCCTCGATCCTCGGCGTGGGGATCGCCGTGGTGCCCTCGGCGTCGGCGACCATCGCGCCGGCCGCGCCGAGCGTGAGCAGCACCGAGGGGAAGCCCACCTCGAGCAGCGCGGCGGCCAGGCGCCCGGGGTCCTCGGAGTCGATGCCCGCGCCGAGCTGGTCGAGGATGAGGCCGGCCTCGTGCTCGTTGGCCATCAGCGGGTCGGCGGCCAGCAGCGCGTCGCGGTCGACCTCGATGACCGGCGCCAGGTTGACCACCACGCGCACGCCCGCCTCCCGGGCGATCGCGACGGCCGCGGCGAAGCCCTCGGCGGGGATCTCGCCCTGCAGCAGCACCACCTCGGCACCGGCGATCAGGTCGCGGGCCTTTTCCACCGCGGCGGCGTCGACGGTGCCGTTCGCGCCGGCGACGACGAGGATGGTGTTCTCGCCGGCGGCGTCGACGGTGATGACGGCCAGGCCGGTCGTCTCGTCGGTCTCGGCGACGGCGGCCAGGTCCACCCCGGCGTCGCGGAGCAGCTCGGTGGCCGGCGCGGCGTAGGCGTCGCGGCCCACGGCGCCGACCATCGCCACCTCCGCGCCGAGGCGGGCGGCGGCGACGGCCTGGTTGGCGCCCTTGCCGCCGGCGGTGATCCCGCCGCCGGTGGCCATCAGCGTCTCGCCGGGCTGCGGGTGGCGGGCGACGCGGGTGTTGAGGTCCGCGTTGATCGAACCGACGACGACGATCTTGCTCATGGGTGCTCCTTCGTGGGGGTCCGTTGCGGTCCAGCCTAGCGTCGTCGCCGGGCCTCAGGCGTGGGTCTGCGACTCCGCGCCGGGGCTGTGGCTGCGGCCGCGGGCGCGCTGTACGCCCCAGACGATCCCGGCGACCGCCGAGCCGACGATGAAGCCGACCACCGCGGAGCAGGCGGTGTCGATCAGCCAGCTCAGCGCGCCGATGTCGGTGAGCCCGGAGAGACGGGCGACGAGCTCGTGCGGGGCGTGCCAGCCGAACTCGGCCACGCCGACGACGAGGATGTGCCCGCCGACCCAGAGCATCGCGAAGGTGCCCACCACGGAGAGCACCGTCATGATCCGCGGCATCGCGTGGACCATGCCGCGGCCGAGCGCGGCGAGCGCGCCGTCGGACCCGCGGTCGAGGTGCGCGCCGACGTCGTCCATCTTGACCAGCAGCGCGACCACGCCGTAGACGCCGCAGGTGACCAGCAGCGCGACGACGACGAGGACGGCCGCGCGCATCCACAGCGGCTCGTCGGCGACCTCGTTGAGCGAGATGACCATGATCTCCGCGGAGAGGATCAGGTCGGTGCGGATGGCGGCCTTGACCACCTCGTCCTCGCTGCGGCCGCCCTCGTCGTGGTGGCTGGCCCCGCCGTGGCCCTTGCCCAGCAGGTACTCCCAGATCTTCTCCGCGCCCTCGAAGGCGAGGTAGGTGCCGCCGCACATGAGGATCGGGGTGAGCGCCCAGGGCGCGATCCAGCTGAGCAGCAGGGCGATGGGCAGGATGATGACGATCTTGTTGACCAGGGAGCCCTTGGTGATCCGCCAGATCATCGGCAGCTCGCGCGCCGGGGAGGCGCCCTGGAGGTAGCCCGGGGTCACCGCGGCGTCGTCGACGACGACGGCCGCCGCGCGGGAACTGGTCTTGCCCGCCGCCGCAGCGACGTCGTCGGCCTGGGCCGCGGCGTTGCGCGCGATGACGGAGATGTCGTCGAGGAGGGCTGCGAGTCCGCCGGCCACGGTGCGACCACCTTTCCGTTTCGGGGTCACCCGCGGCGCGCGGGCGATTACCCCACCACGATATGGCACGCGCGCGGCCGGCGCGCTGTCAGCCGAGTTCGCCGAGGACGTCGTAGAGGTGACGGTGGCGGGCGCGCACCCCGCGGTAGGAGGCCACGGCGGCCGGGTCGGGCGCGATGACCTCGCCCTCGGCCGCGGCGGTGCAGCCGGCGGCGCCGAGCAGCGCGGCGTCGGTACCGCTGACGGCGCGCACGGGGCGGCCGGTGACGTCGGCGAGGATCTCCAGCCAGGGCCGCGAGTGCGAGCCGCCGCCGGTGACCGGCAGCACGGCGTCGGAGTCCAGGCCGGAGTGCGACAGGGCGAGGGCCACGCCCTCGAGCACGGCGGCGTAGAGCTCGGCGGGCCCGTGGTCCTCGTGCACGCCGACCAGCGCGGCGCCGAGCCCGGCGTCGCGCACGGGGAAGCGCTCGCCGTGCAGGCTGGGCAGCGCGAGCACCCCGGTGAACCCGCGCGGGCGCCCGGTCAGCAGCCGGTCGGCGTCCTCCGGCGTGGCGTCGGCGAGGAAGGCGCGGCGCGCCCAGGCGGCGGTTGCGCCCGCGCTGGTGAGCGCGGCGATGCGCAGCTCGGCGTCGCCGGCGGCCAGGCGGTGCACGAGCCCGGGTTGCGTGGTCTGTCGCTTGACGACGCGCGCGTGCCACCCGCTGGTGCCCAGGTAGACGTAGTCGTCGCCCGGCGTGAGTCCGACCACCCCGGCGGTGGTGGCGGCCGCGTCGCCGGGGGCGAGGTCGACGGGGAGGCCGGCGGGCAGGCCCAGGAGCTCGGCCGCGGTGGTGCCGAGGGGGCCGTCGGCGATGGCCGGGAGGGTGGCGGGGTCGACGCCGGCGGCCGCGCAGACCGCCGGTGACCAGGCGCGGGCGTCGAGGTCCATCAGCCCCGTCGTCGAGGCGGTGGTGGAGTCGACCGCTGCCGGGCAGCCCAGCTCGTGGGCCAGGTATCCGGCGGGGGAGAAGAGGACGGTGGCCGCCGCGGCGCGCGGATCGCCGGTCTCGCGCAGGCGGCGCAGGACGGCCGCGGAGCTGGTCGCGTTCTGCTCGTTGCCGGTCACGGCGGCCCAGTCGGGCAGCTCGGCGGCGAGGGCGCGGGCCTGCGGCTCGGCGCGGGTGTCGTCGTAGAGGACGGCGGGGCCCAGCGGCCGGCCGGCGGCGTCGAGGCAGATGACGTCCTGCATCTGGCCGGTCAGCGCCATGCGCTCAGGCGCCGGCCCGGCGGCGAGCACCTCGGTGACCGCCGCGCGGGCGGCGGCGAGCCAGTCGTCCGGGTCCTGCTCGCTGCGCCCGTCGGGAGCCGTGTCGGTGGGGTAGGGGTGCCGGGCGGCGGTGAGCACGCGGCCGTCGACGAGCGCGGCCTTCGCCCCGGAGGTGCCGAGGTCGAGCGCGAGGACGACCACGGCGGCTACCCGAGCAGGCGGTTGTCGATCAGGCGGGTGCCGCCCACGCGGATCGCGCCGAGGGCGAGGGTGCCCTCGGGATCGGCGGTGAAGGTCGCCGGGTCGACGATCTCGAGGTAGTCCAGCTCCACGCCCTCGGCGGCGGCCAGCTCGGCGCGGGCGGTCTCCAGGTCGGTACCGTCCGCGATCGCGGCGAGCGCGCGCGGCAGGGCCAGGGCCCGGGAGCGGGCCTCGGGGGAGAGGTGCTGGTTGCGGCTGGACTCGGCCAGACCGTCGGCGGCGCGCACGATCGGCACCGCGCGGACCTCCGGGCCCAGGTTCAGGTCGGAGACCATGCGGCGGACGATCATCAGCTGCTGGGCGTCCTTCTGGCCGAAGTAGACGCGCGCCGGGCGGACGAGGCTGAGCAGCTTGGTCACCACGGTGGCCACGCCGTCGAAGTGGCCGGGGCGCCAGGCGCCCTCGAGCACCTCGCCCATCCGGCCGGTGCGCACCCACACCTCGGGCACGCCCTGCGGGTACATCGCCTCCGCCTCCGGGGCGAAGACGACGTCGACGCCCTTGTCGGAGAGGAACGCGACGTCCTTGTCGACGTCGTGCGGGTAGTCGCGGTAGTCGTCGCAGTCGCCGAGGTCGGTGAACTGCAGCGGGTTGACGAAGACGCTGACGACGACGTGGTCGTTCTCCTCCGCGGCCTTCGCCACGAGCGAGGCGTGGCCCGAGTGCAGGGCACCCATGGTGGGCACCAGGCCCACGGTGCCGTCGAGTCCGGCGAGCGCGGCGCGCAGCTCCTCGGGGGTGCGGGTGACGACGGGGCTCACTTGTCCCGCTCCTTCGAATCCCCGAAGCTCTCGGCGGCGGCCGGGAAGGTACCGGCCTCCACCTCGTCGGCGTAGGTGCGCGCGGCGGCGAGCAGGTCCTCGCCGAGCTGCGCGAAGCGGCGCACGAAGCGCGGGGCGCGGCCGCGGCCCAGGCCGAAGGCGTCGGTCCAGACCAGGATCTGGCCGTCGCAGCCGGCGCCGGCGCCGATGCCGATGGTCGGGACGGCGACCTCGGCGGTCACCCGGGCGGCGAGCTCGGCGGGCACCATCTCCAGCACCACGGCGCACGCACCCGCCTCGGCGACCGCCGCGGCGTCGGCAAGCAACCGCTCGGCGGCGTCGCCGCGTCCCTGCACGACGTGGCCGCCGAGGGCGTGCTCGGACTGCGGGGTGTAGCCGATGTGGGCGACGACGGGGATGCCGGCGTCGACGATGCGGCGGATGGTCGGGGCCATCTCGACGCCGCCCTCGATCTTGACGGCGGCGACGCCGGCCTCCTTCATCAGGCGCACCGAGGAGGCGACGGCCTGGGCGTCGGACTCCTCGTAGCTGCCGAAGGGCAGGTCGCAGACGACGAACGCGCGCTTCGCGGCGCCGGCGACGGCGCGCGCCATGGTGATCATCTCGTCGAGCGTGATCCCCAGCGTGGAGTCCTGGCCGAGTACGACGTTGGCCGCCGAGTCGCCGACGAGGAGCAGGTCGATGCCCGCCTCGTCGAAGATGGCGGCCGTCAGGGCGTCATAACTGGTCAGGGCAGTGATCTTTGTGCCCTGGGCCTTGGCCTGGGCGAGGTGGCGGGTGCGCACCCGTCGAGCATCAATACCGTGCATGTCACGGGATTATAGGGCGCGCCGCTCGCCGCCGGGCCAGGTAGTACGGGGTTCAGCGGTACCGGGGTCAGTCCAGCTCGGTGAACTTGCGCTCCCAGGAGGAGCGCACCGGGTTGGCGTCGGCGAGCAGCATGTCGAAGCGGTCGCCGGCGATCTCGACGATCTGGCTGAGTGCAACGCGGTGCTCCTGCTCGTCGGAGTTGGCCAGGCGGCGCACGCCGTCGCGCACGACGTCGTCGACGCTGTCGGTGGTGTCCAGGAAGGCGACGAAGGGCATGTGGAAGCGCTCGCGGTACTCGGCGGAGATGCGGCGCAGGCGCTCGGCGTCGACGTCGTCGATGTCGCCCAGGGCCAGCGAACCGCGGTCGCGGGAGATCTGCGCGGCCTCGTCGTCGTCGACGAGCAGCAGCTCGGCCATGTCCGGGTAGTCGTGGATGAGCTCCTCGCGGCGGGCCGGGTCGGCGGAGAGCACGGCGACCTGGACGGCCTCGCGCAGCGTGTCGACGGACTCGAAGGGGCGGGACTCCCAGGTGACCTCGAGCGGCCAGACGCGGTTGTTGAACAGCGGCTTGAAGGCCTCGACGAACTCCTCGCGGCTGAACTCGTTGACCTCCGCGAGCGAGTGGCCGCGGGCGACCTCGCCGCCGGACTGGTTGCCGACGTGGAAGAAGAGGAGGTTGAGCAGGATCGCCGTGATCGCGCCGGTGGACATGCCCGAGGAGAAGAAGGTCTGCGCCCAGGTGGGCAGCACCTCGGCGACGTCCGGGCGGAAGGTGATGAGCATGGCCAGGCCGAGGGCGGTGGTCACGATCACCGAGTTGCGGTTGTCCGACATGTCGGCCTTGCCGATGGTCTGCATGCCGACCCAGGCGACGTTGGCGAAGAGCATCAGCGACGCCGCGCCGAGCACCGGGGCGGGGATGGAGGCGACCACGGCGCCGGCCTTGGGCAGCAGGCCGAGCACGATCATGAAGCCGGCCGCGGCGGCGGCCACCCAGCGCGACTTCACGCCGGTGATGCGGACCAGGCCGACGTTCTGCGCGAAGCAGGTGTACGGGAAGGAGTTGAGCACGCCGCCGAGGGTGGTGGAGATGCCGTCGGCGCGGATGGCGCGGGCGACGTCCTCGCGGCGGGTGCGGCGGCCGACGATCTCGCCGGTGGCGAAGACGTCGCCGGTGGTCTCCACCATCGTGATGATCATGACGATGATCAGCGCCAGGCAGGCCATCAGGTCGAAGCGGGGGACACCGAAGTAGAACGGGGTGGTGATGCCGAAGACGCCCGCGTCGCCGACGGCGTCGAGGTTCGCGTCGCCCAGGACGAGCGCGACGACGGTGCCGGTGACCAGGCCGATGAGGATGGACAGGGTGCCCAGGAAGCCGCGCAGGAAGCGCTGGGCGAGCACGATGATCAGCAGGGTGCCGAAGGCGTAGGCCAGGTCGCGGCCGGCGGGGGTGCCCTCGGCGTAGTTGACGAAGTCGTTGGTCGAGACGGCCAGCAGCGAGGTGCCCATCACCAGCAGCACGGTGCCGGTGACCACGGGCGGGAAGTACTTCAGCAGCCGGGCGAAGACCGGGGTGACCAGGAAGGTGAAGACGCCGGCGACGATGACGGCGCCGTAGATGGTCGGCAGTGCGGCGGTGCCGCCCGCGCCGTCGGTCGCGCCGAGGCCGACCGCGATGATCGGCGCGACGGCCGTGGTGGTCACGCCCTGGACGATGGGCAGGCGCACGCCGACGTGCCGGCCGATGCCCACCGACTGGATGATCGTGGCCAGGCCGCAGGTCAGCAGGTCCGCGTTGATCAGGTGGACGGTGGTGGCCGTGTCCAGCTTCAGCGAGGAGGCGATGAGCAGCGGCACGATGACGGCGCCGGCGTAGAAGGCGAGGACGTGCTGCAGGCCCAGGGCCGCGAGCTTGGGCGGGGCGGGCACCCGGTCGACGGGATGCACTGGGGTGTCGGTCGCGGTGGTCACGGGGGTTTCAGTTCTCCTGGCCTGGGGCGTGGGCGAGGGACGCTCACGGTTGTCTGGCAGTTACCTGGATATTCTGGCCCCGGCGGTGGGCGGGGGCAAAAACCCCGTGACGGGGGTGGCCATGGGGACGCCGCGTAGTAGATGTAGCACGTAACATGCTAACGTGACCGACACCACGTTTCCCGACGAACATGAGGAGCAACGATGGGTATCCTCGCCCTTCTGGTCTTCATCGCGGTCACGGTGGTGCTCAATGTCGGGTTCAAACGCGACATCGCCGAGTCACTGCTCGCCGCTCTGCTGGCCATCTCGTTATTCGGTGGCACCGACGCGCCCCGCCTGCTGTGGGACAGTGTCGTCGAGGCCGCCCAGTCCGAGGTCACCTTCGCCGGTATGGCCTTCGTCTTCATGGGCATCATCGTCCAGTCGACGGGCCTGATCGACCGGCTGATCTCCATCCTCAACTCGATCTTCGGTCGCCTGCGTGGCGGTGCGGCCTACGTCTCGACGCTTGGCTCCGCGATGATCGGCCTGATCGCCGGCAACACCGCGGGCAACGCAGCCACCGTCGGTTCGGTGACCATCCCCTGGATGAAGCAGACCGGCTGGTCCAAGGAGCGCGCGGCGACGCTGCTGGCCGGCAACTCCGGACTGGGCGTCGCACTGCCGCCGAACTCCACGATGTTCATCATCCTCGCCCTGCCCGCCGCGGCCGGGGCGTCCGCTTCGTCGACCTACGTCGCCCTGGCCTGCGCCGGTGGCTGGGCCGTGCTCTACCGCATGCTGCTGGTCTTCGCGTGGACGCGCATGGACAAGGTGCCGGCCACCCCGAAGTCCGACCGCTCCTCCTTCGCCGACGCCATGCGCGCCGGGTGGCGCTCGCCGCTGATCTTCATCGGCATAATCATCCCGGTCGTGCTGACCATCGGCCCGCTGGCGGAGTGGCTCAAGTCCGACGCCCGCATCGGCGGCGACGGCGTGAAGGCCATCTCCATCATCGTGTGGGTGCCGATCCTGATCACCATCATCGCGCTGCTCGAGGGTGCCAACCGGATCCGGCAGAACAACGCACACTTCCGGGTCCAGCTGCTCCGCGACGCCCCGCAGTTCGCCACTGTGGGCATCTCGCTGTTCTCCGCGCTGGCCGCGGCCAAGGTCATGGAGTCGCTCGACGTGGGCCCGCAGCTCTCCGGCTGGTTGGACTCGCTGGATCTGCCGCGCGCGCTCATGGTCGCCCTGGTCTGCGCCCTGGTCATCGTCGTGGCCACCCCGCTGTCCTCGACGGCGACGGCCGCCGCGATCGGCGCTCCCGCCGTGGCCGCGCTGACCGCCGTCGGGGCCGACCCGACGCTGGCGATCATCGTCGTGCTGCTGTGCACCTCCACCGAGGGTGCCTCCCCGCCCGTCGGTGCGCCGATCTACCTCTCGGCGGCCATCGCGGAGGCGAACCCGACGAAGATGTTCGTCCCGCTCATCGTCTACTTCGTGGTCCCGATGCTCCTGCTGGCCTGGATCGCCGGCATGGGCTGGCTGCCGGTCTACATCCCCGGCTGACCGGATGGCCGCTGCGCTCCGGTGCCGCGGCCCCCGGAAGACAGAGACACAGACATAGAAAAACAGAGACAGAGAGAATCTGAGAGGACTGCATCGTGAGCAAGTTGTTTCTCGGCGTGAAGACCCTGTTCTTCTTTTTCCTCGCGGCCTTCCTGCTGCTGGGCGCCGTGATTGTGCTCGGTCAGCTCGTCGGAGTGTTTTTCGGCTCCGGGTCCGTGGTCGTCGGGCTCTCCGAAGGGCTCGGCCCCTGGGCCTTCGCGGCTTCGACCTTGTGCGCGCTGTGCGCCTTCGGCCTGAAGTACCAGCCGGAGCACCGCCGTCTGCGCGGCCCGGGCGACGTCGACCCGGAGGACTAGAACCTCCCGGGAATCAGAGCCCCGCGGCGTAGCGCGACCAGATCTCGGTCGCGCGCGTCGTGTCGTCACCGAGCGCCTGGTGGAGCAGGAGCTTGCCGGTGGTGGTCAGGTGCTCGCGCATCGTCGCCCGTGCGGCCTCCGCGTCACCGTTGCGGATGGCTTCGAGGACAGGGCGGTGCTCGTCGAGGATGTCGGCGAGCGTGCGTGAGGAGCCGGCCGTACTCGAGCCGAGGATGCGGGTGTGGGTGCGCAGCGTCTCAACCAGTGCGCCGCCGCGGTGCGAGCCTCCCATGTCCATGATCAGGGAGTGCAGTTTGCGGTCCTCGGTGAAGAACGCGTCCTCGAGTGCGCCGGACTCATTCGTGTCTCCGGCCTCGTCCACCGCCGCGAGTGCGGACATGCGCGCCACCAGGTCGTCGGCGGCGGCCAGTTGCTCGGGGGTGCGCGAGAGCGCGGCGCGGTAGGCGGCGAAGGGCTCGATGCCCAGGCGTAGCCCGAAGATCTCCGCGACGTCCTCGGGGCGGGTCTCCACCACGCGGAAGCCGCGGTTGCGGGTGAACTTCACCAGCCCGGCCTCCGCGAGGCGGAGCAGCGCGTCGCGGACGGGGGAGCGGGAGACCCCGAGCTCGGCGGAGAGCTGGTAGACGCTGTACCAGGTGTCCGGGGACATCGACCCGTCGACGATCTTGTCGCGGACGGTGTCCATCACCTGTTCGGTCAGGGTGCTCGGCGTCTGCATGGCCCCATTATGCACGGACTATGGACAGTAGCGTGTAACATGTTGCCGGAACGGAGCATCCGAGGCAGGCGCCAGAGGAAGGGATTCATGCCGCACCAGACCACTCCTAAGACCACGCCCGGAGACACCCTGCGGTTCCACCGCGTCGACCCCGCGGTATACGGTGCGGGTTCGCGCACCGGACTCCGCACTGACATGACCACGCGGGTGGCCTACTCCTCAGACGCCGGGCTCTTCCGGCGTATTCCCGCCGCTGTCGCCGAGCCGCACGGCGTCGGGGATCTGCGCGACGTGCTCGCTGTGGCCCGCGAGCGCGGTTGGTCGGTCACCGGCCGCGGCGGCGGCTCCTCGGTCGCGGCCAATGCGATCGGCGAGGGCGTCGTCGTCGACACTTCGGCGCACTTCAACCGCATCCTCGAGCTCGACGCGGAGGCGCGCACCGCCGTCGTCGAGCCCGGCGTGGTCTGCGACGCGCTGCGCCGCGCCGCCGCGCCCCACGGCCTGACCTACGGGCCGGACCCGTCGACCCACTCGCGCTGCACCATCGGCGGCATGGTGGCCAACAACGCCTGCGGCTCCCACTCGGTGGCCTGGGGCACCGCGGCCGACAACCTGATCTCGCTGGAACTGATGCTGGCCGACGGTCGCACCGTCACCGTCGGGCCCGAGGGCTGCTCCGACGAGGAGATCGACGCGAAGCTACGCGCGCTTTACGCCGACAACGCCGAGCTGATCGACACCGAGTTGGGCCGCTTCCCGCGCCAGGTCTCCGGCTACGGGCTGCATCACCTCGCCGAGAATCCCGCCCGTGCGATCGCTGGCTCCGAGGGCACCCTCGGCGTGATCACGAAGATGAAGGTCCGCCTGGTGCCGGTGCCCAAGGTCCGCGCGCTGGCCGTGCTGGCCTTCGAGACCGTCTATGACGCCGCTGCCGCCGCGCCTGTGCTGCGCCAGCCCGGCGTGGCCACCATCGAGGGCATGGGTGGCGACCTGCTGGCCGCCCTGCGCTCCAAGCAGGGCCAGGCCAACGCGGGCAAGAACCTGCCCGGCGAGCGCAAGGGGCTGGCCGCCGGTGGCTGGCTCTACTGCGAGACCGGCGGCGACACCGTCGAGGAGGCCGTCGCAGCGGCCGAGCAGGTCGCCGGCAGCGTGGCCACCATCGACCACGTCGTCGTCAGCGACCCGACCGAGATGCGTGGGCTGTGGCGCATCCGCGAGTCCTCGGCCGGCACCGTCACCCGCCTGCCCGACGGCGGCGAGGCCTGGCCCAACTGGGAGGACTCCGCGGTGCCGCCGGAGAACCTCGCCGACTACCTGCGCGGTCTCTACGCCCTGATGGACCGTTACCACCTGCGCGGCATCCCCTTCGGCCACTTCGGCGAGGGCTGCGTGCACGTGCGCATCGGCTTCGACTTCACGACGCCCGCGGGGGTCGCCGCCTTCCGTGACTTCATGCACGAGGCCGCGCAGCTGGTCTCCTCCTTCGGCGGCTCGCTCTCCGGCGAGCACGGCGACGGCCGCGCCCGCTCCAGCCTGCTGCCGGAGATGTACTCGAAGGAGATGCTCGACCTCTTCGCCGAGTTCAAGGCGATCTTCGACCCCGAGGGCGTGTGCAACCCCGGTGTGCTCGTCGATCCGGACGAGGTCACCGAGGGCCTGCGCATGGACCCCGCCCAGCGCGGCCTGGACATCACCCCGGTGCACCGCTTCACCTCGGACAAGGGTGACTTCCTCTCCGCGATCAACCGGTGCGTCGGTGTGTCCGCCTGCCGCTCCGAGGACGACGCGATGTGCCCCTCCTTCCAGATCACGGGCGACGAGGTCCACTCCACCCGTGGGCGTGCCCGCCTGCTCGCCGAGATGTACCGCGGCGAGGCACTGCCCGACGGCGTGCGCTCCAAGGAGGTCGAGGAGGCCCTCGATCTGTGCCTGTCCTGCAAGGCCTGCGCCTCCGAGTGCCCCGTCAACGTCGACATGGCCACCTACAAGGCCGAGTTCCTCCACCACCACTACCGCCACCGCATCCGGCCCATGGCCCACTACCTGATGGGCTGGCTGCCGGTGCTCGGTGCAGTCGCCCACCGCATCCCCCTGGTGCCGCGCATGGTCGACTGGGCCATGCACGCCCCGGTCGTCTCCAAGCTCATGGCGCGCGCCGGGGGCCTGGACACCACCCGTCCGCTGATCCACTTCGCCCACGAAAACCTGCAACGGTGGCAGCGACGGCGGGCGGACGCGGCGTCGTCAAGCGACGACCGCGAGACGGTGGTGCTGTGGCCGGACTCCTTCAACAACCAACTCGGCACCGCGCCGGCGCAGGCGGCGGTGCGCGTGCTCGAGGCACTCGGCTTCGACGTCATCATCCCCGACGGATTCGTGTGCTGCGGGCTGACCTGGCACTCGACGGGGCAGCTGACCGTGGCCAAGAAGGTCCTCGAGCACAGCGCCGAGGTGCTCGAGCCCTACCTCGATGAGGGGCTGACCGTCGTCGGTGTGGAGCCGTCCTGCACCGTCATGCTCGAGCACGAGTCCACCGAGCTGTCGGCTTCGCCGCAGATCGCGCGGCTGGCGCGGCAGACCCGGTCCTTCGCGCAGACCGTCGCCCCGCGCATCCGCGAGCTCGTCGACGACGGCGCGCTCGACGTCTCCGGGCTACCGGCGGTCAGCGCCCTGACGCAGGTGCACTGCCATGAGCGCTCCCTGGGCGATCCGCAGGAGGCCGCCGACGTGCTCGCTGCGCTCGGCGTCGAGCAGGAGACCATCTCGACCGGCTGCTGCGGGCTGGCCGGCAACTGGGGCTTCGAGAAGGGTCACGGTGAGCTGTCCATGGCCCTCGGCGAGCGTGAGCTCTTCCCGCGGGTGCGGGAGGCCGCCGCGGCGGACACCACCGTCATCGCCGACGGCTTCTCCTGCCGCACCCAGATCGAGCAGGGCACCGGGGTGCGCGCCCGGCACATCGCCGAGGTGCTCCTCGAGATCCTCGGGCAGGCCGGCCTGGCGGGGGAGCGCGGATGACGAATGTTCTGACCGGCTTCGGCGTCGTCCTCGTCGTCATGGCGTTGGGCTGGGTGCTCGCGCGCACCGGGACGCTGGGGCCGCAGGGACAGCGGGCGCTGGCCGCCTTCGTCTACGCGATCGCCACCCCGGCGCTGCTCTTCGACAAGCTCGTCCACACCGACCCCGCCGAGGTCTTCTCCGCCCACCTCGCCGTGGCGGCGATCTCCGCGCTGGCGGTGGGCGCCTGCTTCGGGCTCTTCGCCCGCTGGGTCTTCGGCTTCCGCCGCGACGAGGCCGTCATCGCCGGGCTGGGCTCCTCCTACGCCAACGCCGGCAACCTCGGCGTCCCGCTGGCCGCCTACGTGCTCGGCGACGCCGCCGCGGTGGTGCCCGTGATGCTCTTCCAGATCGCCTTCTACGCCCCGGTCACGCTGACGGCCATCGACCTGATGCACGAGCCCGGCGCGAAGTGGTGGCGCAACGTCGTCGTCGCGTTCAAGAACCCGATGCTGCTGGCCGCGATCGCCGGCATCGTCTTCGCCGCCGGCCGCCTGCCGGTGCCCACCCTGATCGAGGAGCCCGTCGGCATGCTCGCCGGGGCCTCGGTGCCGCTCGCGCTCGTCGTCTTCGGCATGTCGCTCTACGGGCACTGGCCCCGCCCGGGCGCGCCGGTCGTGTGCGCGGCGGTGGCCAAGACCGTCGTCCAGCCCGTGGTCGCGGGCCTGATCGGCGCGCTGGTCTTCGGCATGACCGGGCCGGCGCTCCAGACCGCGGTGCTGCTCGGGGCACTGCCGACCGCGCAGAACGTCTACACCTACGCGCTGCGCTTCCGCGTCGGCGAGGACTTCGCCCGCGACACCGGCGTGGTCTCCACCGTGCTGGCCGTGCCCGTCATCATGGTCGCCGGCGCGCTGCTGGCCTGAGGCGCCGGCGGCCGCCCGGGAATGCCCGGAAACGTGCTCCCGGACCGAAATCTTCTCGCGGGGGTGCCTACCTCTATGCTCTACAAAGTAAATGTGAGCCCGCACGGGCCCGTCGAACGGAAGCTGACACATGCCTCCCACCCCCGAAACTGAACACTCGCGGCAACGAGAGGAGCAGACGGGGCGCGCCCGTGAACGGGCCGCCGCATCCGCCCGCCCGCTGGCCCGGCTGCAGTCCGACCCGGTCGTCTTCCTCGGTGCCGTCGGATTCGTCGTCGCCTTCGTGGCCGTGACCATCATCGCCGGCGACTCCGCCCGCGACGTCTTCGCCGTGGCCTCCGACTGGCTGCTGTCCAACCTGGGCTGGATGTACATCGGCGGCATCTCCGCCGCCTTCATCTTCCTGGTCTGCATCGCGCTCTCGCGCTACGGGCGCGTCAAGCTCGGCGACGACGAGGACGAGCCCGAGCACAGCTTCCCGGTCTGGTTCTCCATGCTCTTCGCCGCCGGCCTCGGCGCGGTGCTGATGTTCTGGGGCGTGGCCGAGCCGCTCAACCACGCCTACAACGTGCCGATGGCCGACGCCGAGTCGATGAGCGAGGACGCCATCCGCGAGGCGTTCGTGTTCACCTACTACCACTTCGCCCTGCACATGTGGGTCATCTTCGTGCTGCCGGGCCTGGCGCTGGGCTACTTCATCTACAAGCGCAAGCTGCCCCCGCGCCTGTCCTCCGTCTTCGCCCCGCTGCTGGGCGGGAGGATCTACGGCCTGCCCGGCAAGCTCATCGACGTGCTCGCCATCGTGGGCACCACCTTCGGCATCGCCGTCTCCGTCGGCCTGGGCACCCTGCAGATCAACTCGGGCATGCACCAGCTGTGGGGCGTGCCGGAGATCTCCTGGATGCAGCTGCTGATCGTCGTGACCATCACCGCGATCGGCTGCGTGTCCGTGGCCACCGGCCTGGAGCGCGGCGTCAAGATCCTCAGCAACATCAACATCGGCGCCGCGATGGCGCTCATGGCCTTCGTGCTGCTGGCCGGGCCGACGCTGACCCTGATCAAGTTCCTCGTCGAGTCCTTCGGCCTCTACGTCACCGGCCTGCCCGAGGTCATGTTCTGGACCGACTCCTTCAACGACAACCCGGGCTGGCAGGGCAAGTGGACGGTCTTCTACTGGGCCTGGACGATCTGCTGGTCCCCCTTCGCCGGCATGTTCATCGCCCGCATCTCCCGCGGGCGCACTGTGCGCGAGTACATCTTCGGCGCGCTGGCCGTGCCCTCGCTGTTCTCCGTGATCTGGTTCGGAATCTTCGGCCGCGCCGGCATCGAGCTGGAGAACAGCGACCCGGGCGTGCTGACCCAGCCGGTCGTCGAGGAGGGCAACGTGCCCGCCGCGCTGTTCAACCTGCTCGACGCCTACCCGCTGACCGGCCTGGTCAGCGCGTTCGCCGTGGCGATCATCGCGATCTTCTTCATCACCTCGATCGACTCGGCGGCGATGGTCAACGACATGATCGCCAGCGGTGCCGAGGACAAGACCCCCACCTGGTACCGGGTGATGTGGGGCGCGCTGATCGGCGCGGTGGCCGCCGCGCTGCTGGTCATCTCCCCGGAGTCCGGCATCGAGGCGCTGCAGGAGGTCGCCATCATCGTGGCCCTGCCGTTCTTCCTGACCAACTTCGTCATGATGTACGCCCTGGTCAAGGGCATGACCGACGACGCCGCGTCGGTGCGCCGCGTGCGCACCCGCCAGTGGGAGGTCACCGACAGCGCCGAGAAGCTCGAGGAGCACGAGGCGCGCCCGGCGCCCGGCTACGACGAGGAGGGCAACGCCCTGGACCGGCCCATCCTCGAGCGCGACGAGGAGGGCCACTACCTCGTCGACGGCGAGGTCTTCTCCGCGGCCGAGGACGAGGACTTCGAGACGGGCGAGAACTACCGCCTCATCGAGCAGTCCCGCCCGCGCTCGGCCGAGGAGTGGGACGACTAGGACCCGGGGCTAGAGCCCCCAGGCCTCGGCGAGGATCTCCATGGCCCGGTCGGTCTTCTCACCGGTGGGCGACTGCAGGGAGATCATAAGCTCGTCGGCCTGGGCCAGTTTGGTGAACTCACCGAGGTAGCGGTGCACCTCCGCGCCGTCGCCGACGGCGGTGAACTGCAGCATAGAGATGATCTGCTGGCCGGACGGCGAGTTGACCAGCGCGTCGAGGTTCTCCTCGCTGATGTGGCGCCCGGCGGGTCCCCGGGTGGCCATGTTGCGCACGCGCTCGCGGGCGACCTGCTCGAAGTCGGCGCGCGCCTCGTCGACGGTGTCGGCGGCGGTGACGTTGACCGCGGCGATGACGTAGGGCTCGGGGTAGCGCTCGGACGGCTGGTAGTTCTGCCGGTAGTAGCTGGTCGCCTGCGTGAGGTGGCGCGGCGCGAAGTGCGAGGCGAAGGAGTAGGGCAGGCCCATCTTCGCCGCCAGCGTCGCGCCGAACATCGAGGAGCCCAGGATGTAGAGCGGCACGTTCGTGCCCGCGCCCGGCATCGCCTGCACGCCGGGGATCAGCGAGTCGCCGGAGAGGTAGGCGGCCAGCTCCGCGACGTCGTCGGGAAAGTGCTCCGCGGCGCGCGGGTCGCGGCGCAGCGCCCGGCCCAGCGTGTTCTGGTCGGTGCCCGGTGCCCGGCCCAGACCCAGGTCGATGCGGCCCGGGTACATCTCGGCGAGCATGCCGAACTGCTCGGCGACGACGTAGGGGGAGTGGTTGGGCAGCATCACGCCGCCGGCGCCGAGGCGGATCCTCTCGGTCTGCGCGCCGACGTGCGCGATGAGCACCGCGGGCGCCGAGGAGCTGATGGTGCTCATGTTGTGGTGCTCGGCGTACCAGATGCGCGAGTAGCCCAGCCGCTCGGCCTCCCGGGCCAGCCGCACCGAGCGGGCGATGGAGTCGCCGGGGCGCTCGCCGTCGTGGATGGTACAGAAGTCGATGAGGGACAGCGGGACGTTCATGGGGACCTTTCGCTCGCGGATTACAGGGGTCTCTGGCCCGTGCAACGCGAAAGCGGCCGGGATTAGTCCCGGCCGCCATCCGATTTCCGACGCCGCGTGCGTGGCGGCGTCGCGCGTCAGTGCGCGTTACTGCGCCGTGACGCCGGCCTGATCGGCCTGCTCCTCTTCCTCCATGGCCTTGACCAGGGCGGACTTTGGCTGCGGGTGGTCGGTGGTGAAGTCGAGGATCACGCCGATGACGAAGGCGACGACCACGGGCAGGACCCAGCCCAGGGTGAGGTCCTGCATCGGGGCCCAGTCGACGACCGGGGAGAACGAGGTGACGCCCAGCTCGATGGCGACGGTGATCGCGGACCAGATCACGGCGACCCACAGGGACAGGCGGAAGGTCCAGTAGAAGGAGGTCTTCCTGCGCACCAGCGGCTCGATCAGGGTGATCAGGATCAGGGTGATCGCCGGCGGGTAGATGAAGGAGACGACCGGGGCGGCGATGGCCAGCACGGTGTCCAGGCCCATGGTGGCCATGCCGAAGGACATCACGGCGAAGAGGACGGCCCAGACCTTGTAGGTCACGCCCGGCAGCAGCAGGGCGAAGAACTCGCTGGTGGCGGCGATCAGGCCGACGGCGGTGGTCATGCAGGCCAGCAGGACGATCAGGCCGAAGATGATCTGGCCGGCCATGCCCATGGTCAGGTTGGACGCGCCGGCGAGCAGTTCGGCGCCGTCGGCGTACTTGTCGCCGTCCGGGATGACGGTGCCGATGAAGCCCAGGCCCAGGTAGATCAGGGCCAGCAGGACGCCGGCGCCGATGCCGCACCAGATGGTGCCGCGCACGCGGGCGGCGCCCTCGGGGATCTTGCTGTAGCGCAGCGCGGAGATGACGACGATGCCGAAGGCCAGGCCGGCGATGGAGTCCATCGTCAGGTAGCCCTGCAGGAGGCCGCCGGCCATCGGGGCGTCGGCGTAGTCCTCGGTGGGCGCGCCCGGGGTGCCGTCGAACCTGGCCACGGCGATGACGATGAGGACGACCAGCAGGATCAGCAGCGCCGGGGTGAGGAACTTGCCCAGCTTGCTGACGATGGAGGTCGGGTTGTAGGCCAGCGCCAGCGCGATGCCGAAGAAGATGAAGTTGAAGATTCCCGAGGCCAGCGTGGAGTCCCAGCCGGTCAGCGGCTGGATGGCGGTGGAGAAGCTCACCGCGCCGGTACGGGGCAGCGCGTAGAACGCGCCGATGGACAGGTAGGCCAGGACCGGGAAGACCAGGCCGAAGAGGTAGCCGCCGCGCGAGGCGAGGTCGCGCATGTTCGCGCCCGAGATCGCGATGGCGATGATCGCGAGCACCGGCAGGGCCACGCCGGCGATGAGGAAGCCGAACATGGCCGGCGCGAAGCTCTCTCCGGCCTGGAGGCCGAGCATCGGCGGGAAGATCAGGTTGCCTGCGCCGAAGTACATCGAGAAGAGCATGAACGACGTCGCGATGAACACGCCGAAGGTCATGCCCTTCGCCGTGCCCTTGAGGGCCGGGGCAGTGTTGCTCATGTGCGGTCCCTGTGCTTTCTATGGGGGTTTTCCTGTCGAATAGGGAACCAGAATACGACGTGACCCGGGCTACAACACAACTTCGGCCACTGATAATTTCTTTCGCACCCCCGGCGGGGTGGTCCATTACCATCGGGGTCATGGCTGCTGACTCGAAGGGGACCGCTGCGGGCGCCCGCGGCGCCCGACCGACCGTCCATCTGGTCAACTCGCGTGCGGAGCTGCGTGAATTCATCGCGTTGCCCGGTCGCCTGGAGGGCTGGTCCACGAACGACGTGCCCGTGCGCGCCGACGAGGTCACCAAGTGGTACCGGGGCCGCTCCGTGCTGCCGGGCGTGCGCCTGTGGCTGGCCCGCGACCGCACCGGCGCGGCCGTCGGGCGCATGGTCACCCACCAGTCGGCGCTGCTGAACGGCCGTCTCTCCCGCGGGCCCGAGGCCCTCGGCGAGCACGTGCGCGCCCAGCTCTTCGGCGCCTTCGTCGCCGCCGACCCGGTGGTGGCCAGGGCCCTGATCCGCCAGGTCACCCGGATGGCCCACGGCGTGGGCGCCACCCACGTCTTCGGGCCGTGCACCCTGCTGCCGAACATGGGCGGCGGCGTGCTGCGCTCCGGCTTCGACCGCCCGGCGTTTTTGACCGGCGCGTGGAACCCGGACTGGCTGCCGCAGGTCCTCGAGGAGGAGAACTACCGCGCCTGGCACGTCACCGACACCTGGCGTATCGTCGTCGCGAAGATCCCCGCCGAGCGCGCCGTGCGTCCCACCGAGTCCGACTGGCGTGCCAAGGGGCTGCGCCTGCGCCGCCCCGGGCGCTTCCGCGTGCGCGCCGAGGCGCTGGACCTGCTGTGGGTGCTCAACGACTCCTACGGTCACCTGCCGTACTTCACCAAGCTCTCCCGGGAGTACCTCGGCGAGAAGCTGGCCGGCCTCGAGCCGCTGCTCGACCCGAACCTGCTGGTGATGGCCGACGACGCCTTCGACGGGCGCACCGTCAGCTTCAGCCTGGCCATGCCGGACCCCTCGGTGCTGCTGCGCGCCTCCGACGGGCGCATCGACCACCGCTCGACGGCCCGCCTGGTGCGCGCGAAGCTGCGCGGGGAGGCCCGCGACGCGGTGCTCATCGCGCAGGCGACCCACCCGGACGCGCAGCTGGGCGGCGCGCTCAACCTGGTCACCCGGGAGCTCTACGCCTCGCTGCGCGAGGGCGGCTACGACCAGCTGCACATCGGGCGCATCAGCCGCGACAACCCGGGCGCGGCCGCCGTGCTCTCCAAGGCCGGTGGCCACCCCGAGCAGGAGACGGCCTTCTACATCCACGAGCTGCCCACCGAGCACTGGGACCCGGAGAGCGGGGACGACGAGGACGACGTCCTCGGGTTCTTCTAGGGGAGCCTAGGAGCAGGCGGCCACGCCGCGGGCGATGCGCTCGACGGCCTCCTCGAGGATCTCGCGCGAGGTCGCGAAGTTCAGGCGGGCGTGCCCCGGCCCGCCGGTGCCGAAGGCGCGGCCGTCGTTGAGCGCGACCTTGCCGTGGCGCACGAGCAGGCCCGCCGGGTCCTGCGAGATCGGGGTGTCGCGGAAGTCCAGCCACATCAGGTAGGTCGCCTGCGGGCGGTGGACCTTCAGCCCCGGCACGGCCTCGGGCAGCGCCTCGACCAGCCAGTCGCGCTGCTCGCGCAGGTGGGCGACCTCCTCGTCGAGGAACTCCCGACCGGCGTCGTAGCAGGCCTCGGCGGCGAAGATGCCCATGGTGCCCACGCCGTCCTTGGCCACGCCGGTCATGGTGTGCCAGGCGTGCCGGTCGGCCGGGTTGGTCAGGATCATCTGGGCGCACTTGAGGCCCGCGATGTTCCACGCCTTGCTCGTGGCGGTGACGGTCACGCAGACCTTCGCGGCGGTCTCGGAGAGACCGGCGGCGACGACGTGCCTGCCGTCGTAGACCAGTGGGGCGTGGATCTCGTCGACGAGCAGGCGGGCGTCGTAGCGGTCGGCCAGCGCGACCAGCTCGGTGAGGAACTCCTCGGAGAGTGTGTAGCCCAGCGGGTTGTTCGGCGCGCAGACCAGCATGGAGCCGGCGCCGTCGCGGAAGGCCTCCTCGACGTCGGCCAGGTCGATGCCGCCGTAGGCGCCGACCTCGACCTTCTCGCGCCCGGCGGTGGCCGGGATCTGCAGGAAGGGCGGGTAGGCGGGCACGGGCACCACGACCGCGGAGCCGGGCCGGGTCATGTGCTCGACGGCCAGCAGCAGGCCGCGGACGACGTCGGCCACGGGCACCACGTGCTCCGGGTCCGGGCGCCAGCCGAAGCGCCAGTCGTAGAAGTCCGCCAGGGCCTCGCCGAGGCGGTGGTGGGCGGGGGTGTAGCCGAGGGACTCCGCCTCGACGCGTTCGCGGATGACCCGCTTGACCGGCTCGCAGGTGGCGAAGTCGGACTCCGCGATCCACGCCGGCAGCACGTCGTCGGGATACTGGGTCCACTTGCGGGTCTGGCGGGCGCGCAGCTCGCCGATCTCGGGAACATGCATGCCTGGCAGTCTAACCGCGTCCCGGCGGCCCGTGTCCGCGGCCCCGGCGGAGGCTGCGGCGTTCCGGCTCAGTCCGCGTCCCCGCCCGCGCCGGCGGTCTCCCCGCCGGATTCCGCGGCCTCCCCGGCCTCCGGGGTTTCTTCCCCGTCCTCCCCGTGGCGGCCGGTGCCGATGCCGAACTCGCGCAGGCGGGCGCGGTCGGCGGCCGAGTCGGAGGCGGTCAGCGCCAGCAGCTGCGCGTAGATGCCGCCGGAGCGGGCCAGCTCCGCCGGGGAACCGACCTCGTCGACGCGGCCCTCGTCGAGGGTGACCAGGGTGTCCACCCCGGCGATGGTGGACAGGCGGTGGGCGATGACCAGCGTGGTGCGCTCGCGCATCAGCTCCTCGAGGCCGGCCTGCACGGCGCGCTCGGAGGCGTTGTCCAGCGCGGAGGTCGCCTCGTCGAGGACGAGGACGGGCGCGTCCTTGAGCATCGCGCGGGCGATGGCGATGCGCTGCTTCTGCCCGCCGGAGAGCCGCAGACCGCGCTCGCCGATGACGGTGTCGTAGCCGTCGTCGAAGGCGGTGATGAAGCCGTGGGCGTGGGCGCGCCGGGCCACCGCCTCGATCTCGGCGTCGGAGGCGTCGGGCCGGCCGTAGGCGATGTTCTCGCGGATCGTCCCGGAGAACAGGTTCGGCTCCTGGAAGACCACGCCCACCGAGGCGCGCAGCTCGGCGGCCGAGAGCTCGGCGACGTCGTGACCGCCCACGGTGACCCGCCCCGAGTCCGCGCGGTAGAGGCCCAGCAGCAGGTTCACGATGGTCGACTTGCCGCCGCCGGAGGCGCCCACCAGGCCGATGCGCTCGCCCGGGGCGGCGGAGAAGGTCACGTCGCGCAGCACGGGGGAGCCCTCCTCGTAGGAGAACCACACGTCCTCGAAGCCGACGGCCGCGCCGTCGGCCGGGGCCGGGGCGGCGGTGGGCGCGACGTCGAGAAGCGGCACCCCGGAGGCGGAGGCCGCCGCGACGAGCTGGCGCTCGGCGGTGGGCTCGACGGGCTCGGACATGACGTTGAAGTAGTCACGCGAGCCGGCGATGGCGCGCTGGGCGGCGTCGACGATCCAGCTCATCATGAAGACCGGCTGCTTGGCCATGTTGACCATCTGCAGCAGCATGACCATGTCGCCCAGCGAGAAGTGCCCGTGGAGGGTGCGCAGGAAGAGCGTCAGGTAGATGCCCAGGAAGATCACGTTCATCGCCGCCCCGCGCAGCGAGTCCATGCGGTGCCAGAAGGAGGACTGCGTGCGCGTCAGCCGCACCGTGCGGTCGAAGCGCTCGGCGAAGGAGCGCAGCTCGCGGGGCTCGGCGTCGAAGGACTTGGTCACCTTGACCTGGCCGACGACCTCGGCGAAGCGGCCGCCGGCGACGTCGATCTCGTGGTTCTTGTCCGCCTCGATGCGCTGCCAGCGCCGGCTGGTCAGGGCCGTCAGCCACATGTAGACGGGGAAGAGCGCGGCGAGCATGAGCGCCAGCGGCCAGTAGTAGACCGCCGAGACGGTCAGCACCGCGGCGACGGTGATCAGGGTGGGGAAGAAGTTGTTGGCGAAGGACTGCAGGAACTGCGTCACCGAGGCGATCGAGCGGTCCAGCCGGGCGATGACGGTGCCGGTGCGCTGGGTGTCGAAGTAGCGCTGCGGCAGGGTCAGCAGCTTGGCGAAGTACCGGGTGGAGAGCACCTGGCGCATGCGGGCGGCCATCACGTCGCCGATGTAGCCGCCGACGTTAGTGGCCAGGGTGCGCGCCAGGTCCACGCCGAAGAGCGCGACGGCCAGCCAGACGATGGTGGTCACGACGGTGCGCGTGACGTCGCCGTCGTCGGAGAGCGCGGCGACGATGGTGTCGGTGGCCTCGCGCAGCAGGAACGGGGAGACCAGCGAGAGCGCGGCCGTGACCACCGAGGTGATGAATACCCCGAGGTAGAACGGCCACAGCGCGCCGGTGCTGCGGATGATGCGGGTCAGTGCGTGCACGGTTGCTCGGTGCCTCCCTGGGGACGGACGGGACGGGGGTGGGTGCTCACGGATACGGACATACCCAGGGTGCAACGCACCGGCGCGCCGTCCTAATCCCGCGGCCCGCTAGAATCGGCTGAGATCCCGGACACCAGGCAGGAAGGTAGCGAGACCGTGGCGAACCAGACGATCGCGGGCACACTGCGCAGGGCGGCGGCAGCCGCGGTGGTGGTGCTCGTCGGCACGGGCCTGGCGGCCTGCGGCGACGAGGACGCCGCGGAGAAGGAGGGCCTGGCGGTGACCACCAGCCAGACCCCGGACTTCGTGCCCGAGGAGGCGGCCGAGAAACAGGTCAACGCCACCGAGGACAACGTCGAGGACCCGGGCCTGCACCTGCGCTACACGCTGCAGGGCACCGTCTCCGGCCAGGCGGGCGGCTCGATCATCACCGTCGAGGTGGAGAACCTCAACGACGTGCCCGTGCCCCCGGACGCGCTGGAGAAGCCCACCCTCGAGCTCTCCGACGGCTCCACGGCCGACCCGATGGACGCCGAGGCCGCCGGCGTGGCCGGCATGGACGGCCTCGACCGCCCGCTGGGCGCCGGGGCCACGACCAACCTGCGCTACCCGTTCAACGTCTCGCCGGGCAACCTCTCCTCGGCGAAGTTCACCCTGGGCAACGTCGTCTTCGAGGGGCAGCTGTGAGCGAGGAGCTCGTCGTCCTCGCCGACGCCGCGGGCGAGCCCGCGGGCACGGCGCTGAAGTCCGAGGTGCACACCGCGGACACCCCGCTGCACTTCGCGTTCTCCGCCTGGCTGCTCGACCCGGACGGCCGGGTGCTGCTCACCCGCCGTGCGCTGAGCAAGAAGACCTGGCCGGGCGTGTGGACCAACAGCTTCTGCGGCCACCCCGGCCCCGGCGAAGAGACCGCCGACGCGGTGCTGCGCCGCGCCGCCGAGGAGCTGGGGCTCGCGCCGGAGCGCCTGGGGGCCCCGCAGCTGGTGCTGCCGGACTTCCGCTACCGCGCGGTCGACTCCTCGGGCGTGGTGGAGAACGAGATCTGCCCGGTCTTCACCCTCACCGTCGACGACGCCGCGGCACCCGCCCCGCGTCCCGAGGAGGTCGACTCCATGGCGTGGCTGACCGCCGGCGACGTCGTGCGCGCGGCCGGGGCCGCGCCGATGGTGTTCTCCGAGTGGATGGTCGACGAGCTCTCCGACGCCCGCCTGCGCCGCGCCCTGGGCGCGTGACCGGGCTCAGCGCCAGCGCGGACGCTGGAAGGCCAGCCGCACCGCACGCAGCGGGTCGCTGACCCCGGTGCGCTCACCGGAGTCCCGGTCGATGCGCACCGCCTGACGCTCGGGGCGGCGGTGGGCCGGCCAGCCCGGCTCGCCGGTGCGCGCGTAGTCGAGCAGGAGACCCAGCAGGTGATCGCCGTGGGCCTCGGGCCCGCCCTGGGGGCCGGTGCCCGGCCCGAAGATCAGCGGCAGGTCGTCGCAGTGCACCGCCGGCTGGTTCTTTGTCCCCGTCAGCTCCATCAGCCAGACGGGCCCGGCGGCGTGCTCGGCGGTCTCGGCGGCCCAGCGCCGGATCATCGCGTCGCCGGCGAGCCGGGCGAGCGGCCGGTCCGGGTCGGTCCCGGCCACCGCGTCGAGGTAGCTGCCCGCCGGGACCTGCAGGCCGAAGAGCGCGTGCGCCACCTTCACCGCGAATCCGCCGAATCCCGCGCGGTCGATCCGGGCGGTGGTGGACTCGTTGTAGAGCTCGTCGCGGGTGCAGCTGACCAGGACGGGCACCTCGGCCAGCTCGTGGGCGTCGAAGGGCGCCGGGCCGAGCGCGAGGTCGTGGAAGTAGCGCGAGCGGAAGCGGCGCATGCCGCGGGCCAGCGCGCGCGGGTGCCGCTCGAGGCGCCGGGTGAAGTGGCGCCGGGTCACCGGGGTGCCCTGGATGCGGCGCAGCGTGCCCTTGCGCTTGTCGAAGGGCACCCGCGGGAAGGCCGGGGAGAGCGCCCAGACCCGTCGGAAGAGGCCCTGGTAGTGGTCGGTGCGCGTCAGCCACAGGCAGATGCCGGCGCCGGCGGACTGCCCGGCCAGCGTGATATTGCCCGGGTCGCCGCCGAAATGCTCGATCTCGCGCTGCAGCCACTTCAGGGCGGTCAGGCAGTCGTCGACGCCGCGGTAGCGGTCCGGCTCGTCGTCGTGGAAGCGCACGAAGCCCTGCGCGTCGAGCCGGTAGTCGATCGAGACCCCGACGACCCCGCGGCGGGCGAGGACGCCCATGTCGAAGTCCTCGTGGGAGCCCTCGTGGTAGGCCCCGCCGTGGATGAAGACGACCACGGGAAGATCCGAGCCGAAGCGCGCGCTCTCCGGGGCGGCCAGGGTCAGGGCGACGGCCTCGGGTCGCGCCCGGCGCGCGTCGACCTCGGCGGGTTCGGCCGGCTCCTTGGGCAGCTCCTCGGCCGGGCCGAAGGGCTCGGGGAAGCGGCAGTAGGGCACCGAGTGGAAGACGCGCGCGCCGTCCGCCAGCGTGCCGGTGTAGAGGGCCCGGGGGCTCTCGACGGTGGTGTCCACGGCGCTACCCGAGGATCCCGGTGACGGCGGCCCGCGGGATGCCGGCCCAGTCGGGCCGGTTGTTGGCCTCGTAGGCGACCTCGTAGAGGGCCTTGTCCAGCACGTAGGCGTCGAGCCAGCCGGCCGGCACGGCCTGGGCGTCGAGCGCGCCGTAGCCCTCGAGCAGCGCCTCGGTCGCCTCGGCGGCCCAGCGGGCCGGGTCGGTGGGGCCGGGCCGGCCCGAGTAGGCGTTGAAGTGCGCCGCATAGTCGATCGAGCGGATCAGCCCCGCCAGGTCGCGCGCCGGGCTGTCCGGCAGACGGCGCTCGGCCAGCGGGCGGGCCGGCTCGCCCTCGAAGTCGAGCAGCACGTAGCGCTCCCCCGTGAAGAGCACCTGGCCCAGGTGCAGGTCGCCGTGGACGCGGTGGGCGGTGCCGGTGGTCCCGGAGAGCCGCGCGTAGCGCCGCCGGGCCTCGTCGGCGACGTCGGCGAGCTCGGGGGCCTGGGTGACCAGCGAGTCCAGACGGGAGCCCAGGCGCCCGGCCAGGCCGTCGCCGCTGAGCTCCGTGGTGCCGAAGGTCCCGGCGAGCGCCTCGTGGACCTCGCGCGTGGCCGCGCCCAGCAGCCGGGCGCGCCCGGCGAAGGAGGTGCCCGTGCCGGCGACGTCGACGGCGTCGAGCCAGCCGTCGCGGGAGTCGGCGATGAACTCCTGGACCACGGCCAGGGCGTGGGGCTCGCCGTCGATCTCGGCGTCGACCCAGGCGTGCAGGCGGGGGACGGCCGGCACCTCGCCGATGCCGGAGAGCAGCTCGATCTCCGGGTTCAGGCCCGGGGCGAGCTTGCGGAAGAACTTCACCGCCACCTTCGGGCCGGTCTCGTCGGAGTAGATCAGCGTCGAGTTGGACTGCTCCTGGCCGAGCGCGCGGCCGTGCAGGCCGGCGAGCACCGAGGCGTCGCCGTGCAGCCGGCCGAGCGGCGCGCGGCCGCCCGCCAGGGCGGCGCCCAACGCATCGGCGTGTTCGCCCAGGACGTCGTGGCCCGCGGCGTCGACAAGCATCTGGTAGCGCTCGGTCGTCTCACCGTGGCGGGCGGCGACCACCGCGGCGCGCACGCCGTCGAAGTCGGCGGCGTGCTCGACGCGCGCGGCGTCGACACCCGCGGTCTTGGCGCCGTAGAAGCGCTCGGCGGCCAGCCCCGCGGCCAGGTCGGACTCGAAGCTCATGCGCGCTCCTCGAGCTCGAACCAGAAGAAGCCGTGCGGGGCGAGCGTCACCGTGAACGGGCGGTCGGTGACCCGCGGGAAGTCCGCGCCGCCGGAGAGCTCGCGCGGCACCCGGCCGGCGAACTCGCTCAGGTCCAGCTCGACGGCCTGCGGGACGGCGGAGAGGTTGTTGACGCACAGCAGCGTCTCGTCGCGGTAGCGGCGCACGAAGCTGAGCACGGCCTCGTTGGTGGTGTCCAGGGCGCGGAAGTCGCCGAGGCCGAAGGCCGGGTACTGCTGGCGGATGTGCACGTAGCTGCGCACCCACTGCAGCAGCGAGTTCGACTTCTTCATCTGGTTGTCCACGTTGACCGTGGCGTAGCCGTACTGGTCGTTCTGGACGACGGGCAGGTAGAGCCGCTCGGGCTCGGCGGTGGAGAAGCCGCCGTTGCGGTCCGAGGACCACTGCATCGGGGTGCGCACGCCGTCGCGGTCGGCCAGCCAGATGTTGTCGCCCATGCCGATCTCGTCGCCGTAGTAGAGCACCGGCGAGCCCGGCAGGGAGAGCAGCAGCGCGTGCAGCAGCTCGAGCTGGTTGCGGTCGCCCTCGAGCAGCGGGGCGAGCCGGCGGCGGATGCCCACGTTGGACTTCATCCGCGGGTCGCGCGCGTACTCGCCGTACATGTAGGCGCGCTCCTCCTCGGTGACCATCTCGAGGGTCAGCTCGTCGTGGTTGCGCAGGAAGATGCCCCACTGCGCGGAGTTCGGGATCGCCGGGGTCTCGGCCAGGATGTCCTTGATCGGGGCGGCCTTGCCCTGGCGCACGGCCATGAAGATGCGCGGCATGACCGGGAAGTGGAAGGCCATGTGGAACTCGTCGCCGTCCGGGCCGTCGCCGAAGTACTCGACGACGTCCTCGGGCATCTGGTTGGCCTCGGCCAGGAGCACCCGGCCGGGGTACTCGGCGTCGACCATGGCGCGCACGCGCTTGAGGAAGGCGTGGGTCTCCGGCAGGTTCTCGCCGTTGGTGCCCTCGCGCTCGAAGAGGTAGGGCACCGCGTCCAGGCGGAAGCCGTCGAGGCCGAGGTCCAGCCAGAAGCGCATGACGTCGAGCATCGCCTCCTGGACCTCGGGGTTGTCGTAGTTCAGGTCCGGCTGGTGGGAGAAGAAGCGGTGCCAGAAGTACTGGCCGCGCACCGGGTCCCAGGTCCAGTTGGACTCCTCGGTGTCGATGAAGATGATGCGCGCGTCCGGGTAGCGCTCCGGGTCGTCGGACCAGACGTAGAAGTCGCCGTAGGGGCCGTCCGGGTTCGCGCGCGACTCCTGGAACCAGGCGTGGGTGTCACTGGTGTGGTTGACCGCCAGGTCCGTGATCACGCGGATGCCGCGCTGGTGGGCGGCGTCGACGAGCTCGACGAAGTCGTCGACGGTGCCGAACTCGGGCAGGATCTCGCGGTAGTTGCGGATGTCGTAGCCGCCGTCGCGCAACGGGGAGTCGTAGAAGGGCGGCAGCCAGATGCAGTCCACGCCGAGCCACTTGATGTAGTCCAGCTTGGCCGTCATGCCCTTGAGCGTGCCCGAGCCGGTGCCCTCCGGGTCGTAGAAGGAGCGCACGAGCACCTCGTAGAAGACGGCGGTCTTGTACCACTCGGGGTCCTTGCGCTCCCACGGCGCCTCACCGGGCGCGGGCGCCGGGGTCTCGTAGTCGCGGGCCTCGTGCTCGACGAGGTAGCCCTCGTCGTCCACCGGCGGGCGGGCGGCGGCCGCGGACGGGGCGGGGGAGCCCTCGGCGACGGCCCCGGCCACGGTGGGCGCGGCGGGGCGTTCGGCGTCGGGGGCGGGGGTGAATCGGCCGACGTATCCGGGATCGGTGTCCTCAGTGGGGCGGTTGCTCATGGGCACCAGGGTAGAAGCACGGCCGGGGTCGTGTCACAGATCCGGTGACCGGGGGAGGCTAGACTGTCGCGGTGTGACCGCCGTGTATGACTGGGTCGCGCAGACCCTGGTGTCGGCGCCCATCGCCGTGCAGCTGTTCGCGCTGCTGGTGGTGGTGCTGCCCGTGTGTGCGGTGGCGGCGATCGTGCTTTTGCGCGCGATCGACGTCGCGGCCGTCGGTTTCCGACGCCGTGGTGGTTCCACGGGGGCGGGTGCCCCCGGGCGCGACGAGGAAGGACGTGAGTGATGGTGGACGGCAACCCCGAACAGCTGCGCAAGGAGGACCAGGCGCGGCCGCGCGGCAAGCGCCGCTACCCGCAGTCCCTGGTGACCAAGGCGCTGGTGCTGCTGCTCGTGATCGTCGTCGTGGCCTGGGTGTTCTCCCTGTTCTGACGGGTGCGCCGCGTCAGCGCCGCACAGCCGCGGCGGCGATGCGGCGGAACATGGGGTTCCGGGGGAGGTCCTCGATGAGGACGGGGTCGCCCGCGCCGTCGCACAGCGGCAGGCGCCAGTTGGGGTAGAGGTCGCCGGTGGTGCCCGGCTGGTTCTGGGTGCGCCGGTCGCCGACCATGTCCACCAGCTGGGTGCAGGTCAGCGCCGAGGCGGTGCCGGCGATGAAGCGGGTCAGCGCCTCGATGAGCGCGACCGCGTCGCCGCGCTCGTCGCGCAGCCGCCCGGCGAACTCGCCGGGGTCGCCCTCGAAGCAGCCGGCCTCGCGCACGGCGTCGAGCACCCGGTTCTGCCAGGCGAGGTCCTCGGCGTGCTCGGCCTCGGCGGGGCGCAGCAGCAGTCCCAGCTCGTCGCGCAGGTCGATGTGCACACCCTCCAGGTAGGCCGCCGTCGGCGGCAGGTCGTGGGTGCCCACCGAGGCCAGTGCGAGGCGGCGGTAGTGCTCGCGGGCCAGGGGAGCGCCGCCCTCGGGCTCGCCCTCGAACCAGAGCACCGAGGTGCCCAGCACGCCGCGGTAGGCCAGGGCCTCCTGGACCCAGCGCTCGAAGGTGCCCAGGTCCTCGCCGATGACCACGGCGCCGGCGCGCTCGGCCTCGAGCGCGAGGATGCCGAGCATGGCCTCGAAGTCGTAGTGCACGTAGGCGCCGTCGGCCGGGCGCTTGCCGCGCGGGATCCAGAACAGGCGGAACAGGCCGAGCACGTGGTCGACGCGGATGCCGCCGGCGTGCCGCAGCACGGTGCGCAGCATGTCGCGCCAGGGCGCGTAGCCGGCCTCGGCGAGGCGCTCGGGGTGCCACGGCGGCTGGGACCAGTCCTGGCCCTGCTGGTTGTAGCCGTCCGGGGGAGCGCCCACGGACGCCTGCGGGGCCAGCACGTCGGCGAGCACCGCGGCGTCGGCACCTCCGGGGTGCGTGCCCACGGCGAGGTCGGCGACCACGCCGACGGACATGCCGGCGGCCCTGGCGCGGGCCTGGGCGGCGGCCAGCTGCTCGTCGCAGAGGAACTGCAGCCACATGTGGAAGTCGACGGTGTCGCGGTACTCGTCCTCGCCCGGCTCGTCCATCGCGTGCGCGCCGCGCTCGGCGGAGCGGGACGGGTCGAACTCGCGGTCGGCGCACCAGCGGGCGAAGTCGACCAGGCCCTCGCCCTCGCGGGCGACGAAGTCGCGGAAGGCGGCGGCGCGCCCGGCGGTGGGCTCGAGGGCGTGCAGCTCGCGCAGGACGGCGAGCTTGGCCTCGAAGACGGGGTTGCGCTCCAGGATGTCGGCCGTGGTGTCGGCGGCCTGGAACTCCTCGGCGATCTCCGCGACGTCGGCACGCAGCTCGGCGTCGAGCTGGCCGAACTCGGGCACGTCCTCGACGCGCAGGTAGATCGGGTTGACGTAGCGGCGGGTGGTCGGCAGGTAGGGCGAGTCCTCGACCGGCGGCACCGGCTCGGCCGCGTGCAGCGGGTTGACCAGCAGGTAGTCGAAGCCCTCGGCGGCGACGGTCTCGGCCAGTGCGCCGAGGTCCGCGAAGTCGCCGATGCCCCAGGACTCGCGCGAGCGCACCGAGTACAGCTGCGCCATCACGCCGGCGCGCGGGTGCTCGACCAGCTCGGCGGCGCCGCTGAGGCGCTCCGGGGTGACCACGAGCGTGGCCTCGGCGGTCAGCTCGCCGTTGTCTCCGGCGGTCAGGTGCAGGCGGTGCCAGCCCTGCGGCAGGTCGGCGGGGACCTCGAAGCTCGCCTCGCCCCAGACGGTGCCGTCGACCTCGCGCGGCGGCGTCCAGTTCTCCCGCTGGGCGGCCGGCCGCCGCGCGCCGTCCTCGAGCTCGACCGTGACCTCGGCCGGCCAGCCGTCGGGCACGTGCACGGGGAAGACGTAGGGGAAGCCCTCGGTGGCCACGACCGTCGGCGGCAGCGGGCGGGAGGCCAGCTCGTCGCGGCGGTGCTCCAGGGCGGCGGCCGGGTCCGCCGTGTCCACGCCCATCGCGGCGAGGAGGTCGGTCAGTGTCGCCTCCCCGGCGACGACGTGCTCGCCGCCGCTGCCCTCATAGGTGGTGGCGATGCCGTAGGAGTCGGCCAACTCGTGCAAGAGGTCCCGGGAAGTCACGGAGCCCATTCTGACATGCAGATGTGTCACCTGTCCCGGCGTGGGGGAGTCGCGGGGGGCCGGATGCTGTGAACTGATTCACCGATTTGCGCACATGTGTCCCGAGGCTCACGTATGTTCGGGAAAGAAGCCGCAGATAGCGCCTCCCCGCGATGCGGTACATTGTGAGGGAATCTTCATGTTTCCGTCCTGTTTCGCCGTCGCGGGGGTACCCCGTACATGCACCCCAGAGCGATGGAGCGAGGAAAGTGAGCACCACTGTGACCGAGGCCGACCAGCCGACCACCCGGGACGACCACACCCCCGACGCCGCGCCCGTGGCGTCCGCGGGGCGTGAGTTCTCCACCCCGGCCGAATTCGAGGTCGGGCCGAACGAGACCGTCCTGACCGCGTTCATCGACCAGGTCCGTGACCGCCCCTACGGCATCAGCTTCCTGCGTCCGCACAACTACGAGTGGGTCAACGTCACCTCCGAGGAGTTCCTCGAGGAGATCTTCGAGGTGGCCAAGGGGCTTATCGCCAACGGCGTGGAGCCCGGCGACCGCGTGATCCTGCTGGCCGCCACCCGCTACGAGTGGTCGCTGCTGGACTTCGCCATCTCGGCCGCCGGCGCCGTGCTCGTGCCGATCTACCCGTCCTCCTCGGCCGCGCAGATCCAGTGGATCGTCGAGGACTCCGGCGCCGTCTTCGCCGTCACCGAGACCGGCGAGCACACCGACATGATGCGCAACCTCGTCCTCGACTCCGAGGGCAACCCGCGCCTGGTGGACTCGCCGACGCAGCTGCGCCGCATCGTGGAGATCAACTCCGCCGGCGTGGACACCCTCAAGTTCGAGGGCCGCGGCCTCGAGGACGCCGTGGTCTGGGAGCGCATCGAGAACACCCGCTCCTCCGACGTCGCCTCGATCGTCTACACCTCCGGCACCACCGGGCGCCCCAAGGGCTGCGTGCAGACCCACTACAACTGGCTCTCCCAGGTGCGCGCCCTGCTGACCAACCCGATCGCCGCCAACGCCGTGGCCCCGGGCAAGTCCGTGCTGACCTACCTGCCGCTGGCGCACGTGCTCGCGCGCGCGGTCTCCCTGGCCTGCGTGGTCGTCGGCTGCCTGCAGTCGCACTGGCCGGACACCCACACCCTGCAGGTCCAGCTGGCCCGCTTCCGGCCGAACCTGCTGCTCGGTGTCCCGCGCGTCTTCGAGAAGGTGCGCAACGCCGCCGCCTCCCAGGCCGCGGAGAAGGGCCCCGTCGGGCGTGCGATCTTCGCCCGCGCCGAGCAGGCCGCCATCGAGTACTCCAAGGCCATGGACACCCCGGCGGGCCCCAACCGCTACCAGGAGGCCCAGCACCGCCTGTACCACAAGCTCGTCTACAAGAAGATCCACGAGGCCGTCGGCGGCCGCGTGGAGTACTGCATCACCGGCGGCTCGCCGATGGGCAGCGAGCTGCTGCACTTCTTCCGCGGCATCGGCCTCGGCGTCTTCGAGGGCTACGGCCTGACCGAGACCTGCGCGGCCGCCTCCGTCGACTTCGAGGACCAGAAGATCGGCTCCGTGGGCCGCCCGCTCGGCGGTGGCTCGGTCAAGATCAACGACATCGGCGAGATCCTCTTCAAGGGCCCCTGGGTCTTCAAGGAGTACTGGAAGAACCCGGAGGCCACGGAGAAATCCTTCGAGGACGGCTGGTACAACACCGGCGACCTCGGTGAGATCGACGAGGACGGCTACATCTTCATCACCGGCCGCAAGAAGGACCTCATCGTCACCGCCGGCGGCAAGAACGTCTCCCCGGCGCCGCTCGAGGACATGCTGCGCTCCCACCCGCTGATCAGCCAGGCGCTCGTGGTCGGCGACGGCAAGCCCTTCATCGGCGTGCTGCTCACCCTCGACGACGAGGAGCTGGGCCGCTGGAAGATGGACCACAACATCCCTGAGCACCGCTCGGTGCGCGAGGTCGCCGCCGACCCGGCGCTGCGCGCGGAGATCCAGGACGCCATCAACCAGGCGAACCTGACCGTCTCCCACGCCGAGGGCATCAAGAAGTTCTACATCCTCGACCGCGACCTGACCGAGGAGCAGAACGAGCTGACCCCGACGCTGAAGGTCAAGCGCAACGTGGTCACCGAGCGCTACGCGGACGCGATCGACAAGATCTACCGCCGCTAGGCGCCCGGCGCGCCGTCGGGAATTTCCCCGCGGACTGCCATAGAGTCTGTGGCTGTCGGCAGAAGTCTCAAGGAGAACTTCAAGGTTAGAGTTCCCGCGCGGGGACGGCGGGGGATCCCGTCGGAAAGGAGCACCGAGGTAGTCATGCAGCGTTTCGCGGCAGAGCTGCGCCACCGCGAGCTCACCCAGGAGCTCTACGACATCGGTGACGAGGTCGCCTCCTACATCGAGAACCTCGCCGAGGCTGTGGCGGACTTCGACGTGGAGCTCGTCCACGACTGCCTCGCCGAGTTCGACGTCATCGCCGGCGAGGGCCGCGCGGACTCCCGCGTCGTCCTCGGCGAACTGGTCGGCCTGCGCCAGGCGCTGACCTCCGGGGTGCGCTCCGGGACCCTGAGCGTCTTCGACCGCCCGGCCGCCGCGCCCGCCGCGGAGGGCCCCGGCCAGCTCACGGCCGCCGACCTGCTCGCCGGCCACCCGCTGACCGGCCCCGTGGTCGTCGCCGAGCTCGCCGCCGCCCTGGACGGGCGCACCACCGCGACCACCGGGCACCTGGCCGCCCTCGTCGAGCACCTGCTGGAGCGCACGGACACCGTCGCCCGCGACCTCGACTCCTTCAGCTACCCGCACTTCCTGGCCCGCCTCGCCGCCGACGTGCACGTCGCCGTCGAGGGCTGGTGCGCCACCGTCGCCGAGGCCTACCCGGCCTACGCCCGCGCCCGCCGCGGCAGCCACCCGCCGGCCTTCCTGGCCGAGCGCGCCCGCATCGACGCCGTGGTCGCCCGCGTGGCCGCCCGCCGTCGCGCCGCCTCCGGCACCGGGGGCGCGGCCGGATAGACTGGCCGGGCCATGCGCCAGTCACCCGCCGAGACCTTCACCCTGCCCGAGACCGCCACGTCCGAGGCGCGCGCGGAGTTCGCCGCCGCGCCCTTCGGCGTCTACGTCCACGTGCCGTTCTGCGCCACGCGCTGCGGCTACTGCGACTTCAACACCTACACCCCCGGTGAGCTGGGCACCTCGGCTTCCCCGGGCAGCTACCTCGACGCGCTGGCCGTCGAACTCGAGCGTGCCGCGGAACTCATGGGGCGGCGCGGCCAGCTGCGCGCCGCGGACACCGTCTTCGTCGGCGGCGGCACCCCGAGCATGCTCGGCGCCGAGGGGCTGACCCGCCTCCTCGACGCTGTACGCGGCTCCTTCGGTCTGGCGCCGGACGCCGAGGTGACCACCGAGTCCAACCCCGAGTCGACCTCCCCGGAGTTCTTCGCCGGGCTGCGTGAGGCAGGCTTCACCCGCGTCTCGCTGGGCATGCAGTCGGCCGCCGGTCACGTCCTGCAGGTCCTGCAGCGCCGCCACACCCCGGGCCGCCCGGTCGCCGCCGCCCGCGAGGCACTGGCGGCCGGCTTCGAGCACGTCAACCTCGACATGATCTACGGCACGCCCACCGAGACCGACGACGACGTGCGCGCCACCCTCGACGCCGTGCTCGACGCCGGGGTCGACCACGTCTCCGCCTACTCCCTGATCGTCGAGGAGGGCACGGCCATGGCGCGCAAGGTGCGCCGCGGCTTACTGCCCGCCCCGGACGAGGACGTGCTGGCCGCCCGCTACGAGCTCATCGACGCCCGCCTGCGCGACGCCGGCCTCACCTGGTACGAGGTCTCCAACTGGGCGCGCCCGGGCGGGGAGTGCCGGCACAACGAGATCTACTGGGTCGACGGCAACTGGTGGGGCGCGGGCCCCGGGGCCCACTCGCACGTGGTGGACACCCGCTTCCACAACGTCAAGCACCCGGCCACCTACGCGCGTGCCGTCGCCGGGGGCGGGCTGCCGCTGGCCGGCGGGGAGACGCTGACCAGGGCCGACCGCCACACCGAGCGCATCATGCTGGGCCTGCGGCTGGCCCGGGGCATCCCGCGCGACTGGCTCTCGGGGCGTGCCGACGCCGCCGTCGCCGACTTCACGGCCCGCGGCCTGCTCGAGACCGTCGCCGGGCGCCTGCGGGTCACCGACGCCGGGCGCCTGCTCGCCGACGGCATCGTCACCGACCTGCTCATCGCCGAGGAGGACTGAGCCGGGCGCGTAGACTCCGGGGTGCGAAGGGACGGCGGAGACCGTCAGCGACCGCACAAGACGTCGAGCGAGAGGAGGCGCGGAGAGGATGGCACTATCCACCGACGACCGCCGCCGCGAGGTGCTGCGCGCCATCGTGGCCGACTACATCGCCTCACAGGAGCCCGTCGGTTCCAAGGCGCTGCTGGAACGCCACAAGCTGGACGTCTCCTCGGCCACGATCCGCAACGACATGGCCGTCCTCGAGTCCGAGGGCTACATCCAGCAGCAGCACGCCAGCTCCGGGCGCATCCCCACGGAGAAGGGCTACCGCCAGTTCGTCGACCAGCTGCACAACGTCAAGCCGCTCTCCGGGCCGGAGCGGCGGGCCATCTCCTCCTTCCTGGAGCAGGGCGTGGACCTCGAGGACGTGCTGCGTCGCTCGGTGCAGCTGCTCAGCCAGCTGACCCGCCAGGCCGCGATGGTCCAGCTGCCCACCCTGACCGTCTCGCGCGTCAAGCACTGCGAGGTCGTCGCGCTCAGCCAGGTGCGCCTGCTGCTCGTGCTCATCACGGACACCGGCCGGGTCGACCAGCGCAACGTCGAGCTCGACGCGCCCGTCGACGACGAGGACGTCGCGCGGCTGCGCGACCTGCTCAACTCCGCGCTGGTCGGCTACACGCTCACCGAGGCCTCCGCCCGGCTCGGCCACCTGGCCGCCGAGGCGCCCGCCGACGTGCGCCAGGCCGTCATCCGGGCCTCCACGGTGCTCATCGAGACCCTCGTCGAGCAGCCCAACGACCGCATCATCCTCGCCGGCACCGCGAACCTGTCGCGCATGGCCGGGGCCGTCTCCAACACGCTGCCGGTCGTCCTCGACGCCCTCGAGGAGCAGGTGGTCATCCTGCGGCTGCTGGCCAACGTCCCGGACCTGGGCAACGTCAGCGTGCTCATCGGCGACGAGATCGAGAACGAGGAGCTGCGCGGCGCCTCGGTGGTCACCGCCGGCTACGGCGCGGAGGGTGCGACCCTCGGCGGGCTCGGCGTGGTCGGCCCGACCTACATGGACTACACGGGCACCATCGCCCGGGTGGCCGCGGTGGCGCGCTACGTCTCGCGCGTCCTCACCGGTGAGTGATCCCGTCTTGCTAGTACACTTGCCAGTCTGATCGACCGGTGTAGTCACACCGGCACGTTTGTACCCGTTTCTCGTAAAGGATCTGTTGCAACTGTGGCCCGCGATTACTACGCCATTCTCGGGGTGGACAAGTCCGCCTCGGACAAGGAGATCAAGAAGGCCTACCGGAGGCTCGCCCGCAAGTACCACCCGGACGTGAACCCCTCCGAGGAGGCCGCGGAGAAGTTCCGCGAGATCTCCGTGGCGCACGAGGTGCTCACGGACCCGGACAAGCGCCGCATCGTAGACATGGGCGGCGACCCCATGGAGCAGGGCCAGGCGGGCGCCGGCGCCGGGGGCTTCGGCGGCTTCGGCGCCGGGGGCGGCCTCGGCGACATCTTCGAGGCCTTCTTCGGCCAGGGCGGCACCCGCGGCCCGCGCTCGCGCGTCCAGCCGGGCAACGACGCCCTGCTGCGCACGGTGATCACCCTCGAGGAGGCCTACTCGGGCCTGCGCAAGGAGGTCACCGTCGACACCGCCGTGCTCTGCGACCGCTGCGAGGGCACCGGCTCGGCCTCCAAGGCCAAGCCCGTCAAGTGCGACCAGTGCGGCGGCGCCGGCGAGATCCAGGAGATGCAGCGCTCCTTCCTGGGCAACGTGATGACCGCCCGGCCGTGCCCGAAGTGCTCGGGCTTCGGTGAGGTCATCGAGGACCCGTGCCCGAAGTGCGACGGCGGCGGCCGCGTGCGCGCCCGCCGCGACATCACCGTCAACATCCCGGCGGGCATCGCCGACGGCATGCGCATCCGCATGGCCGGCGCCGGCGAGGTCGGCCACGGCGGCGGCCCGGCCGGTGACCTCTACGTCGAGGTCGCCACCAGGCGCCACCCCGTCTTCACCCGCGACGGCGACGACCTGGACTTCACCGTGCGCGTGCCGATGGTCGACGCCGCGCTGGGCTGCTCGGTCAGCGTCACCGGCCTGGACGGCGAGGACGTCGCCATCGACGTCGCCGCCGGCACCCAGCCCGGCGAGCGCGTGCGCGTCGAGGGCCGCGGTATGCCGCGCCTGCGCAGCGACGGCCACGGCGACATGCTCGCCCACATCGACGTCGTCGTGCCGGCCGACGTCGACGACCAGACCCGCGACCTGCTCGAGCAGGTCCGCGGCCGCCTGCGTGAGTCTGCGCGCGTGACCCAGGAGGGCGACGGCGAGGAGTCCTTCTTCGACCGCCTGCGCAACCGCTTCCGCCGCTAGGAGACCGCCGTGTCGCTGCCCGTCTTCCTGCTCGACGCCCCGCTCGCCGGCGAGCCGCCGCGCACCGTCGAGCTGACCGGCCCCGAGGGCCGCCACGCCGTCACCGTCCGGCGCATCACCCCCGGCGAGCACGTCGAGCTCGTCGACGGCGCGGGGGTCCGGCTGCGCGCGCTCGTCACCGCCGTGCACGGCAAGGACCGGCTGGTCTGCGAGGTCGAGGAGGCCGGCGTCGACCCGGCACCGGTCCCCGAGGTCACCGTCGTGCAGGCGATCCCGAAGTCCCCGCACGCCGACCTCGCCGTCGACCTGCTCACCCAGGCCGGCGCCGACGAGATCGTCGCCTGGGAGGCCGACCGCTGCGTGGCGCGCTGGAGCGGCAAGCCCGGCAAGGCGGAGAAGGCCCTGGGCAAGTGGGCCGACCGCGCCCGGGAGGCGGGCAAGCAGGCGCGTCGCGCGCGCCTGCCGCGCCTTTCCGGCCCGGTGGACACGCACGCACTCGTCGGCAATCTCGCGCAGGCGGGGGAGGAGACCGTCGTGGCCGTGCTGCACGAGTCCGCCACCCGCCCGTTGCGGGAACTGCCGCTTGACGACGCCGCGCGCGTGGTGCTGCTGGTGGGCCCCGAGGGCGGCATCGGCGACGACGAGCTGGGCAGGCTGCGCCAGGCCGGCGCGCAGCCGGTGCGCCTGGGCCCGGAGGTGGCGCGCGCGTCCTCGGCCGGGGCACTGGCACTTGCGGCCGTCGGGGCGCTGACCGGCCGCTGGTAACATCAGCCCGTGTGACAGCACCAGATAACCCGCAGCAACCCAAGCCCGCCCGCACGCCGGTGATCACCGGCACCGTCCGCCTCGACGAGGCGGTCGCCGCGCAGGTCGTCGGCCCGGGGGACGCGAACCTGCGTGTGCTGGCCAACCTCATCGACTGCGACGTCTTCGCCCGCGGCGGCGAGGTCGCCCTGACCGGCCCCGGCCACGAGGTGCAGCGCGCCAAGCGCGCCATCGCGGAGCTGGCCTCGCACGCCGCGCGCGGCCAGGCCATCACGCCCGACACCGTGCGCCACACCGTCCGCCTGGTCACCGCCGAGTCCCCGGAGTCCGTCGCCGCGATGGTCGGCTCGGACATCGTCTCCCGGCGCGGCAAGACCATCCGGCCCAAGACGATGGGCCAGAAGGACTACGTCGACGCCATCGACGAGAACACGGTGGTCTTCGGCATCGGCCCAGCCGGCACCGGCAAGACCTACCTGGCCATGGCCAAGGCCGTCCAGGCGCTCAAGGCCCGCCAGGTCTCCCGCATCATCCTGACCCGCCCGGCCGTCGAGGCCGGCGAGAAGCTGGGCTTCCTGCCCGGCACCCTCGGCGAGAAGATCGACCCGTACCTGCGCCCGCTGCACGACGCCCTGCGCGACATGGTGGACCCGGAGTCCATCCCCAAGCTCATGGAGTCCGGCGTGGTCGAGGTCGCCCCGCTGGCCTACATGCGCGGGCGCACCCTCAACGACGCCTTCGTCATCCTCGACGAGGCGCAGAACACCACCGCCGAGCAGATGAAGATGTTCCTGACCCGCCTCGGCTTCGGCTCGAAGATGGTGGTCACCGGCGACATCACGCAGGTCGACCTGCCCGGCGGCAAGGCCTCCGGCCTGCGCCAGGTCCGCCGCATCCTGCGCGGGGTGCCGGACATCCACTTCGCGGAGCTGTCCGCCGACGACGTCGTGCGCCACGCGCTGGTCGGGCGCATCGTCGACGCCTACGACCGATTCGACCAGGACCGCCAGGAGCGCCCGGCACGCGGCGCGGGGCAGAAGGAGAACTGACCAATGGCCATCGAGGTCTTCAACGAGTCCGGCTACCCCGGCGTCAACGAGGAGATGCTCATCGACGTGATCTCCTTCGCGCTCGGCGAGCTCGACGTCCACCCGGAGGCCGAGGCGAGCATCTACCTCGTCGACCAGGACACCATCGCGGACCTGCACGTGCGCTGGCTCGACCTGGAGGGGCCCACCGACGTGATGAGCTTCCCCATGGACGGGCCCACCCCCGGCGCCGTCGGCGGGCGCCCGGACGCGGACGCGCCCGGGCCGACGATGCTCGGCGACATCGTGCTGTGCCCCGAGTTCGCCAAGCGCCAGGCCGACGTCGCCGGCTACGGCCTCGACCACGAGCTGGCCCTGCTGACCGTCCACGGCTGCCTGCACCTGCTCGGCTACGACCACGCCACCGCCGACGAGGAGCGCGAGATGTTCGCCCTCCAGAACGAGCTGCTGGCCGACTGGTACGACGACGCCGAGCGCCGCGGGACGGAGTTCCCGCCCAAGCCGACCGGCGCGGCCGCCTTCCCGAGCGCGGCCGACCGCGAGGAGCTCGACCGCAGGGTCCCCGGCGGCGGCGTGCCGCCCATCGCCGAGCCGCGCCGCCGCGACGGCGGGGCGGACGGGGAGGCCTAGCCGGTGAGCCTGCTCATCTCCGCGGCAGTCACCGTCCTGGCGCTGCTGCTCTCCGGCCTGCTGGGCACCACCGAGTCGGCGCTGGCGAGCATCTCGCGCGCCCGCGTCGAGCAGCTCGTCGAGGACGAGCGCCCCGGGGCCCGCAAGCTGCTGCGCGTGCTCGACCGCCGCGCCGAGCACATCAACATCCTGGTGCTTCTGGGCACCGTCCTCGACGCCACCGCCGCCGTCTTCGCCGCCGCACTGGCGCTCGGCGTGATCGACTCGGCCGGCTGGGCGCTGACCACGGCGATCCTGGCCGTCTCCCTGATCAGCTTCGTCGTCGTCGGCGTCTTCTCCCGCACCGTCGGCCGCAAGAACCCCTACTCGGTCTGCCTGCGCACCGCCGTGGTGCTCAGCGCCGTGCACAAGATCCTCGGGCCCTTCTCCCGCCTGCTGATCCGCCTGGGCAACCTGCTGGCCCCGGGCCGCGGCTTCCGCGACGGGCCCTACGCCACCGAGGTCGAGCTGCGCGAGATGGTCGACATCGCCCAGGAGCACGGGATCGTCGAGGTCGAGGAACACCGGATGATCCAGAACGTCTTCGACCTGGCCGGCACCATCGCCCGCCAGATCATGGTGCCGCGCCCGGAGATGATCTGGATCGAGGACACCAAGACCGCCGGCCAGGCGACCAGCCTGTGCGTGCGCTCCGGCCACTCGCGCATCCCCGTCATCGGCGAGAGCATCGACGAGATCGTCGGCGTGGTCTACCTCAAGGACCTCGTCGCGCGCACGTACCACATGTCCGACGGCGGGCGCTCCGTGCTCGTGCGCGACGTGGTGCGCCCCGCCCAGTTCGTGCCCGACTCCACCCCGCTGGACGTGCTGCTGCACCAGATGCAGCGCGACCAGAATCACCTGGCGATGCTCGTCGACGAGTACGGCGTGATCGCCGGCATGGTCTCCATGGAGGACATCCTCGAGGAGATCGTCGGCGAGATCGCCGACGAGTACGACGCCGCCGACGACGACCCCTTCGAGCGCGTCGACGACCGCACCTTCCGCGTGGTCGCCCACATGTCGCTCGAGGAGCTGGCCTCCGGCGTGCGCGACGCGACCGGCGAGCGCCGCGAGTTCGACGACGAGATCACCGACGAGGTCGACACCGTCGCCGGCGTGATCACCTTTGAGCTCGGGCGCGTGCCTCTGCCGGGCAGCCACGTCACCGTCGACGGCATGAAGCTGACCGCCGAGGGCGGCAACGACCGCCGCGGGCGCGTGCGCGTGCGCCACGTGCTCGTCGAGCTCCTCGACGTCCCGGAGGACGCAACCGACCCCGAGTGACCGGCGCGGAAGGCGGCACGGCACGATGTAAGCCATGAACGTGCTCTCCATCCAGTCCGCCGTCGCCTACGGTCACGTGGGCAACTCCGCGGCCGTCTTCCCCCTCCAGCGCCTCGGCCACGAGGTCTGGCCCGTCAACACCGTCAACTTCTCCAACCACACCGGCTACGGCGCGTGGCGCGGCCCGGCGCTGCCCGCCGCCGACGTCGCCGCCGTCGTCAAGGGCGTGGCCGAGCGCGGCGAGCTCGCCAACGTCGACGCCGTGCTCTCCGGCTACCAGGGCGGCTCCGACATCGCCGACGTCATCATCGACGCCGCCGCGCAGGTGCGCGCCGCCAACCCGGAGGCGCTCTACGTCTGCGACCCGGTCATGGGCAACGCGAAGTCCGGTTGCCACGTCGACGACGCCATCCCGCCGCTGCTGCGCGACAAGGTCGTGCCGGTGGCCGACGTGATCACCCCGAACCAGTTCGAGCTGGGCTACCTCACCGGCCGCGAGGCCACCGACCTCGAGTCCACCCTGGACGCCGTCGAGGCCGCCCGCGCCATGGGCCCGAAGACCGTGCTGGTCACCTCCGTCGAGCGCCCCGACCGCCCCGAGGGCACCGTCGAGATGCTCGCCGTCGACGACTCCGGGCGCTACCTGGTGCAGACGCCGTACCTGCCGTTCAAGCGCAACGGCTCCGGCGACGTCACCGCCGCGCTGTTCACCGGCCACTACGTGCCCGGCCGCGACGCGGCCGGCGCCCTGGCCAAGACCGCCTCGAGCGTCTTCGACCTGCTCAAGCTGACCTTCGACCGCGACAGCCGCGAGCTCGAGCTGGTCGCCGCGCAGGACTTCTTCGCGAACCCGCGCGGGCAGTTCGAGGTCCGCGAGGTCTAGCTCCGGGGCCGGGGCGGTTAGACTGGCCCGCGTGAGTTTCACCGACACCCCCGAGGGCTTCCGCTCCGGTTTCCTGAGCTTCGTCGGCCGGCCGAACACCGGCAAGTCGACGCTGACCAACGCGCTGGTCGGCGAGAAGATCGCCATCACCGCCGACCAGCCCGAGACGACCCGCCACCCCATCCGCGGGCTCGTCCACCGCCCGGACGCCCAGATCATCCTCGTCGACACCCCGGGCCTGCACCGCCCGCGCACGCTGCTCGGCGAGCGCCTCAACGCGCAGGTCCAGGAGACCTACTCCGACGTCGACGTCATCGCGCTGACGGTCCCAGCCGACGAGAAGATCGGCCCCGGCGACCGCTGGATCCTGGACAACGTGCGCGCCGCCGCGCCGCGCACCCCGATCGTCGGCGTGGTCACCAAGACCGACAAGGTCTCCCGCGACGCCGTCGGCGCCCAGCTGCTGGCACTGCACGAGCTGCTCGGCGGCGAGAGCGAGGTCGTGCCCGTCTCCGCGAAGGACGGTGTGCAGCTCGACGTGCTGCTCGACGTGATCACCGGGCTGCTGCCGGAGGGCCCGAAGCTCTACCCGGACGACCACGTCACCGACGACGACACCGAGACCCGCATCGCGGAGCTGATCCGCGAGGCCGCCCTGTCCGGCCTGCGCGACGAGCTGCCGCACTCGGTGGCCGTCCAGGTCGACGAGATCCTGCCGGACGAGGAGCGCGAGGGCGTGCTCGACGTGCACGCGGTCATCTTCATCGAGCGCCCCGGCCAGCGCCGCATCATCGAGGGCCCGCAGGGCCGCCGCATGGGCCGGATCATCTCGACCTCCCGGCGCGGCATCATCGACCTGCTCGGCCAGAACGTCTACCTGGACCTGCGCTTCAAGGTGCTGAAGAACTGGCAGTCCGACCCGAAGGCGCTCGGCCGGCTGGGCTTCTAGGAGGGTCGTGCGCAGGGAGAGTTTCCGCGACCGGGCGCTGGTGCTGCGCACCTACGACTTCGCCGAGGCCGACCGGGTCATCGTGCTGCTGACCCGGGGCCACGGCATCGTGCGCTCGGTGGCCAAGGGGGTGCGCCGGGCGAAGTCGCGCTTCGGCTCGCGCCTGCAGCT